>JBQTHM010000014.1:0-13753 GCA_052389895.1 Alphaproteobacteria bacterium | reverse complement strand
CGCTTGCCTTGCTGAGCGTGCATGCGACCGCCTTGGCCTTCGGGGCCACAACGGCCTCCGCCTCGGCCAGCGCCTTTGGCATCAGCCAGAACGCATGGTCCGCGGCCTCGACCGCGCTCGCCAGCGTCCAGAATTCCGGCAAACTCATCGTCAGCGCTTTTGCCTTTGCGTCGGCCGTGACAACGGCCAGCGCATCGGCCACGGCCCAAGGCGTGTGGCAAGGGGCGTGGAGCGCCGGCGCCAATGCGTCCGCCATCTTTGCGAACAACGGCACGCTCGACTTGCTGAGCGTCAAGGCAACGGCGGGCGCAGTGGCGAGCTTCTTTGCCTTTGCCTCGGCCAGCGCCACGGGCATCAGCCAGGGCGCATGGGCCGCGGGCTCGAGCGTGCTCGCCAGCGTTCAGAATGCCGGCAACATCTTCGTCGGGGCTTTTGCCTCTGCCATAGCGGGAACATCGGCCATTGCTTCGGCCAGCGCCTTTGGCATCTGGCAAGGGGCGTGGGCCGCCGGCGCCAATGCGTCCGCCGTCGTTTTGAATAGCGGCGACATCAGCGTGATTGCGACCGCCTTGGCCTTTGGCGGCACATGGGCCAGCGCCTCGGCCAGCGCCACAGGCATCAGCCAGAGTGTGTGGGCTGCAGGTTCGACTGCGCGCGCCAGCGTCTTCAATTCGGGCAATATCGTCGTTTCCGCATTTGCTTTGGCGGTGGCCGGCTCCTTCGCCACCGCCTGGGCCAACGCATCGGGGATCACCCAGTCCGCGTGGAGCGCGCCTCTCGCCTCCGCCTTTGTCGCAAATACAACCAGCGGCTTGCTCAGCGTGCACGCGACCGCTTCCGCTGTTGCAGGGTCGAGTGCGTTCGCCTCGGCCTGGGTCACGGGCATCTCGCAATGGGCCGTTGGCTCTACCTCGGCCCGGGCGATCGTCGCCAATGCAGGCGTGATCGATGTCGGGGCGTTCGCCTTCGCGTCGGCCAGTTTGGCGTCCGCATTTGCGAGCGCCTGGGGCATCGTGCAGACCGCCGTTGCTCCAACGTTCGCCTTGGCCTCGGTCAGCAACGCCAGCGGGGCTCTGATAAGCGTCCATGCGACCGCCACCGCGATTGCCTTCTTCGGCACCGCGCTTGCCTCCGCCGCCGCTTTGGGCATTTCGCAGAACGTGACTGCCAGCAGCCTGGCGATCGCCCGGGTGGTCAATTCGGGAACGATACTTCCCGCCTGTAACGCCCTGGCGCTGGCGCCGGGTGGCGCGGCCTTCGCTTTCGCCGCCCCCTGCACGGAGATAAACCAGTTCGTGAACGCGGGCGGCGCCGTCGGCCTGGCGCAGGTCTTCAACAATGGCGTCATCGTCGCTTCGGCGAATGCCACGGCGAAGGCCGCCTTCACGGCCGTTGCCTTTGCCTCCGCCGCGGCCATCGTGCAGAGCGTCACCAATGCGAGCTTTGCCAGCGCCTGGGTGACCAACGCCGCGGGCGCAACCATCAGCGCGCTGGCGCACGCCGACGCGCATGGCGTGATTGCTATTGCCACGGCCTTGGCGAGGGGCATATCGCAGTTTGTCTCGGTGACGCCGGGGGTCGTAGCTCTTGGTTTCAACAACGTCACCAATAGCGGGCTCGTCAATGTGCAGGCGACGGCGTCGGCCCATGGCGGCTTCGACGTTCCGGTCGCCCTCGCGTTGGGCGTCTTGCAATCCGCCGCAACCGGCGGCGGCGGCGCCACCTTGCTTTCCAATGACGTCTTCAATGCGGTGGGCGCCACCATCAACGTCTCCGCGCATGCCTTTGCCTCGGCCGGCAATATCGCCGGCTTCCCCGCCACCCAGTTCGCGGGGGCCTTGGGCATCGTGCAGGCCATCTCGGGATTTGGCACGTTCGCAAGCAACGGCGTAACCAATTCCGGCCTGCTGCATGTCTCGGCTTCGGCCGTAGGCACGGGCGGCCAATGGGCCTTTGTGGGGGCGAGCGCGGTGGGCATCGCGCAGCTCGTGGGGGGCGGGGGCGCAGGCTTCGCCTTCGTCAACAACTCGGTCGTCAACAACGGGCAGATCACGGTGCTGGCCAATGCCTCGGCCAGCGCCAGCCAGGACGCCTTCTTCGCCGTTGCCTTCGCCTCTGCCACGGGCGTCTTCCAATTCGCTTGGGGCACGACCTTTGCCTCCGAGACGAATTCCTTCACCAACAACAGCTCGCTCGACGTGCGCGCGCATGCCAATGCCAACGCCGTCACAACGCCCGCCGGGGTGTTCTCCTCGGCGTTTGCATCCGCCAGGGCGGTCGGCGTCACCCAGAGCTTCTGGGGCGCCACTTCGGGCGTGGCATGGTCAACCGCGATCAATAACGGTTCGCTCAATGTCCAGGCGACGGCGACGGCCAACGGACTGGCCGCGACTGCAGTGGCGTTCGCGACCGGTGTGGCGGCGTGGGCCTCCATTACGCCGTTGTTCTTGGGCTTGAACATCGTCAACAACGGCACCTTCCATGTCGAGGCCAATGCGGCCGGCAACGGCTTCGGATTTGCCTCGGCTAACGGCGTGTGGGCGTCGGGCAACTTCGTCTTCGGCACGGTGGCCAACAACGGCGCCATGACCGTGGTCGCCGATGCCGGCGGCGCGGCCTCCGGCTCGGCCTGGGCGCTCGGCATGGGCGTGTGGGCGAGCACCTTCGCGGGCGTGGTGTCGAACGCGGGCGATCTCGACGTGCGCGCCATCACTGGCACGGGCGGCGGCTTCCTCACCGCGGTCGGCATTCTGGTGGCCGGCCCGGCCTGTCCGCCCACAACGGCGGGTTTCTTCACCTGTCAGACGGCGGTGGGCACCGTCATCAATGCGGGCGGCAGCATCTTCGCCGGCATCTCGCTTGACGACGGCGACACCTTCTTCCGCGGCACGGCGATCGCGGTGGCAGGGGCGCCCAATGCGATGAGCGTGATCCTCTCAGGCGCCGGCAACGGCACCTCTGCGGGCGGCGACATCTACGGCAACATCTACATCTCCACCGACGATTCGATCACGGTGGTGAACGGCAACACCTACTTCAACGGCGTGGTCAATCAGCCCTTCACCTCGGCCTTCGTTGCGGGCAGCACGGTGTTCATGCCCTATCCGCTCACCGCCCCGTTCCTGCCCTCACTCATAACCTCGGCGGGGGGCATCGATCCCTTCGTCTCGGCCTGGGCGGTGGGTGCGCTTTCCATCACCGCAGCCGGCACGCTCGTGCTCGGCAACGATCCCAAGCAGGGGGCGGCGGCAGCCTATGTGTCGAACTATGCCCAGTCGGGGGCTCTGGTGATGCAGATCCGCGGCACCACGCCCAACACACCACAGGGCGGCGACAACACGGTGGGCAAGATCGTGGCATCGGTTTCGGCCACGATAGGGGGCTCGCTTGAGATCATCCCCTTCGCCGGTCTCTACACCGACACGAGCTACGCCATCGTCTCGGCGCCGGCCGGCAGCCTCGTGGGCACCTGGACGTCGATCTCAGATCCCAGCGTTCTGCTCAACTTCACCGTCACCAATAGCCCGGGCGTGTTCGTCGACCGGAAGATCCTCAATGTCGACCGCCTGGCCTTCGATTCGGTTCCTGGGCTGACCAAGAACCTGGCGGCGGTGGCGGGAAGCATCGAGGACACCTACTCGACGGCGCTGACGGGCGCCTACGCCGACCTCGTTGCCAAGCTCTTCCAGATCGGCAGCGCGGCCGAGTTCGCCGACGCCATGCGCCAGCTCTCGGGGGTGGAGTACGGCTTGCTCGCCAAGGCCTCGCTCACATCGGTCCGTATGCTGAACAACACCGTGGGCACCCATCTGCAGGTGGTCTCGGCGGGCGGCTCGGACCATGTGGCCCAGCTGATCAAGGGCATCGAGCCGGCCAAGGGGGGCACGGGCATCGGCAAGGGCAACATCTGGCTCTCGGCCTGGGGCAACTGGGGCGATCTCGACGCCCAGTCGAGCAATCCCGCCTACAACACCTCGGAGCACGGCATTCTCATCGGCGTCGACTTCGAGATGGACAACGACACCCTCTTCGGCGTCGTCGGCGGCCAGAGCTCGGGGAAGGTCAATTTCGAGAAGGACTACCACAACTCGGGCGACTACGACGGCTGGCATCTGGGCGTCTACGGGCGTTACGACGACGCACGTCATCCCTGGTACGTCGAGGGCATCGCCAGCTACAGCATGTACACCAACGATGTCAGGCGGAACATCTTCATCGATCCTTCGGTGCAGCCGCTGCATACCTTTGGCTTCACCGAGCCCTCGTCGGACATCTTTGGCCGCGCGCATGGCAGCTACGACGCGCACACCTATGCCTTCCGCGCCGAAGCGGGCTGGAACATGGATACCGGCTCGGCCATCGATCTGACGCCCTTCGTGGCGCTGCACTGGATGCGCAACGGCTCGGATTCCTTCGACGAGAAGGGCTTTGCCGGCGGCAATCTGCACATCTCGGATGCCTCGGCCGACTCGTTTGCCTCCCATCTGGGCCTCCGGCTCACCACCGATTGGCACATGACGGAGACGGTGGTGTTCTCGCCGGTGCTGAGGATCGCCTGGGAGCACGAGTTCGAAGACGAGCACTGGGATGTGCACGCCTCCTTCGCGGGCGCGCCCGCGGGCGGCGGCTTCCACACCACGGGCGACGGCTATGCCGACGACTTCCTCAATGTCGGCGCCGCTGCGGCCTTCGCCATCTCGGGGCGCGTGGATGCGGTGATCGGCTACGAAGGCCACTTCAGCTCCGACGAGCACCACAGCGCAGTAACGGGGCGCGTCAACCTGCGCTGGTAAAGGCAGGTCCCCGAAAGGGGCGAAATCGGATCGGCGAGGGGGCAGGCGACTGCCCCCTCGCTGCTTTTGCAAAGGCGCGAATCCCGCGGTTTACCAGAGGCGGAAGCCGCGATTTTCATGTGCCGGGGCTGTAGATATTATTTTGTGAATGGTCTATCGAGGGGTCACTCGCGGGGTGCGCAAAACCCTCGATCCCCAGGACATTCAAGGAGAGTCGAGTGAACAATCGCCAGCAAGGCGGCTCTGTCGCCAAGTCTGCCCAGCCGGGCGCCGCGAAAATGGCCAAAGTGGCGAAAGGGGCCCAGGGCGTGCCGCCGAATGCGCAGCGCATGCCGATCCAGGACGCGCTCGCCAACGCCGCCAAGCTCCTGAACGCGGGCCGCATCGAGCAGGCCGACAATCTCTGCGCCCAGATCATCAAGGCGCGGCCCACCCTTCCCGACGCGCACAACATCCTGGCCGTCGTGCGTCACAGGCAAGGCCGCATCGATGAGGCGATTGTCTCTCTCAAGCGCGCCATCGAGCTTAACGCCAACGTCGCCAATTACCATTCCAATCTCGGCGAAATGGAACGCCAGCGCGGCAATCTCGATGCCGCCGCCGGCGCGCTGAAGAAGGCCGTGACACTCGATCCCAATTCCGCCCAGGCGTACAACAATCTGGGCATCGTCTATTACGACAAGCGCGAGTTCGACAAGGCAATCGAAAGCTATCGCAAGGCGATCAGCCTCGAAGACAAGTACGCGGAGGCCCACAACAACCTCGGCAACGCCCTGCGCGCGGTCGGCAAGGGCCAGGAAGCGCTGAAGGAATACGAATCCGCCATCGAAGTGCGCGAGAACTATCCGGAAGCCTACAACAACATGGGCACCGTGCTGCGCGACATGCACAAGCTGGAAGAGGCCGAGCTCGCCTACCGCCGCGCGGTCGGGCTCCGCCCCGAGTACATCGAGGCGATCAACAATCTCGCCAGCCTGATGATCACGCAGAAGCGTTACGACGAGGCGTTGCGCATCCTCTCTGATGTGCACAAGGCGCACCCGCAGGACCTCAACACGCTTCTCAACGTCACGCGGGCGCAACTCTTGCGCGGTGCCTATCAGGTGGCCGACCGCGCGGCGAAGATGGCGCTCAACATTGCGCCCGACAACGTGGAGGCGCTCTGCCTATACGGCCAGGCCTGCCACGAGCTGGACCGTTACGACGACGCCGTGGCGAGTTTCGAGAAGGCGCTCAAAATCCAGCCCAACAATATCGAAGCGCTGAATTTCTACGGCGTCGCGCTCAAATCGGTGGGCCGGCTCGACGACGCGCGCGCCACCTTTGTGAAGGCCCTCGAGGTTCAGCCGCGCGCGGTCGGCACCTATTCCAACCTGGTGGACCTGGAAAAATTCACGCCGGACAACCCGCTGTTCAAGGCCATGGTCGGCATTCTGGGCCGCGCCAAGAATCCGGAAGAAGAGCACTTCACCGCCCTTCACTTCGCCTTGGGCAAGGCGTACGACGACATCGCCGATTACGAGAAGTCGTTTCATCACTTCTCGACCGGCGCGCGGCTCAAGCGCAAGACGCTCCAATACAACGAAGCCGAAGTCTTCAAGTTCTTCGACGACATCAAGGCCATCTTCAACAAGGATTTCATCACGAGCCGTCCTTGGGAGGGCAACCAGACCACGCTGCCCATTTTCATTCTCGGCATGCCGCGCTCGGGCAGCACGCTTACCGAACAGATCATTTCGGCTCACCCGGATGTGTTTGGCGCGGGCGAAATCAAGGCGCTCAGCATGTGCCTGGGCCAGCTGCGGCAGAAATACCCGCTTCTGCCGAAATATCCGCAAATGGCGGCGCAGATGAAGCCTTCCCAGTTCCAGAACGTGGCCGACGCCTATCTCGGCTTCATCACGCGCGTGTCCGAGGGCAAAGCGAAGCGGGTCACCGACAAGCTGCTGACCAATTATTACTTCGCCGGGTTCATCCACATGCTCTACCCGAACGCGAAGATCCTGCACACCATGCGCAATCCGGTCGACACCTGCTGGTCGTCCTTCACCAAGCTGTACAAGGACGACATGCCGCACAGCTACGATCTGCGCGAACTCGGCCGTTATTACCGCAAATACATGGACATCATGGAGTACTGGCGCCGCACGCTGCCGCCCGGCGTCATGATGGACGTGGTCTACGAAGACGTGGTGGAGCAGGGCGAAACGAAGGCGCGCGAGATCGTCGATTTCCTTGGTCTTCCCTGGAACGACAAGTGTCTCGAATTCCACCGCTCGGAACGCGCAGTGAAGACGGCCAGCGTCGCCCAGGTGCGCAAGCCGCTGTACAAGACGAGCGTCGAGCGCTGGCGCCGCTACGGCGATCTGCTGAAGCCGCTGGTGGACGCGATCGAAGGCAAGGACGAGAATCCCGTTCCGCTCATGAAATAACAGGCATCAGGGGCAGGGGCTTTATTTCGAAAGGGAGTAACTGCGCGTGACGTACCAAGCCTCCACAAAGACCGCATGGAAACTCGCGGCTCTTGCGGCCGCACTTGGCCTTTTCGTGACGCCAGCCTCGGCTTCCACGAAAACCGAGCAAACCTTCGGTTCCTGGAAGGTCACCTGCATGCAGGATACGGGCCAGCCCAAGCGTTGCTCCATGGCGCAGCCGCGTGTGGCCGGAGAGAAAAAGCAGATCGTGTTCGTATGGGTCGTGCACACCAACGCATCGCGGGAGCTCATGAACAGCATCCAGGTGCCGGCCGCCGTATCCATAAAGGAGGGCGTCCGCGTCTCCATCGGAAACAAGGCGCCCGTAACGGTGCCGTATGAAGTGTGCGCCAGCGGCAGGTGCGTGGCGTCATTCAATATGGATGGTGCGACGCTGCAGGCGATGTCCAGCTCGCAAGCGGCGAACGCAAATTACGTGATGTTCAACCGGAAGCTCCAGCAGGTGCAGGTGGATCTGAAGGAATTCGCCAAGGCCTATGAATACTTCAAGGGCCAGTTGACTTCGCAGTAAGCCGACAGCAACGGGTGCAGCCCATGTCCGACAACATGCACGCGAGCAACGCCAATCGCGGGCTCAGGCAGGAACAACCGCGCCGCGCGCCTGCGCGCGGGCGTAACATGGTTTTGTACTATGTCATCGGCGTGCTGGTCGTGCTTACTCTGGCGGTCGGCGGGTTATATCTCTTCAAGCCGTCTTGGCTGCCGTTTGGCGGCGAGGCGGGACTTTCGCTGCGCGAGCGCGTACGCATCGTCTTCGACGGGCGCGCCGGTGGCATCAATGCGGGCCAGGGCAACACCGTGACGCAGGGCCCCGCCAGCGGCGAAAACCCCACGGTGATAATCCGCTCGAGCCAGATAAATGCGCGCCCGGGCGGCACGACGCAGGGCGCCTTCGTCAAGCTTACGCCCGAAGTCGCGGCCGAGCTGAACGGCAAGCGCGCGCGCGTGACCGTGTGGGCGCGCGCGGCGCAGGAAAATCCGTCGAATCTGTTCGGCGTCGCTTACTCGCGCGCCGGCGCCGGCACGACTGGGTGGGTCGCGTTCGAGCCTGGCAAGGAAATGAAGGCCTTCAGCTTCGCCTACCGTGTGCCGGATGTGCCGGCAGGCAAGACAAGCCCGGGCGATTTCGTCGGCATCTGGGCCGATGTCACCGGCCAGAACGGCGGCCTCGAAGTGCAGCGGATCGCAGTCATCGCACTGCCGCTGCCGAAACCGCGCAAACCGCAGTCGTAATCCGTTTCAGGCGGCGGGCAGCACGGCGGCACGGCATTCGCCGAAGCCAATGCGCGCATATCCCGGTTTCTCGCAGTAGCCGCGGAAAATCACTTCGTCGCCATCTTCCAGAAACCCGCGTTTCTCTCCGCTGGGCAGCGTGAGTGGTTCTTTCCCGCGCGAAGTGAGCTCCAGCAGGCTGCCCCAGGCGTTCTTGTCCGCGCCCGATACGGTCCCGCTGCCGATCAGGTCGCCCGTTTCCAGGTTGCAGCCGTTGCTGGTGTGGTGCGCCACCATCTGCGCAACCGTCCAATAAAGTTCGGCTGTAGACGCC
This sequence comes from Alphaproteobacteria bacterium, assembly GCA_052389895.1. Classification (GTDB taxonomy): domain Bacteria; phylum Pseudomonadota; class Alphaproteobacteria; order Micropepsales; family Micropepsaceae; genus CAVVXX01. Next base: position 4,919 of record JBQTHM010000014.1, on the reverse strand, counting down.
ATGCTGAGTTTGAAGGGCGCCAGGTCGCGCCGGCGCATTTCCGCCGTAACGAGGTAAGCTTCGAGCGTAACGGCAAGCCCTCGATCGGATGCCGCCGTCAGATGCGGCAGCGGCGCGGGGTCGCCCTCGGGCCGCGCAAAGGGGCGCACGCGATAGGGCAGCAGCGCCTCCAGCGTAACCACCCAGGGCGAAACCGTGGTCATGAAGTTCTTGGCCAGGAACGGCCCCAGAGGCTGATACTCCCACGCCTGTACGTCGCGCGCCGACCAGTCGTTGAGCAGGCAAAAGCCGAAGATATGCTCTTCCGCGCGCGCAACCGGCACGGGCTCGCCCAGTTGCGTGGGCACGCCGGCATAGAAGCCGAGCTCGAGCTCGTAATCGAGATGGCGGCAGGGCTGATAGAGCGGTGGTCCCTCGGCCGGTTTCACCTGTCCCTTCGGGCGCCGGAAGGCCGTGCCGCTCACGCGCACCGACGAGGCGCGGCTGTGATAGGCGACCGGAACGTACTTGTAATTGGGCAACAGCGGATTGTCGGGCCGGAACATGCGGCCGGCATTGGTCGCGTGGAATACGGATGCATAAAAATCCGTGAAATCGCCGATCTTCACCGGCAGCAGAAGCTCCACGTCATGCGTCGGGATCAGGTGGCGTTCCACGCGCCCGCGCAGATCGGCCCGCTCGGTGCTGAGCAGCTGCGAAAGCTCAAGACGCAGCGCCGACGCCGCCTCATGTCCCAGCGCCATCAGCGCGTTCAGCGTTGCGTTCCTGCAGGCGTCGGCGGCCGCGCGCGCGTGCTCGCCCAGCATGGGCGCGAGCGCGCCTGCATCGAGCACGAACTCGCCGATGGCGACGCCCGCGCGCGTGGCGCCGCCTTCGCGGAACACGCCGAACGGCAGATTCTGGATGGGAAAATCGCCGGCCGGATCGTTGGCGCTTTCCACCCAGCTCTTCCGCCTGAGATCGTGCGTTTCGTTCGGTTCACGCATTGATGTCGCGCTCGCGGGTTTCGGGCAGATAAATGAGAGCGATCACCGCGCTGACCGCCGACACCGTTACCGGATACCAGAGGCCAAAATAAATGTCGCCGGTGGCGGCCACCATGGCAAATGAGGTGGCGGGCAGAAACCCGCCGAACCAGCCAATGCCGAGGTGATAGGGCAGCGACAGCCCCGAATAGCGGATGCGGGTGGGGAAGAGCTCCACCAGCGCCGCGGCCATCGGGCCGTACAGCATCGCTGCAAATGCCATCAGCACGAGCAGGATGGCGACCACCATGGACGTGTCCACCGCCGAAGGGTCAGCCTTTTCCGGATAGCCCGCGGCCGCCAGCGTCTCCTTCAGCCTTGCCGCGAACGCGCTCTTCGCTTCGTCCAGCTCCTCGCGCGACAGCGTCCGTCCCTCGACGCTGTCCACGACCGTCGGTCCGACGAGCACGCGGGCGATCTCTCCCGCCGCCGCCTTTTCGTTGTGGTAGCTGATGCCGGCGCTGGCGAGTGCGTTCTTGGCGATGTCGCAGGATGATTTGAACTCGGCCTGGCCCACAGGGTCGAACTGCAGCGAACAGGTACCGGGGTCGGCCACCACAGTGACGGGCGCGCGCTCCTGCGCGGCGGCGAGTGCGGGGTTGGCGGCCTCCGTGAGCTGATGAAACAGCGGGAAAAGGCCAATGGCCGTGAGCACGATGCCCATGATCATGATCGGCTTGCGCCCGACGTAGTCCGACAGCCAGCCGAAGAAAAGATAGAGCACGCCCGACGCAAGCACCGCGCCCATCATCATAAAATTGACTGCCGCAGGCTCCACTTTCAGCACGCGCTCGAGAAAAAACTGCGTGTAGAAGTAGGCCGTGTACCAGACCACGCCTTGCGCGCAGAGCAGGCCGAACAGCGCGATCAAAACGATTTTCAGGTTTTTCCATTGCAGGAACGCTTCGGCAAGAGGCGTCTTCGACGCCCTGCCTTCCTCGACGATTTTGCGGAAGACCGGCGACTCCTCCAGCTTGAGCCGGATCCACAGCGAGCCCAGAAAAAGAAATATCGAAATCAGAAAGGGAACGCGCCAGCCCCAGGAATCGAACGCGGCTTCGCCTACCGTCAGCCGTGTCCAGAGAATGATGGCGAGTGCCGCGAATAGCCCGCCGATGGCCGAGGCCTGAATCCAGCTTGTCTGCCTGCCGCGGTATTTGTGCGGCGCGTGCTCGGCCACGTAGATTGCGGCGCCGCCGTATTCGCCGCCGATGGCGAATCCCTGAAGCATGCGCATGGAGATCAGCAGCAGCGGCGCATAGATCCCCGCACTTTCATAGGCGGGCAGCAAACCTACCGCGAAAGTGGCAAGCCCCATGATGGTGATGGTGGCAAGAAAGGCGTATTTGCGCCCGATGCGGTCGCCGATGCGCCCGAAAACGAGCGCGCCAATTGGGCGAACCGCAAAGCCGACGCCGAAGGTGAGCAGGGCGAAGATGAACGCCGCGGTTTCGTTCACGCCGGCAAAAAACTGCTTGGCGATGACGGGGGCGAGCGCGCCGAAAATGAAAAAATCGTACCACTCGAAAACCGTGCCCGCAGTCGAAGCCGAGATCACGAGACGCAGCTTGCGCCCCCCGACTGTGCCGGCCGCAGCCACGCTCATGCGCTTTTCCCCTGTGATGATCGCCCCGGGGCACCATAAGACCATGCGCCCGGAACCCCAAATCTTCCTAAGCCCGTTTATTCACAGGGTTTTTCGCTATTGTCTTGCAATTGGTTGCAATTGCAACTACACAGGTTGCAAATGAAACCATCCCCTCAACCGGCAAGGAGTGCGGCCATGGCACGGCAAGAGCATTGGGAAAACCAGATGGGCACCGACGGTTTCGAGTTCATCGAATTCACCGCGCCCGATGTGGCCGAGCTTCATGCGCTGTTCGAGCGCATGGGCTTTCGCGCGGTGGCGCATCATCGCTCCAAGGCCGTCACGCTCTATCGCCAGGGCGAGATCAATTTCATCGTCAACGGCCAGCCCGATTCGCCGGCGCAGAAATTCGCGGCCAAGCACGGGCCCTGCGCCTGCGCCATGGGCTTCCGCGTGAAGGACGCGGCCGCCGCCTACAAGCGGGCGCTTTCCATGGGCGCCAAGCCGTTCGAAAGCGACATCCGTCCGATGGAGCTCGCCATTCCCGCCATCGAGGGCGTCGGCGGCAGCGCCATATACCTCATCGATCGTTATGGCGACCGCACGATCTACGACGTGGATTTCGTGCCTACCGATCCCAACAAAGGCTGGCGGCACGAAGGCGCCGGGCTGGCGCTGATCGATCACGTCACGCACAATGTGCACCGCGGCAATATGGACGCGCTCGCCAAGTTCTACGAAAAGGTCTTCAACTTCCGCCAGATCCGCTACTTCGACATCGAAGGCAAGCTCACCGGCCTGAAGTCGCGCGCGATGACGAGCCCTTGCGGCCGCATCCGTATTCCCATCAACGAATCGGCGGACGACAAATCGCAAATCGAAGAGTTCATCCACGATTTCCGCGGCGAGGGCATCCAGCACATCGCGCTTTCCACGCCGCGCATCTTCGATACGGTGGAAGGCCTGCGCGAGCGCGGCATCACCTTCCAAGATACGCCCGACACCTATTACGAGATGATCGACAAGCGCGTCCCCGGCCATGGCGAAAGCATCGCTCTCCTGCGCAAAGACCGCATCCTCATCGACGGCGCGCCGGAGGAAGGCGAGGGGCTGCTGCTGCAAATCTTCACCAAGAACGCCATCGGCCCCGCCTTCTTCGAAATCATCCAGCGCAAGGGCAACGAAGGCTTCGGCGAAGGCAATTTCCGCGCCCTTTTCGAATCGATCGAAGCCGACCAGATCCGCCGCGGCGTGCTGAAGGCCTCCTGATGCTGCGCGAGAGGAACGGCGTTCCGGTCGGCGGCGCGGGCGGCGCGCCCAACGGCGCGCGGCTCGAACTGGAAAGCTTCGTGCCGTTCCGCCTCTCCGTGCTCTCCAACCGCATCAGCAGCGCCATCGCACAGCAGTATACGGAGCGCTTCGGCCTCACCATGCCGGAATGGCGCGTGATGGCGGTGCTGGGCGCGGCGCCGGGCCTGAGCGCGCGCGACATCGCCGAGCGCACCGGCATGGACAAGGTGCAGGTCAGCCGCGCGGTGGCGCAGCTGGTGAAAAGGAAGCGGGTGGCCCGCAAGGCCGACGCCGCCGACCGCCGCATGCACCGCCTCGCGCTCACCTCCAAAGGCGAGGCGATCTACGCAGAGATCGTCCCGCTCGCGCGCGATCTGGAGGCCAAATTCCTTGCCGCGCTGGAGCCGTCCGACCGCGCCACGCTGCTGCGCCTTCTCACCGCTCTCTCCATCCGCAGCGAAGTTCTGGCCTGAACGCACCCTCGGTTTTGCGGAGTTTCTTCGATCAAGAACCCACCCTCCCCTTGAGGGGGATCGTATCTTTGACTCAGCAGAATCGGGCTGAGGGCCAGCTGAGGAAAGTGAGTCAATGGTCCCACGAAGGGGCTTCGCCTCGGAGTCGTGAGGCGCTATGGTTTAGCGGCGGTAAGGGGGTAGGCGGGAATCGAACCCGCAATCTCCGCCTAGTGCGTCGGTGCTGTTTGGGGTTCTTGTGACCCGCTCCGTTCAGCTTCTACGCCCTATACCGTTCGACGCCCTGCCAGTGCAGGCGCGCCATCTCGGAGCGAGTGGACTGTGACGGTCGCCGCTCGCCTCCGAGCGCCCAAAAAATAAGCGGTTTCGGCTGCAAAGCGAATCTGTAACCCATTGGCCTGAAACGGTTTTGGAATCTTTCTGTGGAAAAAAGAACAAGGGGTGGCAGGAAGAAGAAGCGGCCCGCGGCAGTTGCGGACAAATTGCGCGCGATTGAACCCGACGCATGGGGCAAGTTTGACGCGCTGCTAAAGCGGGCGGCGA
>JBQTHM010000013.1:0-56037 GCA_052389895.1 Alphaproteobacteria bacterium | reverse complement strand
TTGGGTACCAACGAAGACGCCTCTACACCTAATGCAGCAGAAATGCGGAATATGTTTAGCAAACTAAGATTACGCTCCCCACGTTCAACGCCCCCAATATATGTGCGATCCAAACCACAAAGGTCGGCCAATTCCTCTTGTGAGAGTGACCGCTTGAGGCGTTCGGCTCTTAACCGGGCGCCGAAGTTTCGTAGCAACTTTCGCTGTTTCTTGTCATGAAGACTCATGATCATGAAGAATGCTGAAAGACGACAATAAATCGACGGACTTTAAGTATCACCCATGAGTTTGATTGCTTACCTATAATCGCCTACTACCAAACGTTTTTGGCGTTCCCGGCCGGCTGGCGCGTTTGAGGCGGGTGCGGCCCCCCTTCTGGCGCTTCGCGTCATCTTCCCCCACAAGGGGGGAAGAGGAATCGGACGCTGAACCGGCCGCCGCCGTCACATCTTCTTGCCGCGCGAAAGGATCGTCGGCGATGGCCAATTCGGTCGCCGTCAGCCGCTTGATTTCGTCTCGTATCCTCGCGGCTTCCTCGAACTCCAGATTGCCCGCCGCCTCGCGCATGCGCTTCTCGAGATCGGCGATGTGCGCCTTCATATTGTGGCCGATATAGGCCGCCGCTTCTTCCGATAGTCCCAGATCCGCGCGCACATGGTCGCGCTCGTACATGCTGCCCATGATGTCGCCGATGTTCTTCTTGATGCTGGCCGGCGTGATGCCGTGCGCGGCGTTGTACGCCTCCTGCTTGCTCCGCCGGCGCGCGGTTTCGGCCATGGCGCGCTCCATCGAGCCCGTCACATGGTCGGCATAGAGAATGACCTTGGCCTCCACATTGCGCGCGGCGCGGCCGATGGTCTGGATCAGGCTGGTTTCGCTGCGCAGGAAGCCTTCCTTGTCGGCGTCGAGAATGGCGACCAGCGCGCATTCGGGAATGTCGAGGCCCTCGCGCAGCAGGTTGATGCCCACCAGCACGTCGAAGGCGCCGAGGCGGAGGTCGCGGATGATCTCGATGCGCTCCAGGGTCTCCACGTCGGAATGCATGTAGCGCACGCGCATGCCCTGCTCGTGCATGTATTCGGTCAAGTCTTCCGCCATGCGCTTGGTGAGCGTGGTGACCAGCGCGCGGTGGCCGCACGCCGCCACGCGGCGGCATTCGGCCAGAAGATCGTCCACCTGATGCTCGACCGGGCGCACCTCGACCGGCGGGTCGATGAGGCCGGTGGGGCGGATGACCTGTTCGATGAACACGCCGCCGGTGCGGTTCATTTCCCACGGGCCGGGCGTGGCCGAGACGTAGACCGTCTGCGGGCGCATGAGGTCCCACTCCTCGAATTTCAGCGGGCGGTTGTCCATGCAGGAGGGCAGGCGGAAGCCGTATTCGCTGAGCGTGGATTTGCGGCGGATGTCGCCGCGATACATGCCGCCAAGCTGGGGCACGGTGACGTGGGATTCGTCGACGAAGACCAGCGCCTCGTCGGGCAGATATTCGAACAGCGTGGGCGGCGGCTCGCCCGCCTTGCGGCCCGTCAGCCAGCGCGAATAATTCTCGATGCCGGCGCAGGAGCCGGTGGCCTCGATCATTTCCAGGTCGAATAGGGTGCGCTGTTCTAGGCGTTGCGCCTCCAGCAGCTTGTTGTTGTCGCGGAAATTATCGAGGCGCTGGCGCAGTTCTTCCTTGATGCCCTTGAGCGCCTGGATCAGCGTGGGCCGCGGCGTGACGTAGTGCGAGTTCGAGTAGATCTTCACCGCCTCGAGCTCGGCCGCCTTGGCGCCGGTCAGCGGATCGAATTCCGAAATATTGTCCACCACGTCGCCGAACAGCTCGATGCGCCAGGCGCGGTCCTCGTAGTGCGCGGGGACCAGGTCGATGGTGTCGCCGCGCACGCGGAAGCAGCCGCGGGCGAAGCCGTCGTCGTTGCGGCGGTAGTGCAGCGCCACGAAATGAGAGAGTAGATCGGCGCGGGCGAGGCGTTGCCCCTTGGCAATGGTGAAGGCCATGCCGGAATAGGTCTCCACCGCGCCGATGCCGTAGATGCACGAGACCGAAGCCACGATGATGACGTCGTCGCGCTCGAGAATGGCGCGCGTGGCGGCGTGGCGCATGCGGTCGATCTCCTCGTTCACCGACGAGTCCTTTTCGATGTAGGTGTCGGTGCGCGGGATATAGGCTTCGGGCTGGTAGTAATCGTAATAGGAGACGAAATATTCCACCGCGTTTTCGGGGAAGAAGGTTTTCATCTCGCCGTAAAGCTGGGCCGCCAGCGTCTTGTTGGGCGCAAGGATGAGGGCCGGGCGCTGCACCGTCTGGATCACCTTCGCCATGGTGAAGGTCTTGCCCGAGCCGGTGACACCCAGAAGAACTTGATCGCGCTCATTGGCGTTGGCGGCTTGCACGAGTTCGCGGATGGCCGTGGGCTGATCGCCCGCGGGCTCGTAGTCCGAGACCAGCTTGAACTTCTTGCCGCCTTCCGATTTTTCGGGCCGCGCGGGCCGATGCGGCACGAAGCCTGTTATTTCCGCACCCGACATCTGCCCCCATCCGGGCGCCGCCTCCACCATGCCGCTCAATGGGCGAAATCCGGGACCGTTGTTATGCGCCATTCCCGAAATATAGTGCGCTTTCCGGGCTCGCGCAGCCTGGATCGGTGTCAAATTCCGGGCGAGCATCGCCGCGATGGGAATCAAGTTACTTGTGGCCGTTACAGATCGCTCCTGGTTTGACCACCTTCGCGTGAGACCAGACTTAGCCGAGGTAAATTTTTGGTCGCCGTCGGACCGGGCATTCCGTGCTCTTTCACCAGGTGAATTGTTCCTGTTCAAACTCCACGCACCGACGAATTTCATCGTAGGCGGCGGCATATTCGCTCATGCAACATCACTTCCCTGTTCAATTGCTTGGGAATCCTTTGGTGACGCCAATGGCGCTGGCGGTTTGGACGAAATGCGCGCGCGCATCCTTCGGTACCGTCCAAACGAACGAGATCTCCGAAGAGATTTTCCAATTGGCTGCAGGATTCTCACGCAGGTCTTCTTTTTGGAAGAGAAGGAATGGATTTCAACGCCGGAATCCTTCTCTAGGACAGTGGTTTCATTCAAGATTTACGACACAGATGAGCGAGACGGCCTGAGGCTCTGGAATCTGCTCCAGGAACATCTCGGGCTAGGAAAGCCGGTCTCCGGATTCGGAGATAAACAAGCTAGATACGCGGCGCCCGCTTTGGTAACGCCGCGTCTGGGACAAGGTGCATTTCGCACCCTCGTTACAGATATCTATTTGCGACGCTGTGCGGTGACGGCGGAGAAAACGCTGCCTGCATTGGAGGCCGCACACATACGCCAATATGCGTCGGGAGGAGCACACGAGCCTTCTAATGGCATTCTCTTACGCCGGGATATTCATCGCCTCTTTGACTTGGGCTATGTGACTGTATCTCCTGATTTTCATTTTGAGGTGAGTCGTCGCATTCGCGATGAATTCGAGAACGGACGTGATTATTACGCGATGCACGGCAGGTCGATAAATGTCCCGCGCCGCGCGGAATACAAACCGGACCCTGAAGCGCTCGCGTGGCACAATGAGCATTGTTTCTTGGGAAGTTAGTTTAATCACTCCGCCGCGTGCATCGTGGGAATTCTCTGCGTGTCCACGCGCCGTTCGGCGCGCCACAGATCGTAGGCCCCCTGCAGATTGAGCCACAGGCGCGGGCCGTTGCCGCACAGCTTGCCGAGGCGCACCGCCATATCGGGCGTCACAGGACGCGGGTTCTTGCGTGCGATGATGCGATGAAGCGTCTGGCGCGTGACACCAAGCTTCGCTGCCGCGTCCATGATTGAAAGATCAAGCGCGGGCAGAACATCCTCGCGCAGGATTTCGCCCGGATGGGTAGGCGGCAAGGCACGCTTAAGAGCCATGATAATTCTCCAGATCGACGGCGCTGGCGATGCCGCCTTCCCAAGCGGATGTAATCCGCCAATTGCCGGTCACGCGCATGAATAACGAACTTTGACAAGGCTTGCTATAAAATGCACACTGACGGAGATTTCCGGGGAATAGCCATGAACGTCTCCCTCACGCCCGCGCTGGAAAAATTGGTGCAGCAGAAGGTCGAATCCGGCCTCTATAACAACGCCAGCGAGGTCATCCGCGAGGCCTTGCGGCTGATGAAGCAAAGCGAGGAAGTGCGCCGCGCCAAGCTGAAGCGCCTGAAAGCCGCGCTGGCGAAAGGCGAGGCGGATGTCGCCTCGGGACGCATGGCCACGCTCGAAAGCGAAGAGGAAATCGAGGCATTCTTCGCGAGCCTGTGATGCGGCTCGTCATATCCGGCGCCGCGCGCGACGACCTGAAAAGCATCGCGCGTTACAGCAAGCGCGAATGGGGCGCGGCCCGCCAGAAGCGATATATGGCGGCCATCCGCGATCGCTTCATTGAGTTACTGCGACACCCCGAAATGGGCACGCGACGGAGAGATTTGGGCACCGCTTATCGCAATCTCGCTGTCGGTCGTCACGTCATCTTTTATCGAATCGCTGGAAATCAGATCATTGTCGTGCGCGTTCTGCACCAGAGAATGGATGTGCGCCTGCATTTCTGAATGCGGCACACAAAAGGGGTGCGCCCCCGCCGCACGAACGGCGAGGGCGCTAACAACTGCAAAAAAATAACTGCGCTTACATGAGGGCGCGGCCTTGCGCGTAGTCTGGCACTACTACCTCACCCCCGCCACGGCCCGCTTGAACCCCGACGCGGCCTTGTTCTTCACCTTGCCGTGCAGGATGTCGTTCAGCGTGGGCGTTCCGCCGTAGTACTGGTTGTTCCAGTCGCTCATCGGCTTCAGCACCGATCCGCTCAGCGTCAGTCCGCCATACAGGCCCTTGGCCGATGTCCAGGCGATGATGTCGCCCGCTAGATTGGCCGGCGTCGCCGCTTCCGCGCCCGCGCCCACCGTCACCACGGTGAGTCCTGCGCCCGCGCCCAGCTTCACCTCGCCCTGCTTCAGGCCCTTGAGCGCGCGGTCGCTCATGATGAGCAGCACCACTTCCGCCTTTTCCAGTCCCGCCTGCAATCCGAACGAAGCCGAGCCCAGGCCGTAGAAGGCGGGCGAACCCCAGCCCCTCGGTGCCTTCGCCTCGCGCTGGATCATCACGCCGTTGCCGCCTTCGGCGCCCCAGATGAAGCCGCCTTTGACGAGATTTGGAATGATCAGCACCGCCTTGGCGTTGCGAAAGCTGTCGCGCGCGGGCTCGAAGGCGCGGTCCGTATTCATGTTGCGCACGGTCTGCGTCGCGTCGTCGAGCAGCGCCTGCGGGTCGGCGGCCTGTGCGGCCGGTCCGGCGAATAGGCCTGCCGCCAGCGCGGCGGCTGCGGCAAATTTTGCAAATTTTGTCATTGGCTTATTCCTCTCACCTGTGGGTTGGGGGGCCTCCCGGCCGGCGTCGTAAACGCGGGCGGGCGGAAAAGGCTGCCATTATAGGGGGGAGCGCGCGGCACCTGCTATCCTTCATGGGATTCGCGGCAGGCAAGGAAATCCGCGGGCGTCCGGCGAACCGATCCGGTTGACATGGCAGGCCAGAATTCGTTGCAGCGCGCGCGCGCGCAGGATTGACCAGCATGCTGGCGCGGCTGCTGCATTTTCTCTATCTCGGCGCCGGCGCGCGCGCCGGCCGCCCGCGCTACCTGTTCTACCGCCACACGCTTGCGGTGCGCGTGACGCACTGGATGAACGCGGCTGTCCTGCTCGTGATGTTGATGAGCGGGCTGCAAATCTTCAACGCGCATCCCGCGCTTTACTGGGGCCACGATTCTGATTTTGCGCGTCCCGCGCTCGCATCGCACGCGGTGCCGGATGGCGCTGGCGGTTTGCGCGGCATAACGCGAATCGGCGGGTGGACCTTCGACACTACGGGCATTCTTGGCGCCTCCGAGGTCAACGGCCGCATGACGGCGCGCGGCTTTCCCTCATGGGCGACACTCCCCGGCCCGCAATGGCTCGCCCTGGGGCGTCACTGGCATTTCTTTTTCGCCTGGCTCTTTGTGATCAACGGCGTCGCCTTCGCGGCTTACGCCTTCGCCAGCGGGCATTTCCGCGATCTGTGGCCGCGCTGGCGCGACATCCGCGCGCTGCCGCACGAAATCGTCGAGCATGCCAAGCTGCGCTTTCCCCATGGCGAAGCGGCGAAGCGCTACAACGCCCTGCAGAAAATCACCTACTTCCTTGTCATATTCATTCTGGGCCCGCTCATCGTGCTCACGGGCCTCACCATGTCGCCTACGATTAACGCCGCTTTTCCCGAGCTCGACTGGATGTTCGGCGGCCGCCAAAGTGCCCGCACCATTCATTTCATCTGCGCCTTCGCCTTCGTGGCGTTCTTCATCATTCACAACGCAATGGTCGTGCTGTCGGGCGCCTGGAACAATCTGCGCTCGATGATCACCGGCCGCTATGCGGTAGAGAAGAACGCCAGTGGCTGAGGCGAACCGCCGTGCGTTTCTGGCCCGCGGCGGCGCCGTGCTGGGGCTGCTGGCGCTTTCCGGCTGTGATCGCATCTCGCACAGCCTTTGGGGCCGCAACCTGCTTCAAAGCGCCGAGGGTCTCACGCGCCGTGTGCAGCGCGCCTTCGCGGGAAGCCGCGCGCTGGCGCGGGAATTCAGCCGGGCCGACATATCGCCGGTGTTCCGCGCCAACGGCACACGAAATCCGGTGAATCCGGAATACCAGGCGCTCTCCGCCAACGGTTTTCGCGATTGGCGCCTGGAAGTGAACGGCCTGGTCGAACGTCCGCTGTCGCTTTCGCTGGCCGCCTTGCACGCCATGCCATCGCGCGCGCAGATCACGCGCCACGATTGCGTCGAAGGCTGGAGCTGCATCGGCGAATGGAAAGGCGTGCCGCTTGCTCTTGTGCTCGCCGCGGCAGACCCGAAACCCGCGGCGCGCTACGTCGTGTTCTACTGTGCCGATCCGATGGGCCGCTCGCCCGATGCGCCGCGCTATTACGAAAGCCTCGACATGCTCGAAGCCGTGCATCCGCAAACGATGCTTGCCTATGAACTGAACGGCGAAATTTTGCCCGTCGCGCATGGCGCGCCTGTCCGCCTGCGCGCCGAACGCCAGCTGGGTTACAAGATGGCGAAATACGTCATGCGCATCGAGCTGGTGGAAAGCTTCGCCCGTATCGAGGGCGGCAAGGGCGGTTATTGGGAAGACCGCGGCTATAACTGGTACGCGGGAATTTGATCGGCGCCGCATTGACAGAGGCGCCGTCAGGCCCAACATGGGCGAACGCGAGGGAAAGCCATGACCGAAAGCCAGGCATCGCCCGCATCGGCCGCAACCGTCAGCGATCTGCGCACGCTCACCATCGTCTGCTACGTGCTGTATTTCGTGGCGCTGTTTTCGGGCATCACCGCGGTGATCGGCGTCATTATCGCCTATGTGAAGAAGGGCGATGCGCGCGGCACACGATGGGAAAGCCACCTCGACAATCTGATTTCCGTTTTCTGGGTGGCGCTCATCGGCTTCATCGTCGGCGTCCTGACCATCTGGATGCTGGGCCTTGGATTTCTCATCCTCGTCGCGCTTTTCGTTTGGTATCTCTACCGCACGATCAAGGGCATTCTCGCCGCGGTGGACAGCAAGCCCTACGTCTGAGGGCTCACGCCTTCTTCATCTGCTTGCTGCCCCACAGCACGATGGCGCCAAGCAGCCCGATGACGACCGCGCCGGAAACGGCCAGCGGCGCATAGGTGTAAATGAATTGCGGCGCGATCTCGGCGGAATGGAAGCTCATGCCCATGGGCTGGCCCCATACGGTGCACTCGCCCAGCCCGTCCGCGTTGATCTGGCAGCCGTCATAGCGCGTAGCGTTTATCAATAGGATTGGCAGGAGCAGTACGGCGAGCGGCGCGATCAGAACCGTCAGTCCGGCGGATACCGGACGCAACGCGATGATCGCGGCCATGGCCGCCAAAAAGACAATGCCGAGCGCGAGCGGAACCGTCGTGCTGACGAACCATGCCAGATCGAGCGAACCGCGCAGCGCCGCGGCCAGCACGGTGTCGAAAGGCTCGCCCAGGCAGGATGCCGCGGCAGGGTCGCATTGCAGGATGAAACCGATGCCCCGCAAGGCCCATGCTGCGATAGCGGGCGCGAGCAGAATGGCGAGGCCTGCGATCCAGACACGGGTGGCGGCGGCGGACACGCCATTGCGGCGCACATCACTGTTTGCGAACGCCGGCGCGACAGCCATGCGCCTACTCCCCCACCCAACGCAGCCCCGAACTGGTTAAGGAACCATAGCCCTATCGTGGCGTCAGTGCGAGCCTATCCGCATGGTTTACGCGAAAGAAATTACTCCCCCATCGAATAGGTCAGCGTGGCGACGGCCCCCGCTTGGCACCAATCTTTTGCTCCCGCGCCAATCAGGCACTCGGCGCGCGAAAGGCTCGTGTCTACATACCTGAGGTCGAGCGAGAATTGCGGTAGTGTCCTAATTTGAATCCCGACGCGCACGGCTAAGGTCCTTGGCTGCTTGTCGATTCACAGGGCGGTCATAGCCAAGTTGAAGGGCTGATCTTGCCTTGCTCCAAGCACGTGTGAGCGCTTTCTCTTCAGCTTTCTGCTTTTTTGCCGCCTCTTTACGTGCCTGTTTTTGAGATGCCTTCGCGGCTTTGGCTCGCTTGGCTAGCCGCTCCCTTTTTCCAAGCCGACGACTCATTTGTTTGCCCTCTGCTCCGCCACAATAGCCGCCCTCACAGCCTCCACAGGCGACGTGACGGGCGGTATCGCCAGCACGGCAAAGAACCGGCGTTTGGTGCTTCCCTCAATGGGCGATGACCACGCATAGGCGCGGGTGGCTTTGGGATGGCCTGCAAGGTCAAAGACGTGGACCACGCCTTCCCAGACGCGCTTGCCCTCGAATGTCTCTCGGATAGGAACGGATTGGACGAGCGTGGCCGTGCCGCCGTGTTGGGCCTCGACAGCGTGCCTTAATTCGGCTGGCGATACGTCAACCATTGGCCTTGGCTTGTGGCAACAATTCAAGCTGTGCAGGCGCAGGTTCTGCGCCATGTTGTTGGACGTGCCGGATCATCCGGTCAACTTCTGGACTGGTGTGGATTGCTACAATCCGGATGTTGGGATTTTGAGTGCGATACACTCTAAAGATTTCGTCGGCAAAAGCCTGCCCGATTGTCTCAACACCACCGAAGTCAAGAAATACCTCTTGAAACCGGTCAAAGCGAGCAAGAATGCGTTTTGCTTGAGACCGAGATACTAGCTGTTCATTGCCGTACTTGCCCAACGCAATTGGAACATGCGTTTTGACAAACAGGGGCGCTCCATCGTCGTGCACATCCTCGCTGTATTTTTCAAAAACTTGCTGAGTTGTCCAATTGGCATCGGTAGCAATCATCATGGTTACAAAGGTGCCCTGAGTGTATTCAGCGATGTTGTCAGTCTCGATTAGCCAACCCCAATCCTCTTGCCGCTTACGCCGATAATAGAGATTACCTGACAAGATTGAGAACTGATCGAGCATTCTTGACGTAAAGAAGATTCCTTCTCCTGTATGGCGTGTTGCATCAGACGTTAATTTACCCTTCGACAACTCCAGAAGTGCGGTTCTGGCATCCGGCAAATTGAAGTCCTTCTGCAATTTTTCAAAAATCCCCACACCATGATCCATGATGGTTATTTTGGTCGTTGTGTAGGTTTGTTCATATGAGATGATTGCATCACTACTCTGGGAGTGATCAATCACGTTGTTGAAGATTTCTGTAAAGGCATAGAGACAAATCGCTTCGACATTCGGTTTTAGGTCCCGAACGTGAGGCGCAATAAATTTCACCCAGACATCGCTCTCGTAGATGCCCTTCGTAATTGGCAGAATTGTCGTGTTGTCGGCGAGAACTTTAAGCGAGTACCGACGAGCCTTAGTCTTGCCAGACGCAGCAATTAGGCCCACCGCCTCAAGACGCTTCAGATAATTATTGATTGCGGGGCGTGATAGGCCGAACTGCTTACCTGCGGCGGCAGCAATATCGTGCGGATGAGCCTCCATATTGCGCAATAAAAATTCGCGCACCTCTGGATTTTCTCGGCTTGGCCTTGCCATTGTAAAGCCTTACTCACTTGATTGTAAACTTTAGCTTGACTGAATGTAATGGCTATGGCATATGATTGTCAAGGATAGACCGGAGCATTGGAAACGCTATGAACCGCCTTTCGATAGGATGCCGAACGCAAGCCGTGACCTGCTTGGTTGAGGGCAATTCCATCCGCTCTACCGAGCGTATGACGGGTATTCACCGCGATACGATTTGCCGCCTTCTAGTTGAGGTTGGCCAAGGGTGCGCGAAGATCATGGATGACAAGATGCGGGACCTTCGCTGTCAGCGCATACAGGTGGACGAGCTATGGGGGTATGTGGGCAAGAAACAGGCCCGCCTTCGCCCCGGCGATGACCGCCAGCGTCTTGGCGACCAATGGACGTTTGTGGCGCTTGACCCCGACACAAAGCTGGTCCCTGCGTACCGAGTTGGTAAGCGAACCCGTGAGAACGCCGTTGCGTTTATGATGGACCTTTCCGGACGGGTTGCTAATCGCGTCCAAATCTCATCCGACTCACTGAATACTTACATTGACGCCGTTGAGCGAGCGTTCGGTGCCGACGTGGACTACGGGCAGATCGTTAAATTCTACGATGTAGAGCCCATCGGTCCGGGGCGTTATGCCCCTCCGCGCGTGACAGGCGCGGCGCGCACGGTCATCGCAGGAAGCCCCGATCACCGGCACATCTCGACCAGCCTTGTGGAGAGGCAAAACCTCACCATGCGGATGCAGATGCGCCGTTTTACGAGACTAACCAACGCATTCTCAAAGAAGATTGAGAACTTGCGAGCGGCGGTCTCTTTGCATTTCGCGCACTACAATTTCGTGCGGACGCACCGGAGCCTTCGTGTTACCCCTGCTATGGCGGCGGGGGTATCTGATAGGCTGTGGACGTTGCAGGAATTGGTGGAAAGAGCGGATGGCTAAGCGGCGCATATGGCTTTGGGTCTTGTCGCTGTTCGCCGTGGCTATCCTCTTTATTGGCATCGTTCTCAAAGTGCTGCTGGCAAACTTCTATGGGGGATGGCCACTCCATTGGACGTTGGAGTCGGTCGGACTTTACAACCCCACCACAGGGGAAAAGGTTCGCTGTCATCGTGAAGAAGGCGTGCCTGATACTGCAAGTGAGACGCTCGGAATAAAGGCCTGCATTGCGGCCTATCAGCAAAAGGGTTTCATTCAAGGGTCTAAGCCAAAATCAAATTAGGACACTACCAGAATTGCTCCAAACTTGCTGTCAGGCCCGCGTCCCAGTGCGTGTAGGGAAAGCCGCTGCCTGGAATCGCGTCGAGATCTTCGACCCATTGGCGCCCGATATTGGCGCTTATGGAAGGCCAGTCGGTGAGCCGATAGGCGGCGCCAAGGCCCGCATACCAGCCCGTTCCCGTTTCGCCGAAATAGTTGGGCGACCAGGCGGCTTCGCTGCTCAAAGTGAGGTCGCCCCAGGAATGGCTCACCGAGGTGTTCGCCTCGACGTAGCTGTAGCGGGGCGCGCTCGCGGGGCGGTTGCGCCAGGGATAGCTATAATAGGTAACGGAAAGATCCACGATTGTGCCGCGCAGCGTAACTTGCCGGCCCGCGGAAACATCCACTTCCAGGCGTGCGTTTTGCCCGTCGTCGAAGTCGACCATGGAAGCCCAGATGCCTGCGTGCCACTCTTCGGCGCTCCAGGCGAGCTCGCCCTGAAGCGCGGGATCGCGGTCGTTGTTGCTGATGCCGCGGTAACGATAGTCCGAGCTCAGGCCCAGGCTGGCGCCGAGCGCGCCCCATTCGGCTGCGGCAGCCGGCGGGCCTGCGCCAAGGGCCGCGGCAAAAAGGAACCAGAAAAGTCGCATGCCGCGCCGTCCCGCATTTCCGCAGGCGGAGCTTGGCTCCCGGGCACAAAGAAACCGTCACCGGATGGCCGTAGTGTTCATTGAAGGTAAATGGATTGCGAAGGAGCAGGAGGCGCGATTGGGTTTTCATAAGGGGTTTTGATGCCTATATCTTCTGCGATGAGCGTAGCGGTTCACGACGCCCCAGACATAAGGCAACGGGTGCAAACCGGCGGTCCGCGCCGGCGCATTATTCTTGTACGCCATGGCAAGCCCGCCATCGAGGTCAGCCCGCGCACCTGCCACAACGGATTCCGGCAGTACATCGACGCCTATGAGGAGGCCGGCCTCGATCCGCAGAGCGCGCCGCCCGGCGAATTGCGCGACCTGGTCAATGGCCTCGAGGAAGTGTTCACGAGCGTAAGCCCGCGCGCGCACGATAGCGCGCGTACGCTCCTTCCCGAGGCGGAGTTGATCATCGATCCTCTTTTTGGCGAAGCGCCGCTGGCCGCGCCGCGCATTCCGCTCATCCGCATGCGGGTTCCCAAATGGGCGGTGATGGCGCGGCTCATGTGGCACGCGGGCTATCATCCCGAAATCGAGAATTACCGCCGCGCGAAGCACCGCGCCAACGAGGCGGCCGATATTCTGGTGAAACGCGCGGAGGCCAGTGGAGCCGTCGTTCTGGTCGCGCACGGATACTTCAACGCGATCATCGGGCGCGCGCTGAGAAAGCGGGGGTTCCGCCGCACCGGTTCGCATCGCGCGCGTTTTTGGAATGCTGTTATATATGAGCATGCGTAGGAATTCATGACGCTCCCTGCCGGAAAACTCGCGCGACACGATCCCATCTGGGCGGCGCTTCGTGTGGACGCCGCGAAGCTGGCGAAAAGCGAACCTGCGTTGGCCAGCTTCGCGCATGCGGTCGTGCTGAAGCACGAGCGTCTGGAAGACGCGCTCTCCTATCATCTCGCCAACAAGCTGGGCTCCGACGATTTGAGCC
The DNA here is from genome assembly GCA_052389895.1 of Alphaproteobacteria bacterium. Lineage (GTDB taxonomy): Bacteria > Pseudomonadota > Alphaproteobacteria > Micropepsales > Micropepsaceae > CAVVXX01. The sequence goes on along the minus strand of JBQTHM010000013.1, from coordinate 43,111 downwards.
CCATGCTGGTGCGGGAAATTTTCCAGGAAGCATTCGCCGCCGATCCCGAGATCGGCGCCGCCGTGCGCGCGGATCTTTCTGCCGTGTACGAGCGCGATCCTGCCTGCCATTCCTACGTGCAGGCCTTTCTTTTCTTCAAGGGGTTTCACGCGCTCCAGTGCTATCGCATCGCGCACTGGCTCTGGCGGCACAATCGCCAGCCCATGGCGCTCTACTTCCAGAATCGCATGTCCGACCTTTTTGGGGTGGACATTCACCCCGCCGCGAAAATCGGACGCGGTATCATGATGGATCACGCCACCGGCATCGTGATCGGCGAAACGGCGGTGGTGGGCGACGATGTTTCGATGCTGCACGGGGTCACGCTGGGCGGCACCGGCAAGGAAACGGGCGACCGCCATCCCAAGATCGGCCGCGGCGTGCTGCTGTCGGTGGGCGCCAAGGTGCTGGGCAATATCCAGGTGGGCGAATATAGCCGCGTGGGCGCGGGCTCCGTGGTGATCAAATCGGTCCCGCCCCATTGCACCGTGGCCGGCGTGCCGGCGAAGCCGATCGTCGGCAAATGCCCGGAGCGGCCGTCGCACGAGATGGATCAGTCGCTGGGCGAAGACTCGGACCTCGTCTGATCAGAATTTGTCCGCCCATTTGAGCACGAAGAGCGCTGCGGAGACGAGCGGCTTGCGCAGGGCAGGGCCGCCCGGAAAGCGCTTGGCGGGCAAGCTAGCCAGCAAATCGAATTCTTCGCTTTTTCCAAGTGCCGCCTGGGCCAGCAGCTTGCCGCCGATGACCGATAGCGCCACGCCATGGCCGGAATAGCCATGAGCAAAAACGGCGTTGCGGCGCAGCCGTCCGAATTGCGGCATGCGGGTGCGCGTAATCGAGACCGTTCCGCCCCAGCCGTGCGTCAGGCGCACGCCGCGAAGCTGCGGAAACACGCGCAGCAAATGCGGGCGCACCAGCGCGAAAATGTCGGGCGGCGTTCCCCGCAAATATTCGCCGCCGGCAAACAGCAGGCGCCCGTCTTCGCTCAGGCGGTAATAGTCCACCACGTGGCGCGTATCGGCGACGGCCGCGCCGTTTTTCAGGATGGAGTTTTTAAGTTCCGGACGGAGCGGTTCGCTGGCGACGATGTGGCTCTCCACGGAAGCAAGATACGGCTCCAGCTCGGGGGCCAGCGCGGGCACGAACGCGTCGCAGGCGAGGATCGCGGCTTTCGCGCGCAGGACGCCGTTCGCGAGTTTCAGCGTTACGCCGTTTGCGTCCGCTTCGACACGCGTGACGCGCGACTCCTCGAATAGTCTGGCGCCGGCTTTCCCGGCGGCGCGGGCAAGCCCGAGCGCGAAAGCCAGCGGATTCATGTGCCCGCCGCCGCCGTCGAATTGCCCGCCGGAATAGGCGCGCGTTCCGATGATCGCGTTGGTTTCTTCCGCCGATAGCGGGCGCGCCGATGGGTAAGCGTAATGTGTGTTCAGGTGCTCCGTTTCCTCGTTCAGCGCACGTGCCGCGCGCCGCGAGTGGGCGGCGATAATCACGCCGCCGGTGAAAGCACAGTCGATCGCGTGTTTGCGCACGCAATCGCGGATCAGCGCCTTGCCCTGTTCGGCGATCTCCCAAAGGCCGAACGCGCGCTCCCGTCCCAGCCAGCGTTCCAATTCGGCCTGCGTCTTGCGGAATCCGCTGTGCATCTGGCCGCCGTTTCGCCCGGATGCGGCAAAGCCGATACGCGCGGCTTCCAGCAGCACCGCATCCGTTCCCGCCTCGGCCAGATGCAACGCCGCGCTCAGTCCCGTGAAGCCGCCGCCGATGACGGCCACATCGGCCGTGTCGGCGCCCGCGAATGCGGGCCGCGGCGCAGCCTGCACGGCATCTGCGTAATAGCTGCGAGGGTAAAGGGTCATGGAACCTGTCTAGCACAGCGGCATTGCATTGGGGGTTGACCCCATGGCGCCACCATGCGACGTGAAAAATTCCCCCTGCCACGGAGCGCCGCCTTGACCCGCACGGAAATTTGGCGACTGGAAAAATATCTTCGCAATTTGTTCCGCCTCGATACGATCACGCTTGTTCCCCGCAGCAAGGAAGATTCCGTCGAAGTGCATGTCGGCGGCGAATTCATCGGCGTGGTCTACAAGGACGAGGAAGAGGGCGAAACGTCCTACGCCTTCAACATGGCGATCCTGGAAATGGATTTGCCCGAACCGCCGTCCACGCGCGCGGCCTGACGCATGGCCGGGGGGCCGGACAAGGGCGGCCGCGCGGCGATTGTGAGCGGCGCGCTGCTGCGCCTGCGCATTCCGATTCTGCTGATTGCCCTGGCGCTGACGGCCGCCGCCTTCGCCGTGCTGATCTCCGAGGGGCTCGACCTTGGCTTGGTCCGGCGCATGGCGCTTCCTGCTCTGGTGTGGGGTGTAGGCCTTTATGCGGTTCTGCTTTCATCGCGGTTCGTCGTGCTCGCGCTCGTCGCGCCCGTCGCCGCCTGGGCATGGTGGCGTGCCGCTATCGGCATGGGCGGCTTTTTTTCCGGCGCAAGTCCCGATGATCCCGCCGTTCTTTCCGTAGTTCTCTGCGGCGCCGTGCTGGCAGCGTTGCAGACGCAGCAATCGCTCTTGGGCGTTGCCCGCGGCCTCGACCCGCTGGACGCGGTGCGGATGACGCTCTCGCGCAGCACGGTCTTCGCGGCCGCTGCGCTTGCCGTGGCGTTTGGCGGCGCGGTTGCGCTCGATTATCCGAACGTCGCGGCGATCCCCGCCATGGCGCTCGCCGCGATGATTGCGCTGGTGCCGTGCGTTCTGTTGCCGCCTCTGTTTGTGGGCGTTGTTCCCGTGCGCGAAGCCCATATTGCCCGTTTCAATCGCACGCGGGAGTGGCGCGAGCGCGCGCTTTCCTGGTTCGCCGTGTTCTCCATTCCGCGCTGGTCGTACGCCGCCGCAGGCATTGCCGCGGTGGTGGCGGCGATCGTGTATTTCGATCGTTCCTTTCCCTTTCTCTGGCAGGCGATGAGCCTGCCCGCGCTTGCGCTGGCGGCGCTCACCGGTCTGCTGGCGGTTGCCTTCGGCAACTGGCGGAATCTTCTCTCCTGCGGCGCCGCCGCCTTCGCGGCCATGATTTTCGGCGCCTGGTGCGCCGTGAAGCTCGGCGCGGAAATCTGGCAGGCCGCCTTTCATTCGCTTGTCTTTTGGGGCGCGGGCGCCGCCCTGCTCTATTTTATGGCGTTCCGGCTCTCCCACTATCGCCGGAACGAACCCATGGTGATCGCCTGTTCGCGCGCCGTGGACGAAACGGCCGGGCCCGCCGTTCTGCTCTCGCTCGGGCTTGTGGCCGCCGTCCTCTCCGGCGCCCTGGTGGATGCGCTCACTCCGGCGGCTGCGCTCGTGCCGGTTGCTCAGCTCGCAGCCGCGCTCATTCTTTTTCCTTCGCTGGCGGCCGCCCTCGACGATCTGTTTCCCAGGCGCCGCTCGCTGAAAGAGCTTTACCGCGCGCGTTGAGGCCTGCGCACGAACGCCGCCATCGTTCGGCGTACGCCCGCGTCGATCGCCTGCCACTCGGCTAGGTGGCGGCGTTTGAAGCGGTAAGTCAGCGTCACGCCCTTGGCCAAAAGGATTTCGCGCAGGCAGTTGGGCGAGGGCGCGATCTTGGAGGGCCGCGTGCAGCGCAGCGCCGCGGGGCCGGCCTCCGTCTCGCCCACGAAAAGATCGTCGTCGCGGTATCCCGTGTTGGGCTTGAATTCGTATTGCCTGAGTCCGTGCGGCCCCGGCTTTCCTTCGCGCGAAATCAGCTGTGGATGATAGATGCGCGTCAGGCGCTCTTTCTCCGTCACGTTGAAGCGTTCCTCGCGCAGCGAAAGATAGACGGCTTCGGATGCAGGCGAATTGTCGGCGAGTTCCTGCCGGTCCGAGGCGCTGTAGCCGCGCAGATCGGGAAGGAACGCGACGAGCCGCACGTTCTTCCGCTTGCCGCCCTTCCGGTCGCTGGCGAAGAGAATGTAATTGCCGGGTATGCGAAAACCCGTGCCCCCGACGTTGAGCTGGATGCGCTGTGTTGCGTCCGTCGGGTCGGGCTGCTCGGTGACCAGCTCGGGCGCGGTGGGTGCGAAGTAATAGGCCAGCACCAGCGCCGAAAGCGCCGCCGTCACCACCACCACGGCCAGCGGAATTAGCCAGACGGAGCGCTGCTTTGCAGGCCCGCCGAAATCGTCGCCCAAACGGCTCATGGGTAAGGCCGGTGAAACAACTCCCTATCTAGCACAGCGCCCGTCCCGTTAACGGCGGATAACCACGCACGCTGCCCCGATTTGGCACAACGGCGCGCCCGGAAACGGGCACGCGTCCTGCAATTCACGTTCTCGAAACCATCTTCGCGGGGCCAAATGGAGGGGTTCTGGCTGGTCGCCTTTGCCGTGGCCGCGGGCTTCACCGCTTCGGGCATCGCCGCCAATCTTTACCGCCTCGTGTGCGAGCAGGCGCGCATCAAGCCCGACACGCGCGCAGGCCGCACCAGCCGCTGGCTGGTGATGGTCATCGCCGGGCCGAACGTGCTGTTCGCGACCGCGCTTCGCAACATGCGCGCGCGGGCCTGGAAGCCCTTGCAGTTCTGGCTGGTGACGGCCCTCGTCGGCTATTGGAGCCTGGCGCTCGGCCTCTTCGTCATCGACCTGGCGATACACATGTAGCCCCTACAGCACCGTCAGCATGTTGGCCACCAGCGGGTGGCGCACGATGTCCGCGTCGGTGAGCCGCACCACGGCCACGCCGTCCACCTGGTCCAGCCGGTCGCCGATCTGGCGCAGCCCCGACAGCCCCGACAGCAGATCCGTCTGGTCGGGATCGCCGGTCAGCACCATGGTGGAGCGCCAGCCCAGCCGCGTCAGCAGCATCTTGAGCTGCCCATAGGTGCAGTTCTGCGCCTCGTCGATGACGATGAAACATTCGTTGAGCGTGCGCCCGCGCATGTAGGCCACCGGCGCAATCTCGATGGCGCCGTCGCCGGCCAGCGCCTTCAGCCGCTTGGTGCCGAGGCGCTCGGTCAGCGCGTCGTAGAGCGGGCGCAAGTAAGGCGCCAGCTTGTCGGCGAGATCGCCGGGCAGGAAGCCCAGGCTCTCGCCGGCCTCCACGGCGGGGCGCGAAAGCACGATGCGTGCCACGCGCCCGGCCTCGAGCGCCTCCACCGCCTTGGCTATGGCGAGATATGTCTTTCCGGTGCCCGCGGGGCCGAGTGCCACCACGACGGCGCGTTCGTCAATGGCGTTGAGCAGCGTCTGCTGCATCGCGCTCATGGCGCGAACGTTTTTTATGTATTTGCGGTCGCGTGTGTCTTCGGCGCGCGGGTTCCAGCCCGCCGCGGGAAAAAGCGGACGCACATTGTCTTCCGAATACATCTGCATTTCGCGGGCCTTGCGGCGCGCAGAACGCTTGCCCATGGGTACTCCCCGATCGCACGAAGGAAGACTGTCCTCCCCCATCGGGGGAGGTCCGGCCGAAGGCCGGGGAGGGGGCGGACTTGAGCCCCCTCAGTCCGGCTACGCGCAAGCGCTTCGCCGGACAGCTCCCCCAAAGAGGGAGCATGAATTGGGATTGTGGGTGTGCATGTGCCCGTGCATTGGCGCACTGCCTGTCGGCGAAAACGGCACCGGGCGTCATACTTTGCGTCGCCCCCAACGCGAATCACATGCCTGTATCGAGCCTAATCGTTTTTGGATTCGCCGTCTCGCTCGCTATCTCCGCCTGACCACGCGGCGGGCGGCGGAAAGGCCGAGCAGGCCCAGCAGCCAGGCGGCGAAGGCGAGGATGCGCTCGATGATGAACTCGAGCACGTTGAGCGCGGTCTTGAACGCGCGCAGCGATGTCTTGCCGGTCAGCTCGATGACGCCGCGCGTCTTCTTGCCGAAGCGGGCGCTCATCGCGGAAACGTTTTCCAGATCGTTCGTCGAGCGCACATAGCGCATGAGGCGCACGGTCTCGGCCGGGCCCGCCGTCTTGCTGATGTCGCCAAGCCGCCCCAGCACGGGAAAAATCTCGGCCTGCCTGACCCCGCGTGCGTATTGCGTTACGGCTGCTTCGGTGGCGCGCAGGTCGCGCAGATTGGTCGTGCGCAGCACCCGCGCAAGCTCGGGCGTGTTCACCGCGCGGCTCACCAGGCGCGTGAGCTCGCCCGCAAACTCCGCCGTGAGCGTGCCGGCCCGCCGCGCTGCCTTGAGCAGCGAAACGCCCGCTTTGGCCACCACGCCGCCGCCGCCGGTGGCGACGGTCGCCGCGGTGGCGGCAATCCCGATGACGGACAGCCCCAGAATGAGCTCGCTGTAGTTCTCGCCCGCGACCAGCTTTGTTCCTTCGCTGGCGATGTCGCGCACATCGCCCACCACGGTCACGTCCGAGGTCAGCGCGCCTGCCAGCCCCGCCGCGCTGGTGCCTTCGCCGGTAACGAAGCCTGTTGCGAATTGTCCCGTGCCGCGCGCGATTCTGGCCGCCGTGGATTGCGCCCTGGCCAGTTTCGCCTCCGTTTCGGCCGACAGCGGCTTGCCCATATAGGCGGCGAGTTCGCTATAGACTTCCGCATCGTCTACGTCGTCGCGCGCCAGCGCATCGTTTACGCGCTTGTCGAGCTCCTCTGCCGTCGCCGCCATGCGCAATTCGCGCTGGATCGCTTCTTCCTGCGAAATGGGAAAGCGGATGTCGAACGCGTAAAGCGCGCCGACGGCGATGACTGTCAACGCAAGAAGGCCGAGCGCAATCCTGCCCATTCCGGTTCCCCTCAGGGCGGGCATTATGACGGCATCGCTGCCGCGCTAGAAGAGCTTCCGGCGCATGGTTAAGTCAGCCGGTCTTTTGCCAGACGCGGCGGATTTTGGCGTCCGCTTCGGGACCGAAATTGAACCAGGCCGACTTGTTCCGTGTCGCATCCACGACAAAGAGCGCGTCGAGCTTCCCCAGTTCCTGCACCAGGCGGTTGCGCACCGCGTTGGCGCTTTCGCTGGTGGCGACGATCCACACATTGGGAAGCACGCGAAAGGCGGGCCCGAGATCGAAGATCGTCTGTTCGAAATTGTTGCCCACGCGCGATTTCACGTCGAGGAAGATGATTAGTTGCGCGCGCTGCGGCGAGGCCGCTTCGATGGTTGGCGCCTTCGCATTCGTTTCTGCATTCGCCGCCTGGGTTTGCGCGCGCGCGGCCGTGGCGAAGAGGCCGGCGAACTCCGGCTCCTCATGCGCCTTGCGCCAGTCGCTGCTGCCCTCGCGGGCGACAAGCGATTGCGCGACCAGGCGCCCCTCGTTCGCGAAGCCGCGCATGCGGTCCGCGGAGTAGGGGCCGTAGACCTGCCCGCCGACATTGATCGTCCACGCGCCGATCATGCGCGCATTCCCTCCAGTAGAGGTGCGGAGCCTAGGCCCAAATGGTTACCAGCGCCTTGCGCGAGCCGTGCCCAACGGCGCGTCCTTGGCGCATGCAAACGGCGAATTGCCCCGCCACGCTGCAATTGCGGGGGGAGGTCCGGGCCCGTATCGTCCGCAAAACCGTTAACGAGGCGCGATGATGAACCGGTTTTCCGCGAGGGCGGCGCTGGGGGCTGCCCTTCTTCTTCTCCTGGCTGGCTGCGATCAGGGCACGGAGTCCGCTCCCGCGCCGCCGCCGGTGCCCGCGGCGCCGCCCGATGCCGGCATTCCCTTGGGCCGCCTGCCGCGCATCGTCGTGCCCGAGCATTACCGCCTCGATCTTACAATCAATCCGCGCATGCACCGCTTTTCCGGCCGCGCCGAAATCGACGTGAACGTGACACACCCGCAGACAACTGTTTTTCTTCACGGCGAAAACCTGAACGTTAAGCGCGCTTCCGCAACGCTTGCCGGCGGCGGCAGCGTTCCGGCCGCGTACAAGCAGGTGCACCGCACGGGTATCGCCCAGCTCACCTTCGAGCGCGAATTGCCCGCCGGCCGCGCCAAGCTGGTTCTTGTTTACGACGCGCCGTTCGGCACCGCGCTCTATGGCCTCTACAAGGTGCACGACCGCGGCGCCGATTACGCGTTCACGCAGTTCGAACCGATTTCCGCGCGTATGATGTTTCCCTCCTTCGACGAGCCCAGCTTCAAGACAACGTTCGATGTGACGGTAATCGCGCCCAGCGCCGACAAGGTGATTGCCAACACCCCCGTAAGCAAGGCGACCACCGAACGTGGAATGACGCGGACGGTGTTCGAGCGCACCAAATCTCTTCCCACCTATCTTATTGCGCTCGCGGTTGGGCCGCTCGACATTGTGGACATGGGCACGCTGCCGCCCAACAAGTACCGCAAGCATGCACTGCCGGTGCGCGGCATCACCGCCAAGGGGAAGGGCAACCGCATCCGTTATGCGCTCGGCTTCACGCCCAAGCTGGTTCTCGCGCTCGAGAAGTATTTCGGCGTCGGCTATCCGTTCCAGAAACTGGATTCGCTTGCCGTGCCCGATTTCGCGGCGGGCGCCATGGAGAATGCCGGCGCCATCACCTATCGCGAACGGCTCCTGCTGATGGACGCGAAAGCGCCACTCGATCAGAAACGGGCCAGCATCCAGGTGCAGGCCCACGAGCTAGCCCATCAGTGGTTCGGCAATCTGGTCACCCTGGAATGGTGGGACGACATCTGGCTGAACGAATCCTTCGCCAATTGGGCCGAGAACAAGGCGATCACCGCCGTTGCGCCGCAATTCGATTTCGGGCGCGAAATCGCGCGCGAGGGCATGCAGATCATGGAGGTTGACGAACTTCCCTCCGCCAAGCGCATCCGCCAGCCCGTCGGCGGCACCGAGGACATCATCAATGCTTTCGACCGCATCAGCTACAACAAGGGCGCAGCCGTAATCGCCATGTTCGAAAGCTATCTGGGCGAGCCGGCCTTCCGGCAGGGCGTGCAGGCCTATCTCAAAAAGTTCGCCTTCGGCACGGCCACCGCCAAGGATTTCATCGGCACGGTGGCGCACGAAACCAGCCATCCGGAAATCGTCGAAGCCTTCAGCGAATTCATCGACCAGTCCGGCATTCCGCTGCTCCACGTCGCCCTCGTTTGCAAGGTGGCGCCGGTCGCCAATGTTGTGCAGTCCACCTTCGTGCCGGTTGGGCGCACGCCCGCAGAACACTATTGGAAAGTGCCCGCGTGCCTCGAGCCCTTGGGCGGCGAACGCATTTGCCGCCTGATGGATTCCACGTCCGCTTCGGTGCCGCTCGGCAACGCGTGCCCGCAGGCCGTGATGCCCAACGCGGAAGGGAAGGGCTATTACCGCTTTGCGCTTGACGAAGCGGGCTGGCGCGCGCTCGTTGCCGCGTCCCCGCGCATGAAGCCCGCGGACCAGCTGGCGCTCTTCCACAATGTCGCCGCTGCGATGCGCGCCGGCAAAGCCTCCGCCACGGATTTCTTCCGTGCGCTCTCCATTCTTGCGCCGGTGGCGCGCTGGGATTTGCTGGGCGAAATTGATTCTTCGGCCCCTCTCAGCCTCGCCGACACGCTGCGCGGGCTCAGAATGAACCTTGTCTCGGCGGCGGACATGCCGGCATACCGCAAGCTGATGGCGCGTCTCTTCGCGCCGCGGCTCGACGCGCTGGGGCTCAGGGCTCGCGCCGGCGAGCGGCCGGCCGATGCGCTGGCGCGTGCGGCGCTCGCCAAGATCATGGTCGAGGAGGCACGCGACGCAAAAACGGTCAAGGCGCTTGCGCGCGACGCCAGGATTTACGTGGCGAGCGGCGGGAAGAACGCGAACGGTCTCCCGCCCGAGTTGGTGCCGGTCGCGCTGCGGGCCGGGCTTCTCGACGAAGGGCCCGCCTTCCGCAACGACGTCTTCGCGCTGTTCAGGAAATCGGATGACGAAAACCTGCGCCGCGCCATTCTTGCGGCCGCTTCGATTTCGGAGGACAAGGAATTCCTGCGGCGCTTCCTCGCGCTCGCCCTGCAGCCGGACATGCGCATCGGCGAGCTCACCTATCTTTATCAGTTCTGGCCCCGCGAGTCCGTGTCACGCGACGTGTTATGGGAATGGCTGAAACAGAATTACGGCGCCATACTCAAGCGCGTTTCGAAGCGCGGCATGAATCGGGCGCCGGACACGCTCGCAACCGCCTGCACGGAGGAGGCGCGGCAGGATCTCGAATCATTTTTCCGCCCGCATGTCGCCGAGCTGCAGGGCGCGGTGCGCCCGCTGGCGCTCTCGTCCGAGAAAATTTCCGACTGCGTCGCGCTCAAGAAAGAGAAGGGCGCCGAAATCTCCGCCGCGCTGCGCGCGGCCGCGAAATAGTCAGCGCGGCTTTCGCGCGGCAAGCATCAGCACGCCCGGCGTGAACATCAGCGTGCGCGGATCGGCTTCGGCCTTTTTCCACGCGGCAAGTATGCGGCTCGCGTCTTCCTGCGTTATTTTCTTGAGTTCCACCAGCCGCTCCAGGCTGTTGCTTACGAAGGCGGCCGGCCACTCCCAGAAATAGTCGCCGCGCCGTGTTACGCGCACTTCGGGTTCCGCCCGCTCGATGTGCAGGCCCGCCTCCGTCGCCAATGAAGGCATTTGAAGCCCGATGTCGGGCTCGCCGCCTTCGTCGCGCCAGCTCTGCATGATGACCGAGACGAAACGCTCGAACTCGGCGTCGGCCGGCGCCAGCCGCCAGCCGCGATAGTCGTAATATTCCTGGCTGAGCAGTGCGCCGCCGGGCTTCAGCGCCTCCGCCATGCGGCGCATGACGGCGGCGGGCTCGCGCACGAAGGCGAAAACCCAGCGGCACCAGATGAAGTCCGCCTCGCCTTTCGGCCACACATCGTCGGTGAGCTCCGCGTCGACGATTTCGATATTGGCGAGGCCACGTGCCTTCGCGGTTTCGCGCAAGACGTCGAGAAAGCGGCGGGAACGGTCTATGGCGATGACGCGGCCCTTGGGGCCGGCGATTTCGGCAAGATCCATCGCCGCGTAGCCGGGGCCGCAGCCGGCATCTATCACGGTGCAACCCGTGGTCACGCCGCAGCGCTGCCAGAAGCCGAGTGCGGTTGGCCGCCACACGCGGTGCTGCAGCCCGAGCCGCGCGATCTCGGCATCGTGCGTGCCGAGGATGTAATCGCGATCCTTCGTCATGTGCTTTCCGGTTCCGGTCCTCGGGCGCTATTTCCTCAACGGCTTATGCCAGCAGTCCTTTCCGCTCTCCACCCGATTGTTGCGGCGGCGCTCTGGCAGAAGGGAAAGTCCTGCTGTCGGACTTCGCGCTTCAACGGGCGTAACCGCCTTGCCGAAAAATTTTTTCCAGGGATTCAAGAGGTGCCCTTTTGGCGCTAAACCTCGCATAAGTCCATGACGCGCCAACGAAATCGGTTCTGAAAATAATTATTGCCGGGGGTCTTGCAGAGCGGCGCTGCTCACACCAAATCTCTTATATTCGCAAGCAGTGCGGACGCACGGCGCGAGGGCCAAACGGTCCCCGCGCCGTTCGTGTTTGTGCAACGGCGCTTCAGAACGTGCGCGGAACACAATAAGTCTGCCTGCCTCGTTCACACGGCAAGGATGCAATGGCTAATCGGATCATCACCCTCCCCTTGAGGGAGGGTCTTGGTCTTATTGCTAAAACGGCGTCCTGAAATCGCCTGTAGTCAAATCAATCACGCACTGCCTCTCCGCAAGGGGGAGGCAGATATCTAATGAGTATGAATCGCATGAAGCGCTATCGCTCGCGCAAGCGACGAAGGACTTAAAAACGATTCTTTTCCAGTGGGCGCGTGAGGTGCGCCTGCTCCGCAAAAATGCGCGAAATCCGCAATCGCTTCGCACAAATGCATCGGCGATTTGGAATTTGGCGGTTTTGCTTCGAATTCTTTTCGTGAAGGGAAAATGTTTCACGTGAAACGCAAAATTCAGCTTCCCAACATCACCTCGTGCATAATGCGCCCTGGCCAGAACGCCCCAAAACTCAATACACCCGCGCCTTGGGCGGAATGTATTCGACGTCGTTGGAAAGCGTGAAATCGTGCACCGGGCGGTAGCCGATTTTCGTTCCCGCCGTCTTCATGTCCATCCAGATGTAAGTGTGCTTCATCCAGTTCGCATCGTCGCGGTTGGGGAAATCCTCGCGCGCATGCGCGCCACGCGACTCAGTGCGGTTGAACGCGCTGTCGATGGTGACGATCGCCTGCGCGATCAAATTGTCGAATTCTAGCGTCTCCACCAGATCGGTATTCCAGATCATGCTGCGGTCGGAAACGGAAATATCGGCAATGCCCTTAAACACGTCGCGCACCGCGCGCCGGCCGTTCTCCAGACTGTCCTTGCGGCGGAAGACGCCGGCGTCCGCCTGCATGGCGCGCTGCATGGCAAGGCGCAGCGCGGCCGTGGGCGTTTTGCCCTTGGCGTTGCGGAAGCGGTCGAAACGCGCCAGCGCCGCCTCGCCTGCATCCTTGGGCAGTTCGGGATGGCTTTCGCCCGCGCGAATGCCGTCGGCGCAACGCGCGCCGGCCGCCTTGCCGAACACCATGAGGTCGATGAGCGAATTGGAGCCCAGCCGGTTGGCGCCGTGCACGGAAACGCAGGCCGCCTCGCCCACGGCGAACAGCCCCGGCACCACGGTTTCGGCGTTGCCGTTCGCCTCTGTCAACGCCTCGCCGTGATAATTCGTCGGCACGCCGCCCATGTTGTAGTGCACGGTGGGAACGACGGGGATCGGTTCCTTGGTCACGTCCACGCCCGCGAAGATGCGCGCCGATTCCGCGATGCCGGGCAGCCGCTCGTGGATGATTTTGGGGTCGAGATGCGCGAGGTTGAGCAGCACATAATCCTTTCGCGGCCCGCAGCCGCGCCCCTCGCGGATTTCGATGGTGATGGCGCGGCTCACCACGTCGCGCGACGCCAAATCCTTGGCGTGCGGCGCGTAGCGTTCCATGAAGCGCTCGCCTTCGGAGTTGGTCAGGTAACCGCCCTCGCCGCGCACGCCCTCGCTGATCAGCATGCCTGCGCCGTAGACGCCGGTAGGGTGGATTTGCACGAACTCCATGTCCTGCAGCGGCAAGCCCGCCCGCAGCACCATGGCGTTGCCGTCGCCCGTCTGCGTGTGCGCGCCTGTGCAGGAAAAGTATACGCGTCCGTATCCGCCTGTCGCGAGCACCACGCGATGGGCACGGAAGCGGTGAATGGTGCCGTCGTCCAGGCACCACGCCATCAGCCCGCGGCAGGCGCCATCCTGCATGAGAAGATCGAGGGCGAAATATTCGACGAAGAAGTTCACGTCGTGACGCAGGCACTGGCCGTAGAGCGTGTGCAGCATGGCGTGGCCGGTGCGGTCGGCCGCAGCGCAGGTGCGGTGCGCGGTGCCTTCGCCAAAATGGCTGGTCATGCCGCCGAAGGCGCGCTGATATATTTTTCCGTCCTCGGTGCGGGAAAACGGCATGCCGAAATGCTCGAGCTCGTACACGGCTTCCGGCGCGTTGCGGCAGAGATATTCGATGGCATCCTGGTCGCCCAGCCAGTCCGAGCCTTTCACGGTGTCGTACATGTGCCAGCGCCAGTCGTCTTCGCCCATGTTGCCGAGCGCGGCGGCGATGCCGCCCTGTGCGGCCACGGTGTGGCTGCGCGTGGGAAATACCTTGGTCACGCAGGCGACCTTGAGCCCGTGCCGCGCGGCTTCCAGGGTCGCGCGCAAACCCGATCCGCCTGCGCCGACAACGACGACGTCGAAGGAATGATCGATGATCGGATAGGCAGTCATGTCTGTCCGAATGCGATTTTCAAGAGCGCGAAGGCCGTAGCAGCGCCAAGGGCCAGCGCGAAGAAGCGGTTGAGGATAATGCAGGAGACTTTCAGGAAGGGCTGCTGGACATAATCCTCGATGATGATCTGGATTCCAATCGACATGTGATAGAGCGCAGCGATCAGGAACAACAGCATCAACACCGCGTTCACCGGGTCCGCCAGAAACGCGGTTACCGCCGCGTGGTCGGCCCCGACAAGCGCGAGTGCCGCCCACACGAACCAGAGCGACAGCGGCACGAGCGCAATGGCCGTCACCCGCTGGCGCCAGAATTCGGCGGTGCCGGCTTTGGCCGAGCCCAGTCCTTCCACGCGGTGCAGCGGCGTCTGCAGGCTCATAAAAGGCCCCGGCCGACGAGGAACACCAACGCGGCGAGCGCAAACGACAGCACGAACACGATTACGCCGGTGGCGAACGCGGTCCTCACCGCAAAACCGTAGCCAATGTCCCACGCGAGATGGCGGATGCCGTTCAAAAAATGAAAAGCAAGCGACCAGATGAACGCGAAGAGGATAACTTGGCCAATGGGATGAACGGCCACGCGCGTGAACGTGTCATATGCGTCCGTGCCCATTCCCGCGGCAATGATCCACCAGGCGAGAAACAGCGTACCCGCGGCCAGCGCCATTCCCGTGGCGCGGTGCGTGATGGAGGCCGCCATGGTCACGTTCCAGCGCCAAATCTGCAAATGCGGCGAGAGAGGGCGCGCCCCAGCCGCCGCCGGTTTGTTCGCAGATTCCATGGAAAATAACCGCGTGAAGACCGGGCCGGAGTGTAGGACGGGGCGACCTCAAGTCAACACGGCCCACGATTCGCCGCAACCCGGACAACCTTGTGAACGTTTGGCGAATCCTGCACAAGTCGCGCGATGGCCGTGTCTGTGCGCATTGCGCCGTCGATCCTTTCGGCGGATTTTGCCCGCCTCGGCGAAGAGGTGGCGGCGGTGGACCGCGCAGGCGCCGATCTCATCCATATCGACGTGATGGACGGCCACTTCGTGCCCAATCTCACCATCGGCCCGCTGGTGGTGAAGGCGCTGAGGCCGCACTCGAAAAAGCCGTTCGACTGCCATCTGATGATTGCACCCGCCGATCCGTTCATCGAGGCCTTCGCCGAAGCCGGCGCCGACATCATAAGCGTGCATCCGGAAGCGGGGCCCCATGTCCACCGCACCCTTCAGCATATCCGCATGCTGAAACGGCAGGCGGGCATCGTTCTCAATCCCGGAACGTCGGTGGAAGTGCTCGACAACGTGATGGACCTGGTGGACCTCGTGCTGGTGATGACGGTCAATCCTGGCTTCGGCGGGCAATCGTTCATCACCAGCCAGCTCGACAAGATCCGCGCCGTGCGCGCGCGCATCGAGAAAAGCGGGCGGCGCATCGCGCTGGAAGTGGACGGCGGGATCAATCCGCAAACCGCGAGGGACGCAGTTGCCGCGGGCGCCGACACGCTGGTGGCGGGCACCGCCGTCTTTGGAAACGGTAAGGACTATGCCGCTAACATCACACGTCTCCGCGGATGAAGACTTCCGCGGGATTCTGGACGCGGCGGACGCGGAGCTCGCTCGCACGCCGCCGCCCAGGCGCGCGCACAGGCCCTCCACCATGGCGCTGTGGCCCGAGGCCGCGCATAACATAGCGCGTTACGGCTTCGAGCCGGTGGTGGCTTGGCTTCGCAAGGGATGGCTGTACCGGCTGACGCTGCGCGGGCCGGTTCCCGATCGGGTCATTTTTTATCCGCACGATCCCAGCTCGCGCAGGCTCGACGATGCCGACGCCATGTTCCGCGGCCGCTTTGCCTTCGGCGGCGAAGCATTGGATGTAAAGGAAGGTTCCGTATTCGACTTTTCGGTGCCCAGCACTCACTTCTCCGCGGCCCTGCACGCGTTCGACTGGCTCCGCCATCTGGAAGCGGCGGGAAGCGATGCCGCACGCGAGCTGGCGCAGAAAGTGAGCGGCGAATGGCTGGCGCGCTACTGGCGCTATTCCGAGCCCGCATGGCTGCCGGAAATTATCGCCCGGCGCTTTGTCAACCTGTTCGCGCACGGGCGCTTCTTTCTGCACGGCTCGGACGTCATGTGGCGCTCGAAACTTTTTGTCTCGTTGCGCAATCAGGCGCGCGTGCTCGCGCGCCGCATGCGGCACGCGCCGGAAGGATTGCCGCGGTTTGAGTCGGCTTCCGGGCTTGCGCTTGCAGGCGTCTGTTTGTCGGACACGCGCAACATGCAGCAGGGCCTGGCGCAGCTCGATGTCGAAATCGGGCGGCAGATTCTTCCCGACGGCGGGCACAAGGACCGCTCGCCGCAGTCGCTGCTGCGCGCGTTTCTTTGTTTGACGATGGTGCAGCAGGCACTCGATGCGACCAACAAACCGGTATCCAACGCGCTGCGCAGCGCGCGCGATCGCATGGCGCCGATGATCCGCTTCTTCCGCCTAGGTGACGGCGGGCTTGCCTGTTTCAACGGCGGGAACGAATGCGACGCGCGCTTGGTTTCGGCGCTGCTGGCAAGCGATGACGCCAAGGGCATGCCGTTCGGGCACGCGCGCTATTCCGCCTATCAGCGCATGGCGGCCGGGCGCACCTTCGTTCTGCTGGATACGGGCATTGCGCCGCCGGGTGCCTTCTCCGCAGCGGCGCATGCGGGATGCCTGTCGTTCGAGATGAGCGCGGGCGCGCAGCGCATGGTCGTGAATTGCGGCGCGGCGATGGGTGGAAACGAACAATGGCGCGAAGTGTTGCGGGCCACTGCCGCCCATTCGACGCTGACATTGGCCGATACCTCGTCGGCGGCCATTTTGCCGCCCGGGCTGGTGCGCGACCTGCTCGGGCCGAGGCTGGTCGGCGGGTCCGCCAACATCGAAACTAGGCGCAATGACTCCGGCCAGGGAATATTGGTCGAGGCAAGCCACGACGGCTACTTGGCGCGCTTCGGGATTGTGCACGAGCGCCGCATGGCGCTGTCACCGAAAGGAATCGTGCTCACGGGTGCGGACCGGCTTGTTCCGCTGGAACCGAAAAAAGGCCGCCGGCACGGGCGCGAGGCGCTGCCCTTCGCTATCCGCTTCCATGTGCACCCCGATGTGCGGCTGTCCTTCGCCCAGGCGGGCGGCACCGTGCTGCTCAAGCTGCCCGCCGGCGAAGGCTGGCGCTTTCGTGCGGCCGGAGGCGAGGTCGGCATCGAGGAAAGCATCTATTTCGGCAGCGGGCTCCCGCGCAAGTCGGAGCAGATCGTCGTCACCGGTACGGTGCGCGGCGATGCGGTTGACTGCGACTGGCTGTTCGAGCAGGTCGGTGCGTCCTAGCCGCGCATTTGTCAACAGTAGTCGCGGTTGTTAGCCTCGTTCGGGGGGAATGAAACACACATGGTTCAACTCACGCTTCCGCGCAACAGCAGGGTCAAGAAGGGCAAGAAGTGGCCGTTCAGGACGAACGGCAAGACGCCCGCGCGCACCAAGGACTTTCGCGTCTATCGCTACGATCCCGACATGGGCGAAAACCCGCGGCTCGATATCTACACGCTTGATCTCGATAGCTGCGGGCCGATGGTGCTGGACGCGCTGTTCAAGATAAAGAACGAGATCGATCCCACGCTTGCCTTCCGCCGCTCGTGCCGCGAGGGCGTGTGCGGGTCGTGCGCCATGAACATCGCCGGCACCAATACGCTCGCCTGCACCAAGGTGATCGCCGGCATTTCGGGTTCGGTCTATGTTTATCCGCTGCCGCACATGCCGGTGCTAAAGGATCTGGTTCCCGATCTCACCGATTTTGCCGCCCAATACGCGTCCATCCAGCCCTATTTGCAGACGAAAACGCCCGCGCCTGTCACCGAATGGAAGCAGACACCGGAAGACCGCGCCAAGCTGGACGGGCTTTACGAATGCATCTTGTGTGCGTGCTGCTCCACTTCATGTCCCAGCTACTGGTGGAATCCGGAACGCTTTCTGGGGCCCGCCGCGTTGCTTCAAGCGCATCGCTGGATTTTGGATTCGCGCGACGAGATGAAGGGCGAACGGCTCGACCATCTGGAAGATCCGTTCCGGCTTTACCGCTGCCACACCATCATGAATTGCGCCAATGTGTGCCCGAAGGGGCTGAACCCTTCGAAGGCGATCGCCGAAATAAAGCAGATGATGGTGAAGCGGTCGCTCTGACCCATAACGCCTTGCGTCATATAACGCACGGCGTTATACTACGCCATGATCCGGAGTTTTCGTGATTCTGAGACGGCGCTGATTTGGCAGGGCCGTCGCAGCCGAAAGTTTCCGGTCGATATTCAGCAGGTCGCTCTGCGAAAATTGAGAATGCTCAATCGTGCACGCGACCTGCGTGATTTGCGGATACCACCCGCGAATCGGCTTGAGCCACTGAAAGGATCGCGCGCCGGGCAGTGGAGCATCAGGATTAACCGCCAGTGGCGCGTTTGCTTTCGCTGGCAGAACGGAGGCACAGACGATGTCGAAATCGTTGACTACCACGATAAATAGAAAGCGCCAGGCAAAAGGCGGGTTGTTGCGCAATGTGCATCCCGGAGAGGTCCTGTTAGAGGAATTTCTGGTTCCCATGAAAATCAGCCAGAACGAGCTTGCCCGTGCGATTGATGTTCCACCGCGCAGGGTCAACGAAATTGTCCATGGTGCGCGCGCAATCAGCGCGGACACGGATCTGCGGCTTTCCAGATATTTTGGAGTCTCGGAAGGATTCTTTTTGGGGTTGCAGGGCGATTTTGACCTGATGGAACGGAAGCGGCAAATCGGAAAGGACCTGACGCGTATCGTGCCGAAAGCCGCTTAGGCCGCGGCCTTCATGTTGTTCGCCATGGCGGCGCGGATGGAAAGGACCCGCCACAGCGCCGCGCTGGTCACGGCGCTGAATGTGCCGGAAGGGTCGAGCCCCGTCGGCTTCATCACCATCTTCACCATCTTGTCGATGTGGTGGCGCCGGTACAGCGTCATGATCTTGGCGTTATAGGCGCGCACGCAGGCGCCGCGGCGATAGGGAACATCCTTTTCTTTTTCGGGCGGCACATTGGCGCAGTAATAGGCGTAGGCAAGCTCGTCGTCATCCGCCTCCTTCACGCGGCTGAGCGCAACCCAAACCTTGCGCCAGCCGGGAAGGTCGGGCCCGGTTTCGGCCTGGAGAATTTCGTAGAAGAGCTTGTAATGCCGGAATTCGTCGGAGGCGATGTGGCCTGCCACCTCCTTCAGCACCGGTTCGTCGGTCGCCTCGCGCATGGCGGTGTAGAAGGAAGAAGTCCCGCTTTCCACCACGCAGCGCGCGATCATTTCGCCGCGCTTGCTCCCGCGCACGCTGCCTTCGCTGCTGATGAAATGCGCGGGGCGGTAACCCGCGCGGAAACGCGCGAAGGCGGATTGGAAATTGAATGTGGGGTCGGCGAGCTCCGCCCAGCGCCCGAGCGCCAGCCCGTGCTGTACTTCCTCTTCGCCCCATTTTTCGATGAGCTCGATCGTATGCGCGGGCGCATCGTGATAGACGCGCTTGAGATAGGCCACGTAATCGCGCGCATTGTATTCGACAAGCGAGGCGCCCTTGACGGCTGCGAGCAACTCCCGATCGACCTTCGACGCATCGAAGCGCGACCAGTCGATGTCGCCCATTTTCCAGCCAGCCTTGTAGACTGTGCCGTCGGTCATGCCCTTGAACCCATGCCCGTCCCCCAACCCGAACAAACTAGAACGGTCCCCGGCCTGGCCGCAATGCAAACTCTGGGGCGGCTACGCCTGGAAATCCCCTAAATAATTGGCAATGCAGCCCTATATAAGAGTCCTGCTCGGAAACGTCCTGCAAAGCCCGGGGTTGCAACGGGCGGCTACAGCGCGGCGCGAAGTTGCTTCAGATGATCAAGTGCTTCGACGGCGCGGCGGCGTTCCGCGTCGGTCTTGGCAAGGCCAACGTCTTCTTCCGCGTCCTTGATGCGCTGGTCGAGTGCCTCCGCATCCACTTCCGCCATCGGAATCGCTTCTTCGGCAAGAACCGTCACTTCGCTCAGGCTGATTTCGGCGAATCCGCCGCGCACGAAGATGCGCAGACCGTCTTGGCTGCCGCCCTTGATTTCGAGCACGCCGGGCTTGAGGCCCGCCATGATGGGTGCATGGCCCTTGAGCACGCCGAAATATCCGTCGGCGCCCGGAAGCGTGACCATGTCCACGTCTTCCGATAGCAAGAGTTGCTCGGGCGAAACGAGGTCGAGGTGGATGGTATCTGCCATCGTTATGCCGCCTCGGCCGCCATGCGTTGCGCCTTTTTCACCGCGTCCTCGATGGTGCCGACCATGTAGAATGCCGATTCCGGCAAGTGGTCGTGTTCGCCGCGCGCAACGGCCGCGAAGCCTTTCACAGTGTCCTCGATGTCTACGAAGAGGCCTGGGAGGCCGGTGAATACTTCCGCCACATGGAAGGGCTGCGACAGGAAGCGCTGGATTTTTCGTGCGCGCGCCACGATTAGCTTGTCTTCTTCGGACAGCTCGTCCATGCCCAGAATGGCGATGATGTCTTGCAGCGACTTGTAGCGCTGCAAAATGGCCTGCACTTCGCGCGCGACGCTGTAATGCTCTTCGCCAACCACGCGCGGGTCGAGAATGCGCGATGTGGAATCGAGCGGGTCCACTGCCGGATAGATGCCGAGCTCGGCAATTTGGCGCGACAGCACGGTCGTAGCGTCAAGGTGCGCGAACGATGTGGCCGGCGCGGGGTCGGTCAGGTCGTCGGCCGGCACGTAAATGGCCTGAACCGACGTGATCGAACCCTTCGTTGTCGAGGTAATGCGCTCCTGCAGCGCGCCCATGTCGGTGGCGAGTGTCGGCTGGTAACCCACGGCGGAAGGAATGCGGCCCAACAGCGCCGAAACTTCGGAACCGGCTTGAGTGAAACGGAAGATATTGTCCACGAAGAAAAGCACGTCCTGGCCCTGGTCGCGGAAGTATTCCGCGACGGTAAGGCCCGAAAGACCGACACGCGCGCGCGCACCGGGCGGCTCGTTCATTTGGCCGTAAACGAGCGCGCATTTGCTTCCTTCGGTCGAGCCTTTCTTCGGGTCCTTGTTCACGCCGGATTCGATCATTTCGTGATAGAGGTCGTTGCCTTCGCGTGTGCGCTCGCCGACGCCGGCGAACACCGAATAGCCGCCGTGCTTCTTGGCGACGTTGTTGATGAGTTCTTGGATGATCACGGTCTTGCCCACGCCCGCGCCGCCGAAAAGGCCGACCTTGCCGCCCTTGGCATAGGGCGCGAGCAGGTCGATCACCTTGATGCCGGTGACGAGCATTTGGGCTTCCGTAGATTGCTCCACAAAAGCTGGGGCTTCCTGATGGATGGAGCGATATTCCTTGGCCTTAACCGGGCCCGCTTCGTCCACCGGCTCGCCGATGACGTTGATGATGCGCCCCAGCGTGCCGTCGCCCACCGGCACGGTGATCGAGCGGCCGCTGTCGTTAACCTGCTGCCCGCGTACGAGGCCTTCGGTCGAATCCATGGCAACGGTGCGCACGGTCGATTCGCCCAGATGCTGCGCGACTTCCAGTACGAGCCGTTGGCCGCGGTTGGTGGTCTCGAGCGCGTTCAGGATTTCCGGCAATTCGCCGTCGAACTGCACGTCCACGACGGCGCCCATCACTTGGGTGACATGGCCGGTCTTGTTGCTGGCGGCGGCGGCTTTCATGGGTGCATTCATTGTATCACCTTCACTCCTATAGCGCTTCGGCGCCCGAAATGATTTCAATCAGTTCCTTGGTGATCATCGCCTGGCGCGTGCGGTTGTAGGACAGCGTCAGGCGGTCGATCACGTCACCGGCGTTGCGCGTGGCGGAATCCATGGCGCTCATCTGCGAACCGTAGAACGAGGCCGTGTTTTCCAGCAGCGCGCGATATATCTGCACCGAGACGTTGCGCGGCAGCAATTCGGCCAGGATGTCGCTTTCGTCCGGTTCGTATTCGTAGAACGAAGCCCGCGGTGCGCCTTCCGGAATTGGCGCGGGGATAAGGCGCTGCGCGGTAGGCAGCTGGCTGATGACGGATCTGAAGCGCGAGAAAAAAAGCGTCGCTATATCGAATTCACCCGCGTCGAACCGCTCGAGTACGCGGCGGCCGATGTCGCGCGCGTTTGCGAAGCCGATGCGCTTCACATGCGTGAGCTCGATCGTTTCGATGATGTGCTTGCCGTAATTGCGCTTGAGCTGGTCGCGGCCCTTGCGCCCG
The DNA here is from genome assembly GCA_052389895.1 of Alphaproteobacteria bacterium. Taxonomy (GTDB): domain Bacteria; phylum Pseudomonadota; class Alphaproteobacteria; order Micropepsales; family Micropepsaceae; genus CAVVXX01. Next base: position 21,169 of record JBQTHM010000013.1, on the reverse strand, counting down.
ACACAAAGGATTTTCACCCGCTTGCCGTCGCGCAGCGCAGCTTCGATCTGCGTTTTGGCAAGCTTCACGATGTTGGTGTTGAAGCCGCCGCACAGCCCGCGGTCCGCCGTCGCCACAACGAAGAGATGAACGTCTTCGCGCCCCGTGCCGGCCAACAGCTTGGGCGCTGACACATTGTCCTTCTGCGACGCCGCCAGCATGGCGATGACCGCCTGCATCTTTTCCGCGTAGGGCCTGCCTGCCTCCGCGGCGTCCTGGGCGCGGCGCAGTTTGGAGGCCGCCACCATCTGCATGGCGCGCGTGATTTTGCGCGTGGCTTTCACGCTGGCGATGCGGTTGCGGAAGGCTTTCAGGCTCGGCATCAGGCGAAGTTCTTGCTGAACTCCTCCAGGATGGATTTGAGCTTGTTTTCGATTTCTGGCGTGAGCTGCTTCTGCGTGCGAATGGCGTCGAGCAGGTCCTTGTGCTTCGCGCGCATCAGCCGCAGGAATTCGCTTTCGAAGCGGCGCACGTCGGAAACGGCAAGCTTGTCAAGATATCCCCTCACGCCGGTGTAGATGGCCACGACCTGTTCCTCGACCGGATAGGGCGTGAACTGCGATTGCTTGAGCAGCTCAGTCAGGCGCGCACCGCGGTTGAGCAGCCGCTGGGTCGCCGCATCGAGATCGGAACCGAACTGGGCGAATGCCGCCATTTCGCGATATTGCGCAAGCTCGAGCTTGATGGTGCCCGCGACCTGTTTCATCGCCTTCACCTGCGCGGCGGAACCCACGCGCGATACGGAGATGCCGACGTTCACCGCAGGCCGCACGCCCTGATAAAACAGATCGGTTTCCAGGAAGATCTGTCCGTCCGTGATCGAAATGACGTTGGTCGGAATATAGGCCGACACGTCGTTCGCCTGCGTCTCGATGATGGGAAGCGCGGTCAGCGAGCCGCCGCCATTGGCGTCGTTCAGTTTCGCCGCGCGTTCGAGCAGGCGCGAATGCAGATAGAACACGTCGCCGGGGTAAGCCTCACGACCGGGCGGACGGCGTAGCAGCAGCGACATCTGGCGGTAAGCAACGGCCTGCTTCGAAAGGTCGTCATAAATAATAAGCGCATGCATGCCGTTGTCGCGGAACCATTCGCCCAGTGTACATCCGGCGAAAGGAGCGAGGAATTGCAGCGGCGCGGGCTCCGATGCGGTGGCCGCCACGACCGTTGTGTATTCCATGGCGCCCGCGTCTTCGAGCGTCTTGACGATCTGGGCAACAGTCGAACGCTTCTGTCCCACGGCGACATAAATGCAGTAGAGCTTGATTTTTTCGTCGCCCGAGGCGTTGACGCCCTTCTGGTTGATGATCGTGTCAACCGCGATCGCAGTCTTGCCCGTTTGGCGGTCGCCGATGATGAGCTCGCGCTGCCCGCGGCCGATGGGGATCAGGCTGTCTATGGCTTTGAGCCCCGTCTGCATGGGTTCGTTCACCGAGCGGCGCGGAATGATGCCGGGCGCCTTCACGTCCACGCGGCGGCGCTCGGCCACGTTTTTGATTGCGCCTTTGCCGTCGATCGGCTGGCCCAGCGGGTCAACGACGCGGCCCAGCAAGCCCTTGCCCACGGGAATGTCCACGATGGCGCCCGTGCGCTTAACCGTGTCGCCTTCGCGAATGGAACGGTCGTCGCCGAAGATCACGACACCGACGTTGTCGGTCTCCAGGTTTAGTGCCATGCCTTTGATGGCGCCCGGGAACTCGACCATTTCGCCGGCCTGCACTTGGTCGAGGCCGTAGATGCGGGCAATTCCGTCGCCGACCGAGAGAACTTGGCCCACTTCGGCGACCTCCGCTTCGGCACCGAAATTGCGAATTTCGCGTTTCAGAATTGCCGAAATCTCGGACGGTTTGATGTCCATGTCAGCTTCCTCTCATCGCGGCCCGGATACCGGCGAGTCTTGTACGGAGACTTGAGTCGATCAGGCGCGACCCCACTTTGAGAACCAGCCCGCCGAGGAGTTTGGGATCCACTTTCAATTCCAGTATCGGCTCGCGGCCGAGCTTTTCTTTCAGAATCCGCGTCAGCTCTGCAGTCTCCGCTTCGTTGAGCGGGCGTGCCGAGGTGACGGCCGCGGGAATCTCGCCCCGATGGCGCGCGACCAATGTCTCGAACGCGCGGATCACGTCTCCGAGAATGAAGAGGCGGCGATTGCGCGAGAGTAGCAGTACGAACTTGCGCGTGAGCGCATGAGCTTTTGCGTCGCCTAGGATTGCCTCTAGCGCCTTGCTCTGCTCCTCGCGTGTGAGAACGGGCGAGCGCACGAGGCGCAGGAAATCCTCGCTCGCATCGAGCAACGCTCTAATCGTCGCGAGATCGCGGGCGAGCGCATCCAGCGCCTTTTCCTCCAGCGCGAGTTCGAACGCCGCTGTGGCATAGCGCCCGGCCAGTCCGGTTGTTTGTGATTTGTCCGACGCCACGGAAATCCCACCTGCGGCCGAGCCAATCGGAACCTCTTTTGGTTCCACCTAACTCTTTGTGAAAACAGCGAAATTTTTTCGGGAACGGCGATGCCCGCCCGGCGCGGCGGACTTAGCATGGGGTCCCCCAGGGTGCAACTCGCCGTGGATGCGTGGAAGCGTCGCGCGGATGGCCGAGCCTTCCTTGACAAGCATGCTGCCGTCCGTTGCTTTCGCTGCGGGTCTGGGGATACGAGAATGCCCGAACTGACGATTTACGGAAACTTGCGTTCGAGGGCGAGCCGCGCCGTGTGGTGCGCGCGAGAGCTTGGCCTGCCTTTTGAGATGATGGACGTGACCGGCAAGACGAAGGAGCCGGACTACCTCGCCATCAATCCGAACGGCAAGATTCCGGCGATAGCCGATGGCGACCTGCGCCTGTTCGAATCGCTTGCCATTACGCTTTACCTTTCCAGGCGCTACGGAATGGGAAAGCTGTATCCCACGCGGATCGAAGACGAGGCCAAAGTGTTGCAATGGACGCTGTGGGCGGCAACGGAAGCGAAGCCCGACGTGCTGCCGATCCTTTATCACCGCGTCATGAACCGGCCCGAAACCACGGCCGAAGCCGCGGACGCCGCCGAAACGCGGCTCAGAAAAACGCTGCGTGTGCTCGACAATGCGCTGCAGGGGAGAGAATGGCTTGTGGGGACCGCATTCAGCGTCGCCGACCTGAATGTTGCAGGCGTGCTGTCCACAACGATCCCTGCCAAAGTGGATTATTCGGCGCTGCCGCATGTGAAAGCGTGGCTTACACGTTGTCTCGCACGGCGCGATCAGGCAATTGCGGGCTAGACCATGCTGGAATCCCGAGTTGACATCAAAACACATGACGGCACGGCGGACGCCTTTCTGTATCAGCCGGAGGCCGGCGGCACATGGCCCGCCGTCATCATGTACACCGACATCAAGGGCGTGCGCCCGGCCTTTCAGGAAATGGCGAAGCGCCTGTCGGCGGAAGGCTACGTCGTGCTTCTTCCCAACGTGTATTACCGCACGCGCCACATACCGGTATTCAAGGACGAACCGCCTTCCTTCAATGATCCCAATGGCCGCACGCAGCTCTTGGCGTTGAAAGACACGCTGACGCCCGAGCGCGTCGAGCGCGACGCCATCGCCTATGTGGAATTCCTCGGAATGCATGCATCGGTAGGCGGCACCGAAATGGGAACGGTCGGTTACTGCATGGCGGGCGCGATCGCGCTGCGCACTGCGGGGGCGCGCCCCGATCGTATCGCCGCCATGGCGTCGTTTCACGGCGGTCACCTTGCGACCGACGAGGCGAACAGTCCGCACATCCTTTTGCCTAAAGTGAAGGCGCGTCTCTATTTCGGTCACGCAAGCGATGATGCGAGTTGCCCGCCCGAAATGATCCGCAAGCTGGCTTCCGCGTGCGACAAGGCGCACCTTCGTTACGAAAGCGAGCTCTATCCGGGCCGGCACGGATTTGCGGTCGGCGATAATTCTGCTTTTGAAGCGGCTTCTGCCGACAAGCACTGGCAAAAGATGCTTGCCCTTTTTAAGGAAACACTACACTAGCGCGCTATGCGGGGCGAAACGTTCGCGCTTGTGCTCATCGCTGCTGCGGGTGCGGCCGCGGCGCAGACATCGTCGCCCTATTTCGTCAGCCTGCGCGCCGACAAGGTGTATATGCGCGAGGGCCCGTCCAAGGAACACCGCATCAAGTGGGTTTATTGGCGCAAGGGATTACCCGTCGAGGTCGTTTCCAGTTTCGATGTGTGGCGCCGGGTGCGAGATATGGACGGCGAAATGGGATGGATTCACACCTCCATGCTCTCCAATGTGCGTACGGTCATGGTCGTGGGGCGCGGGAAGGCGCAAATGCGTTCCGACGCAGCCGCGGATGCGCCCCTGGTTGCCGAAGTTCAGAGGGGCGCTGTCGGGCGCGTGTGGCGCTGCGGAGACGGCGCCTGCGAAGTGAGCTTCGACGGGATTGAAGGCTGGATTGACCGCGCCCGCTTGTGGGGCGTCTCCGCAGGCGCAGGCGATTGACCGCCGAAGCAAGCGAGATTCTGCGTCCCGGTGCGTCAAGCCTCGGCCGCTTTTCCTGGGCGCTGTTCGAATGGGGGCGCAACCCCTATGTCCAGCTCATTACGATTTTCATCTATGCGCCGTATTTCGCGCGCGAGATTGTTGGTGATCCAGTCGAGGGTCAGGCGCTGTGGGGCGCGATATCGGGCTACAGCGGATTGCTGGTAGCGCTGCTCGCGCCCGTATTGGGCGCGATCGCGGATGCGGGCGGCAGGCGAAAGCCGTGGATCGCGTTTTACTCGGTTTTTCTTGCGGTTGCGTCTTGGGCTCTTTGGTTCGGTACTCCTGGCACGCCCATTCTTGCCGTTGGCGCGGTGATCGCGCTTGCCACGGTCGCCTACGAGTTTTCGACCGTGTTCCACAACGCCATGCTGGATTCAGTGGCGCAGCCCAAACACGTGGGCGCACTGTCAGGCCTTGGATATGCACTCGGCAACGTGGCAAGTGTTCTGCTTCTCGTCTTTGCGTTGCTCGCATTTTACCTTCCCCAGCACCCGCTGCTTGGCCTCGACCGCGCAGCGTTCGAGCACGAACGGATCATGGGCCCGCTCGTCGCCGCGTGGCTGCTCGTGTTCAGCCTGCCGCTGTTTCTTTGGACACCGGATAGGCCAAGCGCGAAACTTTCTTGGATGGCGGCCGTGCGCGCGGGGCTTCGCTCCGTAGTGCGTACGATAAGGAGTCTCAGGCATTACAGAAACGTCGGCATCTATCTCGTGGCGCGTGCCATCTACAACGACGGCAAGACGGCCGTCCTGACCTTCGGCGGCGTTTACGCCGCGGGGGTCTTTCACTGGCAGGCGGTTCAGATGGCGGCGTTCGGTATTCTGCTCTGCGTGTTTGCCGCCGTCGGCGGACTTCTCGGCGGAAAGCTCGCGGATGCCATCGGCCCCAAGAGCGCCATTCTCGTTTCGATAGGCGGGACCATGGCAGCTTCCCTTTTGTCTCTGGGTTTCGCGCCGGGCAGGATCTTCTTCTTTTTCGCGCCGGATCCTTCTGAGCGGATTTCCTGGCTTCCTGTGTTCCAGACTTTGCCGGAGCTGCTTTATCTCGGCGTCGTGGTTCTGATCGCAGTCTTCATTGTCGCAGCCTACGCATGCAGCCGCACAATGCTCGCCCGCATTGCGCCACGCGAGCGGATGGCCGAATTTTTCGGTCTCTATGCCCTGTCGGGAACCGCCACGGCTTTCGTTGCCCCGTTGACGGTGGGTGCGCTGACGGCGCTTAGCGGCAGCCAGCAATGGGGCATGGCCGCGATCCTGCTCTTTCTCGCGCTCGGCTTCGCGGGAATGTTCTTTGTGCGCGAGGAGCGCGCCAGCGCCGTCTAGCCGCTCAGTAGCGGTAGCGATGCCGGCGGATCACGCGATCTTCGTACCAGCCCGACTGTTCATCATAGCGGTCGGCCTGTTCGTCGTAACGGTCGAGCCGGCTATGGTGGCCATCGTAGTGTCCGTCGTAGGGCGGGCGGCCGTAGCAGCCATCGCCGTCACAGCCATTGTAAGGCCCGCGATCGTAGCCGCGGCCGTAGCCGTCGTAGCGGCGGCCCTTGTAATGGCCATCGTAATGATGGCCATAGCCACCGCCGCGACCGTAACCGTAGCCGCCGTGGCCGTAACCGTAGCCGCCGCGATCGTAACCGTAGCCGCCGCAATGTTTGCCGCACCGTCCGTACCCGTAGCAATCGCGGTAGCAGTGATGGCCGTAATGACGGCCGTGGCCGTAACGATGGCCATAGTGATGGCGGCGGTACCCGCACGGATTATAGCCGCAATCGTATATTCCCCAGGCATAACCGCCGTAATGGCGGAACTGAATCGCGGGCACGGGATCGAAGGGATCCAGTAGGATCGCGTTGTCCACTTCCACGCCAGCCGATGCCGGCGGCGCGGCGGCAATCCATATTGCAGCGGCGGCCAACACGCCGAACATCTTTAAGGCCGTGCCCCGTATCGCTTTTGTGTGTTTGCTCATGATTGTTTCCTCACGTCAGTGTTGGCCCGGCCGCCTGGGTTCATTCTCGGCGCGGACAATGAGATCGTGCAGCTGGTTCATGGTGGGGCGGAATCCGGCGAGCGCCGATGCCGTCATGTAGTCGTTTGACTTGGAAAGATCCTGGCGGATGCCTTCGGGCCCGACTTTGTAGAGTACACCCAAATGATACAGCGACGCGGCGTAGCGTTGGTCGCCCGCACGGCGGAACCAGTATTCCGCCCGCACAAAATTCTTTGTGACGCCATATCCCTTGGCATACATCACGCCGAGCGCGTTTTGCGAATTGGCGTCGCCGCGAAGCGCTGCGCTTTGAACGACGCGCACACGCTGGCTCGCCGTCAAACGCCCTGTCGGTTCGTCAAGAAGCGACGCCTGATAGCGCGAAACGGCGTTGCCCCAGCCGAGGAATTTCAGGGCATACAGGATGTCGTGCTGGGGAATGGCCGACGCGAACAGCAGCGCCTTTTGCTGGTCGATCGTCAGGTAGCATTCATCGGTATATGGCACGCCGCTTTCCGAATGGCCGGGTGGATAAAACTCGTAAGGCGGGGACCAGTACTTGGCGCGCTCCGCGGCTTCGATCGCGATGCGCGGACCAAGGCGGTGATGACGGCGCAGCCGCTGGTCAAGGGTGCGAACGTATTCGCGCCCAATCGGATGGCCCATGTTGCTGGCCAAGTAAAAATACGTAAGTGCTTCGCCGTCATTGGGGATGATGACGGAACTAGTGGTTATGCCCATCATGGTCCGGGCGCGCGCCGCATCGCCGCCCAGGTACGCTTTTTCGGAGCTGGTGCGAAACGCGTCGCGCGAGCGCCAGATGTTCGATAGCCCGTCATAGGTCACACGGCTGCCCGATTGCAGCTCTGATTCCGCAATAGCGGCGTCGGCGCCGCTGGAGTGGAGCTGGCCGAGTTTGATGTATCCGTCGGGCCCGCGGCAGGAGAGAATATAGATGATGCGGTTGCGCGCTTCTTCGCGCTGTTCGGCATTGAGCAGCAGGATGAGGCGAAGCTGGCGGTCCATGGCGCGCGCAAAGTTGTTGGAAATGACGCGGCGCGCGCGCCAGTCGTCAACGTACGAGAGCCCGCGGTCGCTGACGCTGGCGAGGTAGTACCAGACGTATGATTCGATCGGGTCGAAGTATTTGTTCTCGCCGCGCTCTTCGCCGTAAATGTCGCCGAGTTTGATCTGGGAAAGAAAATCGTCGTGCTGCCAGGCCGATTTTCGCCAGATGCGGATCGCGGCTTCCTTGCTGATTTTTTGCTGCGCGATGATGCCGTCGGTGTAGTCCGCACGCGCCTGCGGCGCGGCGCTAAGCACCGCCGCCAAAGCGGCCAGCGCAAGACTTGCTCCCCAAACGGCCCGGGCCTTTGCCCGCCTGTCTGCTACGCTCACGGCCACACCCCCGGACCGCTGACGCCCCACCGAATTACAGATGCCGGTAACCAATGGCGATGCGCGTTTCGCGGCGACCTTGTTGCCACGGTAAACGCGGGCTAACGTTAACAGTTCCCTAACGGTCTGGCGACTCCGGTGGCTAATGCCGGAAATGCCTGATGCCGGTAAACACCATGGTTATTCCGGCTTCGTCGGCGGCTTTGATCACATCTTCGTCGCGCACCGAGCCGCCGGGTTGAATAACAGCTGTCGCGCCCGCTTCCGCAACCGCAAGTAGTCCGTCGGGAAATGGAAAAAATGCATCGGATGCGGCTGCGGAGTTCTTGGTCATCGGCTGTGGCCAGCCGGCCGCTTTTGCGGCATCGCGTGCCTTCAGCGCGGCAATGCGCGCCGAATCCACGCGGCTCATCTGGCCGGCGCCAATGCCCGCAGTTGCGAGATTCTTTGCGTACACAATCGCGTTCGATTTGACGTGTTTGGCGATTGTGAAGGCAAACAGCATGTCCGCCGTCTCGGCGTCGGTTGGCTTGCGCTTGGTTACGACTTTCAACGATTCCCTCGTTGCGCGTGCGTTGTCCCGCGTCTGAACCAGGAAACCGCCTGAGACGTAGCGGAAGGCAAGACCGGGAGAACCCGGATCGGGCAAACCGCCTGCGACCAACAGGCGTAGATTCTTCTTGGCGGAAAGAACACGGCGTGCATCGGCATCAGCGTCGGGCGCGATGATGACCTCGGTGAAGAGCTTGGAAATTTCTTCTGCGGTGGCACCGTCCAGCGTGCGGTTGAATGCAAGAATGCCGCCGAAGGCGCTGACCGGATCGCAGGCGAGCGCTTTTTTGTAAGCATCAAGCAGCGAGAAGCCCAGCGCTGCGCCGCAGGGATTGGCGTGCTTGATGATGACGCAGGCCGCATGCGATTTGGCATCGAATTCGGCGACCAGCTCGTATGCAGCGTCCGTGTCGTTGATGTTGTTATAGGAAAGTTCTTTGCCCTGAAGCTGCTCGGCAGTTGCAACCCCAAAACGCTTTTCGCCCGTCACATAGAACGCCGCCCGTTGATGCGGGTTTTCGCCGTAGCGCAGTGATTGGCGCAACGTTCCGGCGAACGCGCGGCGGCTCGGCGGCGCGCTGTCGCCGTCATTCGCGAGTTGATCGGCAAGCCAGTTGGATATTGCGGCATCGTATTGCGCGGTGCGCGCGTATGCCGTTTGCGCAAGGCGGCGCCGCAGCGCGTCGCCGGTGCCGCCGCTTTCGATTGCCTTCAGCACTTCGGCGTAGTCGTCCGGATCGACGACAACAGTCACCCATTCATGGTTCTTCGCTGCCGCGCGGATCATGGCTGGGCCGCCGATGTCGATGTTCTCGATTGCGTCTTCATATGAGGCGCCTTTCGCAATCGTGGACTCGAACGGATAGAGGTTGGAAACAAGCAGATCGATTTCGCCGATTTCGTGTTCGCGCATGGCGCCGGCGTGCTTGTCGCGCAGGCCCAGAAGCCCGCCGTGGATTTTGGGATGCAACGTCTTTACACGCCCGTCCATAATTGCTGGAAAGCCGGTGACTTGCGAAACGTCGATGACGGCGAGCCCGGCATCGCGCAGCGCCTTCGCGGTCCCCCCGGTTGAAATCAGTTCGACACCGTGCGCGGCCAGCGCTCTGGCGAATTCCACGAGGCGCGCCTTGTCGAAAACGGAAAGCAGGGCGCGGCGAACGGGGCGCTTGGGCATGCGGGCGACTCGGTGCTTGCGGGCGACGCCCGCTCTTACCTGCGGAAGAGCCAAAAGAGAAGGGACAGGACGATGCTGATGACCAAAGAGGTGACAATGGGGAAATAGAAGCGGAAATTCTCGCGTTCGATCACGATGTCGCCGGGCAGCCGCCCCAGTCCCATCTTGGAAAGCCAGGGCCACAGCAGCCCCGTGGCAACCAGCACAACGCCCAGAATGATCAGGAACCGCTGGATGTCCATTGTCCGAGCACAGTCACGACGGCGTCGGTGAGCGCCGCCAATTCGTCTTCTTCTATGGTGAGCGCCGGCGTGAGGTAGACGATTCGCCCAAAGGGCCGTACCCAGACACCCGCCTCGACGAATCTGGTCTTTAACCCAGCGAGATCGTCAATACGCGCTAGTTCCACCACGCCGACAGCGCCTTTCACACGCACATCGCGTACGCCCGGCATGCCGAGGCAACGGCCAAGCCCGGGACCCATCGCCTTGGCAATCGCCCCTGTTTCTTCCGGGCGGGGCTCGCGTTCGAATAGGTCAAGAGAGGCATTGGCCGCGGCGCAGGCCAGCGCGTTGCCCATATAGGTTGGCCCATGCATCAGGGCGTGCCTCGGGTCATCGGACCAGAACGCGTCGAAGATCTTTTTCGAGGCAATCGTCGCTGCCAGTGGCAGAGTGCCGCCGGTAATCGCTTTGCCCAAGGTGATGATGTCGGGCGCCACCTCGGCGGCAATACATGCGAACATCGCGCCCGTGCGGCAGAAACCGGTGAATATCTCATCGAAGATGAGGTGAATGTTGTAGTGGTCGGCCGCTGCGCGCAGGCGGTGCAGCACGTCGGAATCGTGAAAAATCATGCCGCCCGCGCCTTGCACGAGCGGCTCGACAATTATTCCGGCGAGCTCGTCGGCGTGCTGCTCCACGAACGCGGCGAAGGTGGCCGCGCTCGCCTCGTCCCGCGGAAGATCGATTACATAGTGCTCGGGGAGAATGCCGCGAAAAAGGGAATGCATGCCTTCTTCGGGGTCGCACACGGCCATTGTTGCAAACGTGTCGCCGTGATAGCCGCCCTTGAAGGCAAGAAATTTGCTGCGCGTACGCACGCCCTGGTTCAGCCAGTACTGAACCGACATTTTCATGGCTACTTCCACCGCGACCGATCCGGAGTCGCTGAAGAACGTGCGCTGCAATTTGCCGGGCAGCATTTCGCTCAGGCGGCGGGCGAGCGTCAGCGCTTGTTCGTGCACGATCCCGCCCAGCATGATGTGCGGCATGGCGACAAGCTGGCGCTGAACGGCCGCTCGTATATAGGGATGGTTGTAACCGTGGCATGCGGTCCACCACGAGGCGACGCCGTCAATCAGCTCGCGCCCGTCGGCAAGCGTGATGCGCGAACCCTGGGTGCGCACCGCCGCCAAGGGCGGCGCAGCCGTTTTCATCTGCGTGTAGGGAAGCCAGATGTGCGGTAGGCCGTCTTCGTACCAGCAGGGGTCGCTCATGGCCGTGACAATGTGCCTGCGCGCTTCGCGATCCATCTCACATTTGCATCGGACGGATGCCGAGCCTGTCGAACAGCGCCATGTCGTGATCGGTCGCAGGATTCGGCGTGGTCAACAGCTTTGGCCCATAAAAAATGGAATTAGCGCCGGCCAGAAAACATAGCGCCTGCATTTCATCCGTCATTTCTTCGCGGCCCGCCGACAGCCGCACGACCGATTTCGGCATGGTGATGCGGGCAACCGCAATGGTGCGGACAAATTCGATTTGATCGAGAACTGGCGTGCCGCTCAGCGGCGTTCCTTCGACTTGCACCAGCAGGTTTATGGGGACGGATTCGGGGTGCTCGGGCAAGGTTGCCAGCGCGCGGATGAGTCCCACGCGGTCCTCCTGGCTTTCGCCCATGCCAATGATGCCGCCGCAGCAAACATGGATACCCGCCTCGCGCACATGTGCCAGCGTATCGAGCCGTTCCTGGTAAACGCGCGTTGTGATGATCTCGCGGTAATATTCGGGCGAGGTATCAAGGTTGTGATTGTAGTAATCCAGGCCGGCCTCCTTCAGCCGCGTTGCCTGTTGTGCGCTCAACATTCCGAGGGTGGCGCAGGTCTCGAGGCCCAATTCTTTCACGCCCTTGACCATTGCGCACACGGCGTCGAGGTCGCGGTCCTTGGGCTCGCGCCAGGCGGCGCCCATGCAGAAGCGGCTGGCACCCGCCTCCTTGGCATTGCGGGCTTCCGCAAGCACTTCGTCGAGCGCCATGATCTTCTGCGCCTTGACGCCGGTGTGATAGCGCGCGGACTGCGGGCAATAGGCGCAATCCTCGGGGCAGCCGCCTGTCTTGATCGAAAGCAGGGTGGAAACCTGCACCTCATTGGCCGAGAAATATTTCCGGTGCAACGATTGGGCGGAATAAATTAGGTCGGAAAAGGGAAGCGCAAAGAGCGCCCGGATCTCTTCTCGCGACCAGTCATGACGGATATCGGACATGCGGGCCCTTTCCCGGCCTGTATAGCGCGCTGGCCCTATACCGCCAAGCTTGGGCGGCATGCCAATATCCGCCCATGCGCTCGCTCGACAATTTCGCCCACACCAAGCTGGCCGAACTGGAGGCGCGGCATCTCCGCCGCGTGCTCAGCACGACGGCGCGTGAAGAAGGCATCTGGGTCACGCGCGACGGGCGGCGGATGCTTTCCTTCTCCTGCAACGATTATCTGAATTTGACACAGCATCCGAAGGTGAAGGCGGCTGCCGTCGCGGCAATAGAGAAATATGGAGCGGGGGCGGGCGCCTCGCGGCTCGTCACCGGCAACCATCCGCTATACGCCGAGCTTGAAGCGAAGCTCGCTCGCTGGAAGGAAACGGACGCCTGCTGCGTGTTTGGTTCCGGTTATCTCGCCAATATCGGCATCATTCCGTCGCTGGCGTCCAGGGAAGACGTCATCCTGGTTGACGAGCTGTCGCACGCTTGCATCTGGGCGGGCGCGCGTCTAGCTGGGAGCACGGTCGCGGTGTTCGATCACAACGATGTGGGCCACGCGGAAGAACTCCTCTCCGCGCACAAGCCGCGCCACAGGCGCGCGCTAATTGCTACCGACGGCGTATTTTCGATGGACGGCGATCTCGCACCTTTGCAGGAGCTCGCAGTACTCGCCGAACGCTATGACGCTTGGCTCATGTCGGATGATGCACATGGCATGGGCGTGGTAGGGCAGGGGCGCGGTTCCGCTTTTGCCGGCGAGTTTAAGGTAGCGGTGCCGCTGCAGATGGGAACGCTGTCGAAGGCGATCGGAAGTTACGGCGGGTATTTGTGTGCGTCGCAGCCGGTAATCGATCTCATCAGGACACGCGCCCGCCCGCTTATTTATTCCACCGGATTGCCGCCCGCTTCCGTTGCCGCATCCATTGCCGCACTTGACATCATCGAACACGATCCCGAGCTTGTCCGGGCGCCCCGTGAAAGGGCAAGATTGTTTACGCGCCTCGCTGACTTGCCGGAAGCGCAAAGCGCAGTCGTGCCCCTGATCATCGGCGAGGAAACGGCCGCGCTTGCAGCACAGCACATGCTGGAAGAAGAAGGCTTTCTCGCAGTTGCAATTCGTCCGCCCACGGTCCCCGCCGGAACCGCCCGCCTGCGCTTTGCTTTCACGGCCGCACATCCCGAAAACGAAATCGAACGGCTCGCGGATGTCGTGCGCGAACGCATCGCGAAAAAGAGCGCATGAGCGCCTATTTCGTTACTGCCACTGGGACCGGAATCGGCAAGACGTTCGTCACGGCCGGGCTGCTGCGGCACTTGCGGCTTGGTGGAGTGCCGCCGCGCGCGATTAAGCCGGTCGTGAGCGGCTTTGACGAAACGGCCATAGCGGAAAGTGATCCTGGCGTGCTGCTTGCGGCCATGGACCGTGAGGTCACAGCGGAGGAAATCGCGCGCATTGCACCCTGGCGGTTCGCAGCGCCGCTTTCACCGGATATGGCGGCCGCGCGCGAGGGCCGCCACATCGACTTCGATGAGGTCACGCGTTTTTGCCGGAAGGAAATGGCGGCCGCAGAGCACTTGTTTATTGAGGGCATCGGCGGCGCAATGGTGCCGCTCGATGAGCGCCACACCGTGCTCGATCTAATAACGGCGCTGCGCGTTCCCGCAGTTCTGGTCGCCGGCACATATCTTGGCACGCTCAGCCATACGCTCACGGTCCTGGACGTACTTCGTTCACGGGATGTGGCCGTTGTCTTAGCCGTAATCAATGAAAGCGAGGAGGGTCAGCCGCCGGCAGAGATCGCGAAGACGTTGTGCCGCTTCTGCCATGGCGTGGAGATTGCGCTGCTCGAACGGAATGCGGGTGCGCCAAGCTTCGCGCGGCTGGCCGCGCTGCTGCGTTAGCCTTCTTCCCGGTCGGGGCCGGACTCCACGCTTTCGCGCCTGCGGATCGGCTGCGGGAAGAGCCCGAGAAGATTCAAAATCTCTTCTGGCATATCTGTCGAAATGTTCAGTCCCAAACTGCGTGCTTCGTCCGCGGTGATGGGGTAATCGTGCGTCCAACGGCCGTCGGTCAGCTTTTCGGCAAGCGTGGTGGCTTGCGCCGCAGGCATACGGTCGCCGATCAGCTCAATTATGGCCTTGCGCACTTGATCGATGGCCTTCCGCCCAAGGTCGGCAAAGATCAGTGTCTGATCGTCGATTTCCGCAATGGGCTTCTCTAGCGTCACTTTGATGATGGACGCCGCAGGCATGTTGTTGATCTGGGGATCGATGGCGCCCAGCACAGCGTGCTCGCTCATGACAATCTCATGCGCCGCAAGCGAAACCAGCGTGCCGCCGGACATGGCGAAGTGCGGCACGAACATGGTGACCCGGCCTGGATGCGAGCGCAGCGCGCGTGCAATCTGAAGCGCGGCGATGGCCATGCCGCCCGGCGTGTGCAGGATGACGTCGATGGGCTTCGTGTCCGGAGTCGTGCGTATTGCGCGCAGCACATCTTCGGCGTCGTCCATGTCGATGTAGCGTGCAATGGGAAAGCCGAAAAAGCGTACGGCCTCCTGCCGGTGGATTATGGCGATAACGCGCGAGTTTCGTTTCTTCTGGATAAGCGCGAGCTTGTTCGCGCGCATCAGCTTTTGCCAGCGCTGGGCCACGAGCGGCTGCAGCACGAAAAGAAGCAAAAGAAGCCAGATCCAGGATGCATCCATGAGCGTCGTTCGCCTGTGTTTGTTCCCAACATACTCCATCGAACGGCTTTGTTGACCGGGGAAGAGCCGCCGCTATGATTCGCCCGGCCTTCCCGATGCCCCTGTGGCGGAATGGTAGACGCGGCAGACTCAAAATCTGTTGGTGGCAACACCGTGCTGGTTCAAGTCCGGCCAGGGGCACCAGCCTTCGCTCGCCTCGCGAGCTTCGGCTCGGCAAGCCAGCCGCCGCAAAGCGAGCGAAGGCTGTCGCGCCGTGGCACGAAGTGCGAAGGCGGACTCTAACAAGAAGGGATCTGTTCCCATGCAGCCCGTTATGTACAGAGCCACAGTTCCCACCTTTCTGATGATGTTGTCGAACCTGTCCGCAATCCTGAAAAAAGCAGCGGCGCATGCCGAAGCGCGCAAGATCGATCCCGCTGTGCTGGTGAATGCTCGGCTCTACCCGGACATGTTCCCGCTGTCGAAGCAGGTGCAGATTGGTGCCGACTTCGCCAAACGCGCAGCGGCCCGTCTGGCCGGCGTCAAGCCGCCGTCCTATGAGGACAATGAGACCACTTTCGACGAGCTGCAGGCGCGCATCGCCAAGACCGTCGACTTCATCAATTCGCTGAAGCCTGAGCAGTTCGCAGGCGCCGAGTCACGCAAGGTGGATGTGCCCATGCGCAGCGAAACGCGCACCATGGGCGGAGCGACGTACCTGTTCGATTACGCATTGCCCAACTTCTATTTTCACCTGACCACTGCCTACGACATTCTTCGTCACAATGGTGTCGAGCTGGGCAAGGGGGATTACGTGAAGGCGCCGGCCAGCGAGTAGTCGCGCAAATCAGATCGGACCGGTGCTGTTTGCCACGCGAAGCAGAACCTCCGCGTGGCAGGGCAGGCCCGGTTTGCACCAGCAGGCCAGATTCTTGCCGCGCAGCTCCTCTAGCGCCACGCGCACAAGCTCGGGATGCGCGCGCAAATATTTGCGATAGCGCGCGATCAGAGATTCGCGCTCGCTTTCCTTCTTTAGGCGAAACGGACTGCCCCATTTGCTCGGACGCGAAACGATGATCGCGGGCAGGCCGTTCGTCGTGCGGCTGAGCTTTTGAAGGTCAAATCCTCTTCGCCTGCTCAATTGCAGACGGGCTGGCTTCGCGGACATGGCGGATTCAGTAGCGATAATGGTCTGGTTTGTACGGGCCGGAAATCGGGATACCCGTGTAGGCCGACTGCTTTTCGCTCATCTTCGTAAGTTTCACGCCGATCTTATCGAGATGCAGCCGCGCAACCCTTTCGTCGAGTTGTTTGGGAAGGGTATAGACTTTCTTCTCGTATTTTCCGGCATTGGTGAACAGTTCGATCTGGGCAATTGTCTGGTTCGTGAAGCTGGCCGACATGACAAAGCTTGGATGCCCCATGGCATTGCCGAGATTCACCAGGCGTCCCTCCGAGAGGAGAATGATCCGCTTGCCGTCGGGGAATTCGATCTCGTCCACCTGAGGTTTCACATTGTGCCATTTGTAATTGCGCAGCGCGCCCACCTGTATTTCGGAATCGAAATGGCCGATATTAGCGACGATGGCGCGATCTTTCATCTTGCGCATGTGCTCGATGGTGATCACGTCGACATTGCCGGTGGCGGTGACGAAAATATCGCTGCGCGGAGCGGCGTCCTCCATGGTGGTTACTTCGTAGCCTTCCATGGCAGCCTGCAGAGCACAGATTGGGTCCACCTCCGAAACAAGTACGCGGCAACCGGCATTGCGAAGCGACGCTGCGGACCCCTTTCCGACATCGCCGAAGCCGGCGACCATGGCGATTTTTCCCGCCATCATCACGTCGGTCCCGCGGCGGATGCCGTCCACCAGCGACTCTCGGCAGCCATAAAGATTATCGAACTTCGACTTGGTGACACTGTCGTTCACATTGATCGCGGGGAAGAGCAGGCGGCCTTCCTTTTGCATCTGATAAAGGCGGTGAACGCCAGTGGTCGTTTCCTCGGTCACGCCCTTGATGCCTTTGGCTATCTGGCCGTACCAGCCCGGCTTCGCTGCCAGGCGCTTCTTGGTTGCGGCGTAAAGCGCCTCTTCTTCTTCATTTTGCGGCTCTTCGAGAAACCCCTTGTCGCCGGTCTCTGCGCGCACGCCAAGATGGACCAGCAATGTGGCGTCGCCGCCGTCGTCGAGGATCATGTTGGGCACGCCGCCGTCGTTCCATTCAAAAATGCGGTGGGCATAGTCCCAGTAGTCCGGCAAGCTCTCACCCTTGACGGCAAAGACCGGCGTGCCGCCCGCCGCAACCGCCGCCGCCGCGTGGTCCTGGGTCGAATAAATATTGCAAGAGGCCCAGCGCACCTCAGCGCCTAGCGCCTTCAGAGTTTCGATCAGCACCGCGGTCTGAATGGTCATGTGCAGGGATCCCGCGACGCGCGCGCCTTTCAGCGGCCGGCTGCGGCCATATTCTTCGCGGATTGCCATAAGACCCGGCATTTCCGTCTCGGCTATGGCAATTTCCTTGCGGCCCCAGTCGGCCAAGCCGATGTCCTTGACGCGATAGTCGTGGGTCATGCCGGGCTCATACAGGGGGTCGCAGAGGCACGCAACTTGTGCGCCGTGAGCCCTGCGTATGCGCTGATCCGACAGGGGCGCCGCTCGTGGTTCTTGAGGCCTGTCTCGGCATGCAGTGCGACTGTCGCAACGCCGAGGTGCGGTTCGAACAGCCGGTACTTCCTCGCTTCGTCGAGGAACTCAATGGACGGGTGACCGTCGTCAGCTGACGGATGGCGGATTGCGCTTCGGGCGCGGTTGGCCGATGCGCCTGACCGGAGTCCAGCTCGGCGGGTCGCTGGCGGGAAAGCTGTCCTCGGAGGCGCGGGCGACGTTGTCATTCGCCTTGTCCGTGTCCGACTGCGTGTCGCCTGGTCGCATTTTGTCCGCAGTCATCTTCAGAACCTAGGCGCGGCCGGGAGGCCGATCAATGGTGCTCCAGCCGGACAAATTCTCGCCACAGGGCGGGAACCGACGTGGCGAGGGGCCGTTCGCTCCTGGTGGAACAGAATGGAGGAATTCCATGAAAATAGGCGAATGCATGACACGCGACGTGCAGATTGCCAGTCCGTCGCAATCGATCAAGGACGCCGCGCATCTTATGGCCGAAATTGACGTCGGCGCGCTGCCTGTCGCCGAAAGCGACAAGCTTGTGGGCATGATCACCGATCGGGACATTTCGGTGCGCGCGATCGCGCGCGGTCTCGGCCCCGATACCAAGGTGCGCGACGTGATGAGTTCACATGTTCTCTACTGCTTCGAGGATCAGGACGTCGATGACGTGGCCCACAACATGGGCGACGTGCAGGTGCGCAGGCTTCCCGTGCTCAGCCGGGAAAAGCGGCTGGTCGGTATCGTGTCGCTGGCCGATCTTGCGAGGCCGCAGACGGCCGAGGCCGCAGCCGAAGCCATGGTCGGAATTTCCAAGCCCGGCGGGCCGCACAGCCAGAGCGCGGACGGGCTTGACTGAGCAAAAATGAACCGCGGCGCAGGCGCGCCGCGGTTCGATCCCAAATACTGGGTTATCAGTTCTGAGGTTTCTGCGGAGTAGTCGTCGGCTCGTCCGCTGACGCATCGGGCGGCGTCTGTTGCGCCTCTGGTGCATCCGCCGGAGCTTGATCCGCCGGTTCCTCCGTGGCGCCGGCATCGTCCGCTTCGGTCTTAATGCTGGCCGGTTGCACTTTGGCCTTTTCCTTGCCGCGTTTCGAAGCCGCTTTCGCGCCTTCCATGTCGCCTGTCTGCGACTTCACCATCGCCTGCACGTCCTTGGCCGAAGTCGTCGAGGCTTTGAGGCCCTCACCGGCTTCATCCATCGCAAGCAACTTGGCGTCCATTTCGACGTCGCCCCAGCGTGTGTCGACCACGACTTTGTTGCCCGAAGCCGAACTGACCGTGCCAAGGTCCTCGCCTTTTGAGCCTTTCACGCTTTTTCCTGTCCACGCGCTGGTGTCGACTTCTGCGCTCGCGCCGGCGGGTGCGCCAGCCGCGGCTCCGGTCTGCGTTGTATCTTGGCCGGTTGTGCCCTGGGCTGCTGCGTCCGTGTCAGTTTGCGTCCCTGCTGCTTCGCCTGCCGATGCGTCGCCGCTCGAACTGTCGACGGGCGGCACGTCCGGCGTCGACTCGGCTGCGCCCAGATTGCTGGGCGTGCCCGTGGCCGTTTCGGAAGCCTCAGGCTGATCCGTCTGTGTGTCCTGCGCCACTGCCGCCGGGACCCAAAAAACCGAGGACAACAGCAGCGAAAGGATGGGTTTGCTGAATTTCATCTTGCATTTCTCCTTTGTATCTTCAGCCCCGTGCGTAGGCCCTTTGGCTTGCGGCCGCCCCGCATGAAAACGCGCAACCCCGGGCTTGGGCTTCGCCGTACCCCTGGGCATACCGGAAGGCCCGGAAACGTCTACATTTTTTCGCTCGCCCCGGCGCTCGACGCCTGCGCCCCCGCAACTGCTATAGAGCTAGAGTTCGGAGGCCGTCCCAATGCGCGGGAAAGTGTGCGTGGTCACCGGGGCTACGTCCGGAATCGGGCTCGAAACGGCGAAGGAACTTGGCGCCATGGGCGCCCGGATCGTGCTGGTGGGCCGCGATCCCAAGCGGGGCCAAATGGTGCTGTCGCAGCTTGCTCACATGGGCGTGAAGGCTGGGATTCACTATGCTGATCTCTCTTTGCTTGCGGAAACCAAGCGGCTGGCGCAAGAGATCGTGGCAGCCGAGCCACGCATCGATGTGCTGGTCAATTGCGCGGGCGCGGCCTTCCACCCGCGCCAGGTGACCGCGGAGGGCTTCGAGCGCACCTTCGCGCTCAATCACCTTTGCTATTTTGTGCTTGCCAACTTGCTGCTGGGGCCGCTCAGGGCGGCTGCGCCTTCGCGCATCGTCAATGTGGCGTCGGATGCGCATCGCCGTGCGCGGCTTGATTTTTCCGACTTGCAGTTTGAAAGAGGATATAGCGCCGTGATGGCATATAGCCGAAGCAAGCTTGCCAATATTCTTTTCACGCGCGAACTCGCGCGCAGACTCGTGGGCACAGGCGTCACCGCAAATGCTGTGCATCCTGGTTTTGTAAGGACGCGCATCGGCGACAATGTGGGCGGCATCCGCAGCGCCATTTTCGCTTTTCTGAAATTTGCTGCGGCACGTTCTGTGAAAAAAGGAGCAGAAGGCGTCGTTTTCCTGGCGGCGGCACCTGAGGTTTCCTCTGTCACAGGCGCATATTTCTTCGATGGCCGCCCGCACCGTCCTACGCGCGCCGCACAGGACGACGCGGCCGCGCGCAGATTGTGGGCGGAAAGCGCGCGGCTGACCGGGGTCGGATGAATTACCGGCACATTTTCCATGCAGGCAATTTCGCCGATGTGCTGAAGCACGTAGTGCTGGTCGCCGTGCTGTTGCACTTGCGCAAAAAGGAAAAACCGTTTGCCGTGTTCGACAGCCATGCGGGCGCCGGACTCTACGAACTATCGAACCACATGCCCGCGCGCACGGGCGAAGCGGCAAAAGGGATCATTACGCTGCTGCCGCTCACAGCTCTTCCATCGCCGCTTGCCGAATATTGCGACATCGTGCGCGGCTTTGACGGTCGCTATCCCGGCTCGCCGCTGCTGGCGGCAAAATTGCTGCGGCCGCAGGACAGGCTTGTCGCCATCGAGCTGCATCCGGAGGATGCGGTGACGCTGAAGTCGGTGCTGGCGCGATTTCCGCGCACGCGGACGATTAACGGCGACGGTTACCGCGAACTGAAGGGTCTGCTTCCTCCGCCGGAACGGCGCGGGGTCGTCTTGCTCGATCCGCCGTATGAGTCGGAAGACGAATTCGCGCAAGCCGCGTGCGCACTCGCGGATTTCCACCGCCGTTTTGCCACGGGAGTCTATCTTTTTTGGTATCCGGTGAAGTCGCGCAGCCACGCGGAAACCACAGCTGGCGAAATCTTGAATTCCGGAATTGGCGATCTGCTTCGCATCGAGCTCGATATTGATGCGCAACCGGGCAAGCGCCATCAGGGGCAAGGGCAGCCGCTCTCCGCAGCGGGCCTCCTTGTCGTCAATGCACCCTACGGCCTCGAGCGGGACCTGAGTGCAATTTTGCCGTTGCTGACCGAAAAGCTCGCTCAGGGTCCGCGCGCGCGATTTCGCCTCGAGCGCCTCGCGGGCGAGCCCGGCTAGGTTGCAGCGCGCCTATGCCAGCCCCTATATGCTGGCTTCCGGGACAGGTGGCTGAGTGGTTGAAAGCACCGCACTCGAAATGCGGCGTACGGGCAACCGTACCGGGGGTTCGAATCCCTCCCTGTCCGCCACAAGC
>JBQTHM010000012.1:0-19154 GCA_052389895.1 Alphaproteobacteria bacterium | reverse complement strand
TAGCGAGGGGCAACGCGCCCCAGCCACAAGTCTGTCGCGTCCCCAGCCCTGACGCCAACCGTGCTTGCCATGAAAGAGACGATGCCACGGCAGGGTGTTGGCGCCGATTGACATGAATCAAACAGAGTTGGGAGCGCGAGTCGTTGCCCCGTCTTGCTCAAAATCGCTGCACGGGCATGGCGGATGGGGTGAGATTCGAACTCACGAGACCCTTGCGGGTCTGCCGGTTTTCAAGACCGGTGCCTTCAACCGCTCGGCCACCCATCCATCAATTACTTCAATCGGTTATGAACAAAAACATTCGCAGAATGCCACAAGTCACGAAAGCGGCCACCGAAGGAAGCGCGCTTTCTACACGTTTGCGCCCGTTGCGTCAGCAGTGCCGAAGCGCATCGGAATCCTCTGGACGGCCTCCCCTGTCTGCGGATCCTACTGGTGATGGCAGATTGTCCCCGAGCGACCGGGATAATGCCCTCCTCAAGGGGTGGCTGATGCCGACTACATTCCGATCCACGTGAACCGCGAGGGGCACGAGCGATGTATCGCGCGGAAAGTTTACATCGCTCGTCCCCAGTGCTTTGCGCATAGTGCGCCCCTTCTCGGTGCGACTGAGTTCGGTCGGCAAGCACGACTGGCCCGTTTTTGGCGACCGCGCAAGGTAAATTGATTACGGTGGACGACTGGATTATCCCCGCCTGTGTTGTTCGCCCGTGGCTATGTAGAATGATTCGTATGGGCTATTGTTCGGTGCTAGCGCAATCGGGGACGGGAACGGGGTGCCCAGTACATTAACCTGTGAATACTTCATTCGAATTTTGATGAGCTTGGTCGTTGCGGTGCTGGCGGCTTCGAGCAGCGCGTTCGCACAATCGCGTGCGCAGACCGCCACGTCGCTCGTCACGATCACTCTGGTCGCCGAGGGAACCGACCAGAGCATCTTCCTGCTCAGCTTCGCCCCCAAAACCGGCAGCTTCTCAATGATCTCGAGCGACCCAGTCCAGCCTGCGCTCAGCCTTGCCAACACCGGCCGCGGGCAGGGCGCGGTCTCGCAGTCGCCCATGAAGGGGCTGGTCCGCTCTATCGAGTTCCAGCAGACGAGCGGCGAACTAACCGTTCTCTTCAATACTGTTCTTCCCGCGGCGGTCTTTGCCTCGCCGAGCGGCGAGAGGCAGTTGCTCGTGACGGTTCGGAAGCTCACCGGACGTGAGGCGTACGCCGGTACGCGCAAATCACGAGATGCCGGCTCCGATTCTGCTGCGGCACCGCGTACTCTGGCGGCTGCAGTGGCGGCCTCGCGCAGCGAGGGATTTGAGCTCGTGATGCTCAAATACGCGGATGTCAGCGAAGTCGTTGGTCTGCTGACCGCGGGCGTTACGATACGACCGAACAATGTCTTCATCCGGCGCGAACCGGGCTTCGGTCTGCCGAGCGCGACTGGCACGACTTACACACCCCCGCCGCAAGAACAAGAAGAGCTGCCGCTTGGTCAGGCCGTCGACAGCAATATGGCTATCGACCGGCGCCTCAATGCGATTTGGATTCGGGGAACGCCCCAATACATTGCGCGCATCAAGGAGCAGATCGCGCTGATAGATGTACCCGTAGATAGCGTGATACTCGAAACTCAATTCGTCGAACTGACCGAGACCGGCGCGCGCAATATCGGGACGGATTTTGCCAATTCCAGCGGTCAGCTTGCGGTCGGGACACTGCAGGCCGGTCAGTTTAACCCATTCGGATTCGGTACGGATCCAATCGCGAGCGCGGCGCTGCAAGCTGCAATTTATGCGCAGGTGCAGTCCGGCGAAGGCCGAATTGTTTCAAAGCCGCGCATTGCCGCCCAAAGCGGTTCCACCGCCAAGATTATCACCGGCGACGCGCTTCCCATCCTTACCGCAATCGCGTTGTCCGGTGTGAACGCCGTGTCAGAACAAGTGCAATATGTGAATGTAGGAGTGACGCTCCAAATTGCGCCCCGCGTAAGTGAGGACGGGTTTGTTACATCGCACGTTTATTGTGTCGTTTCGAGCGTGACAGGTTTTTCTCAGGGCTATCCGACGATCAGTCAGCGCGAGGCTGAGACCTCGGCGACGGTTCGCGATGGCGAAACGTTTGTCATTGGCGGTCTCACCCTGGAAAGCGCCATCAAAAAGGAATCCAAGATTCCGCTGCTGGGAGATATTCCGCTCATCGGTGACTTGTTCAGCTTGGAACAAGACAGCGATACAAAGACTGAGCTTTACATCGTCATTACGCCCCACATCGTCCGTCACCGCCGGTTTGAGGTTCTCGATGACGATGCGGCGGCCGCCTTGGGCCGGCCGCACCAGGAGGAGCATGTTGGCACAGCGGGCCGGTCCGGACGCGCAGGGGAACCGGCACGCAACTAACACGGGAGGATGCCAAAGGGAGTGAAAGTGAAGGCCCTATAGGGGGAGACGCCAACGCCTGGCAATTTGCGAAAAGGCCGACCAAAAAATTTCCAGAAAATAAGGCATTTTGCCGCCGTTGTGCGGCAGCTCGATTGACCTTTCCGAATTGGGTGATAGCTTCGCGGCAACATTGCAGCTGAATCGGGACGGCTACGGGGGCGGGTGTCCACGTCCTTTGATTTTCTCGTAACGGCATCAACTTTTGCGATTTATCGTCTAGGAAAGGAAGAACGAGCATGACACCTGTCTTGGTCTCTTCGGGAACGCGGCGCGCGTTATTGGGAGCTGTCATCGTAGCTCCGCTGTTCGCCTTGGCAACACCGGTAATCGCTTCGCATTCCTGGAGCACATATCACTGGAAGCGGACCACGTCCGAATTGACCGTTCCGGTTGGCGAAAATGTAGATTCGGCGTGGGATAGCTACCTCGCTACAGCGGTTGCCGATTGGAACCAGTCGACTGTGATCAATTCGCCTTTGGTGCCGGGAAGCACGAGGGCAAAGAGCTGCCGCGCAGTTGCCGGTACAATTCAGGCTTGCAGCGCCAAATACGGCAATACCGGTTGGCTGGGAATCGCCACCATATGGCTTTCGGGCGGACACATTTCGCAGGCGACGACAAAGGTGAACGATACCTACTTCAACACCGCGACTTACAACACGCCGGCCTGGCGGGCGCTCGTGATGTGCCAAGAAATCGCCCATGATTATGGCCTGGACCATCAAGACGAGAATTTCAATAACGCCAACCTCGGTACGTGTATGGATTACACTAGTAATCCAAGCGGTCCGCCGAGCAACGAACATCCCAACGCACACGACTACGAGCAACTGCTGCTGATCTACAACCATTTGGAATCATCTTTCAGCGCCCGTCAAATGCCGTCGGTTTCCGAACCCGGCGACACCCCGGCAGAATGGGGCCGGCCGATCCGTTTCCTGCGCGACGGACGCCCCCATGTGTTCGAACGCATCGAAGGCCCTGGACGCAAAGTCATTACCCATGTGTTCTGGGCCCTTGGCCAAGGACCGCAACGCAATCGCTGATCCGAAATGGATAAATTCGGCGAACGGAGCCCGGCCAGTCCGGGCTCCGTTTTTCTTTGGAGGTGGGCGTCTGGCGGCACACCTCGCGTGCGTCGAACACAGGCTAATGCCTTGTTCCGCCGAGATTTTGCGGCACATTCGCGATACGGACAGTTGAGCGCGCCCTCGTTTCTGCACTAACCTCTCATTCAGCGTCCGGCCCGAAAATGGCTAGCGTATTCGGGCCGCGAGGGGAGAACTCATGGGCGGGGCTTGGCGTCGAATCGCCGCCGTGGGCGCGGCCGTGTTGGCCGCCGCATGCGCAAGCAGCGGCGAATACGCTTCGCCGCGCGCGGGTGCCTATAAGATTGGCCAGCCCTACACGGTGAACGGCACGAACTACGTTCCGCGCGAGCAGCCGGACTATGACACGACCGGCGTCGCGTCGTGGTACGGTGCAAAATTCCACGGGCGGCTGACCGCAAACGGCGAAGTCTTCGACCGCAACAAGCTAACGGCCGCACATCCGACCCTGCCGCTGCCCACTCAAGTGCGCGTCACCAATGTTGAAAACGGCCGCTCGGTCGTGCTGCGCGTGAACGACCGTGGGCCATTCATCGGCGACCGCATCATCGATGTCTCGGAGCGAGCGGCCGAGATGCTCGGATTCCGGAACAATGGTCTAGCCAATGTTCAGGTGACGCTCTTGGGCAGCGCCGATGGCAAGCAGAAGCCGGGCGTCGAAAGGCCCGAGCGCGAACCAGAAGCCGCACCGGTAATCGCGGCAGCTCCCGTTCCGCCCGTGCATGCGTCGGTTGTCGCCCCATTGCCCGCGCCTGCGCAGGCGACGGAACCGGCGGTGGCGTTCCTTCCTGCCGGGCAGGCGCCGGCCGTAAAAGCGCTAGCGGTTGAACACCGCATTGCACCGACGCCACTCTTTGTGCAGGCGGGCGCCTTTTCCTCGCTTGCCAATGCCAACCGTGCGATGGACGCGCTCAAGGAGCTGGGCGCCAGCATATCGGCCCTGATGAAGGACGGGCATGCGCTTTATCGGGTCCGCCTAGGGCCTTTCACGAGTATTTCGGATGCCGGCGCGGCTCTTGTCCACGTTCAGCAGCTTGGTCATAACGACGCACGGATCGTCGTGGACTGAATCTTGTTATAGGTGAGCGTGGAGGAGGGCAGGCGATGCATGTTTCCCGCCTGATTGCAATTGCCTTAGCGGTCGCCGTGGCTGTGCCTGCCGAGGCGCAAATCGCCACCGGCGCGCAGCACGCGCTGCTCATGGACTACGAGACGGGAGAAATTCTGTTCGAGAAAGATGGCGACGTGCCTATGCACCCGTCCTCGATGAGCAAGCTGATGACCGTGGAGCTCGTATTTCAGCGGCTGAAAGACGGCTCGCTCAAGCTCAGCGACACATTTCACGTTTCGGAAAAGGCCTGGCGCGAGGGCGCCGATGCCAAGCAGTCCAAGATGTGGGTGATGGTGGGGACGGATATCAGCGTCGAAGATTTACTCAAGGGCATTATCGTACAGTCCGGCAACGACGCCTGCGTTGTCGTGGCGGAGAATCTCGCCGGCACCGAAGAGGCGTTTGCGCAGACCATGACGCGGCGCGCGAAGGAGCTGGGACTAACCAAATCCCACTTTGCCAACTCGAAAGGCATGCCCGATCCGCAGGAATACATGTCGGCACGCGATATTGCGAAACTCTCCGCACATCTCATCCGCACCTATCCCGATTACTATCCCTATTTTGCAATGACGGAGTTCACCTGGGAGAAGATCCGCCAACCCAACCGCAATCCGCTGCTGACAATGGGCATCGGCGCCGACGGGTTGAAAACCGGTCACACATCGGTTGCGGGCTATGGGCTTGCCGCGTCGGCGGTGCGCGACGGAAGGCGGCTTATTCTTGTCGTGAACGGGCTTTCGTCCGAACGGGCGCGCGCCGAGGAGTCCCGACGCATCCTTGACATCGGATTTCGCGATTTTCACCGGTACGAACTTTTCCGCGCTAATGACATTATCACGGAAGCAGAAGTATTCGGCGGTGCAGAGTACAAGGTACCGCTGACGTTGAAGTCCCCACTGAGCGTTTCGATGCTGCGCTCCATGCGCAGCAGCATGAAAGTCGCATTGCGCTACGACTCGCCCGTGCTGGCGCCAGTTACGGAAGGCCAGCAAGTTGGAACGCTGACTGTAAGTGCGCCGGGCCGGCCGGAAATGGTAAAGCCGGTATACGCCGCGCGCACGATCGAGCGCGCGGGAATCTTCGGGCGCATGTGGCTGGGCATGACTGACTTGATCGGGCTCGACTGACTTGCGCGGAAAATTCATCACGCTGGAAGGCGGCGAAGGCGCCGGCAAATCCACGCAGGCCAAACGCTTAGCCGCGCGGCTGCAGGAACGCGGACATCGCGTCGTGCTTACGCGCGAGCCGGGCGGATCGCAAGGTGCGGAGGAGATCCGCAGGTTGCTGGTCGAAGGGTCTCCCGAGCGGTGGACCCCGCTAGCCGAAGCGTTACTGTTTACGGCGGCGCGCGTTGACCACGTCGCAAAACTCATACTTGCCGAGTTGCAGGACGGGGCGTGGGTAGTGTGCGACCGCTTCTCGGATTCCACTTTGGCCTATCAGGGCATCGCACGCGGGCTCGGCGTCGAGCCGGTGCGCGCACTGCAGTCGGTCGCGCTCGAAGGGTTCAAACCCGATCTTACGATCATGCTCGATATGCCGGTCGAAAGCGGGTTACAGCGCGCTCATGTGCGGGGGCCGGGCCATGGCACGCGCTACGAACGTTTCGGCCCCGACTTTCACCGTAAGCTGCGTCAGGCGTTCCTTGACATCGCAAAAGACGCGCCCGAGCGATGTGTCGTGATCAATGGCGACCGCAAGGTCGACGTCGTGGCGGAACAGATATGGCAGATAGTGGAAGAAAGGCTCGCCCCATGATCCGCCGCGTCAAGGCGCCGGAACCGGAGCTGGAGTCCGATCGCATCGAGGGCCACCCCCATCCGCGCGAGACATACGAATTCATTGGGAACGAAGCGGCGGTCGCGCGCATGTCTCATGCGGCACGCAGCGGGCGGCTACCGCATGCATGGCTAATCGCCGGCCCGCCCGGCGTCGGTAAGGCGACGCTGGCCTACCGTGTGGCCCGCTATGTGCTTAGCCATGGGGCGACCGCAGAGGGCCCGGCTGACCTTTTCGTCCCGGCGAACGACATCACCTCCAGGCAGATCGAGGCGCGCGCACATCCCGGCCTGCTCGTGCTAACGCGCCGCGCAGACGAAAAGGGAAAAATGCCTACGGCGCTCAAGGTAAGCGAAATCCGGCGCCTGTCTTCTTTTTTCTGGCTGACGTCTGCAACGGGCGGCTGGCGCGTGGCAATCGTGGACACTGCGGACGACATGAACGAGGAGGCCGCCAACGCACTTCTGAAGACGCTGGAGGAACCGCCGGAGCGCGGGTTGCTGCTCGTTCTTGCGCACGCGTCCGGGCGGTTGCTGCCAACGATACGTTCGCGTTGCCAGAGACTCGAATTGCGGCCGGTAGACGAGAAGACGCTGTTGGCAGCGCTCGAACGACGCCTCCCGGATATGAAGGCAAAGGACTGGCAGGCGCTTGTGCACCTCGCAGAAGGATCGCTGGGCCTTGCCTTTCGGCTGGCCTCAGAAGAGGGGTTGGAGCTTGCGCGCGCCGCCGAAAACGTGCTTTCCACAAAGGGCGAGCCAGACGTTGTCAAAATTCTATCGCTTGCCGACAAGGTTGCGCGGATAAAGGAAGGTGGGCTCGTGCAGTTCGGGCAGTTCCTGCGCCAAGCGCTTGCGAACCGCGTGCGGGCGCGCGCACGATCGGGTCAAGGGGCGGAACTGGACCGCTGGGTGGCGCTTTGGGAAAAACTGAACGCGATGTTCGCACGCGCCGACGCGCTGCACCTCGAGCCGCGCCAAACCGTCCTCAGCTCCGCGCAGGCCATGGATAGCGTGAAACGGCATCATGGGGAGATCTGACCGTACACCCATTCTTGTTGACAGCCATTGCCATCTCGATTTTCCCGACTTCGCGTCGGAGCTCGACTCGGTGCTTGCGCGTGCACGCAGCGCCGGGGTGAGCCAATGCCTCACGATCGGAACGACGCTGGCGAAATCCCCGGATGTTCTTGCCGTAGCCCAGCGCGCTGCCGTGTATTGCTCGGTCGGTGTGCATCCCCATGAAGCGCAGGTCGAGCCGCTGTCAGGACCCGATGCGCTGTTGCAGGCATCGGAGCATCCGAAGGTTATCGGCTTCGGCGAGTCCGGCCTCGATTATTATTACCATCACAGCCCGCGCGAGCAGCAGATCGCCAATTTTCGCGTTCATTGTGCCGCGGCACGCGCCGCCCATCTTCCCGTCATCGTGCACACCCGCGACGCCGAGCATGACACGATCGAGGTTCTTGGCGATGAAAGAGAAAAGGGAAGGCTGACCGGGGTCATTCACTGTTTTACCGGCACGCCACGGCTTGCGCGCGCTGCGCTCGACATCGGTTTCTATATCTCCGTATCCGGAATTGCGACGTTCAAGAAGGCAGAGGATTTGCGCGCGACATTAAAAGATGTCCCGTTAGATCGCCTGCTGGTCGAAACAGATGCGCCTTACCTCGCGCCGCAACCCGTTCGCGGGAAGCGCAACGAACCCGCCTTTGTCGTGCACACGGCGCAGATGCTCGCGGACCTAAAGGGCATCAACTTCGAAACGCTGGCCAAAGCCACAACAGACAATTTTTTCCGTTTGTTCACGAAGGCGAAGCCGGCATGACCGCGCCGCTGCACGCGACAATTTTGGGCTGCGGTTCTTCCGCGGGCGTGCCGCGGCTGGGCGGGCCGGACGCCGCAGGCGATTGGGGCGCGTGCGACCCGAAAAATTCGAAGAACCGCCGCACGCGCTGCTCGCTGCTGGTGCGCAGGCGAGAAACGGCTATGCTCGTCGACACCTCGCCCGATCTGCGGCAACAGTTGCTTTCGGCGCGTGTCGCACGCCTCGACGCCGTTCTCTTCAGTCACGATCACGCCGATCAAACCCACGGCATCGATGATCTGCGCCCACTTGCGCTCGCCCAGCGCCGGCCGCTCGACGTGTATGGGGACATGGCGACGCTCGATATTCTCACCACGCGCTTCGGTTACTGCTTCAGCCAGCCCGAAGGCAGCGTTTACAAGCCGATAGTCACGGCGCATGCGATCCGCGAGCCTTTCGCGCCCTTCGAGATCGCAGGTGCCGGCGGAGCAGTTCCCGTTCGGGCCTTTTGGCAGGAGCATGGCGGTACGCGCTCGCTCGGCTTCCGGTTTGGGAAGCTCGCGTATTCTTGTGACGTCAATAGCTTGGACAACGATGCTTTCGCTGCGCTTGAGGATCTCGAATGCTGGATTGTGGACGCGCTTCAATACAAGCCCCATCCCACGCACGCGAACGTAGAGACCGCGCTATCCTGGATTGCGCGCGTCCGACCCAAGCGCGCCATTCTCACCAACCTGCATACATCGCTCGACTATGAGAGGCTGCGCCGAGAATTGCCGAGCGGCGTCGAGCCGGCCTATGACGGAATGGAAATCGCCGTTGCGGTGTAGAAAGAAAGACCATCCCTCTAAGCGGCTTACGCGACGCGGTTCCAGCGCGCCTGCGTCAATCCATAAATGCTGATGCCGGCCCAGAATACTTCGATGAGGACCGCGGCCAAATTCCACGCGTCATAGAGCGAAACGAGGATGAGGGCCGCGCCGGCCAGATTTGCGACCGGGAAGCGCCAATCGTCCGAAGCCAGCCATTTGTTCTGGTTTGCGAAATAGGCAAAGACCACGAGGATCGCTCCGGCAATGCCCGATAGGGTGTAGACATTAAAGGCCATCGATTTCCCCCTGCGCGGCGATAGTGGAGCTGAACGTCTCGCTCATAAAGTTGGGCTGGCGGCAGAATCGCTGAGATGACGATCATGATGACGCATTGAGAGCTCTTACCACTCGGTCCGTCATCCGCTCAGTGGATTCGGTCGCGTCCAGCCGCAGCACTGGACAGTGAAGTTTTTCGAGCCAAGCTTCGTGATTGCGCAGGTTGCGCCCCGGTCCGGTCCCGGTATCGTAGGAAGCTGCCCATGCGAGGAAGCGTTCGCGCGCCGTCGAGCCTTCGGCTTGGCGCGAGGGCGGGACCTCACCGAACCGCGCCGATTGGCGCTTTTGAAGACGTGCCACTCGCACGTCAGAAGGCGCGAACAAGAATACTACCAGGCGGAATTGGGGCACGATGGGATCAGCCCATTTTGAAACGCTACCCGACAGGACCCAACCCTGCGGGCCCGCAGCAGCAAACGCGGAATTCAACAATCGCAGGCGTTCCGGCACGGGTCGAATGACACGATAGGGCGGGTCGGTCGGTAGCCAGAAGAAATCGTCGGTGTCGAGGTGGGCAATCCCCAGCCTTGCCGCGAGCGCGGCCCCAAGCGAGCTAACGCCGCTGCCCGATGCCCCCGTGATGTGGACGGCAACCGGCACTGGCTACGTCCCAAGCGGGCATTGGGCGAGGCGGGCACCCCCGCCCAAAGCTTCGATCCTCGCCCGGATAGTCGTGCGATGCGCGTCCACAGTCGGGCAAGGCTAGCCAATTCCCCAGGAACGGCGAAGGTGCGGCTGAGCGTCCCTTTCGCCTAGAAAACGGGTTCCGTGACAAAATTGCTATTGCGAATGATTTGCATATCTGCTGGAAAACAGCGGTCACATGCGAGTAAGTCGCAAGAACAACAGCGTGGCGGGGAAAATGGCACGAGGCACAAGAGCTTGGATCACTACCGTCTTGGTATGCCTTTTGCCGCTCACAGGGGCCGCCACCGAGCGGGGAGTCCCCGAAAACGACGGCCAATACGTGGTTCTTGCAGACGCAACCGTGGAAACGGTCACGGTGACAGGGAAGCGGCTTCTGCGCACTACAACGGCCACCAAAACCGACACTCCGTTGCACGACGTGCCCCAAGCAATCACCGTTGTGACCGGGGAGATGATCGAAGAACTGGGCATGCGCTCGATGGCCGATGTCGTGCGCTATGTGCCCGGAGTCACGATGGGGCAGGGAGAAGGGCACCGCGATGCACCAACACTCCGCGGCAACAGCACAACGGCCGACTTCTTCATCGATGGCGTGCGCGACGACGTTCAGTATTTTCGCGATCTCTACAATGCCGAGCGCATCGAAGTACTCAAAGGCCCGAACGCGATGATATTCGGCCGGGGCGGGGGAGGCGGCGTCATCAACCGCGTCTCAAAATGGGCCGACGGCAAGGAGCGCAACGAATGGATGCTGCGTGCGGGCTCCTTCAACGAGCGGCGCGTCCAGGCCGACTTGAGTACGGGCGTGGGCGACGCGTTCGCAACGCGACTCAATGCCATGTACGAAAATTCGCGCTCCTACCGTAATTACGTGCGGCTCGAGCGCTTGGGTGTCAATCCCGCAGCGGCGTTCCTGTTAGGGGAGGGCACCACGCTTGACGTCAGCTATGAATATTTCAAGGACGACCGCACGGTGGATCGCGGCGTGCCTTCGCGCAACGGCCGGCCGCTTGAGATCGATCCATCGACGTTCTTTGGCAATCCCCGCATCAGCTACGCCAATGCGGAGGTCAATCTCGCAAATGCCATACTCGAGCATGAATTTAGCGATAGCCTTCGCTTACGCAACCGCACGCTCGCCGGCAATTACGCGAAGTTCTATCAAAACGTCCACCCGAATTCGGCGGTCAACAGTGCGGGCGACGTGACCCTTCAGGCCTATAACAGCAGCACGGACCGCCGGAACATCTTCAATCAGACCGACGTCATATGGGAAACCGCGACCGGTGGCATCAGCCACACGCTTCTTGCCGGCGCCGAGCTGGGCTGGCAGGACACCGACAATGTCCGCGCGCCCAATACATCGCCCGGCACAGTCAATATCGCCGACCCGACGACGTTTGCTCCTGTAGTCTTCGGATCCCCGCCGCTGGCAGACAACCGCGTTGATGTCGGTGTGGCCGCCTTCTATGCGCAGGATCAGGTTCAGCTTACGGACTGGCTGGAAATTATCGCGGGCCTGCGTTTCGACCGTTTCACAATCGACTTTGACGACAGACGCCCGGCAAACGCCGATTTCAGCCGTACCGACGAATTCGTGTCTCCACGCGCGGGCATTGTGTTGAAGCCCGTCGAGCCCGTGTCGCTCTATGCCAGTTATACCGTTTCCTACTTGCCACAATCGGGCGACCAGTTCGCTTCGCTCGACGCTACGACCTCGACGCTCAAGCCTGAGAAGTTCGAGAACGTCGAACTGGGAATAAAATGGGAAGTCTACGACGATCTTGCGATCACGGCGGCCGCTTACAGCCTGGAACGCACGAACACGCCCGCGGTTGACCCCGACACCGGCCTGACAGTGCTGACCGGCGCCCAGCGCAGCGAGGGAATCGAGCTTGAGCTCATCGGCTCGATAACCGACGAATGGGAGATCGTCGCCGGGTATGCCTACCAGGAAGCCAAAATCACGCGCGCGACCAAGGCGGCGCCTGCGGGCCGCAAGGTGCCGCTGGTTCCCGAACACATGTTTTCCCTCTGGAGCCGTTACGATTTCGCCCCAGGCTGGGGCGTGGGGCTGGGCGTTATCCATCAGGGCGAGATGTTCGCCTCGATCAGCAACGCGGTCACCATACCGTCATTTACGCGGGCGGATGCGGCAGTGTTCCTGCGGCTGCACGAGAATGTCGAGGCCCAGGTGATGGTGGAAAACGTCTGCGATGAAACTTATTGGCCCACGGCCCACAACGACAACAACATAACGCCGGGTTCGCCGCGCGCGCTGCGCATTGCGGTGGTAACGAGGTTCTAGGCCGGGCTTAGGCCGAAGCGAGCTCGTGCCGAGTTTTAGTATTTC
The DNA here is from genome assembly GCA_052389895.1 of Alphaproteobacteria bacterium. Classification (GTDB taxonomy): domain Bacteria; phylum Pseudomonadota; class Alphaproteobacteria; order Micropepsales; family Micropepsaceae; genus CAVVXX01. The sequence continues at coordinate 6,765 of JBQTHM010000012.1, read as the reverse complement.
CCATAATATTACTTATACGCGGTCGATGGGCGATCAGGCGCCGCCTACGACCCCTTTCGTTGGCCAAGCTGCCCAAGGCATCGGGTTTGCCTTGCCGGGTGTTCGGATGCGCGTCCGGCGGGAATTCGACTGCGAGAAGCCGCCGCGCCGCAAGACTGCGCCAGGTGGACTCCCAACGCCGATATCGGGTAGCGGATGTGAGCAATTTGCTCTATTCGCTAATTGCCACCTGGCATTTACTGCTGCATGTCCGCCACAGACGATATCGCTCGCCTCCTCGATCTCATGCGCCGCCTACGCGATCCCAAAGGTGGCTGCCCATGGGATCGCGAGCAGGATTTTTCGAGTATCGCGCCCTACACCATCGAGGAAGCCTATGAAGTGTCGGCCGCGATCGAGGCCGGCGATTACGCCGGGCTGAAGGACGAGTTGGGCGACCTGCTCTTGCAGGTGATTTTCCACGCCCAGATGGCCAGCGAGAAAGGCTTTTTTGGCTTCGCCGACGTAGCGCACGCGCTCAAAGAGAAAATGATCCGGCGCCATCCCCACGTGTTTGGCGACGCTAAAGCCGCGAGCGCCGGCGACGTCAGCGAAGCGTGGGACGAAATCAAACGGCGCGAGCGCGCGGAAAAGCACGGCAAGGGGGGGCATCTCGACGCCGTGGCGCACGCCCTTCCCGCCCTTAGCCGCTCTGTAAAGCTTCAGGAGCGCGCGGCCGAAGTCGGCTTCGATTGGCCCAGCGCGTCAAATGTGACCGAGAAAATTGCGGCAGAGTCCCGCGAGCTCGCCGACGCGGCAGCAAAGGGCAGCAAAGAAAAGTTGGCGGAGGAATTCGGCGACCTGCTCTTTGCGCTGGCCAACCTTGCGCGCCATTTGCGGCTGGACCCCGAAGGATGTTTACGGGCGGCAAACGCGAAATTCGTGCGCCGGTTCAAGGCGATCGAAGACGGTCTTCATGCGCGGGGCCACACCCTGGAAGGTGCGACGCTGGCTGAAATGGAAACTCTCTGGGAGCAGGCCAAGGAAGCCGAACGCCGCTGACTACTTGCGCACAGCGCGCCGCCCCGGGCGCTCCTCAGCCAAGATCGCGCCTGGGAACCGGGCAGAAAATCGATCGAGGGTGTCCTGGTTCCCTTCGACGCTAAGTTCCACTGTCTGCTGCAAGTCGCAGCGCTTGCGCACGCGCCCGTGCGCATAGGCCCAGGCGAGCCCCGCGCCATCCGTGTTGGCCAGGGTGAGGCGGAACGCGCGCTCCTCGCTGCCCAGCAGGCGTTCGATCATCAGCTTCAGCGCCTCAAGCCCCTCGCCCGTCAGCGCGGATACTCCGATGGGCCCATCGGGGCGCGCCAAATTGCGCGCAAGCAGGCCTTTCCTCGAATCCGAAGGAAGAAGATCGATCTTGTTGAGCAGCTCCATCACCGCACGGTCGCCGATGCCGAGCTCGTCCAGCACTTTGAGGACGTCGTACTTCTGCGCTTCGCTCTCGGCGTGGGCGATATCACGCACATGCAGAATGACGTCGGCTTCGAGTACCTCCTCGAGCGTAGCGCGGAAGGCGGCGACCAGTTGTGTTGGCAGCTCGGCGATGAAGCCAACCGTGTCGGACAAGATTACCTTGCGTCCGCCGGGCAAACTGAGGCCCCGCATCGTGGGATCGAGCGTCGTAAACAAAATATCTCGCGCGAAGACATCCGCCTTCGTCAACGCGTTGAATAACGTAGACTTGCCGGCATTAGTGTACCCCACCAGCGCCACAACAGGATACGGCACGCGCTTTCGCGCCTTTCGGTGCAGGCCGCGCGTGCGCTTAACCGCCTCGAGCTCCCTGCGGATCTTCGCGATGCGTTCGCCAATCAGACGGCGGTCGGTTTCGATCTGTGTCTCGCCGGGGCCGCCCAGAAACCCGAAACCGCCACGCTGGCGTTCCAGGTGCGTCCAACTTCGCACCAGGCGAGAACGCTGGTAGGTCAGGTGCGCCAGTTCTACCTGAAGGCGCCCTTCCCGCGTGCGCGCGCGTTCACCAAAGATTTCCAGGATCAACGCCGTGCGATCGAGAACCTTTGCTGTCCATGCGCGCTCCAAGTTGCGCTGCTGCACCGGACTCAAGCTCGCGTTGACAATGACGAGTTCCGGCTCAAGCGCCGCACTGATCGTCTTGACCCTATCCACGTTGCCCGCACCGATGAGGGTTGCGGGCGTCGGCTTCGCCAATGGCACGATCAAAGTTTCGACGACGGTCAACCCGATTGCCGCAGTGAGACTCACGGCTTCGGCGAGCCTGTCTTGCGGGCTACGTCCGCCTGCACGGCGAGATTTCGGCTCTACATGCAGGACGAGCGCGAGCCGCGATCCCTGGTTCCAAGTTCCGCGCGTCATGGCGGCACTGGCGTCAGGCAGCCTCCGTTGCCACGGCCAATTCCTGTTCTTGCAGTTGCACCGGCCCCATCGGCATCACAGTCGAAATGGCATGCTTATAGACGAGCTGCGCCTGTCCCTCGCGGCGCAGAAGTACGCAGAAATTGTCGAACCACGTAATGTTACCCTGCAGCTTGACGCCGTTCACGAGATAAATGGTGACGGGCGTCTTGCTTCTGCGAACTGCGTTGAGAAACGTGTCCTGCAGGTTCTGCTGTTTTTCCGTCATGGGTGGACCCCATTTGTTGTTACGCAGGTGCCTTTCCGGCGGCCAGTGTGACCATATAGGCCGCAAACCGTTTACGCGACGAAAAAAGAATGAATAGGTTACAGGCCGGCTTCGCGTTCTGCCGCCGTGCGGTAAAGTGTGTACACGCGCGCTGAAACCGGTCCGGGCTTTCCGTCACCGATCACGCGACCGTCAATGCGCACCACGGGAAGAACCCCCGCCGTTGCCGCGGTGATAAACGCTTCGCTCGCAGCGTATGCCTCCTCGAGCCGGAAAGGACGCTCATCTACGGTTAATTGTGCTTCGGCGAGTGCGTGAATTGCAGTCGCACGCGTGACGCCGGGCAAAATCGCCGGTCCAAGCTGGCGGGTGACAACTTTTCTCGCTCCTGTGACGATCCAGGCGTTCGTCGAGGCCCCTTCCGTCACAAATCCTTCGCGATCCACGAACCAGGCCTCGTATGCTCCCTTTCGCCGCGCTTTGCTCTTAGCGAGCACATTGGGAAGCAGCCCCGTCGATTTAATGTCGCAGCGTGCCCACCGGGTGTCCGGCAGGCTGATGACGGCGACGCCTTCGGCGCGCCGGCCGGCCGACGCGGAAAGCTCCATTGGGCGGCAGGCAACAATGAGGGTAGGTTGCGCCCTTTCCGGAATGGAATGATCGCGGCGACATGCACCGCGCGTGATCTGTAAATAGAGCGTGCCGTCGCGCACGCGATTGCGGCGCACCGTTTCTTGCATGACGATTTTTAGCGCATTGAGCGACATGGGCAACTCCATGCCGATCTCCGCAAGACTGCGCTTTAGGCGTGCGAGGTGTTTGTCTTCATCGAGGAATCTTCCGTGCACAACGGCGCAAATCTCATACACGCTATCGGCGAATTGCAGGCCACGGTCTTCAATATGGACGCCAGCTTCGCCATGCGCGGCGTATCGCCTGTCGACATATGCAATGCGCCCTGGCGGCATTCGCCGCGCGTGCGGTCTCACGCGTTAAAGCCCACCTCGGCCCTCCCCGGCGACACGCCCAGGGATTTCAACTTGCGATGCAACGCCGAACGTTCCATTCCGATAAAGGCGGCCGTACGAGAAATATTACCGCCAAAGCGATTGATCTGGGCGAGCAGATATTCGCGCTCGAAAATTTCACGTGCCTCGCGCAAGGGAAGCGAAATGATAAGATCGCTTTTTGCGCCGTTCGCCCAAGGCGACGCCATCTGCGTGAAATCCGCCGGCAGAAGGTCTGCCGAAATAGCCTCGCGCGCGTCGTCCATCGCGAGGATCAGCAGCCGTTCCACCACGTTGCGCAGTTGGCGCACATTTCCGGGCCAGGTAAAGGCTTGCAGCACGGCCATGGCGTCGTCGCCTACATCGCGCATTGGCAAACCCGACGCCGCCGACAGACGCTTCATAAAATGATGGATCAGCAGAGGAATGTCCTCGCGCCTCTCGGCGAGCGAGGGCACGCGCACGGGTACAACGTTCAGGCGGTGATAGAGGTCTTCCCGGAAGCGCCCCGCCTCGATCTCGGCGCGCAGATCCTTCGTCGTCGAAGAAATCACGCGCACGTCAACCTGCACGCGTGTTGTGCCTCCGATGCGCTGGAACGTCTGGTCAATGAGTACGCGAAGAATTTTGCCCTGAGTTTCGAGCGGCATATCCGCCACTTCGTCGAGAAATAGGGTGCCCGTATGCGCCAGCTCAAGCAGCCCCGTCTTGCGTGGGCCCTCGCCCCCTTCGGTGCCGAACAGTTCAGCTTCGATACGCGCGGGCGCCATCATGGCGCAGTTGATCGCGACGAAGGCATTATTGGCGCGGCGCGAGCGCGCATGAATGAGCCGTGCCGTCACTTCTTTTCCCGAACCAGGCGGTCCGGAGATGAGAACGCGGCTGCCCGTGGGCGCGACCTTTTCAACCAGTTGGCGAAGTTGAGAAATCGCGGAGGATGCCCCGACAAGCTCTGTTTCATCGCCTGCTTTCAGCTTGAGTTCCTGTACTTCTCGCTTGAGGCGCGCGGCCTCGAGCGCACGGCTCACGACATGAACGAGGCGGTCGGCCTTGAAGGGTTTTTCGATGAAGTCATAGGCGCCTTTTTTTATTGCTGCGACGGCTGTTTCGATAGTGCCGTGGCCGCTGATAATGACCACGGGAAGTTCGGCGTAATCGCGCTTCAGGACGTCAAGCACCTGAATGCCGTCGATTTTGCTTCCTTGCAGCCAAACATCGAGGACGACGAGGTGCGGCCGACGTTGGGCGACCGCGGTCAGTGCACTCTCCGAATCGGATGCCGCGCGTGTCTGATAGCCCTCGTCCGCGAGGATTCCCGCCATCAGTTCACGGATGTCCTGCTCGTCGTCCACGACGAGAATTTCACATGCCACCTGCGACCCGTTCTGCCTCATGACCCAACCCCTGTTTCTTCACGCGTTGACGCAATGGGAACGCCATGCGCACGACGGCGCCCGGCGCACTATCCGGCGAATCCTCAAGCGTGAGTTCTCCGCCGTGATCCTCCAAAATCTTCCGCACGATCGCGAGCCCGAGCCCCGTGCCCTTCGCGCGCGTGGTCACATAGGGCTCGGTCAGGCGATGGCGATGCTCCCTAGGAAGTCCCACGCCGTTGTCGCGCACTGCGATGACGACACGATCCGGAGTGGCGGCCACGGCGACTCCGATACGCCCTGGCGCGTCGTCGCCTATTTCTTGTCGCGCGGCAATGGCTTCAACGGCATTTTTTAAAACATTGGTAAGCGCCTGCGACACCAACCGTCCGTCACATTCGAAATGGATCGTATCCTTGGGCGCATTTACCTCGAACGACGTTTGCGGGCTGGCCACGCGCTGCAAGAATACCGCTTGGCGTACCAGCTCCTGAGCCGCTTCCGTGTGGATGACCGGCGCCGGCATGCGCGCGAAAGACGAGAACTCGTCCACCATGCGCCCGATGTCATGCACCTGCCGGATAATGGTGTCAGTGCACTGTTTGAAAACTTCGGGGTCGCTTGCCACTTCCTCGGCGTATTTGCGTTTGAGGCGTTCCGCGGAAAGCTGGATGGGCGTCAGCGGGTTCTTGATCTCGTGGGCGATGCGCCGGGCCACGTCGGCCCATGCGGCCGTGCGCTGGGCCGAAACCAAGTTGCTGATGTCATCGAAGGTAACGACGAAGCCGTGCTGTCTTTCGCCTGCCTCACTCGAGACCTGCACGTTCAGGTGGCGCAGTTGGCCGTCGCGTTTTACGTCCACTTGGCCCGCCGTGCGGGGCTGACCTTCGCGCATGGCTCGGCGAATCAGTGCCGCAAGTTCAGGGATACACTCGGAATAATGGCGCCCTTCGGACTCCTCCGGTGCCAAGTTGAGGAGGCGCGCCGCAGTGCGATTGATAAGAGTGACACGCCCATCGCCGTCAAGGCCGACCACGCCGGCGCTGACCCCAGCCAACATAGCCTCGGTGAAGCGGCGGCGGGCATCCAACTGCCGGTTCGCGTCTACCAGCGCATTGCGCTGGCTTTCCAGTTGCGCCGTCATGCGGTTGAATGCGTGGCCTAGTTGCCCCAGCTCATCCTCGCTGCGGCCTGTAGCCACGCGAGCGCTGAGATCGCCCTCGGTAACGCGCTCGGCCGCGCCGACCAGACGCCCTATCGGCGTCACCAGCCTGTTCGCGGCCCACAGGCCGAGCCACACAGCGGCCAGAAGAATCAGCAGCGCGATCACAACGTAGAGCACGACAAAATTAATTTGGATGTCGGAACGGTTCTGGTTTAGGCGGTTGTATTCCTCTACGGCTGCGTTCGTATTTTCCTGATACTCTAGGACTTTCGGATCCACGTTCCGCGAAACGAGCAGATAGGCATCCACGAACGCTTCGAGTCGTACGAGGGCGGACACAAATCGGTCATTGGCTTCCGTGAGCAACACAACCTTGTTCTGATTTGCCTGTGCGATATCGGCGGGCGTAACTTCGCCAAGCTCCGGCACCCAGTGCTGCTTCGTGCTGATCAGCACCGTGCCCTTCGAGTCAATGATGGCGATATAGGGAAGCAGATGCGCCTTAGCCTGCTTCTCCAGGAACGAGCCAAAAGCACCCGGATCGTCCTTGAGCTTCGGCCCCAGCGTGTTCAGATC
>JBQTHM010000011.1:0-15985 GCA_052389895.1 Alphaproteobacteria bacterium | reverse complement strand
CTCGGAGGAAAGCCCCCTTATGGCTATCACTGGAAAGACAAGAAGCTCGTCCCGCATCCTATAGAAGCGCCGATCCGTAAGCTCATATACGAGCTGTACCGTGAGCACCGCCGCAAGAAAACGGTCGCACAAGCCTTAAACGAACGGGGCTATCGGACTAGGAGTGGAAAGAAATACTCGGCCAAGGTGCTCGAAGACCTTATTCGCGACCCCACAGCCAAGGGCCTGCACCGTGCCAACTACAGCACGCGCCGCAATAACGGAAAGCATGAAATCAAGTCGGAAGATGAGTGGGTATTCACGGCCTGTGAGCCCATTGTATCTGAAGAATTGTGGGAAGAGTGCAATCGCGTTCTCATGGCGCAGAAATCCCCAGCCCGGATGCCAGGACCCCGACCCGAGCACCTCTTTGGTGGCAAAGTCCGCTGTACTTGCGGCAACAAAATGTATGCCCGCAAGCAGACTGGGAAGTACACCTGCGACAAATGCAATATGAAAATTCCCGCTGCTGACCTCGAAGCGATTTACCACTCACAACTGCAAGGCTTCCTGCTTTCGGAAACCGATCTTGCGGCCTATCTCGACCGCGCCGACGAAGCGACTACTGAAAAAGAAAAATTGATCGAAGTGCGGACGGAAGAGCGTGAGCGCGTCAAGCGTGAAATTGACCAGCTCTTCAACCTTTATTTCGCGGGTGAAATCCCGAAAGAAGGCTTCGGTCTCAAATACAACCAGATCGAAGTGCGTCAAAAACATATCCACACCGAACTCCTCGATTTGCAGGTTCCAATCGACGTTGCGAGAATCGCCAAGGTCAACCGGGACTATATGCTAGCCGAAGCCAGAGCGCTCCATAGCCGTTGGCCTGAGTTGTCCCAGGAGGATAAGCGGGACATTGTCCAGGCCATTACAGACGAGATTGTAGTGGGCAAAGAGGAGGTGGAAATCCACCTCCAGTACCTCCCTGGACCAGGAAATCGTGACGACAAGGGTACGTACCAGGTAGGGTTCTGGGGGCTGAGGGGTTCGCGTCAAGTGGCTTTGATGGAAACGTGATTATCCTGTAATTTCAACAGGTTATGAACACACTTACAGTGCGGTGCGCGTCAGGAAGATTCTGGAAAAACGCCAAAAGATCACGAAAAACGGGCGCGGAACAAAGGTTTACTGGACGAGGGACAGTATTGCCGCCTCTTTGCGCGGTGAGAACCGCGTTTCTGCTTACCGGCTGCTTACCGGCACGCTACTTCACCAATTACACAAACGCGATCGATTGCTGTAAGCAATTGAATACACACGATTAAAACTGGCGACCCCGAGAGGATTCGAACCTCCGACCTACGGTTTAGGAAACCGCCGCTCTATCCAGCTGAGCTACGGGGTCACAGCTCCCCAAAAGTGCCCCGGATGGACGCCCCCACGCAAGCCTAGCGCTGGGCCGTCTCGCGCTCGATGGAAAGCCAGCGCGAACGGTTTATGTCGCGCGCGTTGGGTATCCAGCCCTTCACATAGGGCTGCACGATGTCGAGCGTATTGGCAAAGCGGATGGGCAACCAGGCGTAATCGCCAAGCGCGATATCTTCCGCCTGGCGCAATAGCGCGCCGCGCTTTTTCAGATCCGGCTGGTTGTTGGCTTGGTCGAGGAGCGCGTCATAGGCCCTGTTGCAGTAATGCGCATAGTTGTTGCCCCAGTTATCCCCGTTTCCGCATCGGAGCAGGTCGAGGAAATTAGTGGCGTCATTGAAGTCTGAGACCCAGTTGGCGTACGCGAGATCGAATTCGCCCATTTCCAGCTTCTTGTAGTGCACTTGCACTTCGGATTGGACAATTTCCGCATCCACATAAATTTGGCGCAGCATGGACTGGAAAGCCGCGGCGGTACGTTTGCTGTCCGCATTGGTCGTCGTTGCATAACGGATTTTCAGTCGACTCCTTGGCCCGAAACCGGCGGCGCGCATCAGCGCTTGGGCGCGATTGACGCGCTCGGCATAAGACATGTCCTTGAAAGCCATGGCCGCGCCGACGGGATAGTTCGCCATTTTCGGCGGGACAATGCTGTAGGCGGCCGGTTCACCCAGCCTGATAATCTTGTTCGTGAGCGTCTCGCGGTCGAATGCAAGGTTGAACGCTTCGCGCACACGAGCGTCCTGGAAGGGCTTCCGCCTAATGTTGAAGTTGAGGTAATAGACTGAATGATAGGGCTGCATCTGCAGCGCCCGCGGCATATTCGGGCGCAGCCAGTCGATTAGTTGCGAGGGGAACGGATCCTGCGTATCGATCAATCCTCCGCGAATCCATTTAATCGCGGCGACCGCGTCATTTGTCGGGTAGTAAATTACCTCATCGATACGCACATTCCTTGCATCGAAGAACTTCGGATTCTTCTTGAGAGTAACGTGGTCGTTCGGAATCCATTCCGAGACGACATAGGGCCCGTTCGTGACGTAATTCGTCGGGCGCGCCCAGGCACTCCCCTTCGCTTCGACCACATGTCGCGGCACGGGGTAGGCGGCAATGTGTGTCAGCAACTCGGGCAGGTAGGGAGCCGGATGTTCGAGTTCGACTACGAGCGTGCGCGCGTCCCTTGCGGTCGCACCGAGCGATGTCACAGGAACTTTGCCTTCACTGACGGCCTTGGCGTTCTTGATCACCCAGAGCTGATAGGCATATGGCGCAGCCATCTTGGGATTGAGGATGCGCTGCCACGCAAAGAGAAAATCCTGCGCGGTCACGGGCACGCTGTCCGACCACACATGGTCACGCAGATGAAATGTCCAGGTCTTGCCGTCGGGGGAAACGGTCCAACGTTCGGCGGCGCCCGGTATCGCGTTGCCTTCTGCGTCCTCTGTGGTCAACCCAACCAGCAAATCGCCGATGATGTTCGATTCCAGGACAAGGTCCGTATAATGCGGATCAAGGCTTTTCGGCTCGCCGCCATTGCCGCGCTTGAGCACGGACTGCGCGGCGGCACCGCCCGCGGCAAAGAATAGCAATCCCGCGACAAGAACGGCGATGCTGGGTCGGATCATGCGAGGGGTCTCCCGCTTGCATCCAGATTGCCCGAGTTTAGGGCCGCAAGGGTGAATATTTTCGTTACGTGTGGCCACTCGCACGGGCCCGCGCTATGGCCTATACAATCCGGGCGATCCGCGGGCGGCGGCCCCAGACCAACTCCATCAAGGACCGGATGAACAACAAATGAATTTGCGCCTAACGATTCTGGCGGTGGCGATGCTTGCCGCAGCGCCTATTGCCCTGGCAGCAACCCCGCGCGAAATGCTGAACCTCTTGGCCCAATGCGCAGAGGCCAAGGATTCTATCGAAAGGCTCGCCTGCTTCGACAAGCTTGCGCCCCAGCTCCGCGAAACCGTTGCGGCGATGAAGAAGCCGTCTGAGCGCACGGAAGAGGATAGGATTTCGCTCTTCGGCTTCGATTTCGGTGGCGTATTCGGGTCGCGCGAAGGCCCCACCACGCCGGAAGAATTCGGAAAAGCGCAGGTGCGCGCGCCCGAAGAAGAGGTCGAGATCCTGGAAAGCATCACGGCTGGCGTCACGGAATACGCCATGACGCCGTTCGGCAAGTTTATCGTCTTTCTCGATAACGGTCAGGTCTGGCGCCAGCTCGACGCCGACACGGGCGTGGCGCGCTTTCTCAAACCGGCATCCCGGAACAAGGTGATCATTTCGCGCGGTCTTTTGGGTAGCTACAACCTGAAGATAAACGATCAGAATCTTATTTTTAAGGCGCGCCGCGTCAAGTAGCGGCTACCGGATCGTGCTCGGCAACGAAATGGCCTGGCGTGACCTCGATCAGTTTCGGCACATACTGTTCTGCATCGGGGTCGTCGATCATTTTGGATCTAAGAAACTTCAGGGCGGCACGCGAATCGAGCGGCGATGGCAGGTCGCCAGCCAGCTTATAGCGCGATTTCGCGCGCTCGATTTTGGGATCGGGAATTGGCACAGCCGAAATCAGCGCCCTCGTATAAGGATGCTTGGGATCCAGATAGATAGTGTGGCGGTCCGCGAGCTCCACAATCCGTCCAAGGAAGAGGACCATCACGCGGTGCGAAACCTGACGAACCACCGACAGATCGTGGCTAATGAAGATCAGCGACATGTCGGACTGCTTCTGTATGCCGATGATCAGGCTGATGATCTGGGCCTGAATGGAAACATCGAGCGCGCTCACGGCTTCGTCGCACACCACGAGTCTGGGCCCGAGGACGACGGCGCGAGCGACGCCTACGCGCTGGTTCTGTCCGCCGGAAAATTCATGCGGATATCGATTCATCCATCTGGGGTCCAATCCCACTTTTTCCATGGCAGAGGACACAACGCGGTGCACTTCAGCGCGGGAGAGATCGGGCCGCAGCGCGCGCAACGGCTCGGCGATGCTCTCGCCGACGGTTAGCCGGGGATCGAGGCTAGCCAGCGGATCCTGAAAGACGATCTGCAAATCCTTGCGCAAGTTGCGGATTTCTTTTTCATGCGTTTTGGCCAAATTTGTTCCACACCAGAGCACCCTTCCGGACCAAGCCGGCAAAAGGCGAAGTATTGCGCGCGCCAGGGTCGATTTTCCGCAACCTGACTCTCCAACAACGCCCAGTGTTTCGCCCTGCTTCAGTTCGAAGCTCACTCCGTCGACCGCGCGAAGCTGTTTGTGTTTGGGCAAGAGCGAGGTCGTCACACGGACGGGAAAATAGACTTTCAGATCCTCAATCGTGAGAATGGCTGGCCTGCTTTCCCGGTCCGCCAGCGGGGGCACCATGGGCCGGCGCGCACTGTCTGGCTCATCTAGCCTCGGCATGGATTCCAGCAACATGCGCGTGTAGTCGTGCTTGGGTCGATAGAAAATGTCGTCGGCCGAGCCCGTTTCGACGAATTCGCCTTCGCGCATCACGATTATGCGGTCACACATGGATGCGATGACGCCCATATCATGGCTGATCAGGACGACAGACGTGTTCAGCTTCTTGCGCAGGTCCCGCATGATTTCCAGTATTTGTGCTTGCACGGTGACGTCGAGCGCGGTCGTTGGCTCGTCCGCAATCAGCAGCTCGGGACTGCAAACCATTCCCATGGCGATCATCACGCGCTGGCGCATGCCCCCCGAAAGTTCGTGCGGGTACTGGCGCATTCGGCGCGTCGCTTCCGGAATGCGCACGAGCTCGAGCATCTCGAACACGCGCCTTTCGGCTTCCGTCCTGGAGAGTTTCTGATGCGTTTGCAAAGCCTCCGTAATCTGAGCGCCTACGCGCATGTGAGGGGTTAGCGAAGTGAGTGGGTCCTGAAAAATCATCGAGATTTTTGCGCCGCGAATGCGAGTCAATTTGCGTTCTGGAGCGCCGAGAATCTCTTCGCTCCTGTAACGTACGCTGCCTGAGGCGCGCCCATTGCTGGCAAGCAGCCCCAACGCGCCCAAGAACATCTGGCTCTTTCCGGAACCGGATTCGCCAACAACGCCTAGACTTTCGCCCTCTCGAATATCGAATCCCACATTGCATACGGCATAGACTTCCCCTTCGGGCGTGTCGAAGCGAACATCGAAATTCCTCAGCGTGAACACAGAGTCTGCCATTTCACCGGTCCCTCGGGTCTAGCGCGTCGCGCAGACCGTCGCCTATAAAGTTGAAGCAGAATAGCGTCACCGCCATAAACACCGCCGGAAACACCAGAAGCCACGGCGCGACTTCCATCGCGTTTGCACCTTCGGCGATGAGCACTCCCCACGAAGTAAGCGGGTCGCTAATGCCGAGACCCAGAAACGAAAGAAAACTTTCCGCCAGCACAACGGCGGGAATGCTTAGGGTCATATAGATAATTACCGGTCCGGCGACGTTTGGAATGATGTGGCGGCGGATGATGCCCCACGTTCCTACGCCAGAGGCACGTGCCGCTTCAATGAATTCCGTTTCCTTGAGTGAGAGTGTTTGGCCGCGAACGATGCGCGCCATGGTCAACCACTGAATAGCGCCGATCGCAACGAACAGCAGAAAGAAATTCCGGTCGGATATGACCATTAGGATGATCACGAAAAAGATGAAAGGAAGGGAATAGAGCGTGTCAACGAACCGCATCATTAGTTCATCTATGCGGCCGCCGAAAAATCCCGCAGTCGCACCGTAAATTACGCCGATGAATAGGCTCACTAGGCTTGCGGTCAAGCCGACGGCCAGCGACACGCGCGCGCCGTATAGCGTGCGAACGAAGAGATCGCGCCCAAGCGAGTCCGTGCCGAACCAATGACTTCCACCCGCGTGACACACGACAGTTGGGTCGTGCCACCATTCCGGTGCGCAAGAAACCACGGCATAGTCTTGGTAATCGTACGCGTACGGAGAAAGGAAAGGAGCGAATACGGCCATGAGGGTAATGACGCCGAGCAAGACCATGCTGACGACGGCGGCTTTGTTGCGAATGAGCCGCCGGCGCGCATCCACCCAAAGGCTGCGGCCCTTGATGGTCTGCGAGCGCTGCATCAGGTCGGCGGTGGCCGCATGCGTCATCGGTTGTACCCTACGCGAGGATCAAGCACGCGGTACAGAATGTCCGCGAGCAGATTGAGAAAAATGATTATCGCGGCATAGAATATGACGACGCCCATCACCAGCGTGTAATCGCGGTTGAGCGCGCCCAGCACGAAATACCGGCCGACACCGGGAAGTCCGAAAATCTGCTCGACCACAAGCGAGCCCGTAACAATGTCCGCCGTCGCCGGCCCCAGATAGCTCACCAGCGGTAGAAGCGCCGCGCGCAGGGCGTGGCGCGTGACCACGCGATACCAGGAAAGGCCCTTCGCGCGCGCCGTGCGCACATAGCTGGAATGCAGCACCTCTATCATGCTCCCGCGCATGAGCCGCGAGATGATGGCAATCTGCGGAAGGGCGAGAACGATCACGGGCAGGATCATGTTTTCGAATCTGCCGCCTTCCCAGCCTCCAACGGGCAGTCTGATCTCCGCGCCGAAGATGTGGAGGCCGTACACGCCGAAGACGAGCGTGAGAAGCGGCGCAGTGACAAAGGTGGGAATGGTGATGCCGCCCATCGCGACAGCCATCACCGTGAAGTCGCCCACGCGATTCTGATTGAGTGCAGCGGCAATGCCGAGGACCGTGCCGACGGTGACAGCCAATATCATCGCCGAAATGCCCAGACGCATGCTGACCGGCAACCCGACCGCTATCAGCTCGCTGACTGTGAAGTCCTTGTTCTTGAAGGACGGGCCGAAGTCGCCCTTCATTAGCCGGCCGAGATAGATCAGATATTGTTCGTAGAGCGGCTTGTCGAGATCGTACGCAGCCTGGATGTTGCGCTCGATTTCCGGCGGCAGGCGGCGCTCGCTGTCGAACGGCCCGCCCGGAGCGAGATGCATCATGAAAAACGCAAGCGTGATGATGACGAGAAGAGTTGGTATGGCTCCCAGCACGCGTCGAATCGCATAGGACAGCATGAAAGACCGTGCTCCATCGCGCGGGAGCGCTTGGCGCGTGATTCGTGATTTGAAAGCTTGGCGTGCGCGGAACGGAAGTCAATGACAGCGGAGAGCGCGTTTTGTGCGCTCAGCGGCCGGCATTCGCTTGCGAACCCCTTTGTGAACGATTCGATTCTACGCCGAAGGGAGGCGGAGATGTTCGCGCAAAAGAGGTTGAAAAACGCGGGCGCGTACCATCTCGGCTGCTTCTTTGATTGCCGGCGCAAAATACCGGTCGGTTTCGAACGCCGGGACGCGCCCGCGGATGAGCGCGACGGCGCGCTCGAGCAGGGGCGAACTCGCAAGCGGGCGATGAAATCCAATTCCTTCACTCGCCGCTAGCAGTTCAATCGCGATGATGTTCGCCGCATTGCGATTCATGGTTTCCAGGCGCCGCGCAGCGAACGTCGCCATGGACACGAAATCCTCCTGATTGGCCGAGGTCGGCAATGAGTCCACAGATGCCGGATGTGCCAGAGATTTGTTTTCGGATGCAAGCGCGGCAGCGGTGACATGGGCCACCATGAATCCTGAATTCACGCCGCTATCGCGCGCAAGAAATGGCGGCAAGCCGCTCAAGCTCGCATCGATGAGAAGAGCGGTGCGCCGCTCGGAAAGGGCGCCGATTTCCGCGATTGCGATCGCGAGCGCATCCGCGGCCAGGGCGATGGGCTCGCCATGGAAATTGCCGCCCGACAGGACTGCTCCGTCCTCGGAAAATATGAGCGGATTGTCTGTTACGGCGTTCGCCTCGATTGCGAATGTGTGCGCGGCGTGGCCCAGCAGATCGAGACAGGCGCCCATAACCTGCGGCTGGCAGCGGATGGAATAGGGGTCCTGCACACGCTCGCAATTCAAATGGGACTGGCGGATCGCGCTGCCGCGCATGAGTTCGCGCAGAACTTTCGCTGCTTCAATTTGTCCGGGCTGGCCTCGAACCTCCTGGATGCGCGATTCGAACGGCGTGTCGCTGCCCTTGACTGCATCGGTGGACAGCGCGCCGGCAATGAGCGCGGCCTCGAGATTGGCTTCCGCATCGAAGAGTCCTGCCAGCGCCAGAGCGGTGGAAACCTGCGTGCCATTGAGGAGGGCGAGCCCTTCCTTGGGCTCGAGCGTGAGCGGGGCAAGTCCGATTTCCTTGATCGCGTCCGCTGCTGCTATTCGCCGGCCCTTCGCATAGGCGAACCCTTCCCCAATAAGGACCGCCGACATATGCGCGAGCGGAGCCAGGTCGCCGGAAGCGCCAACGGATCCTTGCGCCGGAATTGCCGGGATGACGCCGTGGTTAAGCAGGCGCAGGAGATATTCGATGACGGTGCGCCGCACGCCGGAGTGGCCGCGCGCAAGGCTTGCGACCTTAAGCGCGAGCACGAGGCGCACGACGTCACTTGGCAATTCGGGCCCGACGCCTGTCGCGTGGCTTAAGACAAGATTACGCTGAAGCTGGTGAAGCTTGTCGGGGGAAATGCGTGTGTGCGCAAGTTTGCCGAAACCGGTATTAACCCCATAGACGACTCGGTCTTCTGTCAGAACTTTTTCTATTGCAGCGCGTGCGGCATCAATGCGCGGCCAGGCCCTTGCATCGAGCTCCACCGCATCGCTAGTTTCCCTCACGGAACGCCAGAACGACAGCGGCGCCAAAGCGGGCACGAGTTTCAATGCAGGCATGGATGCGTTCTTTTTGAATGTCTGCGGCTGGCGCCATCACCTTAAGAGACTGAACATGTACCGCAAGACCCTATGGATTTCCGCCGCCGTTTTGGTGCTTGGATTTCCGCTGGCCGCCGTGGCCGCCACAGAAGTCAACATCTATTCTGCCCGGCATTACCCTTCGGATCGCCTTCTTTATGACGGCTTCACTAAGTCAGCAGGCGTAAAGGTCAATCTCATTGAGGGCCGCGGGCCCGAGTTGCTCGCGCGTCTCAAGGCTGAGGGCAAGAACAGCCCTGGCGACGTTTTCCTCACTGTGGATGCTGGCAATTTGTGGCTCGCAGAACAGTCACACGTGTTTCAGCCGGTGCGTTCCGCCATTCTAGAATCGAGGATTCCCGCGAACCTGCGCGATCCGGAGAATCTCTGGTTCGGTTTTGCCACACGCGCCCGTGCCATCTTCGTGAACCCGACAAAGGTCGATCCGAAATCCATCAAAGGGTATGCGGACCTTGCTTCGCCCTTCCTCAAGGGCAAAGTCTGCATGCGCTCGAGTTCCGAAATCTACAACCTGTCCCTGCTCGGTGCCCTTATCGCTCATTGGGGCGAAAAAAGGGCCGGCGAATGGGTAAAGGGGGTTGTCGCGAATCTCGCCAAGCCCATCGCTGGCAATGATACGTCGCTATTGAAGGATGTCGCGGCGGGCGCATGCGGCGTGACGATTGCCAATCATTACTATTATGTGCGCCTTAAGACTTCTGAAAACGAGGCGGACCGCAGGGCCGCCAATGCGGTGAAAATAGTCTGGCCCGATCAGGACGGTTTCGGTACCAATGTGAATATTTCTGGCGGCGGAGTTCTCAAGAACGCGCCGCACAAGCAGAACGCGGTGAAGTTCCTCGAATACCTCGCAAGCGACGCGGCGCAGCGCGTATTCACCGATGAGAACCGCGAGTTCCCTATTGCGCCCTCCGTCCCTCCAAGCGATGCGGTAAAGGCGCTGGGTCCGTTCAAGGCGGACACGCTTAACGTGGCGGTCTTTGGCGAAAACCAGGCCAAGGCGCAGATGCTCTTTGACAAGTACGGCTGGCGCTAGGGCAGGGGCACGGGCGGCGCTTCCCGCCCACGGGCGGCTGCCGTTATCCCGCGGATGAGAAGAAGGCAGGGCACGATGCCCGCCGCCACGATGGCAAGCGATGGCAGCGCAGCGAAGCCGAGGCGCTCGTCGGCAGCATAATTGTAGGCCGCAACGGCCAGCGTATCGAAATTAAAGGGGCGCAGTATTAGCGTCGCCGGAAGCTCCTTCATCACGTCAACAAATACGATCAGTGCAGCGGTGAGCGCGCTCGGCGCCAGCATGGGCGTATAGACGCGAATCAGCGCATCCCAACTGCTTCGCGAAAGCATGCGCGCAGCCCCGCCGATTGAGGGCGTGATGCGTTCTAGCCCTGCGCTGGTCCCGTGCAGCGCTACGGCGGAAAAGCGCACCGCATAGGCGAAAATGAGGGCAAATATGCTGCCTGTCAGCAGCAACCCTGTGGAAACGCCAAACTGCGCGCGGAACAAGGCGTCGACCGCATTGTCGGCGAAGGAAAGCGGAATAAGTATGCCCACTGCAATTACCGCCCCCGGTGCGGCATAGCCGAGCCCTACCAAATCTGCGGCCCGCGCTGTGATCTTGTTTGCATAGTTATGCCGGACAAACGCAAGGATTGCTGCAATAAGCGTAACCATGGCCGCAGCAACGCCCGCAACGAAGAGCGTGTTGCCAAGGTCGCGCCAAAACTCGCGTGCGCTTGCGCCCGCATCAATCACGAGCAAAAGCAGGGATAAGGCCGGGATAAAAAATCCGAATAGCGGCGGCAGGCCGCAAAGTGCGATGGCGCCGTATGACTGCGCCGGGTTCAGCTTGACCGGGCTTGGCCGGCGATCACCACGACCCGTTTCGTGATAGCGCGCATCGCCGCGGAAAAGACGCTCAGCGCAGAGCGCAATGGCGACAAGGCCGATCAGGAACGCAGCAAGCTGCGCTGCGGACACTGGATCAGCGAAGGAAAACCAGGCGCGATAAATGCCTGTGCTGAATACGGGGACGCCAAAATACGCGACCGTGCCGTAGTCCGCGAACGCTTCCATCATGGCAAGCGCTGCGCCCGCGACAATAGCGGGCCGCGCGAGCTTTAGGGAAACGGAAAAGAACGCGTGCCAACGCCCCCGGCCTAGAAGGCGTGCCGCATCCAGCATCGTTGCTGACTCAGTGAGAAAGCGCGCCCGTGCGAGCAGAAACACATAAGGATAAAGCACAAGTATGAGCATGAGAGCCGCACCGGGAAGAGACCGGATCTCGGGAAACCAATACTCGCCCGTTTCCCACCCGAACGCGCTACGCAGCGCGGATTGAACGGGCCCATAGGAATCAAGAAGGTCGGTGTAGGCATACGCAAGAACGTAGGCGGGCGCCGCAAGCGGCAGAACGAGCGCCGCTTCGAGAAAGCGCCGCCCGGGAAATATGCAGGTCGAAACGAGCCACGCCGGCGGCACGCCAAGGATCAACACGCCTAAAACTACAATAAGGCCGAGCGCCACTGTGTTCAGCATGTACACCGGCATTAGCGTCGCTGCGATGTGGGCGAACGTGCTGCTTGGCCCCTGCAGCACGCTCGCGCAGACGACCACAAGCGGAATGGCCAGGAGCAGCGCAAGAACGAGCGCCAGGATTCCGAGCGTGTTCGGGCGCGAGCGCGCTTGTCCCGTTTGAGTCTGCGGAAGCGTGGTCATCGCGTCGGCCGGTGCTCCATGAATCGGCAGACTATCCGAACTCTCCTGCCCGCGACGCCTGCATGTGGAACGCTTGCAATCCGGGGGTCCGACTCATAGGTTCTGGGCCTCCCTTGGGCAGCTGTAGCTCAGTTGGCTAGAGCGTCGGATTGTGGCTCCGAAGGTCGGTGGTTCGAGCCCACCCAGCTGTACCATTCCCTGCGCATTACTCGCACCTTCGGCCCGGCTCTGCTATCAACCGGCCAGCCATGAACGACAAGTCATTTCGTCCCAAAGCGCGAATCCCGCGCGGCTTTCGCGACCGGGGTCCCGATGAAATCGCGGCCGAACGGCGCATGCTGGATACCGTTCGGGCCGTGTATGAAAGCTACGGCTTTGAGGCGCTTGAGACTCCCTCGTTTGAATACGCGGACGCGCTGGGGAAATTCCTGCCCGAGCAGGATCGGCCGAACGAAGGCGTGTTTTCGCTGGAAGACGACGACGGGCAGTGGCTGGCGCTACGCTACGATTTGACGGCGCCGCTCGCGCGTTACGTCGCCGAGAATTTCCAGAACCTGCCCAAACCATTCCGGCGTTATCAGGTCGGCACGCTGTGGCGAAACGAAAAGCCCGGCCCTGGACGCTACCGCGAGTTTGTCCAGTTTGACGCGGACACGGTCGGTTCGTCCTCTCCGGCCGCCGATGCCGAGCTCCTCATGATGGTGTGCGATGCGCTGGAGGCGCTCGGCCTCAAGCAGGGCGAATACGCCGTTAAGCTGAACAGTCGCAGGGTTCTGGACGGCGTGCTTGAAAGCGCACACATCGATTCGTCGCGGCGCGGTGCCGTGCTTCGCGCAATTGATAAAATGGATCGGTTTGGGCTCGAAGGCGTCCGCGCTCTCCTCGGAAAGGGCCGGAAGGATGATTCCGGCGATTTTACGAGAGGCGCGGAACTTTCTCCCGGGCAGGTCGACAGCGTACTCGCGTTCATTTCGAATGCAGCCGCGGGCGATGGTGACGCGCGTATAGAAAAGGCCGTTGGCGACAGTGCGGCTGGCCGGGAGGGCGTTCAAACCTTGCGCGCGATAGAGGCACTAGTGCGCAAATGCGGGTACGGGCCGGACAGGATACGGATTGATACCAGCGTCGTTCGCGGGCTCGACTATTACACGGGCGCGGTGTTTGAAGCGGCGCCGCAGTTTCGCGTGACGAATGAGCTGGGCGAGCAGGTTATAATCGGCTCGCTGGCTGGCGGCGGCAGGTACGACGATCTCGTGGCGCGTTTCACTGGCCAGCAGGTACCCGCAACGGGGATCTCGATTGGCGTCAGCCGCTTTCTGACCGCGTTGTGTCTGCGCGGACTGGCTTCTTCTGAATGCACGCCGCTGGTGTTTGTGCTTGTGCTCGAAAAAGCGGATGCGGCCGCCAGTTTTGCTTTGGCTCGCGAGCTCCGCGAGGCCGGCCTGCGTGCCGAAACCTACACGGGCGATGGTGGAATGAAAGCGCAACTCAAATATGCAGACAAGCGCGGCGCAGCCATTGCCGTGATCGAGGGCGGCGACGAACGAGCAAAGCGTGAGGTGACGCTAAAGGATCTTGCGCTCGGCGCAGAGCTTGCGAAGTCGGTCGAATCGCGCGCTGTCTGGGTCAAGGACCGCCCGGCGCAGATCTCCGTCAAGCGCAATCAGCTTGTTCCCGAGTTGCGCAAGTTGCTAGCGCGCTGAGTGTCACACCTCAAGTTTTAGCCAGGGTAACTTTTCTGCTTTGAACGCTTCTTTGATTGGCACGATTCGCTGCGGCTCGTCGAAAAGTCCGAGATGCAGATGCGTTTCACCGGGCCAGCGTTCGCCCTCGTAATACACTGAGGATCCGCAGCGCGGGCAAAATCCGCGTCTTACGCCCGGTGAGGACTCGTAATATGCGGGATTGGCGCCAATCCATTGCACCTTGTCGGACGGGAAGCCGGCGTAAGCCGCGACGGGTGCGCCCGTTGCGCGGCGGCAGCTTTTACAATGGCAGTACGCTGACCATTTTGGCTCGCCCGTTGCGCGAAACCTGACTTCGCCGCACAGGCACCGGCCGGTATAGCTTGCGCCGGCCGTCATTTGTTTCTTAGCTCGTCCAGATGCTCGGCCTTCCAGTACATGGCCATGGAGATGCGCGAGCGGCCCGACGGATGGTCGTAATACACGAATTCTTCCCAGGGCTCGGGATCGAGCTTGCGGTATTCGGCGAGCTTCAGTGCCACTGTCGCAAAGCCGTCCGCCTCACGCGCAACGTTCAGACCGAAAATATCTGCTTCCGCTTCGCCCGTTCGGATGAGTGTGTTGAGCACGGGCGTGGCAGCAAAAAAGAAGACAGATAGAAGGGCAAAAATAACCGGCATGCCCGCAGGATCATCTATGGATTGCACGCCCCATTGCTTGCCGAAGGCGGACGTAAGCCTCTTGAACGCCCAATGCGTGAAGCCGAGGGCAACAAA
Source organism: Alphaproteobacteria bacterium (assembly GCA_052389895.1). GTDB lineage: Bacteria > Pseudomonadota > Alphaproteobacteria > Micropepsales > Micropepsaceae > CAVVXX01. The sequence goes on along the minus strand of JBQTHM010000011.1, from coordinate 1,622 downwards.
GATGATGACGAGGAATGTGGAAAACAGGGCGTAAACATGGCCAAGCACATAGTGGCCCAGCTCGTGGCCCATGACCGCCCTGATTTCCTCGCGCGTGGAACGGTTGAGTAGATTGTCGTTAAGCGAAATGCGCGTTGTTCCGAAGAGGCCCGAGACATTCGCGGAAATTCTTTTGGTCTGTTTCGACGCATTGAATTCCCACACATTGTCCGCCAGCACGCCGTTGGCGCGCGCCATAGAAAGGATGTCCTCCTTCAGCGGACCTTCGGCCAGCGGCTTGTAGTCGTTGACCAGCGGGTTGATGTAGACCGGCGCGACCATGGTCGCGAATGCAAGAAAGGCGACGGAGATTACTGTACCCCAAATCCACCAGCGTTCCTTCGTCCAGCGTATGAAAGCATAGACGATCGTCACCAGCACGATCAGGAACAGCAGTGAAACGCCAAATAGCGTAGTAAAATCACCGAACCAGCCGGCGAAATTCTGGTTCGACAGCCCGTATTCGTGCTCGCGGAAAAACTGCACGTAGACGGTATAGGGAAACGTCAATACCGCCGCGGCAACGAAATACATCAGCGCATAGACGGGAACCTGGAAAAAACGCAACCTGGTTACGCGCTGTGCGAGGTTGCGCATGCGCGCGGAAAACCCGCCCCAGAGGAGAAGCGCAGCGACAGCGAGGCCATAGCCGACTTCGACGGGCTGGAGAACGTAACCGCCCTCGAAGTATTCATCCGATTTTTCGCGCGCCTCGCCCTTGATAAGCGATAGATACGCATCGGTTGCCTTTTGGGGATCGAAGGAGACCATCGGCTGCGCGGCTTCGGGTATCGGAAGCACTTCCGGACCAGAAGGCGCAGCCTGTTCGCTTTGCGCTGCCGGCGCCGCGTCCTGCGCGGCGGCCATGGCCGTCAACGAAATAAGGAGTGTGAAAGCAAGAATGATATTCCGCGCGTATGCCATGCTGCTCCCCCGCCGATTCCGTCCGGGAGACTAGCAGATGCCCGGTCACCACAGAAAAAGCGCGCCAACCCGCGCGATCACGACTGCGTTCAGTGGCAGGTGGGATCGAACTTCCGGCTGCGCTCGAACAAAAACCAGTTTCGCTCTTCCGCGCCATCGACGAAAATTTCAAGCAGACTGGCGGTCGCCACGTCGCCGCGCTCTTCGCAGAGAGCATGTGTTTCGCGCATGGCGACCATTACCGACTTGTTGTCCTCCATCAGCTCACGGAGCATGTCGAATGGGGTCACGAAGGCGGCGTCATTGTCCTTGATCCGCTGGAGCTTTGCGATTTCGCCGACAGAATGAAGCGTTGTGCCGCCGATCTTGCGTACGCGCTCGGCGAGCTCGTCCGTCGTCTTGAAGATCTGCTCCGCGTACTCGTCGAACAGCAGGTGATAAATGCGAAAATGCGGTCCACTGACATGCCAGTGGAAGTTTTTCGTCTTCACGAAAAGGGCGAAAGAATCGGCCAGAAGCGCGTTCATTGAGATCGGCGGGCGTGTCCAGGGCCGCGGGCGCCGGCGCCCCCGTGGCAAGCGTGCGAAATTTAGTGAAGAGGGCCCCACAGGGAGTTTAGAAATCTTTTAAATAAATTGAATTAACCTCGCGGGTTTCAT
>JBQTHM010000010.1:0-20061 GCA_052389895.1 Alphaproteobacteria bacterium | reverse complement strand
CACACTCCTCACTTGGCTATCGACCGCCTGCACCACAGACAATCAATCCATGCGCAACCAAGCTGGATGGCGCCCCAATGATGCAGTAGTCTCTCTATCCTGCTGGTACAAAATATCCGTCAGGCCACAGGCGGGCGAGCAACTCGAGTGCGACAGGGGGCAGCTCCAGGATCTTCGCACCTGTCTTGCTGTCGGGGAGGCTCGCCTCGCCGCGCTCGAAGTCGATCCAGTCCCAGCGTAGCCCCAAGATTTCCGAGCGGCGCGCTCCGGTGAAGAGGAGGAGCAGGATGGCTGCCTTCGCATGCGGCCAGCCGTGGTAGTTCCTGAGTGCCTGGCCCAGCTTTGCCAACTCTTCACCGGATAGCATTCGCTCTCGCGGACGCTCGGCGTACTTGTCGATGTGGCGGGCGGGGTTGGATCCATCGCCGCGCATGCCCCAGCGCTCGGCCAGCGTGAACATTTTGCGCAGCACCGCAAGCAGACGATTGGCCTGATAGGGCGTGTCGCGGAGCTGGTAGTGCAGTTTCGCGACGTCATTGCGGAGCACGTCCACGACGCGGCGCTGTCCCAGTGAAGGCAGCACGTAAAGGGAGATCAGCCGCTCATATTCCTCGGCCGTGCGCGGCTTGCGCTTGGGCCTGACGTGCTCCGAGAGGAAGCGGTGGGCCAGGTCGGCAACGAGGGGTGCTAGGCGCGCGGAAGCGCGATCACCCGCCGGATCAACGCCCTGAATGACCAATGCCAGGATGCGCTTGGCTTCTGCGCGGGCGCTGTCAGGCGTCCAAGGCGAGCCATGGCGTCCGATAGTGTAGGTGCGCAATGGCGCCCGTCTGCCACCTCCACCCGGCCGGTACCGCACGATATAGGTAAGCGTCCCTCCCAGTCTCGCGCGCACGCCGAAGCCTTTGACGTTCTCATCCCACAGTGTCGCCTCTTTGTCGGTAACGCCCTCGAGGCAGTCGACGACACGCTTGGTGATGTTCGCTTGCATCGTTTCCGCTCTTTCCATTCTCGATCCCGGGCATCACCGGGGCATCACCGCGCTGGAATCCAGGGATCGAACCGGGAACGATCGTGAAGCGTGACTTGAGGCGTTTCAATGGGTTGGCATAATGGGAAACGATAGGGAACGGTGCGGGCGCGAACTTTTAATCAGGAGGTCGTCGGTTCGATCCCGACCGGGCTCACTAAAATTATCCATTTTCACAATAGGGCAGCCTGTTGCAGCGGTCCCGGTGGCGGAACACCATGCATGCCGGAGATGCGGACATTTCAACCCGTGATCATGGCGGGCGGCCTGGGCACGCGGCTCTGGCCGTTGTCGCGCGCATCAAAACCCAAGCATCTGTTGCCGCTGATTTCCACGTGCCCTCTGATCGTGGATGTGTGCTCACGGGCAGCATCACGCAGCGACGCCTTGCCGCCGCTCGTTCTCACATCCGTCGAGCATGCGGCAGCGACGCGATCGGTGCTTCTGGATTCGCGATGTCCCATTGGAACAATTGTCCTTGAACCACTTCCCCGATCCACCGCATTTGCTGCGGCGGTGGCCGCGTGTATCGCAGACAGGCAAAGCCCAGACTTGCTGATTGCGCTGCTTCCGTGCGACTCCTGGTTTGGCAGCGAGGAGGCCTTTCATGCTGCGCTCGACTGCGCCCTGGGGTTGGCCGCGGAGGGCGAGATCGTGCTGCTTGGCGCGCAACCTGACCAGGCTTCAACTCAATATGGGTACATCGATCCAGGTGCCCCGCTTGGAAACGGAGGCTTCCGCATCGCTGGCTTCAATGAAAAACCGGACCGAGAAACCGCGGCCCGATTTTTCAAGAACAGCTGCCTGTGGAACACGGGCCACTTCGTCGCACGTGCGGACAGGCTGCTTGAAGAAATTGAAGCGCATGCGCCAGCGGTCGCGGTTGCCGCGGCGAATGTGTACGGGCTAGCGCAAACGGACGGAGATTTTGTGTACCTCGCGAAAGGCGCGGTTGCCGAACGTCCAGAGGTCTCATTCGACTGCGCTGTAATGGAAAGAAGCACGCGTGGCGCCGTGGTGGCGCTGCATACGCGCTGGGTAGACGTCGGTAGCTTCGAGGGGTTAATGCGTCTGGCTGCGGAAAGAGGCAGTGGGAACGCGATTGTGCCGAAGGCGTTGCTAAAGGAACTCGACGGACTTTACGTGAAGGCCGGGTCTGCGGTTATCGCGGCGGCCGAGATTCACGATGTGCTGGTCGTGGTGGAGGGAGAATTCGTACTCGTGGCGGCGCGCGACGAAGATGGCGAACTGATCGCGTTGGCCGAAAAGGTCGGTGTCACCGATCTCAAACCGGGGAACCACGAGCGCGTCGAACGGCCATGGGGTTGCTTCACCGTTCTCTCGCGCGGCAACGGTTTCCAGGTGAAGCTGATTGAAGTGCGCGCAGGCGAGGCCTTGTCCCTCCAGTACCACGAGAAGCGGGCCGAACATTGGGTGGTGGTTAAGGGTGAGCCTCGCATTACCGTCGGCACCATCGCTCGCACATATAAGGTGAACGAGCACGTCTTCGTCCCTTTGGGTACCGAACACAGGTTGGAGAATCCGGGCGAGGAGGATGCCGCCATTGTGGAAGTTCAGATCGGATCGTATTTGGGCGAAGACGACATCGTGCGAATGGAAGACCGCTACAACCGGCCGTAAGTTCAGCTTTTCAGATTAGCCAGGATAGCCTTCAGGGCTGGCGCAATGTCGGGCCGTTGAAGGCCGACCGCGATGTTGGCGTGCAGAAATCCGATCTTGTCGCCGCAGTCGTAACGCGCGGCTTTGGAGCGAACAGCGTGAAACGGCACGCGCCCGATTAAACGCCGCATGGCGTCCGTGAGTTGGATTTCGTTTCCCGCGCCACGCTCCTGGCGGTCGAGCTCGGAAAAGATTTCCGCGGGAAGAATGTAGCGCCCGACGACAGTCAGCGTAGAAGGGGGGTCCTTCGGTTTTTCAACGATGTCTTTTACTTCCGTGATGTCACCCCGGACCGCGCCCGGCTTGATCACACCATAGCGTTTCGCTTCTTCTTTCGATTTTTCCTCCGCAAGGACGATCAGCCCACCCCCTATCTCGCGGTATGCGCGGACCATCTCGGAAAGGGCGCCGGGTTCGCCGATCAGCAGATCATCCGGCAGCAACACGGCAAAGGGCTCGTCGCCTACAAAATGCCTGGCGCACCAAACCGCGTGGCCCAGACCTTGCGGCGTCTGCTGGCGGGTGAAACTAACCGAGCCGGTCTCGGGAAGGCCTTCCAGAAGGCTGTTCAATTCCGAGGTCTTTTCACGCGCGCTTAGTAGCGCCTCCAGCTCATAGGCATGATCGAAATGGTCCTCAATCACGTACTTTCCTCGCCCGGTCACGAAGATGAACTGCTCGATGCCCGCCGCCTGCGCCTCTTCCACCGCGTATTGCACTACCGGTTTGTCCACCACCGGCAACATTTCTTTGGGCAGCGCCTTGGTCGCGGGAAGAAAGCGCGTACCCATGCCCGCCACGGGCAGGACGGCCTTACGGATGGGCGGGGGTGTGGACATCAGCGTGCTGATAGGTCAGAGCTTGCGCCGCGTTTCTTACACGGAAGCGTGGTCGCGGGTCCACTTGGGCGAATACGATGCGGGTTTTGTTGACGGGCTGCGCCGGATTTATCGGATTTCACCTTGCGGCGGCACTGCTTGATCGAGGGCACGTCATATATGGCGTCGACTCGTTCCAGGGTCATTACGACCCCGCCCTCAAGCACGCGCGACTGGCACGGCTGGAAGGCCGTAAGGACTTCAGCTTTGCCAAGATCGACATCACGGATTCCAACGCCCTGGGCTCGGCAGCGGAGCAAGGCCCATTTGAAGTTGTGGTGCATCTCGCCGCGCAACCGGGCGTGCGCTACAGCCTGGAAGATCCGGACGCCTACACGCGTTCAAATCTTGTCGGCCATCAAAACATTCTGGAATTCTGCAAATACGCAAAGAGGATCGGGCATCTTGTCTACGCGTCCTCCAGTTCGGTTTACGGCAACGACACACGGGCGCCGTTTTCCGAGGACGCGCGGGCTGATCATCCGGTTTCCTATTACGGCGCCACGAAGCGCGCCTGCGAGCTGATGTCCCATGCTTACGCCGAATCCTTCGGGCTAAAGCAGACGGGCTTACGATTCTTCACTGTGTACGGGCCCTGGGGCCGGCCCGATATGGCCTATTGGCTTTTCACAGACGCCGTGCTGCGAGGAAAGCCCGTGCCGCTATACAACGGTGGCCGGCTCCGGCGCGACTTCACCTGGATAGAAGACGTCATTTCAGCAGTGGTACGTATTGTCGAAACACCATTCCGGCAAGAACAAACGCGCGCACCAAGCCGCATCTACAATCTGGGAAACAACCGGCCGGAAAGTGTGCGGACGCTGATCGAATTGATCGAAAGGGCTACGGGAAAGAAGGCCGTGGTCGAGGACGCAGCTGCGCCCCCGGGCGATGTGAATGAGACACATGCCGACATCACGCGCGCCCAACGTGACTTAGGTTTTTCGCCCAAGACGCCACTTTCGGAAGGCATTCCGCGTTTTGTTTCCTGGTTCCGCGAATACCACCGCATCTGAGTTACGAAAGTCAGTCGAAACGTCGCATTGATAGTTGCGGCGGACTCAGTCTGGCCGCGCAATATCTCGGCCGACGCTGACGTAATGAAACCCCGCCGCTGCCATTTGCTGCGGCGAGTAGATGTTTCGCAAATCCACCATTAGCGGCCGTTTCAGGAGTGTCTTGGCGCGGGCGAGATCGAGCGCACGAAATTCATTCCATTCGGTCAGGATCACCACGCCATCCGCGCTTTCCAGCGCCACATAAGCGTCCGCGCACATTTCGCACGTCAAGTGTTTCCTCGCCTCGTTCCGACCTTCTGGGTCGAAGGCGCGGACGCGCGCGCCGTGCACCATGAGCCAAGGGATGATGACGAGGCTGGGCGCGTCGCGGATGTCGTCGGTGTTGGGTTTGAAGGTAAGGCCCAGGACCGCGATGGTTTTGCCGGACACGCCGCCGAAAGCCGCATCAATTTTCTCCGCCATGCGCAGCTTGCGCGCCTCGTTCACGCGTACGACAGCCTCGACAATGCGCGTCGGCACGCCCTCCTGTTCTGCAGTTTTCAGCAGAGCGAGCGTATCCTTTGGAAAGCATGAGCCACCGAAGCCGGGGCCCGCGTGAAGGAACTTTGGGCCGATGCGTCCATCCAGGCCAATGCCGCGTGCGACATCTTGCACGTTGGCGCCCACGCGCTCGCAGATATCCGCCATCTCGTTGATAAACGTGATTTTTGTCGCCAAGAACGCGTTGGACGCGTATTTGATGAGTTCCGCGGTCTCGCGCGACGTGAACAATATCGGCGTTTCGTTCAAATAGAGCGGCCGGTAAATTTCTCGCAAGACAGCCCGCGCTTGCTCGCTCTCCGTGCCAACGACAATGCGATCCGGCCGGCGGAAATCTTCAATGGCCGAACCCTCTCGCAGGAATTCGGGATTCGACGCGACGTCGAATTCCGCATCTGGGCGCGCACGGCGGATTGTTTCTTCTACCTTCCGGCCAGTTCCCACCGGCACGGTGGATTTGGTCACGACCACAGCATATTTGGCGAGCAGCTGTGCAATTTCTTCAGCCGCGGCGAATACGAAAGATAGGTCTGCATGCCCGTCGCCTCGCCGGCTGGGCGTGCCGACGGCTATGAATACGGCATCGGATGCCGGCACCGCCTCGCGCATGTCACTGGTGAAGAACAGACGGCCGGCCTTAACATTCGTAGACACAACTTCATCGAGGCCCGGTTCAAATATCGGAATGCGGCCCGCGTTCAGCGCGTCGATTTTGCCGCCATCCTTGTCGACGCAGACGACGCTGTGGCCGAACTCGGAAAAGCACGCGCCGGACACAAGCCCCACATAACCGGTTCCGATCATCGCCACGCGCATCGCCGCATCCGCTTTCGTTGCATTCTCTTTGGCCTGTCAATCGTCCTGGTTCAAGGAAAACTTCGGGAAGCGTAAAACTCAGCCTGCCTTAAGGAAGCGAACCGCTTCGTCCCGCTCAAAAAGATAAAGCAGAATGCGAAGATCCTCGCCGCGCGGGGAGCGGAGCTCGGGATCCTTTTGCAGCGCCAGCCGCGCATCATCGCGCGCGGTCGCCAGCAGGCCTGCATACGCAACAAGGTCCGCAAAGCGGAAGTCGGGCAGGCCGCTTTGACGCACGCCCAATAGCTCGCCCGCGCCGCGCAGGCGCAAGTCTTCTTCGGCGATCACAAAGCCATCGTTTGTTCGCCGAAGCACGGCCAGGCGCGCCTTTGCCGTTTCCGTCAGCGGTGGCTGATAGATGAGAAGGCATGTAGAGCGTTCGGGGCCCCGGCCCACACGGCCACGAAGTTGGTGCAATTGCGCAAGGCCGAAACGCTCCGCGTGTTCCACAACCATGATCGTTGCCTCCGGAACGTCGACTCCAACCTCGATGACCGTTGTCGCGACAAGAATGACGGTGTCGCCCTTGCGGAAGCATTCCATCGCCGCGTCGCGCTCTGTGCCCTTCATGTCCCCATGGACAAGGCCAACCTTGGCGCCAAAAACCTTTTTTAGCATGGCTGCGCGTTCGACGGCTGCGGCTAGGTCGACCTTTGCCGACTCCTCCACGAGCGGGCACACCCAATAGGCCCGTGCGCCCTTGGCAAGCGCGCGCCTCAACGCATCCACCACCTCGTCAAGTCTTTCGTCGGACAACACGCGCGGTGCCACCGGCTTGCGTCCGGGAAGCAAGCCCGTCAGCCGCGACACGTCCATATCCCCGTAAGCAGTCAATTGCAGCGTGCGCGGAATTGGTGTGGCCGTCATGACAAGCACGTCGGCGGGCTTGTCGCCCTTCCCTTGCAGTTTCATTCGCTGGTGCACGCCGAAGCGGTGCTGTTCGTCCACAACAGCCAATGCCAGATCGCGGAAGCGCACATCTTCGGAGAAGAGGGCGTGCGTTCCTACCAGAATATCAATCTCGCCCTTTTCGAGCGCTTCCAGCGTGGCTTCGCGCGCGGGGCCGCGTTCGCGGCCCGTTAGCAAGGCTAGTTGAACACCAGCCGAGTCAGCCAGTGGCTGCAACGCCGCCTTGTGCTGGCGCGCTAGGATTTCGGTTGGTGCCATCAACGCGCCTTGAGAGCCGGCCTCGACCGCGATCAACAAGGCCATCATGGCGACTACGGTCTTGCCTGAGCCAACGTCGCCCTGAAGCAGGCGCAACATACGTTCGGGCTTCGCCATGTCTGCTTCGATTTCCGCGATCGCCTTGGCCTGGGAATCCGTTAGCCTGTAGGGGAATCCGGCCAGCGCCTTGTTGCGAAGCCGTCCGCTGCCTTTGAGCGAGCGGCCCGGGCGCGCCCGCAAACGTTGACGGACGAGTGCAAGAGCAAGCTGGTTCGCCACGAGCTCGTCATAGGCGAGCCGCGTGCGCGAAACGGAAGCGGGCAGCAGATCGCCGTCCGTTTGCGGGGCGTGCGACGCACGCAGCGCCGCCGTAAAATCGGGCCAGCGTTCGCGTGTGACCAAAGCGCGGTCTAACCATTCGGGAAGCTCCGGAAGACGTAGGAGCGCGCGTTGTGTCGCGCGCATCAGCGTGCGGGCGGGAAGGGCTTCCGTCGTCCGGTACACGGGCTCGATAGCTGGGACCGCACCTGGCTCCTCGACAGCCGCTATAAAATCGGGATGTGGCATCTGAATGCGCCCGCCGTAGACGTCGATACGGCCGCTCAAGATCCGCTTGGCGCCAACGGGCAATGAACGGCGAATGTGGTCCTCGTGCGCATTAAAGAAGACGACCTCCATTGCCCCGCTCTCATCGGTGCAGATCACCTTGTAGGGTAACCTGCGGCCCCGTGGCGGCGGATGATGCGAAATCACGTTTACGGTCACGGTGGCTACCCGCGCCGGCTGGGCGGCATTCAATTTGGGCTGGTAGCGCCGGTCGATCAGCCCGGAGGGAAGATGAAAAACGAGATCGAGAACACGCGCGCCCTCGTTGCGCCCGACGGCGCGTGCAATCAACTTCTCGGTTTTGGCGCCGACGCCGGGAAGCGTGCGCGCCTCGGCAAAGAGCGGATTGAGAATCGCGGGCCGCATGACGGCGCACGATACAACATGTGGTATGCAATCGGGCGCGCGCCACCTGGTGGATTCGCGGCCCTAACTGTGGGTGCGTTCCTGATCGCGCCGCTCGAACCGGGCTTCGCCGTCGCCCACCGCCATTTGCCGGCGGCGAGGCAGCGCGGAGGGATACTCGCTCTTCAGGAAGTCCAGCAGTTTTTCCCGCGCTTCGCACCGCAAGTCCCAGTTGACCGATGAGTTTGCCGAACTCACCAGTGCGCGTAATTCGACCGTCATTTCCTTGACGTCGGTGACCTGTAAGACCGCGACTTTGCCATCCCAAAGCTTTGTGGTTCGAACGATTTCGTTCAGTTTCTCACGTACGCGCTCTACCGGCACAGTATAATCCACATAGACGACCACGCTTCCGATGATTGAGGCGCCGGTTCGGGTCCAGTTTTGGAAGGGCTTCTCAAAAAAATAATTCAGCGGAACGATCAACCGGCGCCAGTCCCACAATTTGACGACGACGAACGTGGACGTGAGCTCTTCCACGCGGCCCCATTCGCCCTCCAGGACCACAACATCGTCGATCCGAATGGGTTGGGAGAAAGCGAGCTGAACTCCAGCAATCAAGTTGCTCAGCACGGGACGAGCCGCAAGCCCTGCTATAAGGCCCGCCAGCCCTGCGGAAGCGAACAGGCTGATGCCAAAGCGGCGCACGGATTCAAAACTCATGAGGGCAAAGCCGACGGTAACGAGAATAATGAGGGCGTCGACCGCGCGTTTGAGAACGCGCATCTGTGTAACCGCTTTGCGGGCGACCAAATTGTCTTCGACGTCAAGCTTGAAGCGGTTGCCGTACCGGTCGAGCGCGATGTTGGTAGCGATCAACACGCCCCATCCCACTATTACCGCCAGCATTGCCAGTAGCGTGCGCTGGACCGTGTCCGCGACGTCCGCCGACAGCGGGAAGAGCGGCGCGGCAAACGCTACGGCGACGGTAAAGAGCCCGAAGCGTGCGAGCGTGCGAGTGCGCACGAAAATAGCGCGCAGAAGGGGGCGCCAAGTCGCCGCCTTCGCGTTCGCGTAGGCGATTACCATATTCTGCACGACGACCCCGCCAAGCAGAACGAGCGCGGCGACGCCAATACCTATCGCCCACGAAGGGAGCCAACTGATCGCTTGCCAAGCGGTTTCGAGAACAAATCCGAAATCCATGATCGAACCGATTTGACCTCAAAGAATAAAATGCGCTCGGACACACGAGCGTTCCGCGCTTTCCAGGGGGAATTCGTGCTTCTAGCAGGTCTCGCGGCGGCGCGCTATAGCAAGCACATGAATGATCGGTCATTAGACACGCTGCGCAAAAAGCTTCTCTTTCGCGCGCAACGGCGCGGCTTCAAAGAAGTAGATTTGATCTTCGGCACGTTTGCTGAAAAGCATTTGGCACGGCTGGATGCTGTGCAGCTTGCACGTTTCGAAGCGCTGCTTGCTGTGCCGGACTGGCAGGTGTGGAACTGGATCGCGGGACATGAACCAGTGCCAAAGGAATTTGACAACGACGTCTTCGCATTATTGCGAAGCTTTCGCCCCGCACACGGGCCCTGATCTTGGTTGAACGGCTTACCGCAATTGCACGTGAGGAGGGGCGTCTTACCGTCACAGGCGCACCCGAAGGGTACGACGCGTACATTGCCATCGAGGCGGCTCGGCGCCGCAAGGCGCTGGTTGTATTCGTCGCCGCCGATGATGCGGGCGCAAATGGCGCGCTCGAAGCTGCCCGGTTTTTCGCGCCTCAGTTGCCGCTGCACTATTTTCCGGCCTGGGACTGTCTTCCGTATGACCGCGTGTCGCCGCGCCCAGACATTGAAGGCTCGCGACTGGCCACATTGGCCCGCCTTGTTTCGCGCGGGGAAGAAAAACCAGAGCTTGTGGTATCTACGGTCAATGCGCTGCTGCAGCGCGTCCCGCCTCGCGAATGCATTACTGGCTCCAGTTTTGTCGCACGTGCCGGCACCGAAGTGGATCTGAATTCGCTAACCGCCTTTCTTACCCGAAACGGTTATGTGCGCACGGGGACCGTGCGCGAGCCGGGCGATTGCGCGCTTCGTGGCGGCATAGTCGACCTCTGGCCCCCGGGCACGAACGGCCCGCTGCGCCTGGACTTCTTCGGAAGCGAGCTGGAAGGCATCCGCACTTTCGATGCCGCGTCGCAGGTTTCTACCGGCCGGATCGAGGAGATCGAATTGCTTCCCGCGAGCGAGGCGCCGCTCGATGCCGAGTCCATCAGCCGTTTCCGCAGCGGGTACATCGCTGCGTTTGGACCGGCGGGCGACGATCCGCTGTACGAGGCGGTAAGCGCGGGCCGCAAGCATCAGGGCATGGAGCACTGGTTGCCGCTGTTCTACCCGAAGCTGGAGACCCTGTTCGACTACACCGGAGTGGCGCCCGTTTTTCTCTCGGCGCGGGCGGACGAGGCCAAACAGGCGCGGCTTTCGCTGATCGCTGATTATTACGCCACGCGCCAATCCCTGCGCGAAGGCGGGAAGGAAAAGACAAAAGGGGGCATCCACGCGCCGCCCTATAAGCCCCTGCCGCCGGACGCGCTCTACATGACTGGCGAAGAATGGGCCGCGTTGCTGGCGAAGCGGCCGCTACGCGCGCTTTCGCCTTTTGGCGCACCCGATTCAATGGGCACCATTGATGCGGGTGGCCGACCCGGCCGCGACTTCGCGCCCGAACGCGCGACCGAAACCGCAACGGGCCGCGTCAACGTGTTCGACGCTGCGGCCGCGCACATTCGGGAGCTCCAGAAATCGCATAAGCGCGTGGCAATTGCATGTTGGAGCGACGGCTCGGCCGAGCGCATGGGCGGCGTGTTGTCGGACCACGGCATCGCGGCTGTGAAGCACGTGAACCATTGGCAGGAAGCCGAAAAGATGCACACAAGCGCGGTGGCCCTTACCGTGTTCGGACTGGAACACGGTTTCGAGGCGCCGCATTTCGCGTTTATTTCGGAACAGGACATCCTGGGCGAACGCCTGGTGCGGCCGCATCGCCGCGCGGCGCGGGCGCAAAATTTCCTGGCCGAAGCCTCCTCGCTCGCGCCGGGCGATCTGGTGACGCATATCGAACATGGTGTGGGGCGCTATCTTGGGCTCAAGACCATCGAAGTCACGGGCGCGCCGCATGATTGCCTGGAATTGCAATATGACGGCGGCAAATTGTTCCTTCCCGTAGAGAACATCGAGCTGCTGACGCGCTACGGCTCGGAAGAGGCAGGCGTGCAGCTCGACCGCCTCGGTGGCGTCGGCTGGCAGCACCGCAAGGCGCGCATGAAGCAACGCGTGCGCGAGATCGCAGCCGAGCTGATTCGCGTCGCCGCTGCGCGCGCGCTCAAGCAGATGCCGGAGGCCGAACCGCCCGAGCACATCTACGATGAGTTCTGTGCGCGCTTTCCCTATCAGGAAACCGAGGACCAGGAGCGCGCCATCGCCGAGGTGATCGAAGACCTGGCGAAAGGCCGCCCCATGGACCGGCTGGTGTGCGGCGACGTGGGCTTCGGCAAGACGGAAGTGGCGCTGCGCGCAGCCTTTGTCACGGCGATGTCCGGCGCCCAGGTGGCGTTGATCGTGCCTACGACGCTGCTGGCGCGCCAGCATTACCGCACGTTTGCCGAGCGGTTTGCCGGTTTTCCCGTGCGCATCGCGCAGCTTTCCCGCTTTACCAGCGCGAAGGACGCCAAGGATATTAAAGCCGGGATGGCGTCGGGCGATGTGGACATCGTGATCGGCACGCACGCGCTGCTGGCGAAGGGCATTTCGTTCCGCAATCTGGGTCTGCTCATTGTCGATGAAGAGCAGCACTTCGGCGTCAAGCACAAGGAACGGCTGAAGGCCCTTAAAGCAGACGTACATGTCCTGACGCTGACGGCGACGCCCATTCCGCGCACGCTCCAGCTGGCGCTGTCCGGCGTGCGCGATCTTTCGCTCATCACCACGCCGCCGATCGACCGCCTGGCCGTGCGCACCTATGTGACGCCGTTCGATCCGCTGACCGTGCGCGAGGCGCTGTTGCGCGAGCATTACCGCGGCGGGCAGAGCTTCAACGTGGTGCCGCGCATCGCTGATCTGCCCGAGACGGCCCAGTTTCTGAAAGAAACGGTGCCGGAGGTGAAGATCGCGGTGGCGCACGGACAGTTGCCCACGCATCAGCTGGAAGACGCGATGACGGCGTTCTACGACGGCAAGGTGGACGTGCTGCTCTCCACCAACATCGTGGAATCTGGCCTCGACATCCCTGCCGCCAACACCCTGATCGTGCACCGCGCCGACCGCTTCGGCTTGGCGCAGCTGTATCAGTTGCGCGGGCGCATCGGCCGCTCCAAGGCGCGCGCCTACGCCTATCTTACGACGCCCGTCGATGCGAAGCTCACCGAATCCGCCGAGCGCCGCCTTCAGGTGCTGCAATCGCTCGACCAGTTGGGCGCTGGCTTCTCGGTGGCGAGCCATGATCTCGACATTCGCGGCGCGGGCAATCTGCTGGGCGAGGAACAGTCCGGCCATGTGCGCGAGGTCGGCATCGAGCTCTATCAGGACATGCTGGAGGAGGCGGTGGCCTCGATGCGCGCGGGCGGCCGTGCGGAAGATTTGCCCGACGCGTGGTCGCCGCAGATCAGCCTCGGCGCAGCCGTGCTGATCCCCGAGGCTTACGTCTCCGATCTCAATGTGCGCATGGCGCTGTATCGCCGGCTGGCGGATATCGAGTCACAAAAGGACATCGAGGCCTTCGCCGCCGAGTTGATTGACCGTTTCGGGCCGTTGCCCGAGGAAGTGGAGCACCTGCTCGATATCGTCGCCATCAAGCGCCTGTGCCGCCAGGCGCAAGTGGAAAAGATCGACGCCGGCCCCAAAGGCGCCACCATTTCCTTCCGCAACAAGACGTTTCCCAATCCGGAAGGCCTCGTCCGTTTCATTACAGCGCAACAGGGCACGATGCATGTGCGGCCCGATCAGACGCTGGTGGTGATGCGAAGCTGGCCCACGCCCGAAGAGCGGCTGAAGGGCGCTGCGGCGCTGCTGTCGCAGTTGGCCAGGCTGGCTGAGCTTGAAGCTGCGGCATAACTCGCGAGACCCTCGTTTACCCCTCACCCGGAAAATCGATCGGTTGAGCCTCGCTTACGCTCGGCCAACCGAATTGATTTTCCGCCCTCTCCCGCAAGGGGAGAGGGGGATTCTGCTGTTGGCATTCCCACCTCGGTCTCTCGACGGCGAAACAATACTGCTGATGTACTCTTCTCCCCTTGAGGAAGAGGACGCGAAATCTTGCGCTTAGCGACGCGAGAGCGGAGCTAGGCGCTAGATTTCGCTGGTGAGGGGTAAGTTTTGCAGGTTCCAGGGAATCGACCCCTCCCTAATCCTCCGCTTTCAGGGGGGACAATCTTTTGCAGGGGAGGAAAAATTTTCGCCTGCATATGTTTTTTGCGAAAGTTTGCGCGGCAGGCAGACTCCGCGCGCCCATCACAAGCGGCTTTTTCAAAAGTGGTGGCAGAGCAGCTAATACGTCATCGCGTTCTCCATTGGGACGATCGGCGCGGGTCGCGCGAAAGCGAAGGGCGGAGCCGGCTTGCCGGCCCCGCCCTTTCGTTTCAGGCGCACTGCGCTGGATATAGGAGATTTGGTGTGAGCAGCGCCGCGATTCAAGGGGCATGGCGAAAACTTTTTCCAGGGATTCCCTGTGTTCAAGCCCCCTGAACGAAATTTTTTCGGGGCCGCCCGCCCTGCGCGGCTGACCGCAGTACCCGTGTCGTTCATCAGGACGAACGCGAAACGGCAGCGACTGGCTAGAACCCAAGCGCAGGCATAAATCCACTCTGACCCCAATTATTTACCCCAATTATTTCCAATTATTTCGAGGCGCGATTTTGGACACTTGCATCGTGAAATTAGGACAATCAGTCCGATTGGCATTTGACCTTACCGTCGTCAAAGTAGCCCTCAATGGTTGAGGCTTGTTCGGACGCAGTTCGCGCGGCAATTGTTCCTACAACCGTCATTTCGGATACGCTCTGAATTGCGTTTGCGGCGTGATCAAGATTTACCAGCAACACGATTTGCAAAACGACAATCGCCGCCAATAAATTTCTGACGCTCAGTATTTTGTCCAATGTCATTTCTTTTCCCCTTCGATTAATGTGAATTGCCCCTTGCAGCGCGCGACAGGCACTACATTCTCTGGGTTCAAGGCTTCCTCCACAAGCTCGTCAATAGTCCAAACATCATTGGTCACGCCTAGCTGCATAGAGACGCGGGAGAAATCGGGGTCAGAGTGGATTTATTCGATTGAGTCGCGGCGGCCGAGTGTGTTTCACTTACTGCTAGAGCGTGAGCACGGCTTAAATCTGCTCTGATCCCAATTACGCGCTTCCGTTCTCGTTCTGCAATCAATCGCGGGGCGCAACAAGAAAAGAGCTAAAGATCAAGCGCTCTGGTGCATTCGTACAAGGGCAACGAATTGCGGGGCAGCTGTTTCGTTCTCAAACCTCAAACTTTATCGCATTATGATTCGGACAAACTCACGGCCAAAAGGCGATAGCATAACGACTCCAGGGCTGAGTTCATGTAACAGTTCAAGTTCTCTCAGATTCTGAATAGACACGTCCACTTCATCAGGGCCGCGCACTAGCTCTCGGATGATATCATTTCTTTGCGATAAATCTATTTTCGTGCCGCGACGTGCGATTGATTGCAAAACGAGGGCATCACACGGGTCCAACTGTTTGATCGCGTCAATGAACCGGGACCGAACCTGATTTGCCCTCGTGGGGTCCATCGCAGCCGCCAAAAGCCGCGCCCATAAATCGCGTATTTCTTCGCGGCTTTCGTCGGCGGCCGCGCGAAGGATCGGTAAGGCCTGGCTAAGTGTTGCCGATTGCGGCTCTATCACTCCGTCCTTTTGTAGTCGTTCTTTCGATGCAACAATCAAGCGCGCGATATTTTCAGCGCGCCGGATCTTCAACCAATCGCCGCCGAGCATGCCCACCAAATCTTCGGGCGTCGATCCCAATGCTTTACTAAGGAAGCTGCCAACGTCACGGAGAAGCTTGATCGCCTCCTGAGCCATCCTGGCTTGCTCGTCCGTTATCGGAATCATGTTGTGGTCGTCGGACAAGATTCTATCGCTCCGCGTTGAAATCTTCGGTTCTATTTGGACGTACTCCATCTTCGCAAGCTGACGCAACGTGTAGTCCGTCTGCTGGTCCTCGCGCTTTGACCGCCATGCCGGGCTAATTGGGGTCAGAGCAGATTTATTTTGAGTCTTTCGCGCCAGGAGACGCAGGCGGATGGATGGCCGGCCCGGCGTGCTTCGCTCGCCAAATCAGCTAAATGCGCGGCGAAGCCGCGCGGGCCCGGCCGCGGCGGAAATCACAACTGAATAAACGTGTTCTTCAGCTGGGTGTATTTGTCGAAGGCGTGGAGCGACTTGTCGCGGCCGAAGCCGGACTGCTTATAGCCGCCGAAGGGCACTTCGATGCCGCCGCCGTCCATGTTGTTGATCGTCACCGTGCCCGCGCGCAGCGCCCGCGCCGTCTTATGGGCCTTGCTGATGTCGCGCGTCCACAGGCTGGCCTGCAGTCCGTAAACCGTGTCGTTGGCGATTTTCACCGCCTCTTCGGGGTCCTTGAACGTCAGCGTGGTCAGCACGGGGCCGAAAATCTCTTCCTGCGCGATGGTCATGCTGTTCTTCACGCGGTCGAAGATGGTGGGCTCGACATAGAACCCGCCGGATTCTTTGCGCACCTGCGCGCCGCCGATCGCCATGCGCGCGCCCTCGCTCTTGCCCTTTTCGATGTAGCCAAGCACGCGCTTCATGTGCGTTTGATCGACCATCGAGCCCATTTCGGTCGTGGGATCGAGGGGATCGCTGGGCTGATATTCGCGCGCGAGCTTTTTCACTTCGTCCACGAAGGCGTCGTGGATTTTTTCCTCGACCAGCAAGCGCGACGCCGCGCTGCACACCTGGCCCGAATTGTAGAAGATGCCGTCGGCCGCGTTCTTCGCCGCCTCCGCCATATCGGGCGCGTCGGCAAAGATGATGTTGGGCGATTTGCCGCCGCATTCCAGGCTGACGATCTTCATGTTGGATTCGCCCGCGTATTTGAGGAACAGCTTCCCCACTTCCGTCGAGCCGGTGAACGCCACCGCATCCACATCCATGTGGCGCCCTAGCGCCTGGCCCGCGGTTTCGCCGAAGCCCGGCAGCACTTGCAGCACGCCTTCCGGAATTCCCGCTTCCGCCGCCAGCTCTGCCACGCGCAGTGCCGACATGGGCGATTGCTCGGCCGGCTTGACGATCACCGAATTGCCCGCGGCAAGCGCGGGCGCAAGCTTCCATGCCGCCATCAGCAGCGGGAAATTCCACGGGATGACCGCGGCCACCACGCCCAGCGGCTCGCGCGTGATGAGGGCGAGCTGATCCTTCGGCGTCGGCGCGATCTCGTCATAAATCTTGTCGATGGCTTCCGCGAACCAGCGGATGGTCTCGATGGTCGCGCGCACGTCGCCGCCCCGTGCATTCTTTATCGGCTTGCCCATGTCGAGGGTTTCGAGGAGCGCCAGCTCGTCGGCATGGCGCTCGATCAGCTCGGCCAGCTTCAGCAGAATCCGTTTTCTCTGCTTGGGCGCCTTGCCGGCCCATACGCCGTTTTCGAATGCCTCGCGCGCAGCCCTCACCGCGCGGTCGGCGTCCTCCGCATCGCAGGCGGCGACATTGGCAAGCACACGGCCGTCCACCGGCGACACGCATTCAAAGGTTTTTCCCGATGCCGCGGGCGCGAACTTCCCGGCGACGAACGCCTTGTCGGGAAATCGCAGTTTGGCCGCTTCCTTGCGCCAGTCGATCGCGATGTTCATGGGCTGCCTCCTGTCTTCCCCAAATGAAACGCGCGCTTACCCCGTGTGGCAAGCGCGCGCGAAAACCCGCCCGGAAAGGCCGTTTTACTTTATTTTGCCTTCCTTGAATTCCACGTGCTTGCGCAGCTTGGGGTCGTATTTGCGCTTGGTGAACTTTTCCGTATGCGTGCGCGAGTTTTTCTTGGTCACATAGAAATAACCGGAGCCGCCCTCGCTGTTCAGCCGGATTTTGATCGTGGTGGGTTTCGCCATGAGGTTCTCTCATCCAACGGGCGCGTAACCTAGCCGTGCAAGTTCCCAAGTCAAGTTTCGTTAAGCGATTTCGCGCCATTCGTCCATTTTTAACGCTGGGCCGCGGTTTCGGGCGCGCGGCGGGGAACCAACTGCTTCGCTTCGGATTGCGGCTCTGACACGGCAATCGGAGGCCATGATGGGACGTCCGGCTCGGCATATCGGCTTTGTCGTCGGACCCGAGGGCGAGCGGATCACGCGGATGGATTTGCCGCCACCGGGAACCAGCCGCTGGGTGCCCCGCAAAAAGGCGGCGGTGGTCGCGGCCGTAAACGGCGGGCTGATCACGCTGGAAGAGGCCTGTGCGCGCTACGAGATGACGGTGGAGGAGTTCCTGAGCTGGGAACGCGCCTACAGCCATCACGGCGTTTCGGGCTTGCGCGTTTCGGAACTGCATCACAGGCGCGAAGAAGAAAAAGTCTAGCGCCGAACCCGGGCTGCGCTCCGCCGAACCGGTTCCTGTGCCAATTCGAAACGCAGGCCGCCGGTGAGCGGAGCGGCCTCCACGAGTTTCACGCGCACCGTGTCGCCCAGCCGGTAAACAGTGCCGCTGCGCTGGCCCACAAGGGCGTGGCGCTTGAGATCGTGCCGGAAATATTCCTGCCCCAGCGCGCGCATCGGAAGCAGGCCGTCCGCCCCTGTCTCCCTCAAGCGGATGAACAGGCCGAAGCGCGTTACGCCGGCGATGCGTCCCTCGAACATGGCGCCGACGCGCTCCTCCATGAAGGCGGCAACATAGCGGTCGACGGAGTCCCTTTCCGCAGCCATGGCGCGGCGCTCGGTCATCGAAATGTGGTCTGCGGTTTCGTCAAGGCGCGCGATCTCGGCGTCGGTGAGGCCACCGGTAGCAAGCTTCAGCGCGCGGATGAGCGCGCGATGTACGATCAAATCCGCGTAGCGACGGATGGGCGAGGTGAAATGCGCGTAATGGGAAAGATTCAGCCCGAAGTGGCCGATATTCTCCGGCGCGTAGACGGCCTGCGACTGGGTGCGCAACACGACATCGTTTATGACGTCGGCATTGGGGCCCTTTTTTGCCCGCGCGAGAACCTGGTTGAACACGGCAGGTTTCATGACCTGGCCCTTGGCGAAGGCAATGCCGATGGTTTTCAGATAGTCGCTCAAGGCGAGCAGTTTTTCCTTCGATGGCTCCTCGTGTACGCGATAGACGAGCGGACTGCGCGCCTTCTCCAGCGTCTCTGCCGCGGCCACGTTGGCCTGAATCATGAACTCTTCGATCAGACGCATGGATTCGAGCCGCTCGCGGAATGCAATTGAATCGACTTTTCCATCCGCGCCGATGACGATGCGCCGTTCCGGCAAATCGAGGTCGAGCGGCTCGCGCTGATCACGCGCTTTCGCAAGCGTCCGATACGCGTTCCGGAGGGGTTGCAGGATGCTTTCACGCAGCGGCGCAGTTTTCGCTTCGGGCTTTCCGTCAAATGCAGCCTGCGCTTGGCGATAGGTCAGCCGCGCAGCCGAGCGCATGACGCCACGCAGAAATTCGTGCCGCCGTTTGCGGCCATGCGCGTCGAAAACCATGCGTACCGCCAGGCACGGCCGGTCCACGTCCTCTTTCAACGAGCACAGCTCGGCTGACAGCCTTTCCGGCAGCATGGGCACGACGCGATCGGGGAAATAGACGGAGTTGCCGCGGCTCCTTGCTTCGCGATCGAGCGCCGAGCCCGGCGTTACGTAATGCGCAACATCCGCAATCGCGACAATGACCACGTGGCCGCCCCGGTTGGCGGGATCGGGATCGGGTGCGGCCCACACGGCGTCGTCGTGGTCGCGCGCGTCCTCGGGATCGATGGTGCAGAGCGGAAATTTGCGAAGATCGGTGCGGCCATGGGTTTCCGCGGGGCCCGCGCGCCCCGCTTCCGTCAACGCGTCCTCGAGAAAAACGTCCGGAATGCCGTGGGCATGGATGGCGATCAGACTTACGGCGCGCGGCTCTTTCATCGAGCCCAGCTTTTCGACCACGCGTGCACGCGGGCTTCCGTGGTCGCGCCCCGCCAACGGCTCGACCAGCACCAGTTCGTTTTCGCGCGCCCCGGCAAGCGCGCGTTCGTCGACGGTGAACGCCAGCCGCGTTTTGCGGTCCACGGGCTCCACGCGCATGGCGCCGCCATCGCGGCGGAGCACGCCCAGCACGCGGTGCACACTCGCCCCGAGCCGCTTGATGACGCGCGCCTCGTACCCCTCCTTGGTGCGGCTGATGCGGGCCAGCACCTTGTCGCCGCGGCCCAGGGGCGGCCCTTCTTCTTCGACGCGGCCGGGCGAGACCCAGATTTGGGGCGCCGGCTCCGCACGTTCCCAATGCGCGGGCCGGCCGATCAATTCGCCATCGGTATCGGTGCCGATTATCTCGATGACCGCGACCTCGGGCAGAGTGCCTGGCGGCGCGTACGTTTTCTTCTTACCGCGCTCGAGCAGGCCTTCGTAGGCGAGATCACGCAGGATGCGTTTCAGCTCCTGCCTCTGCTCGCCGCGCACGCCGAGTGCGCGCGCCAAATCGCGCTTTGTATCGCCCGGATGCGCCGCGAGATGGGCGAGGATGGCGTGTTTCGATAGCGCGGCCGGCTCAGCGCGTTTGCGTGACTTCTTCAATTACATGATGTCCTTTGCTCTTCTGAAACGTCCATGGTGGAAATGAGTACGGGCCCCTCCGTCGCGCGGTGCGCGCGGCACCACACCCCGGTGGGGGGTTTCACAAAAAAACCGAAGTAATAGCACGTTTTTTTGGGGGC
>JBQTHM010000009.1:0-31876 GCA_052389895.1 Alphaproteobacteria bacterium | reverse complement strand
GATTCTCTGTTGAAGGGAGCGCCCAGAACGACGAACGGCGCGGAGCCCTTTCCGGGCCTCGCGCCGTGCGCACTGTTTGCGAATATAAGAGATTTGGTGTGAGCAGCGCCGCGCTGCAAGACCCCCGCCAAATTTATTTTTTGGGTAGTTATCCCCGCGGCATTCATCCGGAAAGCAAGCGCGTTCGCGGGAATTGTCCACGTGCGTGCGAAGTTATCCCCGCTCCGTTCATTTTCACGGGGGGTCTTGAAATCCCGAAAAATTTTTTCGTGAGCGGTTCCGGCGCGAAAAGCGTGACCGTGACACCAGGGAAGACGGAACCGGCTGGATGCGCGGCAGCGCTGCATTACGCGGTAAAATGGTATGGCGTCTCAGTGGCGCGTTTCGCTGTGGTGCGTGGGCTTGGGCAGGGTGGATTCGGGTGCGCGCCGCGCGGGCTGGCGACCGAGATACAGATTGTCGAGATCGAGATAGAAGTCCCGCGCCTTTGCCATTACTGCCGCGCGCCGCGCCATTTCGGCATCGTGGCGCGAGGCAAACTGCTCGCCCAGAAATAGGTAACGCTTGACCGGCAGCCCCGTGCGCTCGTCCGGAACGGTGACCAAGGTCACCTCCTCGACCTCTTCTTCGGCCATGCGCACCGTATGCTTGTAATGGGCGAAGCGGTCGCGGCGGTCGCGCAGCTCTTCGTAACGGCGGCTGGCGTTGCGGGCATCGAAGCGGCGCAGAGCAAGAAAAATGCGCGCCCGGAAACGGTAGAGCGTCACCGCCGCGGCGAAGACCAGGGCAAGGAGAATGAGGTCACGCATCATCTAGTTGCACGGCCTTGTCCGCATACGAGAGGTTGTGCAGCGCCCTTTCCGGCATTACCATCATAGCGGCATCCGCCGATGCAGCGCTGCAACGCGGCTTGGTTATTGCATGCGCAATTTATCGATCAACCAAGCAAATCCTTTACCAATCGGTAACCGTGACCTTTGACTCTTCGCGGGGCAAGACGGAAAGTTCTGCTGGGGCACCCCAGAAGGATCGAAAAGTACCGGGGTGCGAAGTCCGTGAGGACTTCGAGTAAGGGGCGCGTAATGAGAGTTCGTACTCTCGCGATGATTTCCGTAGCGGCTCTGGTTTTGGGCGGCTGCGCGACGCCCATCATCGGCAGTATCACATTGAGCCATCTTAGCACGATCGCCGGCGTGGCCAGCACGGTGACGACGGGCAAGGGGCTGTCCGATCACCTGCTTTCGCTCGTCACCGGCAAGGATTGCAGCATCACGGAAGGGCTGCTGCGCTCCGACCGGGAGATTTGCGAGCCGCGCGGTTCGCTGGCCACCAGGGACGATTTCAAAGGTGTCTTCGCCTTCTTCGACCGCGACGAGCACGAAGGCGAGCCCGGCGACAAGGCGCTCCAGCGCTATGCCGAGGCGCGCGGCGAAGAGCTGAACGGCGAGCTCGAGACGCCCGAACAAGTGAAGGAAGCAGGTGCCACGTCGCTCCAATTGCTGCGGCTCAGCTTCCTGGATGGTCTCAACTTCTTCAATTCGGGAAGCGAGGACGTGCAGGCAAGCCCGCTTGCGCCGCCCGAAAGCGCGGGCGCCGCCAATGCGCCGTCCAATATCGTCCTGCTCACCTATCGCGACACCGATCGCGACGGCACACCACGCATCGTTTCGCGCTACGTGTACATGATGGATCCCATTCCCGATTCGCCGACAGAGACCGACGTCGCACAAGAAACGGCACCGGTTGAAACGTCCGTGACGGCGGCTGCGCCCGAACCCGCGCTTGCGCCTGTCGCTCCCGTTGTGGCGCCTGCGCCCGCTCCGGCCGCTGCGCCAGTTACGGCCGCGGCGCCAGTTACGGCCGCGGCGCCCGCGCCTGCCGTTGCCGCTGCTCCGGTCGCGGTTGCAA
Source organism: Alphaproteobacteria bacterium (assembly GCA_052389895.1). GTDB lineage: Bacteria > Pseudomonadota > Alphaproteobacteria > Micropepsales > Micropepsaceae > CAVVXX01. The sequence goes on along the minus strand of JBQTHM010000009.1, from coordinate 29,968 downwards.
CTGCCGCGCCGGCGCCGAAAGCGGCTGCCGGCGTGAAACCTGCGGCCGCCGTAAAGAGCAAAAGCGCGATCGCGCCGAAGCCCGTGCTTTGGTATCTGTCGGGGCGTTAGACTCTAAGCTGCGCGGCGCAGCAATTTCCGGTTAATCAGGCATTCCGCGATCTGCACCGCGTTCAGCGCCGCGCCTTTGCGCAGATTATCGGACACGATCCACATGCAAAGGCCGTGTTCCACCGTGGGATCCTTGCGGATGCGGCTGACAAAGGTGGCGTCCTCGCCCGCGGCTTCCACGGGCGTCACATAGCCGCCGTCTTCGCGCTTGTCGACAACGAGAACCCCTGGCGCTTCGCGCAGGATCGAGCGGGCGCGCTCGGCCGTTATCGGCCTCTCGAACTCTACGGCCACGGCTTCCGAATGGCTGATGAAGACGGGCACACGCACGCAGGTGGCCGTCACCTGGATGTCGGGGTCGAGAATCTTCTGCGTCTCGACCATCATCTTCCATTCTTCCTTGGTATAGCCGGAATCCAGGAATTCCTGGATGTGCGGGATGACGTTGAAGGCGATCTGCTTGGTGAAGAGCTTGTGCTCGATGGGATCGGCGACGAACACGGCACGCGTCTGGCGGAAAAGCTCGTCCATCGGCTCGCGGCCGGCGCCCGACACCGACTGATAGGTGGCTACGACAATACGTTTGATCTGGGCTTCGTCGTGCAGGGGCTTCAGCGCCACCACGAGCTGCGCGGTGGAGCAGTTGGGATTGGCGATGATGTTTTTCTTGATGCCGTCTTCCAGTGCCTGGGCGTTGACCTCGGGCACCACAAGCGGCACCTCGCGGTCCATGCGCCATTGGGAGGAATTGTCGATCACAATGCAGCCCTGCGCCGCGATTCTAGGCGCCCACTCCTTCGAGACTGCCGACCCCGCGGACATCAGGCAAACGTCGGTGTCCGAGAAATCGTAATAATCCAGCGCCTTCACCTTGAGCAGGCGGTCTCCGAAGGAGATGTCGACGCCCACCGAACGCGTGGAGGCCAGCGCTACAACCTCGCTTGCCGGGAATTGGCGCTCGGCGAGAATCGAAAGCATCTCGCGGCCGACATTGCCGGTGGCGCCCACAACGGCGACTTTGAACATTCCGCTTACTCCAGCGCCGCGCCGCCCGCGGCAAGGCTCTATCGCACGCGTCGGTGCGTTCTCAAATAGCCGACGACCTGCTCGGCCAGCTCTTCGGGCGAGCGGTCGGCAGTCTCGAGCGTCAATTCGGCGGTTTCGGGGCGTTCATAGGGGCTGTCAATGCCGGTGAAGTTCTTGATCTCGCCCGCCACCGCGCGCTTGTAGAGGCCCTTGGGGTCGCGCTGCATGCAAAGTTCAAGCGGCGTATCCACGAAGACTTCTATGAATTCGCCCTGCTTCATCAGTTCGCGCGCAAGGCGGCGCTCCGAGCGGAAGGGCGAGATGAAGGAGACCAGCACGATCAATCCGGCATCGGCGAACAGCCGGGCGGCTTCCGCGACGCGGCGAATGTTTTCCACGCGGTCTACATCGGTGAAGCCGAGGTCGCGATTGAGGCCGTGCCGGATATTGTCGCCGTCGAGCGTGTAGGTGTGGCAGCCATGCGCGAACAGCCGCTTTTCCACGAGGTTCGCGATGGTCGACTTGCCCGAACCGGAAAGCCCCGTGAACCACAATACGCAAGGGCCGTGGCCCATTAGCCGCTCGCGCGCCTCCGCGCCCACATCCATCGCCTGCCAATGGACGTTCGTGGCGCGCCTGAGGCCGAATTCGATCATGCCCGCGCCAATGGTGGCGTTGGTGAAGCGGTCGATCACCACGAAACCGCCCATGTCGCGGTTTTCGCCGTAGGGATCGAAGGCGATCGGATGGGAGGTAGAAATGTTGCAGTAGCCGACCTCGTTCAGATGCAGCGTGCGCGAGGCCAGATGCTCGAGCGTATTTACGTCCACCTTGTGCTTGAGCAGCGTGACTTCCGCGGGCACCGATTGCGTGCCGATCTTGATGACGTACTGGCGGTGCGGCAGCAGCTCGTCCTCGCTCATCCACAGCAGGTGGGCGGCGAACTGGTCCGATACTTCCGGGCGGGCGCCGGGCGCGGCCAGCACGTCGCCGCGCGAAACGTCGATTTCGTCCGCAAGCACGAGGGTGACGGCCTGGCCGGCGAAGGCCTCGTTGAGGTCACCTTCGCGGGTGACGATGCGCTTGACCTTCGATAGGCGCCCCGATTTGGCGACAACAACAGAATCGCCCGGCCGCACGCGCCCGCTGACGATGGTTCCGGCGAAGCCGCGGAAATCGAGATTGGGCCGGTTCACCCACTGCACCGGCATGCGCAACGGCTTGCCGGCCAGTTCGCTTTCGACATCGACCGTTTCCAGATGGTCGAGCAGCGAAGGGCCCTTGTACCAGGGCGTGCGCGCGGAAGGCGCAATCACGTTGTCGCCGTAGCGGGCGGAAATGGGAATGGCGACGAGACCGGTAAAGCCCAGTTTCTGCGCGAAGTCGCGAAACTCGTTGGCGATGTGGTCGAAGGTGCTTTGCGAGAACCCGGTCAGGTCGATCTTGTTCACCGCCAGCACGATGTGCCTGATGCCCATAAGCGAAACGATATAGGCGTGCCGGCGCGTCTGCGTGAGCACGCCCTTGCGCGCGTCCACGAGGATGACGGCAAGCTCGGAATTCGACGCGCCCGTGGCCATGTTGCGCGTGTATTGCTCGTGGCCGGGCGTGTCGGCGACGATGAATTTGCGCTTTTCGGTAGAGAAGAAGCGGTAGGCGACGTCGATGGTGATGCCCTGTTGACGTTCCGCCTCGAGCCCGTCCACCAGCAGCGCCAGATCGATGTCGTCGCCCGTGGTGCCGTGCTTCTTCGAGTCCTTGGCGAGCGCCGCCAGGTGGTCCTCGAAGATCAGCTTGGAATCATAGAGCAGGCGGCCGATCAGCGTGGACTTGCCGTCGTCCACGCTGCCGCAGGTGAGAAAACGCAGCAGCGACTTTTCTTCCTGGGCGGCCAGATAGGCGCGAAGGTCGTGATACGGCACGGGCTTCATCAGAAGTAGCCCTCGCGCTTTTTCTTTTCCATGGATGCGTTTTCGTCATGGTCGATTACGCGCCCCTGACGTTCGGAGGTGGTGGCGGTCAGCATCTCCCGCACGATGTCTTCCACAGTGGCAGCCGGGGATTCGATGGCGCCGGTGAGCGGGTAGCAGCCCAGCGTGCGGAAGCGCACCAGCTTCATCTGGGGCATTTCGCCCGACTTCAGCTTGAGCCGCTCGTCATCCACCATGATAAGCGCGCCGTCGCGCTGAACCACGGGCCGCATCTTGGCGAAGTAGAGCGGCACGATAGGGATATTCTCCGCCATGATGTATTGCCAGACGTCGAGCTCGGTCCAGTTGGAGAGCGGAAACACGCGGATCGTTTCGCCCTTGCGGATGCGCGCATTGTAGGCGTGCCAAAGCTCGGGCCGCTGGTTCTTGGGATCCCAGATGTGGTTCTCCGAGCGGAAGGAAAAGATGCGCTCCTTGGCGCGGCTTTTTTCCTCGTCGCGCCGTGCGCCGCCGAATGCCGCATCGAAGCCGTATTTGTCGAGCGCCTGTTTCAGCGCATCCGTTTTCATGACCTGTGTGTGCAGATTGGAGCCGGACGTTATGGGATTGATGCCGCGGCGGATGCCGTCCTGATTGATGTGCACGATCAGCCTGAGACCGAGGCGTTCCGCCGTTTCGTCGCGAAACGATATCATTTCGCGGAATTTCCAGGTGGTGTCGACATGCATCAGGGGGAAGGGCGGCTTGGCGGGATGAAACGCCTTCATTGCCAGGTGCAGCATCACCGACGAATCCTTGCCGATGGAATAGAGCATCACGGGGTTGGCGAATTCCGCCGCCACCTCCCGCATGATGTGGATGCTTTCCGCTTCCAGCCGCTTGAGGTGCGTCAGGCGGTGAGCGGCCATGGTCTGCGCCGCCGTCATGGCGTATCCGCCCTCATGCCGGTATGCGACCCCCTCTAAGAGCGCCAGCCCGTTACCCGGGTTTCAGATAGGGAGGGCGGCGGCCGAGCGCAAGCGCATCGCGTGCGCTTAATAAGGAAGCGGCCTGTTTTCAGCCCCCTCCCGTCCGGCGCCGCTTTGCTTCGCCGGACACGGGATGCGAACCCGGCCCGTCCTAAATCTCCGTCCTGACGGTCCAGAGCTCCGGATAGAAGACGAGATCGAGCGCTTTCTTAAGATAAACGACGCCCGAGGTGCCGCCGGTGCCCGGCTTACCGCCAATGATGCGCTCCACCGTCTTCATGTGGCTGAAGCGCCAGAGGTGGAAGCGGTACTCGAGGTCCACCAGCTTTTCCGCCAGCTCGTACAAATCCCAGTGCGTTTCCACATCCTTGTAGACGAGGCGCCAGACGTCGACGACGCGCGGGTCTGCCCGGTAGGGCTCGGAAAAATCGCGCTTGAGTTTATCTTGCGGAACCGGAAAGCGCGCGGCGCGCAAGCAGCGCAAGGGATTCGTCATAGATGGATGGCGCATCAAGCGCCGCGCGCACCTGGGCATAAACGTCCGGGCGGTGCTCGAATACGCGCGCCATTTCGCGGTTTTTGTTGCCAAGGCGGAATTCCAGCATGCGGTACTGGTAGGACTGGAAGCCCGAGCTTTTGCCCAGCTTGTCGCGGAAGCGCACGTAATCGAAGGGCGTCATGGTGGAAAGGATTTCCCACCCCTGGATGAGAATGGATTGCACGCGCCCGACGCGAGCCAGCATCTTGAAGGCGGGCCCGAGGTCGTCGGCGCGTATCTGGCGGATAGCGGCGGTAACTTCGTGCAGGCAGAGCTTCATCCATAATTCGGACGTCTGGTGCATGATGATGAACAGCACTTCGTCGTGCTCGTTCGAGAGCGGCTTCTGTGCGCTCAAAAGTTGAGGAAGCGCCAGGTAATCGCCATAGGACATGGCCTCCCGGAAATCCCAGTGCACCTGCTCGCCCGAAAGGTCGACCGCGCCCGGCCGCTTGTCGTCGCTGCTCATTTCGGAACCTCAAACCGCGAAAATGGAATCGCGGGTCAAATCTCCACATGCTATGATGTATTGTTCCGGCAGATATTGCGAGCGGGAGCAAGGGCTAAACGTGGAGGTGAGTATGGGGGGCAAACTGGCGGTGGCCGCGCTGGCGGCGGCAAGTTTGGCGGCAAGCACCGCATGGGCGGCGGAAAAATGCGCCAAGTCTGACGAAATGTCGGCGATGCAGACCGCGGCCGTGCAGCAGGAACTGATGGTGGCTGCGCTCTCCTGTAACGCGGTGACGCTCTACAATGCGTTCGTTACCGGCTACCAGAAAGAACTCCAGGCCTCCGACAAGACGCTGAAAAGTCTTTTCGTGCGGCTGGGCGGAAAGAAGGGCGTTGAGGATTACCACGCCTTCAAGACGCGCCTCGCCAACGGCTCTTCGATAAAAAGCATCAAGAACATCACGGAATTCTGCGCCAATGCGCAGGCCGCGTTCAGCGCGGCTCTCGGTCCGGCGAAATCGACGCTGTCCGCGTTCGTATCGGGGCACGAGACCGATGACACGGCTGGCCTCACCGAATGCGAGAAGAAAGAGGCGATCGAGGCGATGAAGGCGGTCAAGCTGCAAAAGCCCGCTGAAAACAAGGCCGCCTCTGCCGAGCAAGTCGCGCCCGCGCAGGGCAACGCGGAAAGCGCGACGCCATAACCGGAAGTTTCGGAGCGGTGAATAACAAGGGCGGGACCTTGCGGTCCCGCCCTTTGTTTTACCCCCCTCTTTGTTATCCGCCGAGATCGATGACTGCGCGCCGGTTTTGCGGTTCGCGCACGCCCGGACCCGTGGGCACCAGCGGTTCGGAGAAGCCCCTGCCGGCCGTGCTGATCTCGTTCGGGCTCATGCCTAGGCGCACCATTTCGGACTTGACGGAATCGGCGCGCCGTTCGGAAAGCCCCTGGTTGTACGATTGCGAGCCGACCGTGTCGGTGTGACCGGTAACGAGCACGCGCACCATGCCGGTACGCTTGGCCGTCTCGACTGCTTCCGCGACAACCCTTTGCGCTTCCGCATTCAGGTGCGCCTTGTCGAAATCGAAGAAGACGATGAACGTCTTCACCGCCGGTGCAGGCGGTGGCGGCGGCGGAGGCGGCGGCGCCTCGGGCGCGCGGAAGTACCAGCGCAAAGTCACCATCACCGACTGGCTGTCCAGATTGTCGAAGGAAATGCCGGAAGGCGCGAAGAAAGCCGAGCTGTGATCGGTTCCCTCGATCGAGCGGTAGCGGTAGTCCGCCTGCAACTCGAAGCGGTCGCTGAGGGGGAAGATCAGGCCCGCCATCGCCTGCCAGGCAAATGCGGTTTCGCTTCCCGAAGCCAGAAGAATGGAGGGTGGCCCGGGCACGCGAATGTTGGGATCCACCCAGGCGATGCCGGCGCCGCCGCCGAGCGTCAGGCTAACCCAATGCCCAAGCGGGATGTCGTAGGCCACATTGGCGAGAAGGGTGGTTTCATCGATGTCGCCGCGCAGGCCGCCCGAGGCATCCGGATTCGCGAAGCCGCCTTCCACTTCCAGCCGCAGCCCGCCCGGCCATTTGTAGCCCAGCGCGCCGATAAACGCGGCGCCGTCGTCGAGGCCGATCGTGCCGCTGCCGAAGCCGCTGGTGCTGAAATCCACGTCGTCCGCGTTGTGCCAGCCCGCGCCAAGCCCCAGATACCAGCCTTGCGTCTGTGCCGCAGCCGGCCCCGCGAGCAGCAGAAAGGCCGCGCTCATCGCAAGAATCGCGCGTTTGCTCATGTCTCACCTCGCTCCATGTGTGGCTCCCCGCCCGGCCGCGTGCCGCACAGACCGCGCCCGGAGCAGGTCAAACAACAATCGAGCGCTCATTGCGCTCCCCGCCCGGAGCGGGTTTGCGGGCAGGTGATGTAGGGGAGCAACAGTTCGGGCCGGGTGCAAAAAAGAAGGGCGAGCCGAAGCCCGCCCTTCGCCTAAACCGGGTGAACCGGATTAGCCGCCCAAGTCGATGACGGCGCGGCGGTTCTGAGGCTCACGCACGCCCGGGCCCGTCGGAACCAGCGGCTCCGAGAAGTTCTTGCCCACCGTGGTGATCTCGTCCGGGTTCATGCCAAGGCGCACCATTTCGGATTTCACCGATTCGGCGCGACGCTCGGAGAGGCCCTGGTTGTACTGACGCGAGCCGACCGTGTCCGTATGGCCGGTGACAAGCACGCGAACCATACCGGTCTTCTTCGCAGTGTCGACGGCTTCGGCCACGACCTTCTGCGCTTCCGCGTTCAGGTTCGACTTGTCGAAGTCGAAGAAGACGATGAACGTCTTCACCATCGGCGGCGGAGGCGGCGGAGGAGGAGGCGGCGGAGGCGCTGCATGGAAGAGCTGCCAACGGAACCCGACCATCACACGGTTGTCTTCTAGATCGGTCAGCGAGCCCTTCGCGCCAGGCACGCCGACAATGTGATGCTCGGAGTCGTTAAACGACACATAACGGTAGTCGATCTGGATTTCGAAACTGTCGTTGAGTGCAAATGCCAAGCCCAAAATGCCCTGCCAGACGAATTTCTGATCGACGCCACGAATGAAGGTGCTGCTGGGATCGATCCAAGAAATGCCGGCGCCGGCACCGAGAACCAAGTTGGCGCGCTGGCTGAGCGGAAAGTCATAGGCCGCGTTCAGCATCAGCGCGGACTTTTGCAGGTCCCCGCCGCCGGAGCTGTTGTCGATATCCGGATCCGTGTAGCTGAACTCGAGTTCTGCGCGCCAGTTGTTGTCCCACTTGTAGCCGAACGAGCCCATATAGGCGGCCGTGTCGTCCAAACTCACGTTGCCGCTGCCGCAGCACGTCGACTTGAAGTTCGGATCGTTGGGACTGTTCCAGCCAATGCCAAGTCCGAGATACCAGCCCGTTGGGCCGGCCGCAGCCGGTGTCGCGAGGAACGCAGCTGCCACGCCCGCTAGGGCAATCGCGCGAAGTTTCATGTTTAACCCTCGTCTGCAATGACCACAGGCGGGGGCCCCCCCACCATGGCGCCAATGTTACCAAGCTGCATTATACGGGCGCTCCCTAACGAAGAGTAGGAGCGAAGGGCGTGGAATCGGCCCAAAACGGCTGGATACGCTATTCTAATGGACGGTTGTGACCGGCCTGCAACAGGCCGAGTTCCCAGCCGTTTCGCAGCCTTCCCGGCCATTTTGCATGGGTCGCGGCAGTTACGGCCTTGCCGAAAGTTCGTCTGCTGCCTGGGGCGTCAGCCTGGCCAGGAAAGCGTAACGCCCTGGCAGGTGCGCCACCGAGGCGCCGGGCATCTGCGCAACGGCCAGGGAAAGTTCATCACGCGGGGTCACGTGAAAGAGCCGAAGCCAGGCGCGCAAGCCGCAGGCGAAAGGACGAAAGAGCCCGCCTAAATCCCCGAAGTCGACGATGTGCACGCGTCCTTCAGGCTTGGTCGCGCGCGCGGCGGCGCGAAGGGCCGCACGCCAATCGGGAATCATCGAAAGGCTATAGGAAAACAAGGTGTGATCGAACTTCTCGCGGCGCGAAAATGCCAGCGGCGAAAAATCTTCGGCAAGCCCGTGCGCGATGCTTATCTGCGAGGAAAGGCCTTTTCGCCCCATTCGCTGTTGTGCCGTGCGCAACATTTCGCGCGACGCATCGAGACCGTACAGGCTCGCGCCGGGATAGAGGGTGGCCAGCTTGATGAGATTGCGGGCGGTGCCGCAGCCAATTTCGACGATGCTATCCCCGGGGCACGGCTGCATCTCGCGCAACAGCCGGTCGCGCCCGAACAGAAAGAATCTTCGCGTTACGTCGTAGAAATGCCGCTGATAGTGGTAGACGCGGTCCATCAACGCGGCGTGATCGCCGCCGCGGCGGCTCACGAGAGCTGCCGTCTCACGCAGACATGAAACCCGCCATAGATGGACGAGCGGTCGCGAGCATGAAGGGCGCGGCTTTCCTCTTCCAGGTAGCACCAGGGCTCGCGCAGGACGGCACTGAGTTTGCGCGGCAACGGCGAGTCGGGACCGGCCGTGCGGAAAATGACGCGCGCATCCTCCGCATCCGCCGTGCGGTCGATTTGCGTCCACAACGCATTTAGCGATTCCGCCGTCATCCAATCCTGTGCGTCGAGAAGCACATAGCGGTGCAGCGAGCGGGCCGGCTGGTCCCTGAGGAATTCGGTCATCGAGGCGTGATGCACCGCGACGCGGCCGACGCGCGCCTTGATGACGTCATACGAATCGCGCCGCAGATAGTCGGGGACCGCCGTGCGGTTCTTCACGTCATAGCCGCGGCTGAAGGCCTGCCAGGCGAAGTAGTTTTCCGAAACGGGGAAGTCACAGGCCAGCCGTTCTACGCGCTGGCGAAGCAGCGCCACCGGATTTCCGCCCGACGCCGCAACCAGTTCGTCGTATTGCGCGGGCGGAATCCCCAGCCCGTAAAACGACACCGGCAGCCGGGAAAGAAGGCGGACCAGCTTGTTGTCAAAAAGCGGCGCCACCACGCGCTCGAACGCGGCGCGCTGTTCTTCCGGTGTGCGGGCGGCAAGAATTTCTTCGAGCTTCTTGCCGTTCAACCGTGCGACCGCATGCAGGATGCCGATGAAGCGGCCGAGCAACCCGTAGCGATAGAGATTGCGGGCGAACATGTTGATGCGCCGCCCGCGCAGCGGAATGCGCCGTTCCCAATATTTCCGGGTTTCCGGATCGAGGCGCCGGGCGAGAAAATTGTCGAACACCTCACGGTTGGCCTTGTCCTTGGCCACACCGAAGAAGCGGAAGAACTCGTCGTAATCGAGGTGCTCCAGCGCCTGAAGCTTCAGTCTGGTCAGCGCCACGTGGTTGGGATTGAGGTCCACCGCGATGACCTGAGCGGGATCGGCGACCAGATAATTGAGGACATTGCAGCCGCCTGAGGCGATAGTGACGACGCGATGTTGCGGCTTGAGGTCAAGCGCGTCGAGGTCGACGGCGGGATCTTCCCAAATCTGATTGTAGACGAAGCCCTGGAACATCAAGGTGAAGAGACGTTCCAGCGCTCCGCGCTTGGTGGTGGCGGGCCGCGTATGCGCCGCGCGTTCGAGAAGTACGTTACCCATTGCGCTCCCGTGCCCGCCCCGGCAGTCGAAGGGGGCGTTTGTAGGCGGGTTACAGGCCGCGGGCAAAGCAATTTGCGCGCTTTCCGTTTCGCCCGCTTGCGGCCATGGCGGGTGCGCACTAAGGGGAAAGAATGAACGAGCGTCACAGCGGGTCGAAGGCGGGCCAGACGCACCCTGTTGCCGAACTTCTCGACGTTCTCGATCTCGAGCAGATCGAAGTAAACATCTTCCGGGGCATATCGCCCCGTGACCGCTGGCAACGGGTTTTCGGCGGCCAAGTCCTGGGCCAGGCGCTGGTGGCGGCCTCGCGCACGGTGGGGGAGCGCACATGCCATTCGCTGCACGCCTATTTCCTGCGCCCGGGCGATCCCAAGCTGCCGATCCTTTACGAGGTCGATCGCGCCCGCGACGGCGGAAGTTTCACGGCCCGGCGCGTCGTCGCCATTCAGAGCGGCCAGCAGATTTTCAACATGGCGGCGTCCTTTCAGGTCTCAGAGACGGGACTGGAGCATCAGTCCAGAATGCCCGACGCGCCCGACCCCGAATCGCTTCCCAGCGAAAAACAGCGCCGCCTGGAGCTCGCCAGCACGGTGCCCGATGAAGCCCGGGCCTGGTTTCTGCGGGAACGCCCGATCGAGATCCGCGCGGTGGACCCCGCGGACCGTTTCAAAGCGGGAAAACATCCGCCGCACCAGGTCGTATGGATGCGCGCGACGGGAGCCATGCCGGACAATCCCAGGCTCCATCAATGCGTGCTGGCCTACGCATCCGACATGACGCTGCTCGACACCTGTTTGCTGCCGCATGGCTTCAGCGTGATGTCCGGCAACATGCAGCTGGCGAGCCTGGATCACGCCATGTGGTTTCACCGGCCGTTTCGCGCCGACGAGTGGCTGCTTTACGTGCAGGATAGCCCGAGCGCATCGGGCGGACGCGGATTCAACCGCGGCGATATTTACCGTAGAGATGGGACGCTCGTCGCCTCGGTTGCGCAGGAAGGTCTTATTCGCAAGCGCAGAAGCCGAGACAAGACTATTTGAAGTTGATGCGAATGCGTCCGGCTTGGGTAACAAGGCGTTTATCGTTTTGAAACGAAGCCTGTTGCTTTAAGCGGCGCGTAACCAATCCGGCATAGATGCTAACGCGGCAACATTTGTCAGCAGTTGGCGGCCATGATGCAGCGGAAGAGTTCCGGATCCTGCGGTATATTGTGCTGGCTTGCCGCTCGAGCGCGCGGATTTTCGAAAGACACACGCGGCAATTTCTCCATTCTGATGGGCATCATATCGCCGATCCTGATTGGCGCGCTGGGCGTGGGCTTTGAAGTTTCCAACTGGTACATGACCCAGCGCGCGATGCAGAACGCGGCCGACGCTTCCGTGATTGCCGCGGCAACGAACGGCGGCACGAGCTTCGCCACGGAAGCCAGGGCGGTTGCCGCGACCTACGGATATACGGACGGCGGCAGCAACATTTCCGTGTCGGCGGCAAACGGCGTCACCTGTCCGTCCAGCGGGAACGATTGCTACAGCGTGACCATCACGGGCTACGTGCCGCTCTACCTCGCGCAGGTCGTTGGGTTCAGCGGAGACGCCGTCATCGACGGCGCAAAACAGGTTCGTATTGCCGCCACCGCGATCGCCACTTCGCCATACGAGGAAACCGACTATTGCATCCTGGCTTTGGGCGCCAGCGGAGCACAGGGCATTACCTCGCACGGCGCGCCCAACGCCAATTTGACCGATTGCAACGTCATGTCCAACACGACGGCCACCTGCACCGGTCACAACTTGAACGCCGCGATCGGCGCCGCGCATAGCACGAACAATGGCTGCGGAATCAACCAGTATTCCAACGTGCCGATCGTCGAAGACCCCTATTCCGCCCTGGCGAGCAACATTCCGGCCAATACCTGCGCCTCCTATCCGCAGATGCCCTCGCATCCGCACGATCCGCAATTGCCGGAAAGCAATCGGTGGTCGGGAAGCAAGAGTTTGAGCGGCAACACGGCCGTGTGCGGCGATCTTCAGCTTACCGGAGACGTGACGATAAACTCGACCGGCGACGGCGCGGTGCTGGTGATCTACAACGGCAGGCTGAACACCAATGGTTACACGCTGCGTACGTCGAACGGGTCCGCACTGACGCTGGTCTTCGGCGGTACGTCGGGAAGCTACAAGCACTACCCGACCGACAGCACCAATGGCGGAATTCTCGATTTCAATGCCCCGGCCTCGGGCCCGTGGTCAGGCGTGGCGATCTATCAGGATCCGGCCCTGACATCGGGGGTCAGCTTTACCTATGCGGGGAATAATCCGGCGTGGGACATCACGGGGCTCGCCTATCTGCCGAAGGCGAGCGTTACGTTCAGCGGCGCCGTCAATAAGGCGAGCAACGGCTATTCGTGTTTTGCGCTGGTCGTGGACAACGTGACGATCAACGGCACGGCCAACATTCTGGCGCGCGGCGAATGCCCCGAAGCCGGCCTGGATCTTCCTTCCAACATTCTGCCCACGCGAACCCAGCTGGTGGGATGAGGGAGGCCGCATGACGCCAGCTTTCCTTCTTCGGTGGCGCGAGAGACTGGGACGTTTCCGCCGGGAAAACCGGGGCGTCGCCGCGATCGAATTCGCGGCTTTCGCGGGGTTCCTTTCCATCGCGCGGCTCAACGTGGTCGATCTTGCGCGCTACGTCTATGAACGCATGCAAGTCGAAAACGCCGCCGAAATGGGCGCCATGGCGGCGTTCAAGACGTGCGACCTCAACAAGGTGCCCGCCACCACCAAATGCTCGGGACTGAATTCCGCGATTAACGCAGCGATCACCAGCACCACGTTGGGCGCAAATGTTTCGCTCGCGGAGGGCTCCCCGTCGGAAGGGTATTACTGCGTGACCTCTTCCGGCACATTGCAATATGTAAGCGACGTCTCGGTCGCGCCTGCCGATTGCTCGTCGGTCGCAAATCCGGAGGCCACGCCCGGCGACTATCTGCGCGTCGACGTCACATACAGCTTCAGGCCGCTGTTCACCGGGGTGTCCATCGGGGGCCTGCTCCCGACAACGATCACCGAGAGCAGCATGATCAGGCTGAAGTAAGATGAGAACGCGGACTGTTCGCAAAATATGCAGGGAAAATGGCGGCGCCGCGGCGCTGGAATTCGCGATTCTCAGCCCCGTCTTTCTCCTCATCGTGGTCGGCGGGATCAATCTTACGTTGCTGCTGTTTTCCATCGGCAGCCTGCACTATGCGGTGGAAGAGGCGGCGCGCTGCGCCTCGGTGAAATCTACGGTCTGCGCCAGCGCCACCAGCATCCAGGTCTATGCCGGCAACAAGTATTTTGGTCCGGCGATTTCTCCCACCTTCGTCTCTTCGACGGCCTCTTGCGGCAATGTCGTGAGCGCCACGGCGTCGTTCGTCTGGCACACAGGAGTTGCGCAGCTCACGGTTCCGCTTTCCGCCCGCGCCTGTTTCCCTTAAGCGGTGTGTTGCGGCCGCCGTGGCGCTAGCCTGGTACATGGCCGCCCGCGATTCGCCGCCCGCGCTTCCCCTGCTGGACAGCCGTGGCCATTTGGAGCGACTCGCGTTCGCGGTTTCCTTCGCCTATCTCGCGTTCCTTGCCGCCATGGGCGCGGCCGGATTTTGGCTCGTCGATGTCGCGGGGGAAGTTGTTGCGACCGATTTCGTCAATGTTTGGTCGGCGGGAAAGCTCGTGCTCGCGGGCACGCCGGAGGCCGCTTACGACTGGACATCGCATAAGAGCGTTGAAGCCGCAGCGCTCGGCCATTCCTTCGCCGGTTATTTCGGCTGGCATTATCCGCCTGCGTTTCTTTTTGTCGCAGCGGGCCTGGCGCTGCTCCCTTATCTGGCGGCCTTTTTCGTCTGGATGGCCGCCACGCTGCCCGCCTATCTCATTGTCGTGCAACGGATTTTGCCGTTTAGGGACGCGGTGTTTCTTGCTGTCGCATTTCCCGCGACGCTGCTGAATGTCTGGGTCGGGCAAAACGGATTTTTGACCGCTGCGCTCGTAGGCGGCGCGCTTTTTCTGTTGCCGGGGCGGCCGCTCGCCGCCGGAATTCTATTCGGGCTTCTCAGCTACAAACCGCAGTTCGGAATTCTTGTTCCCATCGTGCTGATTGCCGCCGGAGCCTGGAAGGCGTTCGGTTCCGCCGCACTCACCGCCGTGTTTCTTGCCGGACTGTCCTGGGCGGCGTTTGGCGGTGACACATGGCAGGCGTTCTTTGCCTCGCTGCCGCACACCAACGAAGCCGTACTCGCGGGCGGCATGGCGGGGTGGAACGAGCTGCAAAGCCTGTTCGGAGTGTTGCGCTGGATTGGCGCGGGCTACGTACCGGCGTTCGCGCTTCAGCTGGCCTTCGCGACTGCCCTTGCCGTCGTCCTTTGCATCGTTTGGCGCCGGCAGATCGCTTACGAGATGAAGGCAGCGGCGCTGGCTTCTGCCGTGCTGCTGGCGACCCCGTATGTCTACATATACGACCTGACGGTATTGATGGTTGCGGCGGCCTTTTTCGTGCGCGCTGCGCACTCATCGGGCTGGAATGCGGGCGAAGTGCCCGTTCTCATTGGCGCCGCGGCGCTTATCCTGCTCTTTCCCTTCGTTAGCGCACCGCTGGGTGTAGTCTCGGCTTGCGCCGTCTTTGCGCTTGCGGTGCGCCGCACGTTGTCGCAGGCGCGCGATGTCGCGCCTGCGCCCGCGCAGTCTTGATGGCGGGTTACTGGTCGGGACTTTCGGGCAGCGTGGCGGCCTTGGCCTGGGCCACCCGCTTGTTCATTTCGTCGGTGATTTCCTCGAAGGGCGGCTTGGCATCGCCCGGCATGGGCGTCGCCTCGCAGCGCGAGGCCGTGCAGGAAACCGTGGTGCGCGCGAGCCCGTGATGAACGCTGACCAGTGTAGGGC
This sequence comes from Alphaproteobacteria bacterium, assembly GCA_052389895.1. Taxonomy (GTDB): domain Bacteria; phylum Pseudomonadota; class Alphaproteobacteria; order Micropepsales; family Micropepsaceae; genus CAVVXX01. Next base: position 14,930 of record JBQTHM010000009.1, on the reverse strand, counting down.
CGCCGAAAACGGTTACCGTGCGATTGAAGATTTCGTTCCCCTTGGCGTCGAGTGCCACGATGTTGGTGGTGCCGTAATTCTTTCCGATGAGAAATACGTGCATCGTGTCGATCATCGTCACGTCTGCGATCGAGGGATTGCCCACATAGACGGTTACGATCGGCTCGGGAAATTCCACGATCTTCACATGGTCGGAGGCGACGGCAATGCCGCCTTTTGCGAGCGCGCCGCCGGAAATCAGCGTTGCGGCGAGCGCCACTACAGCGCCGATGCGGGCAGGGATATTGCGCATGGAATGCTCCCCGAGGATCCGCCGCCGAGCTTAAGTCCGTGCCGTAAACGATTAATAAACGCCCGGGATCAGCCTGGCTGTGCGTTGCATGTAGTCAGCGTATTCCGGGTACTCGGCCGACAGCACGGCTTCCTCGTTCTTCATGCGCTGGACCTGGAAGGCGATCTGGAGCCCCACGATCACAACAGCGAGCGGCGACAGGTATTGCAGCATCATGCCTACAATCGCCATGCCCTCGCCGAGATAGAGCGGATGGCGGATCAGCGAATAGGGCCCGCTCGTCACCAGCTTCCTTGCAGCCGGCATAATGGCGAAGGACCGGCCCAAATACATCATCGTGTAGGCCGCAAAGGACAGGCCAAATCCAATCATAAGTAGTGACACCATGGAAAGCATAAGCCCCATGTTGAAGGGGGGCAGAAACACCACGATCACGGCAAACGAAGTGCCGCCAATGGCCACAATGGCGGGTATCAGGCCCCTGGCCCTTCTTTTCGCCGGCATACGCAGCAGCACGAAAATCAGGATGCTGGTCACCAGCACCAGCGAGGCCAGCTCGGCAAGGGTCGCAATGATGTAGGGGAAATTGATGTCGGCAAGTTTCGCCGCGCCGATCTTGTCCATCATTCGCGGCAATTGCTGCGCTACGCAAAAGGCATAGAGCATTACCAGCGGGGTCGCCGCCAGCAGGTCGTAGAGTTTGGTGGTGCGGAACCGCCGCCAAAACGCGGAACCGGTGCGGCTTACGCCCGCGGCGGTGGCCATCGGCATCGCAGCGCGAATGCTTGTGCTTGCCGTCAAGACCCAGCGCCCGTTCGTTGCAAAGCGCGCGATACTGGCAACTTCTGCTTAACAATCCGCAAAAGATCTGCGCGAGATAGAGAGGCGCGGCGGCGGTCAAATATCCAGTCTTTATCGGCTGTTAACGGGAGAAGTGAAGAGTGGAGCGCCAAGGGTCCGGCAAAAGGCGCAGAGATGCCAGCAACAACGCACGAGCACGCGATTATACGTTTCTGCCGCGATGCGCGGGGCGCCACGGCCATCGAGTATGCGCTAATCGCCGCCGGAATCGCGCTTGCGATCGTTGCCGCCGTCACCGCGTTGGGTGTGGCGCTGAACGCATCCTATTCCAAGTTCGCTGGCATCTAACTCGCGGCGAATATGCGCGCGAGCGCGACGCTGCTTGCGCGCGATTTAACTAAAATCATTTTCGCGCCTTATTGGCCTTCAGGGCTAAGAATTGGTGACCTTCATTGCGAGAATACAGCGCCGAAATGGCTACATTGCGCCAATCCGGGGCAAAACCGCGAAGGCGCGGGCAAAGGCGTTTCATCGCTTATTAAGTGAGCGCGCATAGCATGGCCGCGTTCTCGCCTGGTGCCGATGTCCGGCATTCGCGCGAACGAATTGGGTGAAACTTCAAGCGGAGAATGCAATGCGCAAACTGATTGCTCGCTTCGTGCGCGACGAGTCCGGCGCGACGGCCATTGAGTACGGCTTGATCGCGGCTGGCATCGCGGTTGCCATTATCGCAGCCGTCAATGCCGTTGGCTCGGGCCTCAACACGAAGTTCAACAACGTCAGCTCGAACCTGGGTTCGTAACACCCGGGCGTGTTCGTTCCGGGACTTGCAGGCGCGCGACAGAAGGGCGCCCTGCAAGTCCGGAACACCCTGCGGCCGCCATCGTGCGGCCGTTGGCTTATCGGAATCGCGAGGAGGGAATCGTGCTTTCCATGACGGCGTCTCTGCTGCTCGTTGCAGTGGTTCCGGCGCTGCTCGTCCTGGCCGCGGCGTGGGACCTCGTGAGCTTCACCATTCCAAACCTGTTTCCCGCGGCGCTGGTTCTGCTTTTTGCCGTTTTCGCCCTGGTTCTTTTGGTTTCGGCGGAAGGCGGCTCTGCCGCAGCGATATGGAGCGATCTGGGCTGGCACTTTGCCGCCGCACTTATTGCGCTCGCCGCCGGTGTCGCGCTCTACGCCACGGGCCTTGTCGGCGGGGGAGACGCGAAGCTCTTTGCGGCCGCGTCGCTTTGGCTCGGCTGGAACGCGCTTTTCGAATACACGCTGTACGCATCGTTGCTGGGCGGCGCGCTCACGCTGGCACTGCTGGCGATGCGCAAGCTGCCCTTGCCCGCGATGTTACATGGTCAATCATGGCTTCTTCGTCTGGCCGATCGCGGGGCCGGCGTGCCCTATGGCATAGCGCTCGCCGCTGCGGCTCTGATCATGCTTCCCGAAAGCGATCTGTTCCGGCTGGCCGCGGGCCACTGATCGCATTATCAATTCGCTAACGGTTTTCGCGCGCGCGTTTCCCATGTTCGTGCGCGTATATCCTTCCACCGAATACGTTTTTCGGTTTTATATTAAGCAAATCATAAACGGTTGTGTGCTGACGTGGTGCGCCAAATGTGGGCGGGCCATCCATGAACGTCAGACGCATCGTTGTTCTCGGAATCGCGGCTGTGGCCGCGGGCGCGGCGGCGCTTCTTGCGCGCAATATGCTGGGCGGCGGGACGCCCGACGCATCGGCGCAGGCCAACTTGCAAGCCGTCGACGTGATGGTCGCCTCGACAGACGTAGATCCGGGCCGAGCGCTCGATGCCGGCAATGTGCGCTGGCAGCCATGGCCAAAGGATTCGATTTCAGCCTCGCTGATTACGCGCGATCTTCATCCTGACGGCATCAATTCCATTGCGGGCGCCGTTGTGCGCGCGCCGCTTTTGGCAGGCGAGCCGATCACCGAGAACAAGATCGTCCATATCGGCAAGTCGGGCTTCATGGCAGCGGTGATTTCGCCCGGCAAGCGTGCGGTATCCATTCCCATCTCGGTCAAGACAGGCGCCGGCGGTTTCATTCTGCCTAACGACCGCGTGGACGTCATGCTGACTCGTCCGCTCGGGCGCACAGGCAAGATGTTTCAGGTCGAAACGGTGCTGCGCGACGTGCGCGTGCTCGCAATCGATCAGACCTACAAGGACGAGAAGGACAAACAAACCGTCATCGGCGATACGGCGACGCTCGAACTGACGCCAGAGCAGTCCGAGCTCATCGCGCTGGCGCAGGCGCAGGGCACGCTGGCGCTGGCGTTGCGCGGCTTGGCGGAAAACGCAAGCGAGAAACTCGCCCAGGAAGGCGAAGTCTGGGGCCAGCGCGGCGGTTCGGTCCGCGTGATCCGCTACGGAGTGGCGCAAAGCAGCACGCCAAGTCTTGGGGGCGCACGGCCATGATCATCGGAACAAGGTTTGCAGCCCTTCTGTTCGTGCCGGCCGCCATCTTTTTGCTCTTGGCGCAGGCGGCGCCGGCTGCCGATACGTCGCGCACGATCAAGATTTCAACCACGAGCGCGGGGCCGCAGCATGTCATGCTGCGTCTCGACAAGGCGGTGATCGTCGAACTCGATCGCTACGCCAGCGACGTTCTCGTCTCCAATCCGCAGATCGCGGATGCGGTCGTGCGCAGCCCGCGCCGCATTTTCATCATCGCGCAGAAGGTGGGACAGACCAACGCGTTCTTCTTCGACGGCGCCGGCCGCCAGATTGCGGCTCTCGACATCCGCGTGGAGCGCGATGTCGCCGATCTCGGCCAGGCCATCGTGCGCCACATGCCGGATTCGCAGGTCAATGTGGAAGCGCTGAACGACAACGTCGTGCTCGACGGCACCGTGCAAAGCGCGCGCGACGCCGACGCGGCGCAGGAGCTGGCCGCCCGCTTCGCCGGCGACCCCAAAAAGGTCGTCAACATGCTGAAGGTCGAGCAGCGCCAGCAGGTGCTGATCAAAGTGCGCATTTCGGAAATGAGCCGCTCGGTCGCCAAGCAGCTCGGCATCGACATATCCAGCATCACGTTTCCCGGCCGCGTGCCGCTTATTTTCCAGACTTCCAATCCGTTCGGATTGCTCGGCCGCGCCCTTTCCGACGCCTCCGGCGGCAAGATCGGCGACATCACCAAGGGCCAAAACATCGAAGGCACTCTGAAGGCGCTCGAGCAGGTGGGCCTTGTGCGCACGCTGGCGGAACCCAATCTCACGGCCGTTTCCGGCGAATCGGCGAAATTCCTGGCGGGCGGCGAATTTCCGGTGCCGACCTCGCGCGACCAGCTGGGCAACGTCGTGGTTACGTTCAAACAGTTCGGCGTAGGGCTCGCGTTCACGCCTGTGGTGCTCAGCGGCGGGCGTATTTCGCTTCAGGTTTCCACTGAAGTCAGCGAGCTCACTACGCAAGGGGCCTTTATCCAGACCGGCTCGACTTCAACGGACAGCGAGGGCAACACGTTTACAACCGAGGGCCTGACGGTGCCCGCGCTTTCGGTTCGGCGCGCCGAGACCACGGTGGAGATGCCCTCGGGCGCAAGCCTGGTCATCGGCGGCCTGTTGCAGCGCCAGACCAAACAAACACTCGATGCCTTTCCGGGCCTCAAGGATCTACCGGTGCTCGGCGCACTGTTCCGCAGCCGGGATTTTTCCAACAACGAGACGGAGCTGGTCGTGATGGTCACGGCCTATCTTGTCGATCCCACGCACGAACAGCAGATCGCCATGCCGGACGACGGCTATGTGCCGCCCAGCGATCTCGACACCATCCTGATGGGCCGCCTGAATACGGTTTACGGCAAAGGCTACCCCGAAGCGCAAACGAGCGCGAAGGGTAAAGCCGGTTACATCATTCAATAGGAGCGCGCCATGACGGCTTCCCGCGGTCTTCGTTGCAGTCTCATCGGCCTTTGCCTGATCGGGCTTGCCGGCTGCGCCGCGCCGTTCAACGGACCGGAAGACGCCATCTTCGGCGACGAACGTCTGATGTATCCCATTCGCGTTGCACCGCAGATGGAATCGCTTCGCGTGCCTGTGGGACAGCTGACGCCGGAGACGGATGCGCGCGTCGCGACCTTCGCCAAGGATTATCTTGAGCACGGCAACGGCGCGCTGTCGGTGAACGCGCCCGCCGGCGACGAATATTCGCGACGGTATTTTGCCGCCCGGCTTTCCGATCTCGGCGTTCCCGCGTGGCGCATCATGTTCGGCACGAATATGGGTGCGGATCGCGAAATCGAGCTGAGCTACATCCGTTACGCGGCTAACGCGACGCCCTGCGGCGACTGGTCCAAGAACTACGGCGATACGTCCCAGAATCTTCCCGGCCCGAACTTCGGCTGCGCCACCCAGCACAACATCGCCGCCATGGTGTCCGATCCGCGCGATCTGGTGGCGCCGAGGCGCGAAGACCCCGCCGACGCCGCACGGCGGGTCACGGTCTTCGACAAATACCGCAAGGGCGAGCCCACGCCTGCCCAGAAGACCAGCGACCAAAAAGCCACCATTTCCGACGTGAAGGAGTAAGGGGCTCATGGTAACCACAAGAAAAGAACCCGAGGCGCCGGTGCAGGATTTCGGCGCGGCCGCCTTCGAGCGTCCGGTTCCGCGCATTTCGATCGCGGCTTTCTGCGAGCTGCCCGACACCGGCGCCGTTCTTCAGCGCGCCGCCACCGACCGGCGCCTGTCAAAGGCGCATATGGAAGTGCAACTGGGCGGGATCGCGGGCGCCGTCGAGTATTTCACCGGCCAGGCTACGCCCAATCTGTTGATCGTCGAGACGCGCGCGCAGGGCGACACCGTTCTCAAGGAACTCGAGGGGCTGGCCGGCGTCTGCGACGAGGCGACAAAGGTCGTCGTCGTCGGCGCGGTCAACGACGTTCCGCTCTATCGCGAGCTCATCCGCCGCGGCATCAGCGAATACCTGGTCGCCCCGCTCGATCCTTTGCAGGTCATCGAGACGATTTCCGGCCTTTATGTGAAGGCCGATGCGCCGCCCATCGGCCGCGTGATCGCGTTTGCCGGGGCGCGTGGCGGCGCCGGCGCCTCGACCATCGCGCACAATGTGGGCTGGTGCATCGCCGACGGGTTGAAAATCTCGACCGCCATTGTGGACCTCGATCTGCCGTTCGGCACGGTCGGCCTCAACTTCAACGAAGATCCGGGCCAGGGTATCGCCGATGCGCTCGCCGCACCCGAACGGCTCGACGACGTGCTGCTTGACCGGCTTCTGATCAAGCGCGGCGAGCATCTTTCGCTCTTCGCGGCGCCTGCGCTGCTCGATCGCGAATATGAGTCAGATTCGATCGCATTCGAGACAGTGATCGATCAGGTGCGCGGCGCGACGCCCTGCGTCATCGTCGATGTGCCGCATGTATGGACGCCATGGACGCGTCAGACGCTGGCAAGCGCGGACGAAATCGTGATCGTGGCGGTTCCCGACCTGGCGTCGCTGCGTAACGCAAAGAACCTTGTAGACCTGCTCAAGACGGCGCGCCCGAACGATACGCCGCCCAAGCTGGTGCTCAACCAGAGCGGCCAGCCGAAGCGGCCAGAAATTCCCGCCAAGGAATTCGGCGATGCCATCGGCATCGAGCCATGTTTGGTGCTACCTTACGATCCGTCCTTGTTCGGCATCGCCGCCAATAACGGTCAGATGCTGGGCGAGATTCAGCCGGCCTCGCGCGCCGCCGAAGGCATGCAGCGGCTGGCCGCGTTCGTCACCGGCCGCGCCGTTCCCATGCCGGAGAAGAAGGCGAAGCTCGCCTTCCTTCCCGCGTTCCTGGCCAAGAAGGCGAGCTAAGCCATGTTCGGCAAACGCGGCGCCTCGGTCGAAGCGGCGCGTCAATCGAGCGCGCTGCCGCCTCCCGTTTTCACGCCTGCGCCCGCAGCGCCCCCGACGGCCGCGGCAAAGCTCGCGCCTGCCGCCAAGCCCGTGCAGGCCGCAAGCGGGGCAGCGCTTCCGCCGAAAGCGGAACAGATCATGCCGCGAACGCCCGCGCCTTCCGCGCCGGTGCCGCTCGCCGTCGATAACCGTTCCGAGGACTACTACCAGATCAAGACGATGATCTTCAGCGCCCTGATCGACACCATCGATCTGGGCCAGCTGGCGCAACTGGACGCCGATTCCGCGCGGGAGGAAATTCGCGACATCGTCAACGAAATCATCTCGATCAAGTCCGTGGTGATGTCGATTGCCGAGCAGGAACAGCTGCTCACCGACATCTGCAACGATGTTCTGGGATACGGCCCGCTGGAGCCGTTGCTGGCGCGCGACGACATCGCCGACATCATGGTCAATGGCGCCAGCCGCGTGTTCATCGAAGTGGGCGGCAAGGTGCAGCTCACCAATATCCGCTTCCGCGACAATACGCAGCTGATGAACATCTGCCAGCGCATCGTCAGCCAGGTTGGCCGCCGTGTGGACGAATCTTCCCCCATCTGCGACGCGCGCCTGCCCGATGGTTCCCGCGTCAACGTGATTGCGCCGCCGCTGTCGCTCGACGGGCCCACGCTCACCATCCGCAAGTTCCGCCGCGACAAGCTGAAGATGGAAGACCTGGTGCGTTACAGCTCCATCACGCCGGAGGGCGCGCGGATTCTCGGCATCATCGGGCGCTGCCGCTGCAACGTGCTGATCTCGGGCGGCACCGGCTCGGGCAAGACTACGCTGCTCAACTGCCTCACCGCCTATATCGACGCCGACGAGCGCGTAGTCACCTGCGAAGACGCGGCCGAGCTTCAGCTGCAGCAGCCCCATGTCGTGCGCCTGGAGACGCGGCCGCCCAATCTGGAAGGGCAGGGCCAGATCACCATGCGCGATCTGGTACGTAACTGCCTGCGCATGCGCCCCGAGCGCATCATCGTGGGCGAAGTGCGCGGACCCGAGGCCTTCGACCTGTTGCAGGCGATGAACACTGGCCATGACGGCTCGATGGGCACGCTGCACGCCAATTCCCCGCGCGAAGCCATGCAGCGCCTGGAATCGATGATCACCATGGGCGGCTACAACCTGCCCAGCAAGACGCTGCGCGAGATGATCGTGGGTTCTATCGACGTCATCGTGCAGGCCGAGCGCCTGCGCGACGGCTCGCGCCGCATCACCAGCATCACCGAGGTGATCGGAACGGAAGGCGACGTCATCATCACCCAGGATCTTCTCGTCTATCAGATCGACGGCGAGGACGAGACGGGGCGCATCCGCGGCAAGCACGCCGGCACGGGCATCGTCCGCCCCGCCTTTTGGGAGCGCGCGCGCTATTTCGGGCTCGACCGCGACCTCGCCGACGCGCTCGACCAGTCGCAGGGCTAGGAGCGCGGGCCCATGGGCGGAGCGGCGCTCTATATCATGACGGCAATCCTGGGGGCGCTGGCGCTGGGCGGCGCCGTGTACGCGTTCGCGGGCATCAAGGCCGAAAAGACCCAGAAGCGGCTTGCCGCCGTAACGCGCATGCCGGCGGGCGTGCGCCCCACGCGCGGCGCCGACGTGAGCCAGCAGCGGCGCAAGAGCATGCAGGCGGCTCTCAAGGAGCTGGAACAGAAGCAGGCCGAGCAGAAGAAGAAGGTGCGGCTGAGCCTGCGCCGCCGCCTCGAGATGGCCGGCCTTACGATCACGCCGCGCACCTACTACATCGTCTCGGCTGTGATGGGCGTCGCGGCCGGCGTGCTGCTGTTCTTTTTCGTGCAGCAGCCCTGGTATGTCGTGCTGCTGGGCATGTTCGCCGCGGGCCTGGGGCTGCCGCGCTGGTGGCTGCGCTTCGTCACGCGCCGGCGGGAAAAGAAATTCACCCAGGAATTCGCCAACGCCATCGACATCATCGTGCGCAGCGTGAAGACGGGCCTGCCCGTCAACGAGGCGCTGAAAGTGGTCGCCACCGAAATCGCGGAACCGGTGTCGGGCGAATTCAAGCTTCTGGTCGAGGGATTGAAGCTGGGCGTCACCATGGAGCAGGGCCTCAAGCGCATGTACGAGCGCATGCCCACGGCCGAGGTCAATTTCTTCGCCATCGTGATGACGGTGCAGCAGAAGACGGGCGGCAATCTGTCGGAAGCGCTGTCAAATCTCGCCAACGTGCTGCGCGACCGCAAGCGCCTGCAGGGAAAGATCCGCGCCATGTCGTCCGAGGCGAAGGCGTCGGCCGCCATCATCGGTTCGCTGCCGCCGGCCGTAATGGGCCTCGTGTGGATGAGCACTCCGGAATACATCAACCTGCTGTTCACGTCGAAGCTGGGCAACCTGATGCTGGTCGGCTGCGTGGTGTGGATGGGCATAGGCGTGCTGGTCATGAAGAAGATGATCAGCTTCAAATTCTGAGCGCGTGCGATGAACGATCCGCTTGACCTTGGCTGGCTGAAATATCTGGTCGACTCGCAATTCATGGTGATGGCGTTCACCGCGATTGCGGCCTTCGCCACCATCGTCACGCTCGCCTTTCCCTATCTGAGGCGCGACACGCTGGGCGCGCGCATGAAATACGTGGCCGAACGGCGCGAGGAATTGCGCGCGCGCCAGCGCGAGGCGCTCAACGACCGCACCCGCAGGGGACTGCGCGCGCCCACGGCGCACAGCTTCGTCAGGGGCACGGTGGAAAACTTGCGGCTGCAAAAGCTGCTCGAATCGCCGGGTATCAAGGAAAAGCTCGCGCGCGCGGGCAAGCGCGGGCAGAGGCCGTTCATCACCTTCCTCTTTTTCCGCTTTCTCATGCCGCCCATCGTCTTCGTGGGCGCGCTGATGTATCTCTATGGTGTTTCGGGGCTGGAGTGGCCGTTCTTCGTCAAGCTGGCCGCCGCCATCGGCGCGGCGCTGGTGGGCTACTATCTGCCCGACCTATACATCACCAACGTCATCCAGCGCCGGCAGGCCTCCATCATGCAGGCCTTTCCCGATGCGCTCGATCTCATGCTTATCTGCGTGGAATCGGGCATGTCGATCGAATCCGCCTTCGGGCGCGTGGCTTCGGAAGTGGGGCCGCGTTCGGTGGAGCTGGCGGAGGAGCTGGGGCTGACCACCGCCGAGATGGCCTATCTGCCGGAGCGCAGGCAGGCGTTCGAGAACCTCGCCAGCCGCACCGGGCATCCGGGCGTGAAGGCGGTGGCGGCGGCGCTGATACAATCGGAGAAATACGGCACGCCCATGGGCCAGGCGCTGCGCGTGACGGCGCAGGAAAACCGCGAGATGCGCATGGCCGAGGCCGAGCGGCGCGCGCATTCGCTTCCCGCCAAGCTCACCGTGCCGATGATCGTCTTCTTCCTGCCCTGCCTGTTCGTGGTCATTCTCGGCCCGGCCATCATCAAGACGCTGGGGGTGGTGTAGGCGCGCGAGGGCCGCGGCGTTATGCCGGCGCGGCTTCCCAAGGATAACCCCCGAAATCGCCACCCTACCCAATTTGGGTATTATTGAGCCCAGAATGGGTAGGAAAGCTCGCGCCAAAGCAGGCCTTGCAAGCGCTCTGTTCTCGCAGGTGCAGCTGCGAGTGCTGAATCTTCTGATAGGTCATCCCGACCACCAGTTTCATGCCTCTGAAATCATCCGGCGCGCGGGCTCCGGATCGGGCGCCGTTCAGCGCGAATTGGAAAAATTGAGTGAGGCCGGCATCTTGAATGTGACCACATCGGGAAATAGAAAACTCTATCAGGCCAACCGCCAGTCGCCGGTGTTTTCCGAGCTACGCGGACTGATGATGAAAACGGCGGGGCTTGTGGAACCGCTTCGCCTGGCGCTCGCGCCGTTTCGTTCCAATATCGATTTGGCCTTCGTGTATGGGTCGGTCGCGAAAGGGAGGGACACGACCAAGAGCGACATAGACTTGATGATCATTGGCCAAAGGATCACGTATAGCGAAATTTATGTGGCCCTGCAAAAAACCGAGAAAATACTTCTTCGGACAATCAACCCAAATGTCATGACGCCAACCCAGTGGGGTCGCAAACTTGCAAGTAACAATTCCTTCGTCGACAAAATCCTCCAGCAACCCAGGCTTTTCGTATTCGGGACGGAGCATGAGCTCAAAAGAATTAGATAACCTGGTGAAGACAGGAGTGCTGAAGCCGGAACCAGGCGACCAGAAGGAATTCGATGGCCTGCTCGACTCGGGCCGGAAGCGGCTCGCAGACGCCGAGAACACCGGCCTTACTCCGGAAAGCCGGTTCGATCCCGCATACAACGCCGCGCACGCCCTCTCGCTTGCCGCATTGCGCTGGCATGGCTATCGCCCGGCGAGACAGCGATTCGTTGTCTTTCAAGCGCTTACCCACACGCTTCGCCTGGGGCCTGAGACTTGGCGCGTGCTCGATAAATGTCACAACACCCGAAACCTGGCGGAATACGAAGGCTATTTCGAGGTAGACCAGCGATTGCTTACCGATCTGTTGTCGGCGGCGCGACTGGTTCTGGCCGCCATGGAGAAGCTCGGGCCAATTCCAAGGAGTAAACCGGGCTCTTAGAGGTGCCGGTGATCGTGTTCTTCCTGCCCTGCCTGTTCGTGGTGATCCTCGGCCCCGCCATCATCAAGACGCTGGGCGTGGTGTAGGCGGCTACCGAGCTACTTGTCTCGCGCAAGCCAACGGCTTCGTCCTTTGCCGACATCAGGGCGGCGGAACAAACTGGCAGGCCGCTCGGCACGCCGGATTTCATCGCGGGGCTGGAGCGGTTGCTCGGCAGGCGGATTGCCCGGCGCGCACCGGGCCGCAAGCCGGAGGTCAAGATGATAGATGAGCCGAGCATGTTGTGATGTTGTGGCAGGGAGGGAATATTGCTCCTGTCACCTTAATCCCCGGAGCTAGAGCGCCTGACTCAGAAGCAATTCAATGATAGAATGAATAATCCGAACAAGTATCAGCTTGAAGAGCCAAGCTCGAATCGAAGTCGAAGGTTTGAATGCGCACCACCAATAAGTATTTGCCCACTAAGCACCCCAAAATGATTGACGCCGTGTTTTCTGGAGACGTCGATAAAGTGCGGGATGCGATCGCATCCAAGCATAACATAGACGAGCGTGACGACTATGGTCGCACGCCCCTAATGTACGCCGTGCTGTCAACTTCACCTCAGCTCGTTCAGACGTTGCTCAACTATGGCGCGGGCGATTATATACTTGACTCAGCAGTCTATTTCACTAGGGGTTGTGAGGAAAATCAGGAGTCAAAACAAAGGTCTGGAGGTGTGCCTTCCGTATGCGTAAGATTCTACTGGCCGCACCGGGGAGAGTCTTGGCTTCCCCCCGGCTGCACCCGTAACGGGCGCGCCAGCCGAGCACCGGGGTTATCCACAGCCCGCCGTCGCCTGCGAAACGAACCGGCGGGGCCAAGACTCGGCACTTGGACTCAACCCGTTGGATTTGCGTGCTGCAAGCGAACGACTCACAAATTCACAGGCAGCTCAGAACTGTCCACAGAATGGCAAAACGTAAGAAGAAAGTTAGCGCCAGTGACAAGAAGCAGCCCACGCGGGGCAAGTCCGGGGCACTCGACCTCGACCCCAACGCATGGCCGCGATTTGAGCAACTCGTGCGTAGCGCCGCGCGCATGGGACATAAGCCGCATACGGATGATATTCCCGCGCGTGAGAGGCGCGCACGAAAAGACTGATTTTAAATGGCCGTCACTTTTGATCTGGCGACAAAGGTCATCTCCAATGACCAAAAAATCTGGGCCATTTTCCCCGGAAAGGGCCGCTCATTCCTCGGGACGTTTCTTGAGAGAGGCGTCGTTTTTCTCGATATGCCGGGAATTGCTCTCACTCCAGCAGTGTTGCAAGACGACAAACTCCTTCGAAAGCACGTCGCCATGAGTTGGGCAATATCGGCATACCACAATGGTGAGTTGGAGCGTCCTCCTTCGCGTAGGGCTACCAACTATGATGCGCCGAAGGGGAAGCCATTCAATTCAGCAGTCGGAAACGTCCGGAGCATGTTCGCCAAGATTGGAGTCGGTGATCTTGTCGTCATGGGTGATAGGTCGATCTACCGCCCGGTGCATATTGGTGAAATCACCAAAGCGTTCGAGACACGAGACGTCACCCCACTTCCGGTCAATGGCCGAGAAGAAGTCCCTATTCGGAAGGTTCGCTGGCTAAATACAAACGTTGAGAGGCGTGAGTTATCGGAGCGGCTATCTCGCCTTCTCAGTAACCGTCACTCGATCATCGTAATCAACAAAGAAGAATTTGCTGATGAGGTCTATCAGATTGCTTACGGCGATTACGTTTATCGGGATGACTCACGCTACGTCTTCCCCGGTCCGCGATATAAGAATTTCGCGCCGGCCATCGTTCCAGGTATTGATCTCATCTCCTATTTCATGGGCGCGGCTAATGCTCTCCAAGACGGAGAGCTAGAGGAGTTCGCTGCGCTAGAAATTCAGGAAGCGGTAGGTCGCTATTTCGAGCAAGACGCCCTCTATTCATTTGAAATAGATTTTGCGTCGCCGGGCGGCTACGTCGTTCATGCAAGGCAGGCTTCGTTGGCGCTGCTTGTCGCGCTTCTTGTTGCGGCAACTGCTGACGCAAATCTGACTTATGCGGAAGCCCAAAGCGCGGCCGTCGTCAATTCGGCCGATCACGCTCAAGCGGCCCAACCAGCGCGGCCACAACATCGTGTCTGCGACCCCATTGAAATTCAGAATAAATATCGCTCGATCATGCGGGCAATTGGCGCTGTTCGTTACAATCAGGCATGTGCAAAGAATAAGGACGCACAAGATGGCGTTGGGCTGCGAACGCGCGTGAAGCGGAAGCGAAGGAACTGAGCCATGCCCACGCCTAAACACCAAATTAACTTGCGTCCGGTAAACCCTGACCACATTATGGTCCACGAGCATTCAACGTTTCTCCAACGACTTAGAGCGATTTGGGTTGATGCCGGAATTGCCGCTGTTGTTTCTGCGATGATCTCAATCGTCGTATCAGCGGGCGTATCAGCATATTTCCAGTGGCACGGGCAGAGTGTCCGCGAGCAGTCACTCCGTATAGTCGATAGCGGCAAGCAATTTGATGCGCGCCACAACGCGATTATTGCGCAAATCGGAGTTTTTGCGAATAGACTCCAAAATACTGGCGATGCGAATAAGGAACAAATTCTGAGCGCAATAATTGAGGCCCAGTCGCAGTTGCTCGCTTTGCGAGCACGCCTACCTAAGCAGGATTATGCCCTGCTTTCTGACTATGCTCATGAGTTAGATAACCTTCAAGACGCTCTCGATGCAGTTAAAAAGCCAACAGATTTGGGTCCTGTCTTTACGTCGGCGCAGCGGCTTCTTTCGAAGCATGACGAAATAGACAATCGCGTTGATCGCCGTGCGGATTTAGCGTTCTTCTAGAACGGCAACTTCAGTTGTTTGGGGCGCAAGGCAGCAAGGCGCTGTGCCCATAACGGCCACTTGGTGCGCCAGCGTGATCGGTGGCTGTTGCGGGTTGACTTGCCCTTACGCCCGGGCTTCTTCGGCCCCACTAGTCCGCCGATAGGTGAGGCGCTTGCCCCTGATGCCCTGCAATGCTCTTTCAGCGCGCAAGCCATCATTCACGCCTAGCGCGGCACGATTGGAAAAGCGGAAATCAAATTCGGCTAAATAGCGGTGAAGATGCTGCTCACCGCAATGCTGGTAGATGCCCCTCATTCCGCGCTTGAAGATCGAAAAGAAGCCTTCCGCCGAGTTCACATGCACGTCACCGGAAACATATTCACGCTGATGGTTTACGCTTTCATGTTGTGACCTGAGCCCCTAAACCTCATCCAAAAATGAGTAGAGTCCGGCGCCTTGAGAGGGGTACGGACGATGAAGCGTTCGCGGTTCACGGAAGAGCAGGTCATCGCGATTTTGCGGGAACACGAGGCA
>JBQTHM010000008.1:0-173814 GCA_052389895.1 Alphaproteobacteria bacterium | reverse complement strand
GCCATGGTCGAAGGCATCCAGAGGCTTGGCCCTAAAGGTTTCGAGGCCGTGATGTATCCCTTCAAAGCGCTGCATGAGATCGTTACCAATGCGGTCCTTCACCGCGACTACAGTATGGCAACGGACGTGCAAATTCGGGTTTTTGAGAACCGCATCGAAGTAGAAAGTCCCGGTTGGCTTCCGGGCCACGTAACCACGCGCAACATCCTCAAAACCCAATTTTCGCGGAATGGCGTGCTTGTCCGACTAATTCACAAGTTTCCGAATCCGCCAAACAAGGATGTCGGCGAAGGCTTGAACACCGCCTTTGATGAAATGAAAAAATCGCGCCTGAAGCCACCGGTTATTCGAGAGACAGAAACGTCGGTAATCGTAGAAATCAGGCACGATAGGCTAGCATCCCCGGAGGAGTCGGTGATGGACTATCTCGCCAATCATCCTGTGATCACCAACCGTCAGGCGCGGGAACTCACTGGCATCTTGTCTGAAAACACCATGAAGAACGTCTTTCTCAGACTAGCGAAGCGCAGCCTCATTGAACCGGTTCCAAATCGTAAGGGCGCAGCGTCAGCATGGCGGAAATTCAGTGGCTAATGGCACTTGGGTTTGCAATCGCGCACATTCCCCCCAATGGGGGAGGATGACTCGGCTTAATGCATTGCTTTTCTTAGCCAACGCGTCCGTGACTTGCGTGCGCGGTCGCGCGCCTTTATGCCAGCCCGCTATCCACCCACATGAGGATAAGTCATGCGTTTTGAACGTGTCGCCGCCCTTGCGGGCGTGCTTGCCCTTGGCATAACCGCCATTGTGACAAGCCCCGCCTTCACCAAAGAGCGAAGTCCCGCAATGAGCGACAATCCCATCATTCCGCGCCAGGTCATCTTCGGCAATCCCGAGCGCACGTCGGCGCAGGTGAGTCCCGACGGCAGACAGATCAGCTTCCTTGCGCCCAAGGACGGCGTGCTGAATGTGTGGGTGGCGCCGCTGGGCCAGCTCGACAAGGCCAAGCCCGTCACCGACGAAAAGGAACGCCCGATCCGCGAATACTACTGGGCGCATAATTCCAGATACATTCTCTATCTTCAGGACAAGGGCGGCACGGAAGACTTCCTGCTCTATGCCACCGATCCCAAAACCGGCAAGACGCGCAACCTGACGCCCTATGAAAAGACGCGCGCCATCATTTTCGGCGCCAGCGTGAAGCACCCCGACGAAATCCTGGTCGGCCTGAACAATCGCGATCCCAAATGGCACGACGTGTGGCGCTTCAACGTCGTCACCGGCAAGGGGACGATGATCTACAAGAACGAGGGCTTCGGCGGTTTCGTGGCCGACGACGATCTCAAGCTCCACTACGCCCTCAAGGACCAGCCCGACGGCGGTTTCCTTATCCAGAAAATGGGGCCAAACAATACGCTCGCCAATTTCATGACCATCCCGGGCGAGGATTCGCTCACCACTACCGTTTTCGGCTTCGACGTGGCGGGCGAAACGCTCTATGGGCTCGACAGCCGCGGGCGCGACAAGGCCGCGCTCGTCACCTTCGATCCCAAGACGGCGAAGGCGACGGTCATCGGCGAAAGCGACAAAGCCGATGTCGCCCATACGATAGTCGATCCCGCCACGGGCAAGATTCAGGGCTACGGCGTTCTTTATCTGAAGACCGAATGGATGCCGATCGATCCCGCGATCAAGGGCGATCTCGACTTCATCGCGAGCCGGATCAAGGGCGAGTGGGAAATCACCAGCCGCAGCATGGACAGCAGCCTGTGGATCGTGGTGGCCGATCCGGTCACGGAGCCCGCCTACTTCGCGCTCTACGACCGCAAGGCGAAAACGCTTTCGCGGCTTTTCACCATCCGGCCCAAGCTGGAGGGCGCGCCGCTCTCGCCGATGTACCCGGTGGTGATCAAGTCGCGCGATGGCATGGATCTCGTGTCCTATCTCACGCTGCCCAAGGGTTCCGACGCCAATAACGACGGCAAGCCAGACGCAGGCCCGCTGCCGATGGTGCTGTACGTGCACGGCGGGCCCTGGGCGCGCGACGTCTATGGCTACAACGCCACGCATCAGTGGCTGGCCAACCGCGGCTATGCGGTGCTTTCCGTGAACTATCGCGGCTCGACCGGGCTCGGCAAAGGCTTCACCAATGCCGGCGACAAGGAGTGGGGCCGCAAGATGCATGACGACCTGCTCGATACCGTCGACTGGGCGGTGAAGAACAGGATCACAACCAAGAGCAAGGCGGCCATCATGGGCGGCTCCTACGGCGGCTATGCAACGCTGGTGGGCGTGACGATGACGCCGAAGGCGTTCGCCTGCGGCGTGGACATCGTAGGCCCGTCCAATCTGGATACGCTGCTTTCCACCATTCCGCCCTATTGGGCCGCCTTCTTCGAGAATTTCGCGCGGCGCGTGGGCGACCCGCGCACCGAGGAAGGAAAGAAGCTTCTCGCCGAACGCTCGCCGCTCACCTTTGCGGCGAAGATCGAACGCCCGCTGCTGATCGCGCAGGGTGCCAACGATCCGCGGGTGAAGCGCGCGGAATCCGATCAGATCGTGTCGGCGATGAAGGCAAAGAACATTCCCGTGACCTATGTGCTCTATCCCGACGAAGGCCACGGCTTTGCCGAACCGGCCAACCGCACCTCGTTCTATGCGGTGTCCGAGGCGTTCCTTTCGCAATGCGTCGGCGGGCGCTTCGAGCCGGTTGGCGATGACTTCAAGGGCGCCAGCATCGAAGTGCTGGAAGGCGTGGAGCACGTCCCAGGCGTCAAGGCCGCGCTTGCCGCGGGGAAGTAATTTCGGCGAATTGCGCTGCAGGCCCAGAATGGTTTCGGCCCTCCTCTCAAAAGGAGGGCCGAAATTTTTTCGTCGTGCTGGGCGCGTCGCGAAATCGGGCCCAAAAAAATATTTTTTCCGGATTTCAAGGGGTGCCTGAATCCCGCGAAAATGCGGCCAAGCCGTTGCCACGAAAGAGATAATTGCCGCCAAAATAAATCCGGTCGGGGGTCTTGAAGCGCGGCGCTGCTCACACCAAATCTTTTATATTCGCAAGCAGTGCGGACGCACGGCGCGAGGCCCAAAACGGCCCCGCGCCGTTTTCGTTTGCGCTATCTGTCCACTCATTTCCGATTACACCAGCGGGCAAAAAGAAATGCATCGAAACCTCCTGCAACGTGTCAGGCGCATCGTCTCGGGCGGCCAGACGGGCGTGGACCGCGCGGCGCTCGATTTCGCGATCGAAAACAGCATTCCTTATGGGGGATGGTGTCCCAAGGGCGGGTGGGCGGAGGACTTTCCTCATCCGCCCGGCCTCGCCGCGAAATATCCGCGCTTGCGCGAAACGCCCGGCGCCGATCCGCGGCAGCGCACGGAATGGAATGTGCGCGACAGCGCGCTCACTCTCATGCTGCTTGCGGCTGACGATCTGCGGCGCTTCCCGGGAACGCTCGCCACATACCAGGCCGCGCAGACATTTGAGCGGCCCTGCCGGATCGTGACGATGGGAGCCGGCGCTATTGACGCCGCCGGGCAGTGGCTGGCCGAAAACCTCGGCGAAGGAATTCTCAACGTCGCCGGCCCGCGCGAAAGCGAATCTCCTGGAATTTATTTGCAGGCAATGGTCTTCCTGGGATCTGTCTTCGAACTCTGAAACACAGAAGGCTTCGAAACCACTTCGCGCAGCTCCACACCCTCCCCTTGAGCCCGGCTACGCCAAGGCTTCGCCGGACTTGGGCGCAATCCGCCGAAGCTGAAGCGAAGGCGGATTGAGGGAGGGTCTCTTATATTGCGTTGAGGGAAACAGAATTGACGGAACGCGCAAGACAACATCGCGCGCACAAGCGCCGAAGACATTAAATTTTGGCTGCTTCGCGATCGGCGCTCTACGTGCGCCTTGCGTTAAAAAAATCGCAAATTGTTTGCCGGCACGTGTGTTTGTTGTGCGCAGCGGAAGAACCGATGTTCAGCTTTTTCTGTGAATCTGGAAGCCCGCGAAGCTTTGCGTGGCGGGCATCATTTCAATGGTGTTGATGTTCACGCGCGGGTCGAGCGAGACCACCCATTCCACGGCGTCCGCCACGTCCTCGGGCGTGAGCGCGTTGGCGCCCTTGTAGACGGCCGCGGCACGCTCGCGGTCGCCTTTGAAGCGCACATCGGAAAATTCGGTGCCTTCTACCAGGCCGGGCTCGATGCAGGTCACGCGCACCCCCGTGCCGTGCAGATCGCTGCGCAAGTTCAAGCTGAACTGGTGCACGAACGCCTTGGTCGCGCCGTAAATATTGCCGCCGGGATAGGGATAGGTGCCGGCCACCGAACCGATATTGACCACGTGCCCGCGCCCGCGCGCGACCATGCCGGGAAGGAGCGCGTGGGTGAGATAGACGAGGCCTTTTACATTGGTGTCGATCATCGTATCCCAGTCGCGGATGTCGGCGCGCTGGGCGGGATCGAGGCCAAGCCCAAGCCCGGCATTGTTTACGAGCACGTCCACTTCGGCGAAATCGCGTGGCAGGCTTTCCACCGCGCGCGCCACCGCGCTCTGGTCCTGCACGTCGAGCGTGAGCGGCAATGTGCGCTCGCGCCCGTATTCGCGCGCCAGCGCCTCGAGTTTTTCCGCCCGCCGCGCCGAGGCAATGACGCGCGCGCCCTTCGCGGCAAAGCGGCGCACGAAGGCTGCGCCGAAACCGGCGCTGGCGCCCGTGATGAAAAATACTTTGGGAAGATTTCCCCCCATCGCGCCGAAGCGTGGCGCGACGGGCGCAAGGGGTCAACCTTCTATTTCTGTTTCCGCAGCTCGTCGATCTGATCGAGGATGCTAGTCATGCGCGACACCAGCTTCTGGTACGGCTCGGGCGTCGCCATGTCGATGCCCGCCTGCTTGTAGAGGTTGTACGGGTAATCGGACCCGCCCGCCTTGAGCAGATCGATGAAGCGGTCGCGCGCGGGCGTGCCCTCTTTGAGGATGTCGTCGGTGAGCTGCGCCGCGCCGGCCATGGAGGTGGCGTACTGCCAGACGTAATAGCCGTAAAAGAAGTGCGGGATGAACGCCCACTCCGCGCAATAGGTGGGGTTGATCTTCGTCACGCCCTTGTCTTCGCCGTAATATTTGCGCAGCAGATCGCAATACATCGCCGTCATGCGCTCGCCGGAAAGCGGGCGGCCGGCTTCCATTTCCTCGTGCATGGCGAGCTGGAATTCGGCGAACATCGTCTGGCGGAAGAAAGTGGTGCGAATACCTTCGAGCCCCTCGCCGAGATAGTAGAGTTTATCGTCCTTCGTCTTGGCGTTCTTCACCATGTAATCCATCAGCAACATCTCGTTGCCGATGGAGGCGGTCTCCGCGGTGAAGGTGGAATAGTCCGCCTTCTCGAAGGGCTGCACGCCGTTGGTGAGCAGCGTGTGCACCGCATGGCCCCACTCATGCGCGAAGGTGGAAAGCGAATCGTAATCGTCGTTGTGATTGAGCAGCATGTAGGGGTGCACGTCGTAGGCCGAGCCGTTCATATAGGCGCCCGACGCCTTGTGTTCGGCCGGAAAGGCGTGCAGCCAGCGCCCGGCAAACGCCTTGCGCAACATGCCGAGATATTCCTCGCCATAGGGTTCGAGCGCCTCCAGCGTAATGCGCTCGGAATCCTCGATGGTGAACTTGAGCGGCTTTTTCAGCCGGAACATGGTGGGATACATGTCCTCGTAGCCGAGGTCGCCTTTGATGCCGAGCAGCTCTTTGCGCAGGCGCAGATAGCGGTGCAGCACCGGCAGGCCCGCGTTCGCCTCCTTGACCAGCGTGCGGTACACGGCCTCCGGCATATCGTCGCTGAAGAGCGCCGCCGCGAGCGAGTTGGGATAATGGCGCACTTTGGCGTTGAAGTTCACGGCCATGATCTGCGTCGTCAGCGTGGCGCCGAAGGTGTTCTTGTATTTCTGATAGGCGCCCCAGAAGGCGTCGAAAACCTTTTTGCGGTCGGCGCGATTGTCCACCTGACGATATTTGCTGTAGGCCGCATCGGTCAGTTTCGCCTTGGTGCCGTCCGCCAACGTGATGGTGGGAAACGGCAGATCGCTGTGTGCGAGCTGACCGCGGATGTTGTCGGGCTGCTGAATGACGTTGCCGGCGGCGGCCATCACGCCTTCCGCCTCGGGCCCGAGCGTGTGCGGCTTGTTGCGCAGGGTATCCAACAGGAAAAAATCGAAACGCTTGGCCAGCTCCGCGTTCCTGCCGATGAAGGACTTTACCTTGGCTTCGCCGATAGCGAGCACTTCCGGCGCCACCCAGGCCGATTTTTCGTTGACGAGGGTCTGCAATGACTGGGCGAGCTGGCGGCGCTCCTGGTTGGGTGCGTTCGTCAGGTCCTCGTCGGCCTTGAGGCCGGCATAGGTGCTGAGCCGCGCGCTTTCCTTGTATGCGTCGCTGATGGCGTCGAGCGCCTTGAACATCGAATCCGCGCTGCGGCCGAGCGTGCCTTTGTATTGATCGAGCTTTTCGGCCTCGGCCTTTATCTTGTTGTATTCGGCTGTCCAGGCGTCCGGCGAGGGATAGAGATCGGTGAGATCCCACACATATTTGTCGGCGCTGGCTGCCGGCTGCTCGGCGGCGAAGGTCATCCCGCCTAACAGCAGAATGGCGGCGAAACTGGCAAGACCTGCATAGCGGCGCAATTTCATGGTTGGCCCCCCTCGATCGGCCCTTGGCGAAAGTGCGCGACCTTAGCCAAAGCGCCGGTAATTCCAAAGGCCCGCAAGCGGCAGTTCAGGCGCGCATTCCTGGCGTTGCGCTCAGGCGATTCTCCCTGCCTTTTCAGGAGACTACAGCGCACAAAGCGAATGTGTCGCGTTCCCGCGCGCGCCCGGATCGCTTCACTTCGCCGCGAGCGCGGCAACGTAAACCCCACGCGCGTTCTTCAAAACCGATGGTGCTACCCGCAAACTTGCAAGCGGGAATCGCGGGGGGCGCATATGCGCATAAAGGCTTTGCAGGGCTGGACGAAAGACCAGCGCAATGTGGTGATCGCGAGCTATCTGGGATGGACGCTCGACGCCTTCGATTTCTTTCTGATGGTGTTCGTGCTGCGCAACATCGCAGTCGAGTTCGGAACCGACATCACCACCGTCGCCATTGCGACCACGCTCACGCTCGCCATGCGGCCTATCGGCGCCTTCTTGTTCGGCCGCGCGGCCGACCGCTACGGGCGCAAGCCGGTATTGATGATCGATATCACGCTCTATTCGCTGCTCTCATTCCTATCGGGCCTCGCGCCCGACCTGACGGCGCTGCTCATCATCCGCGCCTTGTTCGGGATTGCGATGGGCGGCGAATGGGGCATCGGCGCCTCGCTGACAATGGAAACGGTCCCGCCAAAGGCGCGCGGGTTCGTTTCGGGGCTGCTGCAGACGGGTTACCCCAGCGGCTATCTGCTGGCGTCGCTCGTATACGGGCTCTTCTTCCCCTATCTCGGCTGGCGCGGGATGTTTTTCGTGGGCATTTTGCCTGCGCTGCTCGTGCTCTTTATCCGTCTGCGCGTGCCGGAGTCGCCCGGGTGGACGCGGCAGCCGCGCGAAGTCGGCGGCACGCTTGCCATACTAAAAAAGCATTGGCGCTTGGCGATCTACATGATCTTCCTCATGACGGCGTTCAACTTCTTCAGCCATGGCACGCAGGATCTGTATCCCACCTTCCTGCAAGTGCAGCACGG
The DNA here is from genome assembly GCA_052389895.1 of Alphaproteobacteria bacterium. Taxonomy (GTDB): domain Bacteria; phylum Pseudomonadota; class Alphaproteobacteria; order Micropepsales; family Micropepsaceae; genus CAVVXX01. Next base: position 166,120 of record JBQTHM010000008.1, on the reverse strand, counting down.
GTACGAACACGCCGCAGTAGGAACGATCGCCGTCGTCTACAACATAGGTGCACTGATCGGGGGCATCACCTTCGGCGCTCTGTCGGAGCGCATCGGGCGAAGGCGCGCGATCGTTTTCGCCGCGCTCCTGTCGCTGCCGATATTGCCCATCTGGGCATTCAGTACGAGCGCGGGAATGCTGGCGCTTGGCGCATTCCTGATGCAGATCGCCGTGCAGGGCGCTTGGGGCGTGATCCCTGCGCATTTGAACGAGTTGTCGCCGCATGCCGCGCGCGCGACGTTTCCCGGCTTCACCTATCAGCTGGGCAACCTGCTCGCTTCGGTAAATCTTCCCTTGCAGGCCGGCATGGCGGCCAGTCTCGGCGGCGATTACAGCACCGCCTTGGCCGTAGTGGCGGGCGCATCCGCCGTGGCAATCGCACTACTCGCCGGCTTTGGTATCGAAGCCAAAGGCGTGGACATGCGCGCGGTGAAACAGCAGCCCTCGCCGATGTTCTAGCTGCCGGCGGGCGGCGGCGGTCCTTGCAGTCTAACGTCGCGAGTGGCGGCGCCTGCGTCCCGTCGCGCGGCGCGGAACCTTCTTTCCCTTGCGGCGCGCTTCGGAAAGCCCGATGGCGATCGCTTGTTTGCGGCTTTTGACCGTTCCGCCGCGCCCGCCCCTGCCCCGCTTCAGCGTGCCGCGTTTGCGTTTGCGCATTGCACGTCTCACATCGGAACCAGCGCCTCGCGAATATCTCGCCATGACATTCTCCTTGTAGCGATATTTTCCCGTAAACGGGCATTGCGCCGGCGGGTTCCGCATTAGCGGCACATCAAAAACGGACTCATGTCGAGATGAAAGTGTGCGGCGTGCTGCAAGTTGTATTCCGGGCCCAGCACGACATTGAAGAAGCGGCAGGCGTCTTCGCGCGCGCGCTGCAAGAATCGTCCTTCGCTTGTGGCGGCGTTCCAGTGACGGGCGATGCGGATGACCTTGCCGTTGCTCAGGCGGAATCCTTCGATGTCGATCGCATTGGCCGTTGCGTGCTGGCTTCGCCTTCCGTCGCCCGAGCCGATGTTACGGCAGGTGTAGCTTCCGACGTGATCAATGCGCGCAAGCCGGGCGCCGAACTCAGCCTGCGCCGCTGCGTCCAGCGCCTGCTCCCACCAGTAAAGGGCGGCCGCCATTGGGCAGGTCACACTGAAGCGCGAGCTGTATCCCTGGTGCGAGCGAAGAATGTGCACGCCGTTGGCAATGCCGCAGCCATTGACGAGCGGCCGGTCGGGAATGCGCAGAAAGGAAAGCCGCGAGCGGCCAAGCGCTGCCATGCAAGCGTTGCCGTTCAAACGAAGAAGATTGATTTGCAGATGGGCGAGTGGCGTTGGCGGCTGATCGAGCTCGACCGTGTGCCACGGCCGCCAGTTCGGCGGTAGATGCCGCCAGCCCCAAACTGCGGCAAGAGCGAGATCGCCGAACACCAGAAGCACGATCAGAAGCCGCGCAAACACGCGCAATGCGTGGCGATACTCCATGTTCTGCAAACAACGGACTAGGCGGCTCGTTCCCGTTCGCAATGTGGGATCAGGCTCGTTTCGGTGCTCAACCCCCGATCGCCACGCCTGCCAGCATGCCAATACCATACGTCACCGCAGCCGATGCCGCCCCAATGCCGATCTGGCGGGCGGCGGAGAACATCGCGCCGCGGCCAGTGAACAGCGATGTGCCCGCCCCGATAACTCCAAGGGCCAGCGCGCTCGCGGCGATTGCGGCATACATCGCTGTTGCGCCGCCCGAGGTGAGATAAGGGATAACGGGAACGGCAGCGCCCAATGCAAACAAGGCGAACGACCATGCGGCGGCCGCCCAAGGCGAGCCGCCGAGGCTTTTGGGATCGATACCGAGCTCTTCGCGCACGAGCGTGTCCAGCGCAGTATCCTTGTTCGCCATAAGACGTGTTGCCAGCGCGCGCGCCTCCGCTTCGCTCAGACCCTTTGCCTGATAGATGAGAATGAGCTCTTCCAGCTCCTCTTCCGGAACTTCCTTGAGCTCCGCGGCTTCGGTTGCGATCTGCTGTTTGAACATTTCGCGCGAGCTATTCACCGAAAGCCATTCGCCCATGGCCATGGAACATGCACCGGCTACCAGGCCTGCCACGCCTGCCACCAGCACAACGCCATCGGGCGCGCCTGCACCGGTCATGCCCATGACCAAACTGAGATTGGAGACGAGCCCGTCATTGGCGCCGAGCACGGCGGCGCGCAGCGCATTGCCGCTCATGGCGCGGTGGCGGCCTTCGAGGCGCGCAATGGCGCCGCCCGCAAGCCCTCCCGGCGCGCCGGCAATGGCGCCGATCACGCGCGCATGCGAGCGCTCGTCGCCCGGCAGCCCGCCTTTCACGGCCTCGGGCTGCGCGTCGTACATCGAGCTGTCGCTGCGTTCGAGAATATGGATGGTTGGAAGCACGAAATCCGGACCGAAGCGCCGCGCCAGCCAGGCGAGTGCACGCGTGCGGAAGCTTGGCCGCAGGTGCGGCACGGCCGCCCCGGTGCGGCGAAGATTCTTTCGCCATAGTTCCGCGTGCGCTTCCTCTACTACCGCAAGACGGCGATAGACTTCGCTCAGCTTGGGATTCTTTTCGGCCTCGGCCAGCGCGCGGTAAAGCGCGGCACCGTCCACTTCGCCCTGAAGATTCTCGCGAAAGCGCCTGGCGTCATCCGGCCGTTTTTCGTCAGCCGCCGTCATAGCCGCATTGTTGCACAGGGTGCAGGCATTTACTCCAGCCTCGAATCGCAGCAATCCAAAGCCGGATGAGAGCACGCCAATGCAGTCCTTCGGGCTTGCCGCAATCGTAATCGGCCTTGCCGTCGCCCTGTCTGTTGGCGGCGTCGCGGGCGGGCGCTGGCTGATACGCCGCCACGTTGCAGCATTCCACAACGAGGTCATGATTTCGCTCTTTGCCGCGGCGGGCATCGTCTATGCCGTACTGTTGGGCTTTCTTGTCGTTGTCGTCTGGGAGTCCTACGACGACGCGCACAGAAACGTGGCCGATGAGGCGGCGACGCTGGTGACGCTTTACAGGCTCACCTACGGCATGGACCCGGCTCATGGCGCCGAGTTGCGGGGCTTCATCCGCGATTACACCGAAGCAGTCGCGACCGACGAATGGCCGATGCTGGGGACCAGCCGGGCGGGAAGCGAACGGGCGCGCCGCGCCATAGGGAACATCGACCGGCAATTCGCCAAAATGGATCCGCAGATAAAGGTGACTGACGCGCAGGTCGATGCACAATTCCTGCGCACGAAATCCGAGATCATCTCGGATCGCAACGAGCGGCTTCTGGAAGCGATCGATGCGATCCCCTGGGTGATGTGGCTGGGCGCGGTGGGGGGCGGCGTAATCGTGATGGTCATGGGCTCTTTCGTCTACATGGAACGCGCATGGCCGCACGTGTTGATGACCGGGCTCATGGGTGCGCTGATCGGCCTGCTGCTTTACATCATGATGATATTGAGCACGCCTTTTGCCGGACCGCTCGCCATCGGCCCCGACCATTTCCGCACCGCGCTGCAGATCATGGACGACAGCGACCGCGGCTCCTAGCGCGCCTTTGGAACGGTAGCTTCGCTTCGCAGGCAGGTGCGCTTAACAACGCGCCCTTGCTCGTTCAAAGTGTCTTGCCGCGAGCACGGGAGGGGGAAGTGCGCAAATGGATAGCACGCCTGCACAAATGGGCGAGCGTCATCATCGGGCTGCAGATATTGGCCTGGGTCGTCAGCGGCCTCTATATGACGGCGATACCGATAGAGCAGGTGCGCAGCGAGCATCGCATCCGCGAACAAAAACCCGCCGATCTGCGGGGCTTCGCGGACATCATTCCGGCGCAAAGGGCGATGGCTGCGCTGGGAAGCGCAACCGTTACGCGGCTGGAGCTGCGCGCGTGGCTTGACCGCCCCGTCTATGAGGCGGGCCTGGATGGCGGCGGCGCGGCGCTGATCGATGGGCGCAACGGCGAATTGATTTCCCCGCTCGACGAAATGGCGGCGCGCGCGGTGGCCGAGTCCGATTACGCGGGAACGGGAACGGTAGGCGCCGTCCGCCTCATCGAAAAGGATTCGCACATCGAATATCGCGGGCCCCTTCCCGTCTGGCAGATTTCCTTCGACGACGCGGACGAACTGCGCCTTTACGTCTCGCCCGCGACCGGCAAGGTGGTCGCGCGGCGCTCCGAGGTGTGGCGCATCTACGATTTCCTCTGGTCGCTGCACATCATGGATTACAGCAAGCGCGAGAACTTCAACCATCCGCTGGTCATCGTTGCGACGGCGGCGGCGCTCTTCCTGGTGGGGACGGGCGCCGTCCTGGTCTACCAGCGCTTCGTGCCGGCCGGCGCACTGCGCCGCCGCCCGCGGAAGAAAGTGGCGAAGGTGGCAAGTTAACAGCGATGAAGGAAATCTGGAGCGGGCGACGCAAATCGAACGCGCGACCCAATTTGCCAGGGGTTAGACAGGCCTTATTCAAACGAGCACGCTTAAATCGTATGTGTCGTTGTGACGCTTGGTGACGTTTACGCAACCTTTCGAAAGGGCAAGAGCGATGGACGCCGTCGACCTTCGACTCATCGAACTCGTGCAGCGAGATGCAACAGTTACGAACAAACGATTGGGAGAAATCGTCGGCGCCTCCGCGTCAGCCGTGCATCGCAGAATAAGGAAGTTGCAGGCGGACGGAGTTATCAAGGTAATAACAGCGATAGTCGATCCGGTCGCGCTCGGGCGGTCTCTAACGCTGGTTGTCGGCCTGGAAATCGAGCGCAAACAACCAGAACTATACGATCGCCTGCAACGCTGGTTGGTTGCAGAGGATGCCATTCAACAAGCGTACAATGTCACCGGCCAATACGATTTCATAATCATACTTACCTCTCAAACCATGGAACAATATGATTCCTTAATGAATGAAATGCTGGCGAAGAACCCAAACATCAAGAAATACACGACAAATGTGGCACTACATTCCTTCAAACAGAGCTTGTTCGTCCCGAGCACGTAGCCCCGCAAACGCTCTGCACGGCGCATCTTCCCAGTATCCCGGGTATTCGCGCAATTTCGTCGCATAGGTTCGGCCAATTCTGAGAAATTGTCGCTTGCGCACGCCTTATGATCCGCATTGTGTTGGGCAAGGAGGATCACATGACATGGCTGCGAAGCCTCGCAGCGATCATTGCGGGGTATGCGTCAATGGTCGGCGGCGCATGGTTTGCACAAGAGGTGATGTTCCCGGACGTGGAATATGGCAAATCCGCACTCGGAGCGATTCTCGCGCTCGGTTTTTTTACTTCTGCGCTGGGCGGCTTAGGAGGAGCAGTGACGGCAATGATCGCTCCCAGCAGGCCTTTCATGCACCTCTTGCCAATGGCCGCATTGATTTCGCTAGAGACTGTGACTCTATACATTCAGGGCCGCGTCCATGGACCACTCTGGTTTGAACTTCTTGCCGGCGCGTCATTGATAGCAGGTACCTTCGTTTGCGCTTGGATTTGGTTGATGATCAAACAACAATTACTCGGGCGCAGATTGTCCCCTGGTTCTTCTAACTGACGTTCCAAATAATAATAATTGTTGCCGCGGTGTCCCCATCGAAGGGCCTGCGGGGTATTATTCTGTTTCCGTTGGAAATTTGGAGCGGGCGACGCGAATCGAACGCGCGACCCTAACCTTGGCAAGGTTATGCTCTACCCCTGAGCTACGCCCGCATCCAAAGATGCGGCGTTTATCGCGCGCGGACAGGCAAGATTCAATAGCAAGCTGAAGCGTGCGGAACCCTTGCGCGAGCGGCCCAACTGGCGCGCATGCACCAGGGTGCGCTAGAGAGAAAATATGGCGACCGGCCCCGAACTTGCGGCATTGGAGGCGCGCCTTCCCGGAGCGGATGCGCGCGAGGAGGCGCTGTATGCGCGGCTAGCTGCACTCGGCGTCGCGTGGAAGGCCTATTCGCATCCGCCGGTGTTTACGGTTGAAGAATCGAAGGTGCTTCGCGGCACCGTACCGGGCGGGCACACGAAGAACCTTTTCCTCGAAGACAGGAAATCCGGCCTGTGGCTGGTTGTGGCGCGCGAAGACCAGCGGATCGACCTTAACGCACTGGCCAAGGCGCTAGGCGCGCCGCGCTTCAGTTTCGGTTCGGGAGAGCTGCTGGTTGCGACGTTCGGCGTGCCGCCCGGCTCGGTCACGCCATTCGCGCTGATGAACGCGGGCCCAGGAGTTATCACGACACTCGTGGAGGCCAGCCTGATGCAGGCGGCAACGCTCAATTTTCATCCCTTGCGCAATGACCGCACGATTTCCGTTTCGCCCGATGGGCTGTTGACGTTCCTGCGCGCCTGCGGGCATGAGCCGCGCATTCTCGCGCTTCCGGCAAAAGCATCATGACGCCGGAAGATCTCGGCCCCCGCGTTCTCGAAGGGCGCTTCGTGCGGCTTGAGCCGCTCGTGCCCGCGCACAAGGAAGGCTTGCGCCGCGCAGGCAGCGATCCCGCGATATGGCGCTACATGCCGGTGCGCGATGGCGAGCTCGCCTTCGAGGACTTCTGGAACACAGCCGAAAAGGAAATGGCAGCAAGGGAACGCATCGCCTTCGCCGTACGCAGGCTCGCCGAAGACGTGCTCGTGGGATCCACCTCATATCTGAACATCGCGCCGGAGCATGCGCGCTGCGAAATCGGCTGGACATGGTATGAGCCCGCCGCGCAGGCGACGGCCATCAATCCGGAAGCAAAACTGCTTCTTCTCGCCAACGCCTTCGAGAACGCGGGCTGCGTGCGCGTGGAATTGAGAACCGAGGCCGGGAATGCGCGCTCGCGCGCGGCAATCCTGAAACTAGGCGCGACGGAGGAAGGCATTCTGCGCCGTCACATGAGGATGCCGCGCGGGTATTGGCGCGATACCGTCTACTATTCCGTGCTGGTTGACGAGTGGCCGGCGGTCAAGGCGAAGCTGCTTGCACGCCTCGGCTGAGCCAAGGGCTTTTCTTTCGTGTTCTTTCACCCCATCTTCGCCTCATGGCACTGATCGGACCAGGTGGACGCCCTTTGGGCGCCGGGCAGCAGGCGGCGGAACCGGCCGCTCAATCGAACCCGCATATCAAGGAGGGCTCGCAGGCGACGTTTGCCGAGGACGTCCTGCAAACCTCGCTTGAGACGCCTGTCATCGTGGATTTCTGGGCGCCATGGTGCGGCCCGTGCAAACAGCTCGGCCCCGTGCTCGAGCGCACAGTGAACCAGGCCAAGGGCGCCGTACGGCTGGTGAAGATCAACGTGGACGAAAACCAGGAGCTCGCCCAGCAGCTCCGCATCCAGTCGATTCCCGCCGTCTATGCGTTCCGCAACGGGCAGCCCGTGGATGGATTCCTGGGCGCCATGCCGGAAAGCCAGGTGCGCGCCTTTGTGCAGCATGTGGCGGGTGGCGCCGCCGAGGCGCCGCCGATGGACGAGGGCCTCGATCGCGCGGCACAGGCCCTTGCCGCCCGCGATATCGGCCGGGCGGCGCAGATTTACGGGCAGATCCTGCAGGAAGACCCAGGCAACCCGAAGGCGGTTGCGGGGCTTGCGCGCTGTTATCTCGCCAGCGGCGACTTGGATCGCGCACGCCAGGCGCTGGGCCTTGTGCGCCCGGACGGCGCGGGCGACGAAGCAATCCGCGCTATCGAGGCCGAACTGAAATTGAAAGAGACGGCCAAGAACGGCGGCGACGTCGCGCCGTTAAAAGCCAAGGTCGCGGAAATCCCCGGCGATCTGCAGGCCAGATACGATCTCGCGCTGGCGCTCGATGTCAAGGGCGAGCGCGAGGCGGCGCTGGACCAGCTGCTGGAAATTGTGCGGCGCGACCGCAACTGGAACGAACAGGCGGCACGCAAGCAGCTGGTGACCTTGTTCGAGGCCATGGGACCGGCGGATCCGCGCACCATTTCCGCGCGGCGGCGGCTTTCCGCAATCCTGTTTGCGTGAGCGCGCCATGAAGCGTTATCGCAATATTGCCGAGCTTCCTTCTGTCATTCCGGTTTTCCCGCTGGCAGACGTGCTGTTGCTGCCGCGCGCGCACCTGCCGCTGAACATCTTCGAACCGCGTTACCTTGCAATGGTGGATGCAGTCATGTCGGGCAAGCGCATCATTGGCATGATTCAGCCGCGCGAAGCGGCACCGGGCGATCCGGCGCCGGCGCTAGTGGACGCCGGATCGCTGGCGCTGGTGGACGTGGGTTGCGCGGGGCGCATCACCGCGTATTCCGAGACGGACGACGGCCGCTATCTCATCACGCTCACGGGTGTTGCGCGGTTCCGCGTTGCCGAGGAGCGCGACGCGCAGACGCCCTTCCGCCAGATCGTGGCCGATTACGCGCCTTTTGCCAGCGATCTTGTCGCGCTTTCGAAAGAGCCCGAAATCGCACGTAACCGGCTGATGAACGCACTTAAGCCCTACCTTGCCGTACGCAACTTGCAAACGGATTGGCAAACCGTGATGGACGCACCGGCGGAATTGCTGGTGAATGCGCTTGCAACCATGTGCCCGTTTGCGCCGGAAGAGAAACAGGCACTGCTGGAGGCACCCAGCGTCCCTGAGCGGGCGGAAATGATCATTGCGCTGATCGAGATGGCGAATGCGGCCGCACGCCACCCGCCGAGCGGCGGCCGGGTGAACTGATAGATGGAAACCGACCCCAAACTGCTGGAAATGCTGGTCTGCCCGGTGAGCAAGACGGCGCTCATTTACGACCGCGCGCGGCAAGAATTGATAAGCAAGGCGGCGGGGCTTGCCTACCCCATCCGCGACGGCGTGCCCATAATGCTCCCCGATGAAGCAAGGCCTCTTTCGGCGGACGAATAACGCATGACGGAAGCGGCGCGGCGACCGTGGCCAACAGAGCTCAGGCTAAACCGGGCGAAGGATACGCTGACAATCGCTTTCGACAACGGCGAAAGCTTCACCCTTCCCGCGGAATATCTGCGCGTGAGTTCACGCAGCGCGGAGGTAAAAGGCCACGGCGCACAACCCCATGCGACGGTGGCGGGCAAGCGCAATGTGAAAATCTCTGCGATTGACGCCATAGGGAATTATGCCGTGCGCATCACCTTCGACGACGGACACGATACCGGGCTTTATACCTGGGAACATCTTTATGAGCTCGGCTCGGAAGAAGCCACAAAATGGCCTGCATATCTGGAGGAACTCGCCGCGCAAGGGCTTTCCCGGGGATAGGCGCGGCGAGCGGAAATCCGTTATTTCAAGTCCACGCCGACCGCGTCGCTTACGCACGCGAAACCGTCGCGCAAAAGAAGCGACAGCAGTTCCGACTTTATTCGCGGGATCAGGCCCGGTCCTTCGTAGACAAACGCCGTGTAGAGCTGCACAAGACTCGCGCCCGCGCGAATTTTTGCGTAGGCATCGGCGCCGGAGCTGATTCCGCCAACGCCGATAAGTACAGATTTCATTCCGAGGCGCTGGCGCATGGCCCTGAGCACTGAGGTCGAAAGCGAAAAGAGCGGAGCACCGGAAAGACCGCCTGGCTCATTCTTCAACGGGCTCTTGAGATTGGGCGATCGCGATACCGTCGTGTTCGTCACGATAAGACCGTCGACCGCAAAAGCCGTGCATATTGCCGAAATGTCATCCATAGCCCGGTGATCCAGATCGGGCGCAATCTTGAGCAACAAAGGAACTGCACGCGCCATGCCCATGCGCGCGTCGCTTAGTCTACCGAAGAGACGTTCCAGTTCGCCGGGTGTCTGCAGGCCACGCAGTCCGGGCGTGTTTGGCGAGGACACATTTATGGCAATGTAGGACGCAAAACGTGCTAGCCGGGAAAAAGCGGAAACGTAGTCGGCGATGCGATCCGGCGAATCCGCGTTTGGGCCGATATTTATTCCGACCACGCCGCCGCGGCGTCCCTCGAGACGGCGTGCGGCTGCCTCCATTCCGCAATTGTTGAAGCCCAACCGGTTTATGACTGCGCGATCTTTCGTGAGGCGAAACACGCGCGGGCGGGGATTTCCCTTCTGCGGCCGGGGCGTCAGCGTGCCGCATTCGGCAAAGCCGAATCCGAGTTTGAGCAGCGCGTCCGGTATTTCGGCGTTTTTGTCGAAGCCCGCAGCGATTCCGACCGGATTGGGAAAATCGATACCGAGGACTTTCACGCCGAGTCGTGAGTCGTCGTTTTCCTGTACTGGAAGAATAGGGTCCGCGAGCCTGAGCGCGCCCACGGTAAGACGGTGCGCGGCTTCGGGCAGAAGCAGTCTGAGCGCGCGGGTCAGAGCCCCCATATGGCCGATAATGCCCAGATTCGCTTGGCAAAAGCGCAAGTTGCGGTTATAGGAATATATCCTTAGTATCGGATAGTTTTCATATACAAGACGTGTCCATGCTCACCCACAAGCAGATCTGGGACGGGATAGACAGCCTGGCCTCGCGGCACAGCCTTTCGGCGTCGGGCTTGGCGAAGCTCGCGGGCCTCGATCCCACGACGTTCAACAAGAGCAAGCGTTCGGCCGACGACGGCAAGGCGCGCTGGCCCACCACCGAGAGCATTGCAAAAATTCTTCAGGCGACGGGATCGTCCTTCGAGGATTTTGCCGCGCTGGTCGCGCACGCCGATGCGCGCCCTGCGTCGCGCTTCATTCCGCTGATCGGCTTTGCTCAAGCGGGCAGCGAAGGATTTTTCGACGACGCCGGTTTTCCGGCGGGGTCCGGTTGGGAAGAAATCGCTTTTCCCGAGCTGGGCGATCCACACGCGTACGCTCTCGAAATCACGGGTGAATCGATGCTGCCCGTCTATCGCGACGGCGATCGCATCATCGTCTCGCCCTCGACGAGCGTCAGGCGCGGCGACCGCGTGGTTGTGCGCACGCTAAAAGGCGAAGTGCTGGTAAAACAGCTCAAGCGCATGAGTGCGCGGCGCATCGAGCTGCAATCGCTCAATCCGCGATACCAGGACCGCACCTTCGACGTAGCGGACGTCGGCTTCATCCATCGCATCATCTGGTCGAGCCAGTAATCATTCCGCCGCGCCGACGGATTTTTGCGAAAGTAGCTCGCCATTCAATGCTCGGCGAATGAGCGCGGCGGTTTCCTTGCAACCGAAGAGAACGGCAAAGGAGCCGAAGCGCGGGCCCTGCGTCTGGCCGAATAGGACCTCGTAGATGCCCCGGAACCAATCGCGCAACGGCTCGAAACGGTGCCGCTTTCCGATCTCATAGACCTCGAACTGGACCTTTTCGCCGTCGCGCTCGTCACTCATACGCTCCAGCATGGCGGCGAGTTCGCCGAGTGCCGCACGCTCTTTTTCACTTGGGGCGCGGTAACGCTTCTGCGGCCTGACGAAGTCCTCGTAATATTTGAGGGCGTAACCGACGAGCCGATCGAGGCCGGGGTGGTCCCTTGGCTCGGTTCCGGGCGCACAGGCGCGAATAAAGCCCCAAAGCACGTCGCGATTGTGGGCGTTCGACGCGCTGACCAGATTGAGCAGAAGAGCGAAAATGACCGGATATTCCTCGGCCGGCGGTTTGCCGTTGTGAATATGCCAGACGGGATTTTCGAGCCGCGCCGCCGGATCGTTCTTTTCGCGATATTCGTCCAAAAGGTTCAGGTAGTCATCCACTGCTTTCGGGATGACATCGAAGTAAAGCCGCTTCGCCGCGCGCGGCTTGTGAAACATGAAAAGCGAGAGACTTTCCTCAGGCCCGTAGGTGAGCCATTCGTCAATCGTAAGCCCATTGCCACGCGACTTTGAAATTCGCTCGCCGTTTTCGTCCAGAAAGAGTTCGTACGTGAATCCTTCCGGTGGTTCGCCGCCCAGTGCGCGCAGGATTTTTGACGAAAGCTCGACCGAAGAAATGAGATCCTTCCCCGACATCTCGTAATCAATGCCGAGCGCGAGCCAACGCATTGCCCAGTCCGCCTTCCACTGCAATTTGCATCGCCCGCCCGTGACGGGCGTTTCCGTGCGCTTTCCTTCATGTTCGTAGGTGATGGTAGCGGCATCCGCATTCCAAACAACTACCGGCACCTGTAGAACGCGGCCGTCAGGCCCAATGGGAAGGAATGGGCTGTAGGTCGCCCGCCGCTCGGATCCGAGCGTGGGCAAGACGATATCTCGAACCGTTTCGTAGTTGCGCAGGACGGCAAGCAGCGCCGTGTCGAATTGGCCGCTTTTGTAACATTCGGTGGAACTCACGAATTCATATTCAAAGCCGAAACGGTCCAGGAACGCGCGCAAGCGCGCATTGTTATGGGCACCATAGCTTTCGTGCGTGCCGAAGGGGTCGGGAACCGAGGTCAACGGCTTGCCGAGATGTGCCTTCAACATATCGGTATTGGGGACGTTGCCGGGAACTTTCCTTAGCCCATCCATGTCATCGGAAAAGCAGATCAGCCGCGTGGGCAGGTCGCTCAACAGCGAAAAGGCGTGGCGCACCCAGGTGGTGCGCGCCACTTCGCCGAAGGTACCGATATGCGGCAGGCCCGACGGGCCGTAACCCGTTTCGAATAGCACTTCCTTAACCGACTGGGATGCGCCCTGCCGTTCAACTCGCGCGAGCAGTTTGCGCGCTTCTTCGAAAGGCCAAACGTGTGCCGACAGGGCAAATTCGCGCAGTAATCGATCCAATTTGAACCTTTGCGTTTAACGACCTGCAACGGGCGAAAGCTAGGCTTGCGGTGTATCCGGGTCAACGCGAAGCCGGGGCGGACACCCATGCGCCTGCCTACAACAAACTTGAAGCCTGGTAGCGCCGCCGAAGAGCGGGCGCTGCTGAACGGGCGCGCATCGGTGCTTTTCGCACTCAGCCAATACTATTTGTTTCTGCCCTTTGCCGCCCTGTGCATGGCAGCTACGATCGCCCACCGCCCGGGCGGTCTTTGGCTGACTACGGCCCCATTCGTGCTGCAGATCGTGGCGACGATTTACGGCAACCGGCTGAAAAAGAAATTCGACGCACGCCATCCGGACGACGATCCCAGAATTTGGCTCGACCGGTACACGACGCTATCAGGCGTCGTAGGCGCAATCTGGGGCTTCGGCGCGATCGTATGGTTCGTGCCCAATGCGTTCCCCGCGCAGGCTTATCTATGTCTTGCTTTCCTGGGCATGACTGCCACGGAGTTCATCGTCCGGGCCGCCTATCGGCCGGCATACCTTGCCCATGCCTCGTTCTCACTGGGGCCGCTTGCCGGCATGCTGGTAATGGACGGTAGTTCGTACGCCATGCTCACGAGTATTCTCGTGCTCTTCTTCGGTGGCGTTCTTTACAGCTATTGCGACGCCATAGGGCGCATGATCGACGACAGCGTGCGGCTACGGCACGATAACGCGCTGCTCGTCGTACGCCTTCAGCACGAAAAGCACGAAGCCGAAGTCGCGCGCGATGCCGCCCGCGCAAGCGAACGTGCAAAATCTGCCTTTTTCGCAACGATGAGCCACGAGCTGCGCACGCCGCTAAACGCGATGCTGGGCATGTCGCAGCTGCTGGAGCGCAGCAAACTCGACAATTCGCAACGCGAATACGTGACCGTACTTCTCGATGCGGGACGCGGTCTAACGACCCTTTTGGACGACGTGCTCGATCTTGCCCGGCGCGACGAACAAATGCCCACCGTCCCAAAGGAAGGCTGCAATGCTGCGCAGGCCATGCGCACCGTGGCGCGGCTGCTACAGCCGAACGCCTGGCAGAAGCGGTTGCAGCTTTCGCTGAAGGTCGCGCCCGCACTGCCGCGCGTTGCCTCGGATCCGCGCCAGCTTCGCCGCGTGCTGCTCAAACTTTGCAGCAACGCGATCAAATTCACCGACAAGGGCGGTATCGAAATCGCCGCTGAACCGGTCGCGGGCGCGGATGGGCGCGCGTTGGTGCGCTTCGAAGTGACAGATACGGGCCCTGGCGTTCAGGAAGAGGTTTTGCCGGCACTTTTCGATCCCTTTGCCCGCACGGACGAAACTTATGCGAGGAAGCATAATGGCGCGGGCGTCGGGTTGGCCGTGGCCAAACGCATCGTGAATTCGCTGGGCGGCGAAATCGGATTCGAAAGCAAGGCTGGCGTGGGCGCGAAGTTCTGGTTTACCGTCCCGATATCTGCGCAGGTTGCGGGCGAGGAGCTTCCCGAAGAAATCTCCGCGCCACCTTCGGGGCTGATGCTTATCGGCTACGTGCCGGATCTCACGACGCGCACAAGCCTCGAGCGTCTCCTCACCCCGTTCGGAAACCGCATTTCGTTCAAGTCGACGGTGGCGGACGCCGTCGCGTCGGCCGAAAGCGGTACGTATTCGCTGATGATCGTTGCAGGAGACGGCATCGAAGCGTTGCTTCAGGCGCCTCAGTTTACCATTCCGATCTTGGCGCTAGTGCCGCGTGATGTGCGCGCTCCGCAGAATGCCGATTCTGTTTTGCGCTGGCCGTCCGCGGCGGGCGCCCTGTATGCGGCAATCGAAACGGCAACAGCCAACTCCGAACTGGATAGAAACGATCTCGCTTCTGAAGCTTGGCCGCCCGATTCCGCGATCGATGCCAACGCTTTCGCAATTCTTGAGCGTTCGGTCGGGCTGAAGACCCTAGTGGATATTCTTCAGGCGTACCTCGCCACTGCGGAAGGCCTTGCGGCTTCGCTTGCCGGTGCCTCCGAGGCGCAGGACTGGAACCAAGCAGGCCGCGTCGCACGCGACATTGCGGGAGCCGCAGGCGGGCTCGGTCTTGCCGCGCTTACGGCATCCGCGCGGGCGCTTGCCCAAGCGAGCCGGGAGGGCAAAGGCTCGCTTTATGTCGCCGCTCAGCATGTGCTGACCGAGCACCACCGCGCGAAGGAAGCGCTCACGCGGCTTTATCCCGATCTCGCCGCCTGATTTTGCCTATTTTTCTGTGTTGGTGGCACGCCATGACTTGGGCTCCGCGTGCCCAAGCGTTATGAACGTCTTATCCTTAGAGTCGCGGGAGATGGCCGAACCGGAACGATTGCCATTTGAAGCAGGAGGCGCGGAGGAAAATTCCGCGGCCGTTGGCTACGGCCGGCACTCGACAGGAATTCTTCCCAGTCACGTATTGAAACGCCTAATCCGCGCACGGCGCGAGGTACTCGCCGCGGACCCGATTCTGGACGAGCAAATACAGCCCGCCAGCATCGATCTCAGGCTGGGCGCGCTTGCCTACCGCGTGCGCGCGAGTTTCCTGCCCGGGCGCGGGACGCGCGTGGCGGACAAGCTCGCGCATATGGCGATCCATGAAATCGACCTGCGAAAGAGCGCCGTGCTGGAAACCGGCTGCGTCTATGTCGTGCCGCTGCTGGAACAGCTCGAGCTGTCCTTCCGTGTGTCGGGCATCGCAAATCCGAAAAGTTCTACGGGGCGGCTCGACGTGTTTACTCGTCTCATCACGGATGATGCGCAGTCATTCGACCGCGTCGAAGAGAATTATCGCGGACCCCTTTATGCCGAAATTAGCCCACGCACTTTCCCCATTCTGGTGCGCAAAGGTTCGCGGCTGAATCAGCTGCGATTGCGCCACGGCTCGCCGCAATTCACTGACACTCAGCTTAAACGGCTGCATGAAGAGGTAGGCCTCGTGGATGGCATTGCGGACATTGATGGCGGCCTCGGCCTCACCGTGGACCTGCAGGGCGAGGCGTTGACCCGCCAGGTGGGCTGGCGAGCCAAAAGGCACGCGGGCGTAATCGACGTGGATTCGCGCGCGGCCTATGAGCCGCTCGACTTCTGGGACCCGGTCTACGCGCGAAAAGAATCGGCGATCGTGCTCGATCCGGACGAATTCTACATTTTGGCCTCGCGCGAGGCTGTTTCTATCCCGCCCGATTTCGCAGCCGAGATGGTTCCCTTTAATCCGATGGTCGGCGAATTCCGTGTGCATTATGCGGGATTCTTCGACCCTGGCTTTGGCCATGAGGCTGGCAAGGGCCGGGGCGCGCGGGCCGTGCTCGAGGTACGCTCGCGCGAGGTGCCCTTTATCCTCGAGCACGGCCAGATCATCGGCCGACTTGTGTTCGAGCGGCTCACCGACCCGCCACCACAGGTTTATGGCGAAGCGCTGGGCTCAAGTTACCAGCGGCAGGGCCTCAGGCTTTCCAAGCATTTCCGCGAGCCTTGAGGCCCGCGCACTACCACACTTGTGTCTGTGTCTTTCTTTCCACAGTCCTGCATAAATACATCGAAACCGGCCACAATCTGATTGCGCCCATCAAGCTATCGCGCGATTTTTCAAATCAGTCGTGCGTCCACGGAGGGGCGAGGATGCGCGATCTCTGGGTCCGCATCGAGGGGGCTCATGTGAGGCGGCAAGGTCCACCGGATCGGCCGCCTCACCCTTTTCTGCAGTTGCGTTCCGATTTTTGCTGACACTTCCGTGGCTTGGCATGTGCATGCTAAAAGCGCCGTGAAGCGCGGGCGTAGTTCAGTGGTAGAACGTCAGCGTCCCAAGCTGAATGTCGAGGGTTCAATTCCCTTCGCCCGCTCCAAAACACACGGGATTAAGCGTGAATGACCCCGGAGTGGTCCTGGGATGAAATGACCGGCGAATTCCGCGCGCTGGGGGGCGCGGCGGATAACGTCTGTATGGGGGCGGGCACGCATGGCCGCGGGCTTTTCCCCATCGATACGACAAAACCGGTCAATCTGTTCGTTCCCGAAAACCTGCTGTTGCGCGTTGCTGACATCGCCTACGTGAACGGCACGGTCCGCCTGAAGCCCGAGGCAAAGGTCGGCGCACGCGAAAGGCAATTCTTCGAGCGCTATCAGGAAAGCTACGGCTGGGGCGGCGGCGGACGCGAAGAATGCGCCGCATTCATCGACGCGATGGACGCACTGCCCAGCGAAATCCGTGCCATGCTGGCGAAGGATTTCGGCATGGCCGTCTTCTTTCGCGGCGAGCGCGACAATCGCATCGAGCATCGCTTCCTCAAATCGCGGATGCTTGGAAGCAAAGGCCGCTACGTTCTGATGCCTGTAATCGAGCTGGTAAATCACGGAAGGAAGGGGGTCTCGTTCCAGTACAAGGAGGGCATCGTCGTGTCGGGCACCTTCGAAGAGGAGATCCTCGTTCATTACTTCGATGCGACGGACCCATTCACCGATTTCACAACTTGGGGGTTCGCCCATGACGAGCCGCTTGCCTTCAGCCTTTTCATGAACATTCCGTCAGGCAACCGGCGGCTCGTAATTCAGCGACAGATTCAGGAAAAAGCGAAGCTGGGCGATGCGCGCGGTCCAGTCGTAAAGACAAACGGCAATCAGATCACGCTGTCGCACCTGTTGATCGGCAGCTCACGTTTTCCACGTGTGCCCAAGGGCGTGTTCTACCGCATCATGCAGGACCTCGGCGAAAGCAATGCCGAAGAATTGTTCGACCGCATCGTGCACTTCAACCGCATGAAATTTCTGCAACTGCTGGCCGCGCTCGAACGCCACGAAGGTCAGATGATCAATACTTTGAAACAGACGGCCATCTACCAACTTCAGTCGATGTCGCACGCCATCGGCGCACGCCAGGTCTGATCGTCAACCAGCCTGGTTCTCGCTTTCGCTTTCTTCCCGGAGCACCACTCCGTGCCCCCAGAGGCGCTCGATATGCGCAAGCACGTGCGCCTTGCCCGTCTCGCTCAATGGCAGACCGCGATGGCGGCGATGCAGCAGCGTGAGCGTGCGGTCGCCCTTTAGCGTTGCGCTCACGACCTGAATATTCGGGTCCGCCTCGCTCACGTCGTAGGATCGTGCAAGGTCGGTACGCACGCGGCGATAGCCCATTTCGTCGTGAATGGCCGAAACGGTGAGCGCGGGCTCCTGCGTCTTGTCGTAAAGCGAAAACAGCCGGAAATCGCGGATCACCTTCGGGCTCAAAAACTGACCGATAAAGCTTTCGTCCCGGTAGTTGGCCCAGGCGTCCTTGAGCACCGCGCGCCAGTCGCCCGAGCCGGCAAAACCGGGAAACCAGTCGCGGTCTTCGGATGTCGGGTCGTCGCAAATGCGGCGGATGTCCGACATCATGGCAAACCCGAGCGCGTAGGGGTTTAGTCCCGCGTACCGTTTGTCGTCGAAATCGGGCTGGAAAATCACCGCCGTGTGGCTGTGCAGGAATTCGAAGATCGAGCCCTCGCTTATCAGCCCGCGGTCATAAAGCGCATGCACCAGATAGTGGTGCACGAATGTGGCCGCGCCTTCGTTCATCACCTTTGTCTGCCGCTGGGGATAGAAATACTGCGCGAGGTTGCGCACGATGCGGAGGATTTCCCGCTGCCAACCCTTCATTACCGGTGAATATTTTTCGAGGAAATAAAGGACATTCTCTTCCGGGAGCTTAATTTCGCCCCCGACGTCTTCTTCTTCGATCTCCCATGAGGCAGGTAGCGGCGGAGGCTCAGCCCCTTGCGGCAGCGTACGCCAAAGTTCGCTGTAATCCTCTTCCGCATGCGCGACGCGTTTGCGCAGCTTTTCCAGAATGCGGCTCTTTGACGGGCGCGGCGGACGGCGATAGCGGAACACGCCCTGCTCCATCAGAGCGTGTGCGGAATCGAGCGTGGCCTCAACATCCGAACGGCCATAGCGCTCTTCACAAGCCGAAACGTAATGCTTGGCGAAGGCCAAATAATCGAGAATACCTTCGGCGTTGGTCCACTGCTTGAAAAGGTAGTTGTTCTTGAAAAAGTGATTGTGCCCAAAGGCCGCGTGAGCCAGCACCAAGGTCTGCATCGTCATCGAATTTTCTTCCAGCAAATGGCAGATGCAGGGGTTGGAATTGATGACGATTTCGTAGGCAAGGCCTACGTGCCCTTTGCGATAGAGAGCCTCCTCGCGCGCGAACAATTTTCCAAATGACCAGTGATGATACATGAGTGGCATGCCCATGGCGGAATAGGCGTCCAGCATCTGCTCGGTTGAAATCACTTCGATTTGATTGGGATAAATGTCCAGCTTTAGATCTTCGAGCGCGATTTCCTCGAGCGCTTTGTAGACGCGATCAAGCGTCTCGAAATCCCATTCGGGTTCGGTGAAGAGAAGCTTGTGTGTGCTCATCGCGCTTCCACCTTTTTGAAGAGATCGTGGAAGACCGGAAAGATATCGGACGGCTTGGCGATGCGCTTGGTAACAAAATTCGGCCAGCGCGAGGCGACCGTGCGATAGGCGCGCCACAGCTCGGCGCCCGCTTCCTCGTTGGCGAACACCTCCATTTCGCGCTCATCCAATATCTCGATATAGGCGTAGTACTGGCACATGGGCATGAGCGAGGCGTTTAGTAAATCCACGCAGCGCTTGGCATCGCCCGATTGCGTGTAACCGTCCGAAGCTTGCGCCGCATAGATGTTCCAATCCGATGTCGCATAGCGTTCGCGTTGAACGTCCATCATCTTTTCCAGCGCGCTGGAGACGATGGTTCCGCCCGACTGCCGCGAATAGAAGAAGGTCTCCTCGTCTACTTCCTGCGCATCGTGCGTGTGGCGAATGAACACGATATCCACGCGTTTGTAACGGTGCTTGAGGAACAAGTGCAGCAGCAAGAAGAAGCGCTTGGCGAGATCCTTCTCGCGCTCGCCCATAGAGCCCGACACATCCATCAGGCAAAACATCACGGCTTGGCTCGTGGGCACGGGCTGCTCGACAAAGGCGTTGTAGCGGACGTCGAGCGGATCGACATAGGCGATCCATTTTCGCTTGGCATTGAGCAAATCGAGTTCCGCCTTTAGCGCCGCGAGCGTCGCCTTCGCATCAGGGGATTCTGATTTTTCCAGCGCAGCAATTTGTTCTTCCAACGCCTTCACGGCCTCCAGCGTAGGCCGCTTGAGTGCGATACGCCGTCCATAGGCATTGCGCATCGTACGCACGAGATTGATCTGGTTGGGCGCGCCGATAGTGCTCAGCCCCACGCGCTTCCAGCTGCGCGCGGAGGCGTCCTTCAGCGAGGTGCGGATCAGGTTGGGAAGCTCGAGGTCCTCGAAGAAAATATCGAGAATTTCGTCCTCGTGCATGATGAACTCAAAATCGTCCTCGCCCTCGCCCGAGGTGGCCGCTTCCTTGCCGGCCCCGCCTTCGCCCTCGCGCGGCTTCTTGATCTGATCGCCGGGGACAAACTCCTTATTGCCCGGAAGAACGAAATCGCGTTCGCCGCCGGCCTTTGGATCGGTCCGGAAACGCGGCTCGCGCGTGCTCCTGGCCGAAATGGTGATCTTGCGCTCGCGTGCGACGTCCGCCACGCCTGCTTCCTTCAGCGAGCGCTGCACGGCCTCGCGGATTTCGGCGCGCGCACGGCGGATGAACCGCTGGCGATTGGCGAGGCTCTTGCCTTTGGGATTCAGCCGCCGGTCGATGAAATAGGCCATGGCACCTTTTCCGGCGCGCGCGTGTCAGCCCGCCTTGTTGACGCGCATGTACCATTCGACGAGGCGGCGCACCTGGCGCTGCGTGTAGCCGCGGGCCAGCATGCGTTTGACGAACTCGTTGTGTTTGGTTTCGGTGTCGCTGTCCTTCTTGGATTCGAAGCTAATGACGGGCAGCAGGTCCTCGACCTGGGTGAACATCCTCTTCTCGATGACGTTGCGGATTTTCTCGTAGGCCGTCCAGGCAGGATTTTTGCCGTCATTGGCCGCGCGATAGCGGAGCGCGAATTTCACGACTTCGTTGCGGAAGTCCTTCGGATTGGCGATGCCGGCGGGCTTCTCGATTTTCGACAGCTCGACGTCGAGCGCGGCGCGGTCAAGTAGCTGGCCCGTGTCGGGATCCTTGAAGTCCTGATCTTCGATCCAGGCGTCGGCATAGGCGATGTAACGGTCGAACAGGTTTTGTCCGTATTCGCCGTACGATTCGAGATAGGCCTTCTGGATTTCCTTGCCGATGAATTCGGCATAGCGCGGCGCCAGCTCCGCTTTGATGAATTCCAGATACCTCTTTTCCAGGTCGTCGGGGAACTGTTCGCGCTTGATGGCCTGTTCCATCACGTACATAAGATGCACAGGATCGGCTGTGATTTCTGCTACGTCGTAATTGAAGGTTTCCGACAGACTCTTGTACGCAAAGCGAGTGGATATGCCGCTCATTCCTTCGTCTATGCCGGCGGCATCCTTATACTCCTGCAAAGTCTTGGCCTTGGGATCGGTATCGCGGAGTTTTTCGCCATCATAGACGCGCAACTTGGACATGAGATTGGAGTTCTCGTGTTCCTTGAGCCGCGTCATGACGCAGAAACGCGCCAGCATCTCCAGCGTCTCGGGCGCACAGGTGGCGGAGTCGAGTTCCGATTCCTTCAGGAGTTTATTGTAGATCTTCACTTCTTCCGTGACGCGCAGGCAGTAGGGCACACTGATGACGCAGATGCGATCGAGAAACGCTTCATTGTTCTTGTTTGATTTGAACAGCTGCCATTCGGCCTCGTTCGAATGCGCCAGGATGATGCCGTTGAAGGGTATGGCGCCGAGCGTTTCGGTGCCGATGTAGTTGCCTTCCTGGGTCGCCGTCAGCAGCGGGTGCAGGACTTTGATCGGCGACTTGAACATTTCGACAAATTCAAGCAGGCCCTGGTTGGCGCGGCACAGTCCGCCCGAGAAGCTGTAGGCGTCCGGATCATTCTGGCTGAAGTGCTCCAGCTTGCGGATGTCCACCTTGCCCGCCAGTGAAGAAATGTCCTGATTGTTCTCGTCGCCGGGTTCGGTCTTGGAGATTGCGATCTGACGCAACTTCGAGGGATAGAGCTTAGCCACTTCGAATTTGGAAATGTCGCCGCCAAATTCGTCCAGGCGCTTCACCGCCCAAGGGCTGATTACACCGGTGAGCCGGTGGCGCTCGATGCCGTAGCGATCCTCAAGCAGCGCCGCGAGATCGTCCGAGCGGAAAAGCCCGAGCGGGCTCTCGAACACGGGGCTGACCTGATTTCCGGCCTTGAGCACATAGATGGGATGTTTCTCCATCAGCTCCTTCAGGCGTTCCGCCAAGGACGATTTGCCGCCGCCGACCGGACCGAGCAAGTAAAGAATCTGCCGCTTCTCCTCCAATCCCTGCGCGGCATGTTTGAAATAGCCGACGATGCGCTCGATCGTGTCTTCCATCCCGAAGAAGCCGTCGAAAGCGCGATAGACCTTGATCGTGCGATTGAAGAAGATGCGGCCGAGGCGCGAATCTTGGGCCGTATCCAGCAATTCCGGCTCGCCGATGGCTGCGATCAGCCTTTCGGAGGGCGAGGCGTAGAGCATCGAATCATCCCGCGCGGCCAGAAGCCAGTCGCGCAAGCTCATCGTTTCGGATTGTTCGCGCGAGTACGCCTGGTTGAAGAGATCAAAGACGTCCAGTTCGCTCATAGTCCGCCGCTCCTTCCGGGCCGGCGCGCCAAGTTCCGCACGACTTCGTGTCGATTGCATGGCGCGGCCGAGAGCCCGATGTGCATGTTTCGCTCAACCCTCCGTGAGTCACGATTTCCTGACTCACGTAACCATGTGCTTCGGCCGCGGGTTCCCTTCGCATGTGCAAAAGGAAGCGCGCGCCCAGGCCGTGCAACGGCGCAGCCCTCCAAACCCAACTCAAATGTTTTTCTTGTGCCCCGCTGGCGCACCGCGCCGCGATTTGCGCTTAGTGTATCGCGATCCGCCGTTTTGCCAAAGCGTCCAGTCATCGCAGCCACTCCTGCCCACGCCGAGAATGGGCATGTTTCCGTGTCTATGCAGCCACAATTCCGCAAGAAGGTTAGCGCAAACGTTCTGAACGCCAGCGAAGCCGATCATTCATCTGGCGATCAGACTTATGGCGAATTTTTGGGCGGCGCAATCGGCGCTCCCATGTGCTGTCTGCCAAATTCTTTAATCTCATTCTTTACTTGCCGAGTGGCGTAGCCTCGGACAAGCTTGGAGCATGGCCGCAAGCAAGTTTGCCATCCGCGAAGCGCGCCCGGGCGATGCCGCTGCCGTCGCCCGGATCTATGTTGAGTCGTGGCGCGACACATATCCCGGTATTCTGCCGGCACGCGCACTGCTGTCCATGGACGCGGAACGGCAGGCGGTGCGCTGGCGGCGAACCATCGCGATGCCGGGCCGCGAAGCCGTGCTCGTTGCCGAAATGGGCAAAGACACAGTCGTTGGCATGACGAGCTTTGGCCGCGCGCGTGACCCAGGCCTCGGCTATGACGGCGAAATCTACACGCTCTACGTACATCCGCTCGCAACGGGCAACGGGATCGGACGCGCGCTGCTGCGCGCGGGATTTGAGGAGCTGGCCGAGCGCGGGTTCAAGAGCTGCGTAATCTGGGCGCATGCGCAGAACCCGGCGCGGTTTTTCTATGAGGCGATGGGCGGCAAGCTTATTGCGGAGCGCGTCACCAGCATGATGGGCGCATCCGTTCCTGAAGCCGCCTTCGGCTGGAAAAGCCTCGCCCGCGTGGAAACCAGCCGCACCTAACCTTTCGCTTTCGCGAGTTCCCTCGGCCGCACGAAATCCTTGAGCTGGCCTGCGCCGGGCCCGATTGACGCCCAGCCTCGCATGCGAAAGTCGAATACGGCGAGCGCGCCGGAGGAAAACTTGCGCACCATCGCCTCTGCGCGCTTGCGATGCTTGGGGGTCTTGGCCGGCGCCTGAAGCACCGCGGCAAGTTGTTCCATGCCCGGGTTGTGCCCAATCAAAAGGAGGGGTGACGCGTCGGTCTCCCTGCGCACGCAGTCGAGCATTTTTTTCCATTCAGCGAGATAGAGCGCGCTTTCAAAACGCACTTCGGCTTTGCCGTTGAGTGAGCGGCGCACGATGTCCCATGTTTCGCGCGTGCGCCTGGCGGACGAACACAGCACAAGAGCGGGCAGGTATTTCTTTTCGCGCATGTAGCGGCCAATGAGCGCCGCGGCATCGCGGCCGCGCTCGTTTAGCGGGCGCAGATGATCGTCGCGTTCGCCTGCGTCGCGGTCAGACTTCGCATGGCGGAGAAGCAGCAACCGGCGCATGCGCGAAACTAGCAAAAGCCGCTTGTTCCCGCGAACTCACGCCTTGACCGCCCGGATACGCCCGCCTATCGCTTGGGCACAAGCGAGGGCACCATGTCGGAATACCGCGTAACCGTCCTGTGGCGGCGGACAAGCAAGGAATTCACGTACGAAACCTACAACCGCAACCACGTTTGGCGGGTAGGTGAAGGAACGGAGATCGAAGCGTCCGCCGCGCCCCAGTACCGGGGCGATGGCGAACGCCTCGATCCGGAGGAGGCGTTCGTTGGCGCGCTTTCCTCCTGCCACATGCTGACGTTTCTTGCCATCGCGGCGCGCAAACACTTGTGCGTCGACAGCTACCAGGACGAGGCAGCCGGGCTCATGACCAAAGGCGCCGACGGCAGATTGTGGGTCTCAACGGTAATGCTGCACCCGCGCGTCGGCTTCAGCGCCGGCGTCACGGTCTCGCGTGACGAGCTTGCACGCTTGCATCGCCACAGTCATGAAGAGTGTTTCATTGCCAATTCGGTGAAGACCGAAGTAACGGTAGAGCCGCGTGACTAATACGTACGAACGAATCACACGCGACATCCGCGTGGCCGTCGAGCCGAGCTTTCTGGAATCGCATTCCGATCCGGAAGAAAACAGGTTTTTCTGGGCCTACCATATCGTGATCGAGAACCAGGGCCGCGACACGGTGCAGCTTTTGACGCGTCATTGGCTCATCACGGACGCGCAGGGGCGCGTGCAGGAGGTCAAGGGCGCGGGCGTCGTTGGCGAGCAGCCAGTGCTGAAGCCTGCAACCCGCTTTGAATACACGAGTGGCGTACCGCTCGAGACGCCAACAGGATTTATGACCGGCAGTTACCGCATGCGTTCGGCCGCCGGCGAGGATTTCGATATCGCCATTCCCACATTTGCACTCGAAAGCCCCTACGAGACGGGCCGCATCCATTAAGTATTGATCATTTCGCGATAGAACGGCATACACTCCGGCCATGGCAAACGGACCAAAGAGAAAATTCGCCGTGACTGCCGCGCCCTCCACGCGCCCCACCCGCGAGGAAGCGGAAGAGGCGGTGCGCACGCTGCTGCGCTGGACAGGCGACGACCCTAACCGTGAAGGCCTGCTGGAAACGCCCGAGCGCGTCGTGCGCGCCTTCGAAGACTGGTTCACCGGCTATGGAGAAGATCCCGAACAGTTCCTCGCCCGCACTTTCGAGGAGGTGGACGGCTACGATGAAATCATAGTGCTGAAGGACATTCGCTTCGAATCCCATTGCGAGCATCACCTGGCGCCCATCATCGGCAAGGTGCACATCGGTTACCTTCCCGACAGGAAAGTGGTCGGCATCTCCAAGCTCGCCCGTGTCGTCGAGGTTTATGCGCGCAGGCTGCAGGTGCAGGAAAAAATGAATTCGCAGATCGCGACCTGCATTCAGCACATACTCGAGCCGAAAGGCGTAGCAGTCGTGATCGAGGCCACGCACCAGTGCATGACCACGCGCGGCGTACATAAGCCCGGTGTCATCATGGTGACCTCCACCATGCTGGGCGAATTCCGCAAGAATCCGCTCACGCGGCGCGAATTCCTTGCCATTATCGGAAATCCGTCGTCCAGCATGGACGACTAGCTCAGGTATTAAACTCCGCCAGCGGAAACTCGTAGACCGCGCCGCAAAACTCGCAGCGCGCGCGTATGACTCCGTCGTCTTCCGCGAGATCCGCGAGCTCGTCGCGGGCATAGGACGCAAGCACACGCGACACTTTTTCAGGCCCGCAGCCGCAGTGGAAATGCAGAGTCTGCGCATTGTGCACGCGTACTTCGTCCTCGTGGAAGAGGTGCCAGAGCACGTCTTCGGCGGCAACCGCGCTATCCAGCAGCTCGTAGTCTTCCAGTGTCTGCATGAAGAGTGCGATCCGCTGCCATTCGTCGCTTTCACGAACGTCGCCGGGTTTTTCCGGCATGGCCTGCACCATCATGCCGCCCGCGCACCATCCATGCTGGCCGGCCCGATAGAGCGGCGCCGCCACGAGCCTGAGCGCCGTTGCGAGCTGTTCGGACTGGTCGAAGTAGTGCTCCGCCGAAGCGGCGAGACCTTCCGCCGCGAGGGGCACGACGCCCTGGTAAGCGTTTGGCCCGGGTTTTGGTTCGATGGTGATGGCGAGCACGCCCGCGCCGGTCAGGCTGCCAAATCCGCCGTCGCCATTTAGCTGCGCGAACCGTTCCGCATCCAGCCGCGCATAGCCGCGCAATCCTCCGCCCGCGACAAAATCGGCTGTAAGCAGATTGAGCGGCCCCTCGCTCTTAGTCTGCACGCTCATGCGCCCAGTTTGCTTGAGCGATGTGCCGAGCAGTGCCGCCAGCGCAAGCGCCTCGCCCAAGGTGCGCTGCGCGCGTTCGGGCAAGGGACGTGCCGAAAGGGCGCGCGTGGCAACCGCGCCAAGCCGCGCCATTCGCCCGCGCAAGCCAAGTTCGGGCAGATCGAACGGCAGCACGAAATCATCCGCGGGCGCCGGCGTATACCGGCGCTTGTTTGTACCCAACGCAGTCATCCTGCTTTTCTTGCCTCGAGATCCGTGCACGTAAGCGACAGTGCCGACACGGCCTCATCCAGGTGAGTCTCCGTCACAATCAGCGGCGGCGCAAGACGAATGACATTTTCGGTAGCGCCGACTGCCAGCATCCGGTTGCCAAGCAAGCCAGCGAGGAAATCCGAAGCCGGCACGTAAAGCTTAAGCCCCAGCAGAAGCCCCTGCCCGCGAATTTCCGCGATGACGCCAGGATGTTCGGCCCGCAGCGCGCCGAGCTGCTGTTGGAACTGGCCGGATATCCGCCGCACATGCTCGAGGAATGTTGGCGCAAGCATCACGTCGAGCACGGCATTGCCCACAGCCATGGCGAGTGGATTGCCGCCATAGGTCGAGCCATGACTGCCCGCCTTCATTCCCTTGGCCGCCTCTTCCGTGGCAAGGCACGCGCTCAAGGGAAAGCCGCCGCCGATCCCCTTCGCCACGGCCATGATGTCCGGCGTAATGCCGGCCCATTCGTGTGCGAAGAGCCGGCCTGTGCGGCCCATTCCTGTCTGAACTTCATCCAAAATGAGCAGAATGCCTTTTTGCGTGCAGAACTGCCGCAGCCGTTTCAGAAAACCTTCCGGCGGCATCCTCACACCCATTTCGCCTTGAATGGGTTCGATCAGAATTCCCGCCGTAGCGGGAGTCGTGGCCCCAACGACGGCGTCGAAATCCCCGTAGGGAACGGTGTCGAAGCCGTCCACGCGGGGACCAAATCCTTCGAGGTATTTAGGCTGATTCCCCGCGGCGATCATGGCGAGCGTGCGCCCGTGAAAGGCGCCTTCGAAGGTAACAAAGCGCCAGCGTTCCGTATCGTTGTTCGCATAATGAAACCGGCGCCCAATTTTGAGCGCGCATTCGACTGCTTCCGCTCCCGAATTGGCAAAGAATACCGTGTCGGCAAAAGTTGCCTCCACCAGGCGCGCGGCAAGGCGTTCCTGTTCCGGAATGCGATAGAGGTTCGAGGTGTGCCAGAGCTTGGCCGCCTGCTCGCGCAAGGCCGCAACCAGATGCGGATGCGCGTGCCCGAGAGCATTCACGGCGATGCCGGCGCCAAAATCGAGATATCGCTCGCCTTTCCCGTCGAACAGATACGGCCCCTCGCCGCGCACAAAGGCGATGTCGGCGCGGGCGTAGGTCGGCAGCACAGCCGTGATCACGAAAAACTCCTTTGTTGTTCTGGCAATCGGCGGGGACGCAGCGGCCGCGACTTATCGGGCTTCGCCGCCAAAAGGGTCAAGCGCGCCCGCACCGACTCATCTTGTGGACAAGGAGCCGCGTCCGCATCGCACTTATTGTGCCCTGCCGCCAGTCTGCTACGATATCTAGTGCGAACTTAAGGCCGGGGGCACCCAATGGGCTGGACGGAAGAAAGGGTCGAGCAACTGAAGACCCTGTGGGCGGAGGGGCTCAGCGCGAGCCAGATCGCGCGCGTTCTGGGTGGTGTCACCCGCAATGCCGTCATCGGCAAAGTGCACCGTTTGGGCCTTGCCGGGAGGGCCACGTCCACGCGTGCAGACAGGCCGCGCATCTCCATGCCGCGCCAGCACGCCATGCGCGCGGCCTCCGAGCCCGAAATCGTCGAAGAAGATCCGGTCAAGCTGGACGACGGGAATTACGCCAACGTGCTTTCGGTCACCGATCGCATGTGCCGCTGGCCGATCGGCGATCCGGCCGACAATGCGTTCCATTTCTGCGGACGCAAGCCGAAGTCGGGCTCGCCCTATTGCGAAGCGCATGCGCGCAAGGCCTATCAGCCGCAAAGCGCGCGTCGCGACCGCCGGGCTGCGCATTAGGGTGAATTGCTCACCCTCCCCTTGAGTGGGGGTTAAATTCTAGCGTTGCGCGGGCGGTTACCCGTACGTTTCGTCGAAGGAGTAGCCGGCAGAACGCACCGTCCGAATCGGGTCGCGCTCGCCTTGGGCAACCAGCGCCTTGCGCAGCCGGCCGACATGCACATCCACTGTGCGCGCCTCGACATAGACGTCTGAGCCCCATATGGCATCCAGCAATTGCTCGCGGCTGAAAACGCGTCCCGGATGCTGCATCAGGTGGTCGAGCAGGCGGTATTCGGTCGGGCCCAGATGAATGTCGCGCCCCGCGCGGCGCACGCGGTGCGCGCCCCGGTCCATGGCGATATCGCCGATCTGCACCACGTCCTCCGACAGCGCCGGGCGCACGCGCCGCATTACGGCGCGCAGGCGGGCGAGCATTTCCGTCATCGAAAACGGCTTCGTGATGTAATCGTCCGCACCGGTATCGAGTCCGCGGATACGGTCCGCCTCCTCGCCGCGCGCGGTCAGCATGATGATCGGCACGTTGCGCATTTCCATGCGCCCCCGCAGGCGGCGGCAAACCTCGATGCCGGATAGATGGGGCAGCATCCAGTCGAGAAGGACGACATCGGGCTTGACCTCATCGGCCAGAAGCAGTGCTTCCTCGCCATCGCGCGCCTCGAACACACGATAACCCTCGCGCTCCAGGTTGTAGCGGAGCAGCGTCGTCAGCGCCGCCTCGTCCTCAACGATGAGCACGCTCGGCACGACGCTCGACCGTATTCCCGCGGATGCCTCGGCCAGCGCGCTCACGGTTTCGACCTGAAGGGAATAGGTGTCGTGGAGGTGATGTCGGCTTTGGGCCTCTCGTCGCGCAGGTATTCGCCCGTTACCATGTGGTAGACGGTTTCCGCGATGTTCGTCGCGTGGTCGCCCGCGCGTTCGATATTTTTTGCGACAAACAGCAAGTGCGTGCACAGACCGATCATGCGCGGGTCTTCCATCATGTAAGTCAGAAGCTCGCGAAACAGGCTGTTGTAGAGCTCGTCGATTTCTTCGTCGTGGCGCCAGACGTTCTCGGCCGCCTTGGCATCGCGGTTCGAATAGGCATCCAGCACGGCTTTCAGTTGCGCGAGCGTCTGCCGCCCCATGCGGGCAAGGCTTTGAGTCAGCTTTATGGGCGGTTCGCGCGTGAGCACAAGCGCGCGCTTGCCGATGTTTTTGGCCAGATCGCCGATGCGTTCGAGTTCGGAGGCAATTTTGATCGAGGCGAGCGTATCGCGCAGGTCCACCGCCATCGGCTGGCGCAGCGCCAGCACCTTCAGCGCCTGTTCCTCGACCGTCTGCTGAAGCTGATCAACGCGCGTATCCGAGCCGATTGCGGCCTCCGCCAGCGCCGCATCGCGCTTGGCGATGGCCTCGATCGCGTTGCCGAGCTGAGTCTCGGTGAGACCGCCCATTTGCGCCACCGCCGTGGCCAGGGCTTCCAGCTGTTCGGTGAATGCCTTGACGATGTGCTCGCTCATGCCGCGTTCCTGACCTGCCGGCCTGGCAGTGGATAGGTCGCTTCGGCCAATCCTCTGCGACAATACTATTACATTTTCATGACATTGGCGGCTGTCGCGTCCGAATCCTGTGCGAATTCCGGGGCTACCGGAAGAATAACAGTGAACGTACTGCCCTTGCCCGGCGTGCTTTCGATCTGCAAGCGCCCCTGATGGCGGTTCATGATGTGCTTCACGATAGCGAGGCCCAAGCCTGTGCCGCCCCGCTCGCGGCTTTGCCTCGCGTCCACCCGGAAAAAGCGTTCTGTAAGGCGCGGGATCGCCTCGCGCGGAATGCCTTCGCCTTCGTCGGCGACCGCGGCATAGGCAAGACCGTCGCCGGCACGGCCAAGGCTGACTTGCACGCGTCCATGCCGTTTTCCGTACTTGATCGCATTGTGCATAAGGTTCTGCATCACCTGAATCAGCTCGTCGCGATCGCCCTTAACCGCCAGGCGATCGTGCCGCGCGACATCAAGCTTGACCCCTTCGGACAAGGCGATCGGAGCAAGCGCCGCTGCCGCGTCGCGCGCGACGGCAGCAAGATCCACGAGACCTTGCGGCGGATTGTGCTCGTTCAGCTCAATGCGCGTCAGCGACAGCAGATCGTCGATCAGCCGGCG
Organism: Alphaproteobacteria bacterium; assembly: GCA_052389895.1. Lineage (GTDB taxonomy): Bacteria > Pseudomonadota > Alphaproteobacteria > Micropepsales > Micropepsaceae > CAVVXX01. The sequence continues at coordinate 135,697 of JBQTHM010000008.1, read as the reverse complement.
CATGCGGCTGGTTTCCTCGCTCATGATTTCGAGAAAGCGTTCGCGAGCCGCGTCGTCCTCTCTGGCGTGCCCACGCAGCGTATCGACAAAGCCGCCGACTGCGGCGAGCGGGGTGCGCAACTCATGGCTGACATTTGCCACGAAGTCGGCGCGCATCTGCTCGGAACGGCGCACCGCGGTCAGATCGTGCAACTGGATCAGCACCAGGTGCGGTCCGGCGCCTTGCCCGGCTCGCGCAACGAAGGCCTCGAAATGGCGTTCCACCGGCACCAGGAAACCGAATGCGACAGTTTCGCTGTCGCCGCCCGTCTGCACCCGGTCCACCGCCTCAAGCACGGCGGGCGCGCGCAAGACGGCCGCAATGTGCTTGCGTGCAAGCTGGGACCCCAAAATCGCCTGCGAGGCGCGGTTGGCGAAAACGACATGGCCGGACGCCGCGAGCACAATGATGGGGTCCGCAAGGCTCTGAAAAATCTCGCGGACGACGGCCGGCAGCATCTCGCTCGAACCGGCGACGGAAGCTTCCGGGTAGTTCGTGTTCGGAGCCAGCATGCGAAAAAAAACATATGCGAGAGCAATAATTGTGACGATCGAAACGGCGCCCGCCATCCAGCTTCCGAGCAGCCCTGTCGCCAGCACGCCGGCTGCGCCCGCCGCGGCCAGCAGCAAGTACGCGACGCGCGGCGACACTCTTCGCGGCTCCTTGCGTGTTACCATGCCAAGCTCCCTGTAAACGGCGGAAACAGACGCTTATAACATGCAGTTGCGCATGAGCTCGCAGCGGTAAGATCGTTTCCCGGCAATGGGTTAGCAGGGCTGCGTGCAGCGCGGGGTTATCCGCAACTTCTGCGGAACCAATCCCGCGCGTCTTTGTTTTCTTGCGCGAGGAAATTTTGACTGGGGCGGGCGTTGTTCTCTGTGCGAGGGAGCCGGGGCCGCGCCTCGATCTTCCTTGCAGTGTATCAGCCCAAACCAGGAGCAGGAATGATGAGGACAGTGTATCCAGTTGCGTTTTGCGTTGCCGTGTTTGGCGCGGCCTTGATGACCGCGCCCGCCCTTGCCGCAGGCGCGCAGGTCGGCGTTGGCGCGAATGCCGGCGTCAACACGGGCGTGAATGCCCGCACCGGCGCCGGCAGCGTCAGCACCACCGGCTCGGCGAACACCGGAATCAATGCGTCCGGCCAGACGCGCGCCGGCACCGGCGGGTTCGACAGTTCGGCGAGTGGCGGCGTTTCGGCAAGCGGTTCGACGCAGTCGTCGATCGGCAACTCGGAAGAAGAAAGGACCAGGACGAACCAACGTCCCGACTAGTTCGTTATCAATTCCGGTTTCGCGACCGATAAGTACAATAAACGCGGAGCCGGACACATCAGCCGGAGGCAGGACGCTAGCCCCGCTCCCCCCTGCCTCCGGCTGAATTTTTTTGCCCGCTTGACATTCGGTAAGTACGTGCTTACGGTAAGTTATGGCTTACGCAGAAGCATTGGCGGCGCTCGGCGATCCCACCCGGCGGAAAATCTTCGAAAGGCTGAAATCGGCGCCTGCGCCGGTGGGGCGCATCGCCGCGGGCCTGCCGGTTTCGCGGCCCGCCGTATCCCAACATTTGAAAGTGCTGCGAGCGGCGGGATTGGTCGCCGAACACGCACAGGGCACGCGGCGCATCTACGCCATCGATGGCAAAGGGCTGGCCGAGCTGCGCGAATGGCTCGAACAGTTCTGGAGCGACGCTCTTGCCGCCTACAAGGCCGAAGCAGAAAACAGCGAACGAAAGAGACGCAAATGAGCCATGTCAAAACGCTTGCGCCCGTGCGCAAACAGGTGGTCGTGAACGTGCTCCGGAAACGCGCCTTCGACATTTTTACAAAGGGCATGACGCGCTGGTGGCCGTCCGGCACCTCACACACGATTCTCAAAGCGCCATTTAAAGAAGCGATCATCGAGCCTCGCATCGGCGGGCGCTGGTATCACCGTGCAGTCGATGGCTCGGAATGCGACATCGGCCGCGTGCTGGTGTGGGAGCCGCCGGCGCGGATTGTGCTCTCATGGCAGCTCAATGGCTTTTTCCAGTACGACCCTTCTGCGGAAACCGAAGTCGAAGTGCGGTTCGCAGAGGAGGCGCCGGACCGCACGCGCGTGGAACTGGAGCACAGGTTTTTCGAGCGCTATGCGGCCTCGGGCGAGGCGCTGCGGGCGGGCGTGGACTCGCCCAACGGCTGGCCGGCCCTGCTTGAACTTTATGCAAAATCGGCGGAATCCCAAATTGGCCATGCGCAGCCGGGAACAGCCGTGCTGGCGTGATCTCGATAACCAATTCATGCGCCATGACCTTTCGCATTGAAATAATTGGGCAAACATTTTTAAGACAGCGGCCGTAAATGGATTTCACGTTCCTGTCAGCGCGGCTTTCCGGCGCTACCAAAGCCGCTCGGAATGGCTATTCTCCCGGCACATCCTCCGGTCCGGCCAGGGTGCGGCCAAGCGGCCGCTCGCCTACCGGGAAGCCAGCGCCATCAGGAAGGGGCACAAGTATCGTGAGTGGTGTTGAGGGTTCTTTGTGTCTTCCCGCCGCTCTCGCGGCGGGACTTACGCTTTCCGCATGCGCGGTAGGCCCGAATTTTTTTAGCCCGGAGGCGCCCGAGGCAGAACGCATAACCGAAGCGCCTTTGCCTGCCGAGACAGAATCGGCCGACACGACAGGCGGCGCTGCGCAGAAGTTCATTCAGGGCGCCGACGTACCCGGACGCTGGTGGACTCTCTACAAGTCCGGCGAGCTCGACACGCTGGTCGATGAGGCGCTGAGGGCAAATCCCGATCTTGAAGCGCAACAGGCCGCGCTTCGCCAGGCGCAACAGAACTATTACGCCGCGCAAGGCGCACTCTTTCCCCAGGTGGACGCCAACGCATCCGTCTTCCGTCAGCGCCTGGGCACGGCGCAATTTGGCTCCGGCTCGGCATCGGCATCCCTATTTACGCTCTACAATGCGTCTGTGAGCGTGTCCTATCTGCTTGACGTTTTCGGGGGCACGCGACGGGCGGTGGAGTCCGCAGGCGCCGCGGCGGAAGCTGAAGAGTTCCGTCTGCAAGCGAGCTACCTGACCGTCACGTCCAATGTGGTGACGGGCGCCATCCAGGAAGCCTCGCTGCGGGCGCAGATCGCCGCCACGCGCGACATCATCCGCGCGCTGCGCCAGGAGCTGGGCGTGCTTAACCAGCAATACGAGCTGGGCGCCATTTCCCGCGCCGATGTGCTGAGCCAGCAATCCCTGCTGGCACAGACCGAGGCGACGCTGCCCGCGCTCGAACAGCAGCTCGCCCAGACGCGCAACCAGCTCGCAGCGCTTATCGGGCGCGTTCCGAGCAAGGGCAACATCGCCGCTTTCGACTTGGGCAAGCTGCACCTGCCAACCGATATCCCGGTCAGCCTGCCGTCGAAACTGGTCGAGCAGCGCCCCGATGTGCGCGCAGCGGAGGCGGCACTGCATCAGGCGAGCGCGGAAGTGGGCGTCGCCACCGCCAATCTGCTGCCCCAGATTACGCTTTCCGCCAGTTACGGCGGCCAGGCGCTCAGCACGGCGGATCTCTTTTCAGCGCCCGCTGTGACCTGGAGCCTCGGCGCCAGCATCGTACAGGCGATTTTCCATGGCGGGACGCTTTGGTACCGGCGCGGCGCCGCCAAGGCGGCATACGAGAGAGCGTTTGCCCAATACAAGAGCACCGTTCTGGCTGCCTTCGCCGACGTGGCAAACGCCCTGCGCGCGTTGCAAAGCGACGCGGAAGCGCTGAAAGCAAACGTGCTCGCAGAAAAATCCGCGCGCGAGCGGCTTTTTTTGACGCAGGAGCAATTCCGCGCTGGCGCAGTTCCCTATTTGTCTGTGCTCGATGCGCAGCGCACCTGGCAGCAGGCGCGCATCGTGCTCGTGCAGGCCCAGGCCGCGCGTTACGCAGATACCGCAGCTCTTTACGTGGCGCTGGGCGGCGGCTGGTGGAACACGCCCGCGCCCACCGGTGAGCCGACAAGCTAGAAACGAGTACCGCCCCCCATGACCCTTACCGAATTGCGCGAAAAAATCCGCTGGCCGAAAGGTCTACGCCTGCGCTGGCCGCGCTTCCGGCGCACGCGCGAGTTTCTGCGCCGCCAGCCGCCGCAGCGCCGCGCGATGATCATCATGCTTGTGGTAGTCGGCATCCTGTTCGGCGGCGTCATCGGCTGGCAGATGTTCATGCGCGCCATGATGACGATGTTCATGGCGTCGGGCTTCCTGCCGCCGCAAACGGTTTCCACTGTCGTGGTCGACTATCAGACCTGGCAGCCGCGCATCGAAGCAGTGGGCTCGCTGCGGGCAGTGAACGGCGCCGATCTTTCTCTCGAATTGCCCGGCATCGTGGAGGAGATTGCGTTCAATTCGGGCGACGACGTAGAGGCCGGCAAAGTCCTGCTTCGCCTGCGCGCGGGCGACGATATCGGACGGCTGCAGGCGCTGGAGGCCGCGGCCGAACTCGCCGCCGCCAATTATGCGCGCGACCAGCGTCAATTCCAGATTCGCGCCATCAGCAAGGCGGCGCTCGATGCCTCCGCCGCCAATTTAAAAAGCGCTCAAGCCCAGGTCGAGGAAGCGCGCGCCAACCTGAACAAGAAGGTCATTACTGCGCCATTCGCGGGTCACCTCGGCATCCGCCAGGTGAATGTAGGCCAGTTCGTGCCGGCGGGAACGGTGGTCGTCACGCTTCAGTCGCTCGATCCCATTTATCTCGATTTCTTTCTACCGCAGCAGGAACTCAATCGTATCAAGACCAATCAAAAGGTGGTCGCGCGCGTTGACACCTACCCAAATCAGCGGTTCGAAGGCGTAATTTCAGGCATCGATCCGAAAGTGGATCCCGCAACCCGTAACGTCGCCGTGCGCGCGACGCTTTACAATCCGGAACACAAGCTGCTGCCCGGCATGTACGGAACGGTTGAGATCGAAGCGGGCAAGTCCGCACGCTATCTCACGCTTCCGCAGACGGCGATCACCTTCAACCCTTACGGCACCACCGTGTACATAGCCGAACAGAAGGGCACGAAAGACAAGCCGCAACTGGTCGCGCGGCAGACCTTCGTGACCACGGGACAGACGCGCGGCGACCAGATCCAGGTTATATCGGGCGTCAAGAAGGGCGACGTCGTGGTAAGCGCGGGCCAGCTGAAACTGCAGAACGGGACACCGCTGATCGTCAACAATACGATTCAGCCGAAGAACGACCCGCGGCCGACGCCGACGGAGTATTAGAGGGCATGGGCACCTTTACCGATATCTTCATCAAGCGGCCGGTTCTGGCGACCGTCATCAGCCTTCTGATCTTCGCACTCGGCGTCCGCTCGCTGTTCGACCTGCCTGTGCGGCAATTTCCCCGCACACAGGATTCCACCATTCAGGTCACGACCTTCTATTACGGCGCCGACCCCGAAGTCGTCGCGGGCTTCATCACGCAACCGATCGAAAACGCCGTCTCGGAAGCCGACGGCATCGACTACATCACCTCGGAGAGCGCCAGCAGCGTCAGCACCGTTACCGCCCGTCTTCAGCTCAATTATGACGCCGACAAGGCGCTGACCGAAATCAGCACCAAGGTGTCGTCGATCACCAATCAACTGCCGCCGCAATCGCAGCAGCCGTCCATTTCGATCCAGACCGGCCAGGCCGCAGCCGCGATGTACATCGGCTTCCGCAGCGCCATCCTCAAGCAGAACCAGATCACCGACTACATCACCCGTGTGGTGCAGCCCCAGTTGCAGTCCGTGCTCGGCGTGCAGGGCGTGCAGGTGTTTGGCGGGCAGAACTTCGCCATGCGCGTCTGGCTCGATCCCAGGCGCCTGGCCGCCTATGGACTTACCGCGGCCGACGTGAACGCCGCGCTTGCCGCAAACGACTATATCTCCGGGCTCGGCACCACCAAGGGTCAGATGGTTTCGGTCAGCCTGAACGCATCGACCAGCCTGCACAGCAAGGAAGAGTTCGAAAACCTGGTCGTGCGCCAGAGCAACGGCGCAATCGTGCGGCTGAAGGACGTGGCAAACGTCATACTGGGCGCCGACAATTACGAAACGCGCGTGACATTCGACGGGATCAATTCCGTCGTGATCGCGGTGAACACGACGCCGCAGTCGAACCTGATCGACGTGCTCGACCGCATAAACAAGGTGTTCCCAGAAATCGTCAAACAGCTCCCCCAAGGGCTCGAAGGCAAGATCGTCTACGACTCTTCCAAATTCGTGAACAGCGCCATCACGGAAGTGGAAACCACGCTGCTGGAGGCGTTGGCCATCGTTACGCTGGTGGTCTTCCTGTTCCTGGGAAACTTGCGCTCCGTTGCCATCCCCGTGGTAGCAATTCCGCTCTCCATCATCGGCACTTTCGTGATGATGCTTGCGCTCGCCTTCACCATTAATCTGCTTACGCTGCTTGCGATGGTGCTCGCCATCGGTCTCGTCGTAGACGACGCAATTATCGTGGTGGAGAACTGCAACCGGCACATAAGCGAAGGCATGAAACCCTTCGATGCGGCCATCATCGCCGCGCGCGAGCTGGGCGGACCGATCATTGCCATGACGGTCGTGCTGATCGCCGCCTATGTGCCGATCGGATTCCAGGGCGGGCTCACGGGCGCGCTGTTCACGGAGTTCGCCTTCACGCTGGTGGGCACCGTAACGGTCTCGGCGATCGTGGCGCTGACGCTGTCGCCCATGATGTGCTCGCGCCTGCTGAAGCCGCACGGACACGCGACCAGGGCTTCGGGCTGGCAGGACAAGTTCGGCGATTACATCGACCACGCCTTCGAGCGGGTGCGCGCGACGTACGAGCGCCTGCTGCACGGCAGCCTGAACTTGGTCGTCGTGACGGCGACGTTCGCCGTGATTGTGCTGATCAGCATCTATTTCCTCTACACTTTTTCGCGAAACGAGCTCGCGCCGCAGGAAGATCAGGGCTTTATCCTCGGCTTCGTGCAGTCCGCGCCGAATGCCACGGTGGAACAGCGCGTCATGTATTCGGATTCCATCTATCAGACGCTGCGCAAATATCCGGAAATCGAGAACATCTTCCAGGTGGACGCGCCCGGCGCCGGCTTCCTCGGCCTTGTGCTGAAGCCGTGGGAGGAACGCGAACGCACGTCCAGCCAGATCGTACAGGCGGTCTCCGGCGATCTTTCGCAATATGCCGGCGTTCAGGCGGCCGTCTTCCAGCCGCCCTCGCTGCCCGGCGGCTTCGGCACGCCGATTCAGTTCGTCATTACGACTACACATTCCTTCAACCGGCTTTACGACGTGACGCAGCAGTTCCTGACGGAGACGCGCAAGAGCGGGCGCTTCCTGTTTGTGGACACGGATCTGAAAATCGACCAGCCGCAGGCGACCGTCGAAATCGACCGCGACAAGGCCGCGCTGCTCGGCCTGACCATGGCCGATATCGGCGCGCCGCTTTCCGCCATGCTGGGCGGCGGCTATGTGAACTATTTCACGCTGGAGGGCCGCGCCTACCGCGTGATGCCCCAGGTGCTGCAACAATACCGGCTCAATCCCGACCAGGTGCTGGACTACTACGTGCGCACGCGCGACGGGCAGCTAGTGCCGCTATCGACGATCGCCAAGATTTCCACCAAGACCATTCCGCAGTCGCTGTCGCACTTCCAGCAGCAGAACGCGGCTACGATTTCGGGCGTCATGATGCCGGGGCAGACGCTGGGCGACACGCTGGAATATCTGCAGGAGCTGGCGCGCCAAACCCTGCCCGACGGCTTTTATACGGACACGGCCGGGCAATCGCGGCAGTATTATCAGGAGAGCGCGGGGTTCCTGAGCACGTTCGGATTCGCGCTGATCATCATTTTCCTGGCGCTGGCCGCGCAGTTCGAAAGCTTCCGCGATCCCTTCATCATCCTGGTGTCGGTGCCCATGTCGATCGCGGGCGCCATGATTTTCATCTGCCTGGGCGTAGGCGGGTCAACGCTCAACATCTACACCGAGGTCGGCCTCGTCACCCTGATGGGCCTTATCAGCAAGCACGGCATCCTGATCGTCGAATTCGCCAACCGCTTGCAGCGCGAGGGCCTGTCCAAGCGCGAGGCGGTGGAAGCGGCGGCGGGCATCCGCCTCAGGCCCATCCTGATGACGACAGCGGCCATGGTGCTGGGCGTTGTGCCGCTGCTGCTGGCCTCAGGCGCGGGCGCGGCGGCGCGCTTCGCCATGGGTCTGGTCATTTCGACCGGCATTTCCATCGGCACGCTGTTCACGCTGTTCGTTGTGCCGGCCACCTATCTGCTGCTGGCCGAGGACCACTCCAAGGAGCGTGCGCGCGTTCCCGGCATGGCAACCGCCAGGTAGCTACGCCGCCACCGCCTCGTGCGGCTGAATGGTCCGCTGTGCGCGGCGGACGTCGTCCACCGTGGGCAGCCGCGCCTCGTTTCCCAGATACTGGATCGCATGCGCCGACGCAGCGCGCGCGAAAGTGAAGTGCGCGTCCCATTTCGCCGTGGGATTGGCGAGATGGGCATAGACGTAGGCGCCGTGGAATATGTCGCCGGCGCCGTTCGTGTCCACGATTTTCTCGGCGGGCACGGCAAGCGCAGGCATGGCACGAATCTCGCCCCCTTCGTCGTACCAAACCATTCCGCGTTCACCCAACGTGACACCGCCGATGCGGCATCCCTTCTGCTTCAGCATGTCGAGCGCGGCGTGCGTGGAAATCTTCAGCTGCTCGCAGAAGCGCACGCTGAGCACGGCGACGTCTATGAACGACAACAGTTCGATCGTATTTTTCCGCACTGCGCCGCCATCGAGCGAGGTGAGAATTTTCTTCTCGCGGCACTCCTTGGCGTAATGAATCGCCGCGTCCGCCTGGTGTCCGTCCAGGTGCAGCGCACGGCAACCCTTCAGGTTCAACTGCGGAAAGGGGTGCAGGTATTCGTCGTCGCGCAGGCGCACGATGGCGCGCTTGCCGTCATTGGGTATCACGAACGACAGCGAGGAGCGGTGCACCATGCGCGGATGCACAGTCACACCGTACTTTGCCGCCATATCGCGGAACATGTTGCCGAGCCAATCGTCCGCCAGCGAGGTGAGCAGGTCCGGCTTGATGCCGAGCCGCGCGCAGCAGAACGCGGCCGTCACCGCGTTGCCGCCGAAAGACACCGCGTAATCGCGGGCTACGGTCTTTTCGTCGCCCGTAGGAAGGCGATCGGCGAGGAAGGTGACGTCGATATAGGTCTGGCCGATGAAGAGTGCGTCCATGTCCGTTCCTTGTGCGGGCCGACTATGCCTGAGCCGCGCGCCCCGTGCGAGGCTCAACGCTGGTCATACTATCTGGGCCAAGCTATGAGTCCGGAAACGCCGGTGGGGACATTGGGATGCCTTCGAAACCGCGCCGAAAGGGCTACTCGCTTTGGGTGCGGTTACTGGCGCTCATTCCCTTCGCCGCGTACGCCTGGGTTCCCTTTTACAATCGCATCGAGCCCGAACTCGCGGGCGTTCCGTTCTTCTATTGGTACCAGCTCCTTTGGGTGGTGATCGGCGCCCTGCTGCTCGGGCTCGCCTATGTGCTCGATAGCTCCGCACGCGGGGACGCGCAGTGAACGAGCTCAGCGTCGCAATATTTATCGGCCTGTTCGGGTTCGTTACCATCCTCGGCTTCGTTGCCGCGCGCTGGCGCAAGGCCGACCTGAAACACATTCACGAATGGGGCCTGGGCGGGCGGCGTTTCGGCACGCTCGTCACCTGGTTTCTGCTCGGAGGCGATCTCTATCCCGCATATCCGTTCATCGCCGTGCCCGCGCTCATTTTCGGCGGGGGCGCGGCGGGCTTCTTCGCGGTGCCCTACGGCATCTGGGTCTATCCCCTGATGTTTCTCGTTCTGCCGCGGCTGTGGCGCGTCACCCGCGACAACGGCTACGTCACCGCCGCCGACCTGGTGCGCGGCAGCTTCGGCAATCAGTGGCTGGCGCTTGCCGTCGCCTTCACCGGTGTCGTGGCGACGATGCCCTATATCGCCTTGCAGCTCGTGGGCCTCGAAGTCGTGCTTGCCGCCATGGGATTGCAGGCCACCGGGATGTGGTCGCACCTGCCGCTGATCGTCGCCTTCGCGATTCTGGGCGCCTTCACCTATTCGAGCGGTCTGCGCGCGCCCGCGCTCATCGCCGTCGTCAAGGACTTGCTCATCTATGTCACCGTCATCGCCGCAATTATTGTGATTCCGAGCCGGCTTGGCGGCTATGACGCCATTTTCGCCAGCGTCGAGACAGCCAAGCTCACGCTTCCCACGCCGCCGGAAAACTCGCTCGGCGGCTTCAGCGCCTATGTCACGCTCGCGCTCGGCTCCGCCATGGCACTGATGCTCTATCCGCACGCCATGACGGGCGTCCTCAGCGCCAGCGGCGAGAAGGTCGTGCGCCGCAATGCCGCAATCCTGCCGGCCTATTCCCTGGCGCTGGGGCTGATCGCCCTGCTGGGCTACATGGCGATTGCCGCCGGCGTGCAGGCGATGCCGGAATTCGCGCACGGCTTCGAGCAATACGGCGCAAACTACGCGGTGCCCGCGCTGTTCCTGCACACCTTCCCGTCGTGGTTCGCAGGCGTTGCCTTTGCCGCGATCGCCATCGGCGCGCTTGTGCCCGCCGCCGTCATGTCGATTGCCTGCGGCAATCTATTCACGCGCAACGTGTACAAGGAATTCCTCAAGCCAAAGTGTTCCGTGGCCGAGGAATGCCAGGTGGCGGAACTCGTCTCGCTCGTTGTCAAGATCGGCGCGCTCTTCTTCATTATCTTCCTGCCGCAGCAATATGCGATCCAGCTGCAGTTGCTGGGAGGCATCTGGATCATCCAGACGCTTCCTTCCGTCATCCTCGTCCTCTATACGCGCTGGCTGAACAGCAAGGCGCTGCTCATCGGCTGGGCCGCCGGCATTGCCAGCGGCACCTATATGTCGGCGACGCTCAACTTCGCCGGCACCGTGTTCCCGCTCGAAATCTTCGGCTTCGCGGTGCCGGGTTATGCCGCGCTCTACTCGCTGGGCGTCAATCTGGTTGTTTCCATCGCGCTTTCGTCCGTGTTCAATGCGTGGGCGCCGGACCGCGCCGTCCACGCAGGGGTCAAACGCTGATGGAATATTTTCTGCAGCAGCTTGTGAACGGGCTCACGCTCGGCGCTATCTACGGCCTGATCGCCATAGGCTACACGATGGTCTACGGCATCATCGGCATGATCAATTTCGCCCATGGCGACATCTACATGATCGGCGCGTTCATTGCGCTGATCGGGTTCCTCATCCTTGCTGTGCTGGGCATTACCTTTGTGCCGCTTGCGATTGCGCTGGTTCTCATATTCGCCATGGCGTTCACGGCCCTTTACGGCTGGTCGGTGGAACGCGCAGCCTACCGGCCGTTGCGCGGCGCGCCGCGCCTTGCTCCGCTCATTTCCGCCATCGGCATGTCCATCGTGCTGCAGAATTATGTCCAGCTGGCGCAGGGCGCGCGCGTGAAGCCGCTGCAACCCATCGTAGAGGGCGGCGTCACCCTTGCCGCGGCCGGCGGCATCAGCGTGACGGTCAGCACGCTCCAGATCATCATCTTCTTTCTCACCATCGCGCTGATGGCCGTCTTTACTTACATCATCCGCAACACGCGGCTGGGCCGCGCGCAACGTGCGACCGAACAGGACATGGTTATGGCCTCGCTGCTGGGCGTAAACGTGGACCGAACGGTTTCGATAACGTTCGTCATCGGGGCGGCGCTGGCCGCAGTCGCGGGCCTGATGGTGACGCTCTATTACGGCGTGATCGATTTCTTCATCGGCTTTATCGCCGGCATCAAGGCGTTTACCGCCGCCGTGCTGGGCGGTATCGGCTCTATTCCGGGCGCCATGCTTGGCGGGCTTCTCATCGGTCTCATCGAGGCGTTTTGGTCCGGCTATTTCAGCATCGCCTACAAGGACGTGGCGGTGTTCGGAATCCTTATTCTGGTGCTCATCTTCAGGCCGACCGGGCTGCTCGGCCGGCCCGAGATCGAAAAAGTCTGATGGCCAACCCGCTGACGCGCCCGCTGCCACCCTTTCTGGCGATGCTCCGCGATGCGGGGCTCGCCGCGACAGTTGCCGCCTTGCTTTCCTTTCCCATGCTGGGCTTTCGCCTGGTCGACGCCGCCACCGGGCTTACGCTCGATTACCGCTTCCTCTGGGTGCTTTACGCCGCGGGCGCCGTCTTTTTGGGGCATCTGGCGATTTCGCTGGCACGCGCGGCCTGGGGCATCCGCATCCGCCCGCAAAAAGCGACGCGCGCTTCACTTTTCGTCGGCCACGCCGACCGCAACCAGAAAATTGCGGGCTGGGTGATAATCGCCATCGCGCTCGTGCTTCCCCTTCTGCCCTTTTCCGACCGCAACATGGTCGACCGCGGCACGCTCATCCTCATCTACGTGCTGCTGGGGCTGGGTTTGAACATCACCGTAGGGTTGGCGGGCCTGCTCGATCTCGGATACGTCGCCTTCTATGCCGTGGGCGCCTACACCTATGCGCTGCTTGCGCAAACCTTCGGCGTGTCGTTCTGGATCTGCCTGCCGCTGGCCGCCGTCATGGCTGCGTTTTTCGGTCTTCTGGTGGGCTTTCCCGTGCTCCGATTGCGAGGGGACTATCTCGCCATCGTCACGCTCGCCTTCGGGCAGATCGTGCGCATCGTGCTGCTCAATTGGGCGGATGTGACCGGCGGACCGAACGGCATCGCAGAAATCGAGCGTCCCTCCTTCTTCGGCCTGCCCATGGCGCCCGCGGCTCCCGCAGGCCAGACAACCTTCGCGGAATTCTTCGGCATTTCCTATTCGCCGATGCATCGCGTCTATTTTCTTTACTACCTCATTCTCGCGCTGGTGCTGCTGGCCGTCATCTTCAGCCAGCGCATCCGCAAACTGCCTGTGGGCCGTGCATGGGAAGCGCTGCGGGAAGACGAATTCGCCTGCCGCAGTCTTGGCCTCAATCCCACCACCATCAAACTATCGGCTTTCGCGCTCGGCGCATCGTTTGCCGGCATCGCCGGATCCTTTTTCGCCACGCGCCAAGGCTTCATCAGCCCGGAAAGCTTCACCTTCATCGAATCGGCGATCATCCTTGCCATCGTCGTGCTGGGCGGCATGGGCAGCCAAGTAGGCATCGTGCTGGCGGCCATCATTCTGGTCGGGCTGCCCGAATGGTTCCGCGAGCTTGCGCAGTACCGCATGGTGGCCTTTGGCGCGGCGATGGTGCTGATCATGATGTGGCGCCCGCACGGGCTTCTCGCCAGCCGCGCGCCCACCATCCGCCTCAACGGAAAACCGCGATGACGCACGATCCCGCCGTTCTGCTCGATGTGCAGCATCTCAGCATGCGCTTCGGCGGGCTGCTCGCCGTGCACGATCTTTCATTCGTGGCGAAGCGGCGCGAGATCACCGCCATCATCGGCCCCAATGGCGCGGGCAAAACGACCGTGTTCAACTGCCTGACCGGTTTTTACAAACCCAGCACGGGCATGTTACGCCTGGTGCACGAGGACGGCAAAACATTCCACCTCGAGCGCATGGAGGACTTCCGCACCGCGCGCGAGGCGCGCGTTGTCCGCACATTCCAGAACATCCGCCTCTTTCGCGGCATGAGCGTGCTCGAGAATCTTGTCGTCGCTCAGCACGCGCAGCTGATGGCAGCGTCCGATTACTCGGTCGGCGGCCTGCTTGGCCTTGCGCGCCACCGCAACGCGGAAGCGAAGGCGGTCGAGCTGGCGCGCTACTGGCTCGACAAGACAGGGCTCACCGCGCAGGCGGACGACGCGGCCGCGAGCCTGCCCTATGGTTCGCAGCGCCGGCTCGAGATCGCCCGCGCCATGTGCGCCCACCCGATCCTTCTGTGCCTGGACGAACCGGCCGCCGGGCTGAACGCGCGCGAATGCGCAGACCTCAACCAACTGCTGCTCGACATCAGGCACGAGCACGGCATCGCCATTCTGCTCATCGAGCACGACATGGGCGTGGTGATGCATATCTCCGATCACATCGTGGTGCTCGATCACGGCGCGCGCATCGCCGACGGCACGCCCGCCCAAATCCGCGCTAACGCGGACGTCATACGCGCCTATCTCGGCGCGCATGAGGAGGAAGAAGTTCCCGTGCGGACCGCGAGGGCCTAATGTTGTCCATCCGCAATCTTCGCTCCGGTTACAGGCGCATCGAGGTGCTGCACGGCATCGATCTCGACGTGAACACGGGCGAGATCGTGGCCCTCGTCGGTTCCAACGGTGCGGGCAAGACAACCCTTCTGATGACGATTTGCGGCCGCCCGCGCGCGAGCGCCGGGACCATCGCCTTCGACGGGGCGGACATCACGCGTCTGCCCACGCATGATCTTGTCAAGCTCGGCATTGCGCACGCGCCGGAGGGCCGGCGCATCTTTCCTCGCCTCACCGTTCTCGAAAATCTGAAAATGGGCGCCTTCGCGCGCGATCCCAAGACTTTCGACGCCGACGCCGAGCGCGCGTTCGCACTGTTTCCGCAGCTCAAGGACCGGCGCGGCCAGCGCGGCGGCACGCTTTCGGGCGGCGAACAGCAGATGCTGGCGATTGCGCGCGCGCTGATGAGCCGCCCGCGGCTTCTGCTGCTGGACGAACCATCGCTCGGCCTTGCGCCGCTTATCGTGCGGCAATTGTTCGATGCCATTCGCGCCGTCAACAGCGATCAGGGAGTCACCATTCTTCTCATTGAGCAGAACGCGTATCAGGCGCTGAAAATCGCCAACCGCGGATATATCCTGGTGAACGGCAATATCACCTTGAGCGGCACGGGCGCGGAGCTGCTGGCCAACCCGGCGGTGCAGGCGGCGTATCTGGAAGGCGGCGGCGCGGCCGCAGCAACCGCATGAGCCAATATCTTCCCATTCTCGGCACCACGGCCGGCGTCAGCCTCGGCATCACCGTGATTTTCATGGGCGGCTGCGCGCTGATGATGGGCCGCGCGCTGGCCGCGAGCTGGCGTCCCGTGTGGAAGGCCATTCCCTATGCCGCGCTGCTGGGGCTGGCGGACCGCTTTCTCGTCTACGGCATGTTCGACGGCGAGTTGTGGTCGCTTTCCGGATATCTTTTCGACGTCGCCTTTCTGCTTGCGGTTGCCGCGCTTTCCTACCGTGCCACGCTGGCCTCGCGCATGGTGTCGCAATACCCCTGGCTTTACCGGCGCGACGGCCCGTTTTACTGGCGCCACGTCCAGCATAAGAACCACTGAGCGCACAAACGGCTTTGGAAGAAATGCGGTTTTCCCAACGCCAGGCGCACGTATCGCGCCGGCTTCAAACGAGCCAAATTTAATTGCTTCGCCGCTTGTGCATTATGCTGCCGTGTTGCGTGTTACGCATTTTTTCTGTCCAAACCTCCTTTCAAAGCACTCGCCATAGTTTCACGTGAAACATGAACGGCGCCGGCGCCAGGGCGGCGCGCGGCGCTCGAGTAGGGGTCTTGAAATCGAATGAAAAATTTTTCGAACGCGTTTTTGCCGCTTTCCGGTGCGCGCAAAAAGCGAGGGCGGGACCGGCTTCCCGGCCCCGCCCTGCGTTCTGGGCGCTTTGCTTGCGAATATAGTAGATTTGGTGTGAGCAGCGCCGCGCTACAAGGGGGTAGCGCAAAAAATTTGCGCGCGCGGTTTTTGCCTATATTCTCCGCCCCTTCGCAAATTTCGGGGTTTGTTCATGAAGATGAACCGTGCCGTTGCCGCGCTGGGCGCGCTGACCATTTTTGCCCTTACCCAAAGCTGTTCGGAAAAGAGCGACAGCATCGTGATCGCCGTGGTGGGACCGATGACGGGGAGCGAGGCCGCCTTCGGCGACCAGTTCCGCCGCGGAGGCGAAAAGGCCGTGGCCGACATCAACGCCAAGGGCGGCGTTCTGGGGAAGAAAATCCAGCTCGTCATCGCCGACGACGCCTGCGACCCGAAACAGGCAGTGAGCGCAGCCAACGATATGGCGGCCAAGGGCGCCGTGCTCGTGGCAGGGCATTACTGCTCGGGTTCGTCCATTCCCGCCTCCGACGTCTATAACGAATCCGGCATTCTCCAGATTTCGCCGGCCTCGACGCAGCCCGCCCTCACCGAACGCGGACTTCCCAACGTGTTCCGCGTGTGCGGACGCGACGACGCGCAAGGAAGAGTCGCGGCCGAATACATCGCGAAGAATTTCCCGGGCAAGACGCTCGCCATCGTTGACGACAAGTCGGCCTACGGCAAAGGGCTGGCTGACCAGTTCCGCAAGGCGTTGAACGAGCTGGGCGTGAAGGAGATCATGAACGAGTCCATCACGGCGGGCGAGAAGGACTACAGTCCGCTGGTCTCCAAGATCAACGAGGCGGGCGCGGACATTCTCTATTTCGGCGGCTACAAGACGGAGGCAGGCCTGATTGTCCGCCAGATGCGCGCGCAGGGCATGACCACGCAGATGGTGGGCGGCGATTCGCTCGTCACCGAGGAATTCTGGGCCATCACCGGCGATGCGGGTGCGGGGACCTTGATCACCTTCGGCCCCGATCCGCGCCTGCGCCCGGAAAATGCGGAGCTGGTGAAGTATTTCCGCGATCAGAATTACGAGCCCGAGGCCTATACGCTTTACACCTATGCCGCCATCCAGGTGTGGGCTCAGGCGGTGGCGAAGGCGGGTTCGACGGAGCCCGACAAAGTAGCCGCCGCGCTGCGCTCCAACACCTTCGACAGCGTGCTGGGCCCGCTGTCGTTCAACGCCAAGGGTGACGTGAACGCGCCGGGCTACGTCTTCTACGTCTGGCAGGGCGGCAAATACGTCTACGCGGAGTAGCACGCACAGCCGCGGCATGTTCTAACCTCGCCGGTGGCGGAAGGAACATGCCAGGCAGCACAAATCTCGGCGAAGTGTGGACGCGCTATTGGGCGAGCGGACATAGCGAGAGCTTTGCCGTCGAGCAGGGTGGCTTCGACGCAACCGGCTATTGGCGCGATTTCTTTTCGACCTTTGCCGATGGGGCGCGGCTGCTCGACCTCGCCACGGGCGGCGCTTCGGTTATACGCGCGGCGCTCGCCTGCGCGGGCGGGGCTGGCCGCGCATTCGAGATTCACGGCGTGGATTTGGCCGATCTGGGGCCGGTAGAGCGCGCCCTCGGCGCAACACAAATTGGCACGGTGCGCCTGCACGGCAATACGGATCTGAAAGCACTGCCGTTTGCCGACGGCTATTTCGACGGCGTCACCTCGCAGTTCGGGATCGAATATGCCGAGCGCAAAAGCGCGGCGCGCGAGGTAGTGCGCGTGCTCAAGCCCGGCGGGCGCGGGCTGTTCCTTTTGCACCATTCCGAAAGCGCCATCGCGCGCCAGACGGCGGCGCGGCTGGCCGCGCACCGGCGCATTTTTCCCGACGACATGCCGTTCCGGCTGGGGGAGCAATTGTTCGCGCGCTATGCGGGGCGGGCGCCGCGCATGACCGCGGGTAACGAGCGCGAGCGTTTTCGCGCCGCGGTGCAGGCGCTGGCCCGCAGGCTGCCGCCCGACCCGCTGCTCTCCAACACGGCGGAAGTCGTTTCGTATCTCGTGGATCTCGCGCGCACGCCGGAAATCTACGTTCCGGAGGACGCGTTGCGCCGCCTCGCGATTGTAGAGCGGGACATCGCCGCCTGGGCGATGCGCCAGAAGGCCCTGCTCGATTCCGCGCTCGATGCCGCGGGAGTCGAAACGCTGAGGGCGGCACTTCGCGCGGCGGGCACGGAAGTGCGCGAAGCTGAGCTGTTCAAGCACCCGTCGGGGTCGTTGCTCGCCTGGTCGCTTGGCTTACAAAAGCCGGCCTAGAAAGGCGCCGCCGCGCCTTGGCCGCGTTTACGCAGGCACACATAAGCGATACTATTTGAAGGTCGGGACTTCGCAGACTCCCGGCTTCCCAAGACGTGCGAACGTCCAAGCTCTGCCAACCCTTGGTTTTGGGGAGGCACCATCATGGCCGCACGGTCAAGCGAAACACTTCTTCTCACCCGACGCCACATCGCAGCATTGATGCGCGTGGAAGATTATCTCGCGGCAGCCGAAAACGCATTCCGCGCCCTTGCCGATGGCCGCGCGGAGAACCCTGCACCCATGCACATCCCGGGCGCAGGCGGCGCATTCCATGCGAAGGGCGCATTGCTCGACCGGCGCTTCGTCGCGATCAAGCTGAACGGGAATTTTCCCGGTAACCCAGAACGTGGTCTTCCGACGATCCAGGGCGCAATTCTTCTCGCCGACGCAGTAACAGGCGCGCTGCTGGCCATCATGGATTCCATCGAGATCACCTTGCGCCGCACCGCGGCGGCGACCGCGCTTGCGGCCAGACACCTCGCGCGCACGGATTCCACGCGGCTCGCCATCTGCGGCTGCGGCGCGCAGGCGCCCGCCCAGCTCGAAGCGCTTTTGGGCGTGCTTCCGCTGCGCGAAGTGCGCGCGTGGGACCGCAATCACGGCCACGCTGTGGCATTTGCATCGGCGGCAACGGAGAAATTTGCGATCAAGGGTTTTGCGTGTTCGAAGCTGCGTGAAGCGACGGCAAGCGCCGATGTGATCGTCACCTGCACGACTGCTACCTCACCGTTCCTGGAACCGGAGCATGTAAGCACAGGAGTCTTCGTAGCCGCCGTGGGCGCGGACAACCCAGAAAAAAATGAGATCGCGCCCGCGTTGATGGCGAAAGGCAAAATCGTGGTAGACGTGCTGGAGCAATGCGCGGTCATGGGCGACCTGCACCACGCGCTGAACGCAGGTGCGGTCACGCTTGAGGGCGTTCATGCCGGGCTCGGCGACATCTTCGTCGGAAAAAAACCGGGGCGCACCAGCGCCGAGGAAATCATCATCTTCGATTCCACGGGCACCGCCGCGCAGGACGTTGCGGCGGCGGCCGCGGCCTACGAACGAGCACTGACGAAAAAAGCGGGAATGAGCCTTTCGCTCGGCGTGCTGTAAGCCCCCTCCGGCGCTGCGCGCCACCTCCCACTAAGGGGGAGGACAAATCACGCGGCGGCCGAACCGGGTTTACCGATTTCGCGATCCTGCGATCGGGGAGTGACGACTTCATCGGGCGAGAATGAATCAACCGCGATCGCTTCCGCGATGAGACGGCGGGCACCGGCAAGGGCGCCGGCTTCGTCCTGCGTGATCGCCTTGGCTTCAATCCAATTTGCGACGTCGCCATCGCGCAAGCCACGCGAACCCAGCGCCTTACGCACCTTCTCCTCGATGCGATCGCGGGCCACGGCAGCGATCAGCGCAGCTTCAAGCCTGCCCGTGGCATCGTCGGGCCGGTTGCTTACGAACATGCCGGCCGTCAGGCGGTCGCGCGCGTCCGACGGCGAAAGCAGGATTTTCGCGCAGGCGTGCACAAGCTTGTCCTTCGGCGGGCGGCGGTGGCGGCCAAGAGGAAACGCGATAAGCCGCGCCAGCCAGGCGAGCGGACGCATGGGCATATTGACAAGGACGGAGTCCAGCCGGCGTTGAATGCGGCAGAGGCTGTCGCGCGCCGCATATTGCACCAGCGGCAAATCCTCCGCGGGCGCGCCGTCGTCCTCAAACTGCTTGAGCGTGCAGCTGAGCAAATACATTTCGCTCAGCACATCGCCCAGCCGCGCCGAGAGAGCCTCGCGCCGCTTGAGCGTGCCGCCCAGCGTGCCCATGACGAAATCGGTCACCACCGCGAAGGTGACGGCCGCCGCGTGCAGGCGGCGGTAAATCCAACCGATGTCGGCGACACTCGGCGCGGAGGAAAAGGCGCCGCCGGTGAGATTGTGAATGAAGGCACGCAGCATATTCGAAAACATCCCGCGAATATGCGCGAATAGCGCCTTGTCGAACGCTTCGAGCGCCTGGTCTTCGTCCGGCAACTGCGCCGCCTCCATTTCCTTGAGTAGATGCGGATGGCAGCGGATGGCGCCCTGGCCGAAAATGATCAGCGAACGGGTGAGAATGTTCGCGCCCTCGACCGTGATGGCGACAGGAATGCTCTGGTAGGCCGAGAACATGAAGTTGCGCGGGCCATCGATGATACCGCGCCCGCCCAGGATATCCATGCCGTCGTTCACGGCCGCGCGCATGCGCTCGGTGGCATGGTATTTGAGGATGGCGGAAAGCACCGAGGGCTGCTGGCCCGCGTCGATGGCGCCGCAGGTGAGCACCCGCGCGGCGTCGAGCACATAGGCGCTGGCGGCGATGCGCGCGAGGGGCGCTTCCACCCCTTCGAATTTGCCGATGGCGACGCCGAACTGGCGGCGGACAGCCGCATAGGCGCCCGCGTTGCGCGCCGCAAATTTGCAGGCGCCAGTGGAGAGCGCGGGCAGCGAGATGCTGCGGCCCGCGGCCAGCGCTTCCATCAGCATGCGCCAGCCCTGGCCGGCCCGCGCCTTGCCGCCGATGATGAAATCGAGCGGGACGAACACGTCTTTGCCGCTTGTGGGTCCGTTCAGGAACCCCTGACCTGCCGGAATGTGGCGCCGGCCGATTTCCACGCCTGGCGTTTCGGCCGGTATCAGCGCCAGCGTAATGCCGATATCTTCCTTGCCGCCGATCAGGTGATCGGGATCGCGCAAGCGAAACGCAATGCCGAGCAGCGTCGCCACGGGCGCGAGCGTGATGTAGCGCTTGTCCCAGGAAAGGCGCATGCCCAGCGTGCGGTTGCCGTTGAATTCACCGAGACACACGATGCCGGTGTCGGGAATCGACGCGGCATCCGAGCCCGCTTCGGGGCCGGTCAGCGCGAAGCACGGAATCTCATCTCCCTTTGCCAGCCGCGGCAGGTAATGCCGCTTCTGTTCGTCGGCGCCGTAGCGCAGCAGCAGCTCGGCGGGGCCAAGCGAATTCGGCACCATAACGGTTACGGCCGCGGCCAGACTGCGCGTGGAAATTTTCATCACCACGCTGGAATGCGCGAGCGCAGAAAATTCGAGCCCGCCGTACCCCTTCGGGATGATCATTCCCATGAAGCCGTTGTCGCGCATGAAGCGCCAGGCTTCTGGCGGAAGATCGTGGTCCTGACGAATCCTCCATTCGTCGAGCATGGCGCAGAGCTCTTCCACCGGCCCGTCGAGGAAGTCCTGTTCTTCGGAAGTGAGTTTCGCCCCGGAAAACCCGCGCAGCTTCGCCCAATCAGGCTTGCCGGAAAAAAGCTCTCCGTCCCACCAAACGGTGCCCGCTTCGAGCGCTTCGCGTTCGGTGTCGGAGATGGGCGGAAGCACGCGGCGGAAATAGGCGAGAAGCGGCTTGGAAATGCGCCGCCGCCAGGCGATGTAGCCGTCGGTCATGGGCGGACCATGCGCACAAAACCAAGCGGGATCAATGCCTTACTCGCAATTTCGCGTGAGCGCCACGCGGCTGCGGGCGGAGCGAAAGCCGTTCTACAGCTTTGTGGCATATAAGGTTTTCGAAAGCGGCCAGCATCCCCTATACAATGACGAGCACAGGGGGCGGCGCGGCGCATTTCCGATAAGCGCCAAGAGTTTGGAGACCGGGCGATCACAATGAGTAGCGACATAGCCGAGGGGCAGGTTCTTCGGACCGCCCGTCGCAACGGCATGCGCCCGACGGATATCTCGAATCCCGACTACTTCCACAAGGTCGTGGACTGCCAGTGGGCGTGCCCCGCACACACCCCCGTTCCGGAATACATCCGGCTGATCGCGGCGGGGCGCTACTCCGACGCCTATATGGTCAATTGGTGGTCGAATGTCTTCCCGGGAATTCTCGGGCGCACCTGCGACAGGCCCTGCGAGCCCGCCTGCCGGCGCGGCCGCGTGGAGAAGGACCCGGTCGCGATCTGCCGGCTGAAACGCGTTGCTGCGGACAACAAGGACGACATCCGCCATCGCCTGCCCAAAGCGGCGCCTAAAAAAAACGGCAAGCGTATTGCGCTGATCGGGTGCGGGCCCGCGTCGCTCACGGTGGCGCGCGATCTGCTCCCGCTTGGCTACACCTGCGTTATTTACGATTCGGACAAGACCACGGGCGGAATGATGCGCACGCAGATTCCGAAATTCCGCCTTCCCGAAACCGTGCTGGACGAGGAAATCCACTACATCACAGATTTGCAGCCCGAATTGAGGATGGGCGAGCGCATCAATTCATTGAAGGAGTTGCTGGCGGAAAATTTCGATTCGATTTTCGTCGGCTGCGGCGCGCCGCGCGGACGCGAACTCGACATTCCCGGGCGCAAGGAAGCGGCAGCCAATATCCATATCGGTATCGACTGGCTTTCCAGCGTCTCCTTCGGCCACACGACGCGAATCGGCCGGCGCGTGATCGTGATCGGCGGCGGCAATACGGCCATGGACTGCTGCCGCACCTCGCGCCGCCTGGGCGGCGAGGAAGTGCACGTGGTCGTGCGTTCGGGTTTCGAGGAGATGAAGGCGTCCCCCTGGGAAAAGGAAGACGCCATGCACGAGGGCATTCCCATTCACAACTACCTTGTGCCCAGGGAGTTCGTGCACAAAAACGGCAAGCTGACCGGCGTTCTTTTCCAAAAAGTGAAAGCCGAGCGCGACGCCAAGGGCCGGCGCAATCTGGTACCAACGGGCGAGCCCGACGTGCTCTTCGAATGCGACGATGCGCTGGTGGCGGTGGGCCAGGAAAACGCCTTTCCCTGGATCGAGCGCGATATCGGCATCGAATTCGACAGGTGGGACATGCCCAAGGTGGACCCGGTCACCATGGGCTGTACGCACGCGAAAATTTTCTTCGGGGGCGATGCGGCCTTCGGACCCAAGAACATCATCTGGGCGGTCGCGCACGGGCACGAGGCGGCGATCTCCATTGATCTTCTGTGCAACGGCAAGGACATCATGGCGCGTCCGCCGCCGCACGTGAATCTCATGAGCCAGAAGATGGGGATTCACGAGTGGAGCTACGACAACGACATCGCGCTCGACAAGCGCTTCAAGGTGCCCCATGCGCCGCCCGAAAAAACATTAAAGGACGTGCGGATGGAAGTGGAGCTCGGCTTCGACCGCAAGCTGGGCTACCTGGAAGCGCAGCGTTGCCTCAATTGCGACGTGCAGACCGTATTCGAAGGCCCGAAATGCATCGAGTGCGACGCCTGCGTGGACATCTGCCCGATGGACTGCATCACCTTCACGGTGAACGGCGAGGAGCAGGATTTGCGCCAGCGCCTGACCGCGCCCGCGCCCAACCCGACGCAAGACCTTTATGTGTCGGACGGGCTGAAAACGGGACGCGTGATGGTGAAGGACGAGGACCTCTGCCTGCATTGCGGGCTATGCGCCGAACGCTGCCCCACGGGCGCCTGGGACATGCAGAAATTCCTGTTCGATCCGCCCCAGGCGGACAGACAATGTCACGTCCGATGAAGCCGATAACCGCCGTAAACGACTTCGTCGTCAAGTTCGCCAACGTGAACGGTTCGGGTTCGGCGAGCGCCAACGAGTTGTTTGCCCGCGCGATTTTGCGCATGGGCGTGCCCGTGGCATCGCGCAATATCTTCCCGTCGAACATCCAGGGACTGCCGACGTGGTACGAGGTCCGCGTCTCGGGCAAAGGCTGGCTGGGGCGCCGCGGCGGCGTGGACCTGATGGTGCAGATGAACCCGCAGACCTGGGACAAGGACGTGGCCAGCATCGATAGCGGCGGATATCTCTTCCACGATTCCACCAAGCCGCTGCCGCCGTCGAAATTCCGCGACGATGTGCATGTCATTGGCATGCCGCTGACCGAAATCTGCAACCGCACCTACACGGACGCGCGCGAAAGGCAGCTGTTCAAGAACATCATCTATGTCGGTGCGCTCAGCGCCATTCTCGGCATTGAACCCGCTGTTGTCGAAAAGCGGGTGGGAGAGCAGTACGGGAAGAAGCCGCAATTGCTGCAATCGAACCTGAACGCGTTGCGCATGGGATTCGAGTACGCGCGCGAAAATCTCAAAGGCATTTGCCAACTGAAAATCCAGAAGGCGAATGCCGTGGGCAACCGCATCTTCGTCAGCGGCAACGATGCGGCGGGGCTTGGCTGCGTCTATGGCGGCGCTACGGTCGCGGCCTGGTATCCGATTACGCCTTCGACGTCGCTGGCCGAGGCCTTCCAGAAGCATTGCCGGAAATACCGCACTGATGCGGAGACCGGGAAGGCAAAATACGCCATCATCCAGGCGGAGGACGAGATCGCCGCCATCGGCATCGTGCTGGGCGCGAGCTGGAACGGCGCGCGCGCCTTTACCGGCACGTCAGGGCCGGGCATTTCGCTGATGCAGGAGTTCTTCGGGTTGGCCTACTTCGCGGAAATTCCCGCAGTCGTATTCGATGTGCAGCGCGGAGGGCCATCCACCGGAATGCCCACGCGCACGCAGCAATCGGATCTGCTGCTCTGCGCCTACGCAAGCCATGGCGACACCAAGCAGGTGCTCCTCTTTCCAGAAAACCCGAGGGAACTGTTCGAGTTCGCGGCGGCGGCGTTTGATTTGGCCGAGCGGCTGCAAACGCCCATTTTCGTGATGGAAGACCTCGATATCGGAATGAACGACTGGCTGTCCGAGCCGCTGGCCTGGGATGATGCCCGCAAATTCGACCGCGGCAAGGTGATGACGGCAGACGACCTGGAAGCGGGCAAGGTGTTCGGGCGTTACCTGGACGTGGACGGCGACGCCATTCCCTATCGCACCATTCCGGGCACGCATCCGACCAAGGGCACGTTCTTCACGCGCGGGTCATCGCACGACAAATTCGCCAAATACACGGAAGAAGGCGGCGCCTATACCGAGGTGATGCAACGCCTCTTGCGCAAATTCGATACCGCCAAGCGGCTTGTGCCGCAGCCCGTGCGGCACAACGCGAAACAGCCCACGCGGTATGGCACGATCTATTTCGGCTCCACCTCCGCGCCGATGGCGGAAGCGCTGACCGAGCTGGAGGCCAAGGGACTGCATCTCAACACATTGCGGCTGCGCGCCTTTCCCTTCCCCGAGGAAGTGCTCGAATTCATCAACGGCCACGACCAGGTATTCGTGGTGGAGCAGAACCGCGACGCGCAAATGCGCACGCTTTTGGTCAACGAATGCGCCATCGACCCCGCGAAATTCATTTCCATTCTGCACTACGACGGCACGCCGATCATGGCGCGCTTCATTGCCGAGGCCATCGCCGAGCGGATGAGCGTGAAAAAGCCGAAGAAGGAAGCAGCGGAATGAAAGGCTGCCCGCCCAAAGCCCCCTCCGCCTCGCTGCGCGAGGCACCTCCCCCAAGGGGTGAGGATGGCGTTTGCTTTCATGCTCCCCCTCGGGGGGAGCTGTCCGCCGAAGCGCTGGCGCAAAGGCGGACTGAGGGGGCAGCACTCTGCAATGTCCGCTCAAACACAGTGGTACACGCGTCATGACCTATATTGCAAAGCCGAAGCTGCGCCATCCCGGATTGCCGACGAACAGACTGGGCTACACGCATCGCGACTATGAAGGCTCCATCTCCACGCTGTGCGCAGGATGCGGACACGATTCCATCAGCTCGGCCATCATCCAGGCCTGCTTCGAACTCGACATCGAACCGCACCGTGTGGCGAAGCTTTCGGGCATCGGCTGCTCGTCCAAGACGCCCGACTATCTGCTGGGCAACAGTCACGGCTTCAACGCCGTGCACGGCCGCATGCCGAGCGTGCTCACGGGCGCCAACCTTGCCAATCGCGACCTCATCTATCTGGGCGTGTCGGGCGACGGCGACTCCGCCTCGATCGGTCTCGGCCAATTCGTGCATTGCTTCCGCCGCGCGGTGAACATGGTCTACATCACCGAGAACAACGGCGTGTACGGCCTCACCAAGGGCCAGTTCTCGGCCACCGCCGACAAGGGCTCGACCAGCAAATGGGGCGGCACCAACAACGATTCCCCCATTGACCTGGTGAACCTCGCGCTCACCATCGGCGCCACTTACGTGGCGCGCAGCTTTTCGGGCGACAAGGAACAACTGGTGCCGCTCATCAAAGGAGCGATTTCCCATCAGGGGCCGGCCTTCATCGACGTGCTCAGCCCGTGTGTGGCCTTCAACAATCATCCGGGCTCGACCAAGGCCTACGACTATGTGCGCGAGCACAACGAGGCGGTGAACAAGCTCGACTTCATCACGGGGCGCGCGCCCATCGCGCACGCCCAGGCGCCGGGCACGGTGGAAGAGGTGACGATGCACGACGGGTCCGTCATCCGGCTGGCCAAACTCCACCCCGATTACAATCCGCACGACCGCATCAAGGCGCTGACCTATCTGCACGAGCGCGCGGACGCGGGCGAGATCGTGACCGGGCTGATTTTCATCGAGGAAGGCGCCAGCGACCTGCATGGCAACCTCAACACGGTCGAGGCGCCGCTGAACAGGCTGGGCGAGAAGGATTTGTGCCCCGGCTCGAAGGCATTGGACTCCTTCAACGCCGCGCACCGCTAGACGCGCTCAACAAGAGTAAGAGCCACCTTCCCCTTTTGGGAGGGTAAAAACTATGTGGCCTTGATGGTGATAGTCTCGTTCCCCACATGATTGGGAACCCGAGGTGTTCCATGTCCATCCGCCCCATCAAGCGCGTGATCGAAGCCCAACCCACCATCGAGGGCGCGGGGGTGCGGCTGCGCCGCGCGTTCGGCTTTGGCGAGACGGGCGCCTACGACCCCTTTCTGCTGCTCGACGATTTTCGCAACGAGAACCCGGCGGATTACGAGGCCGGGTTTCCCTGGCACCCTCACCGGGGCATCGAGACCATCACCTATGTGCTCGCCGGCAGCGTCGAGCACGGCGACAGCCTGGGCAACAGCGGGCGGCTGGTGGCCGGCGACGTGCAGTGGATGACGGCTGGCTCGGGCATCATGCATCAGGAGATGCCGCAGGGCGACGCCAAGGGGCGCATGCACGGCTTTCAGCTATGGGCCAACCTTCCCTCTTCGCTGAAAATGACCAAGCCGCGCTATCAGGACATCAAGTCGGAAGAGATCACCGAAATCACCGATGACGACGGCACGCGCGTGCGCGTGGTGTGCGGCGAGTTCTGGGGGAAGCGAGGGCCGGTGGAGGGCGTCGCGGCGGAGCCTATTTATCTCGACGTCTTCGTGCCGCCCAATTTGCGCAAATCGTTGCCGGTCGAAACCGAGCGCAATGCGTTCGCCTATGTGTTCAAGGGCTCGGGAAGGTTCAGCGGCGCCTCCACTCCGCGCGGCGTGCTCACCGAACGCACGGACACCAACGCCACCGTGCGCGAGACGACAGGCAACCGTTCACTCGTTCTGTTTGACAGCGGCGACGAAGTGACGGTGCAGGCGGGCGAGGAAGGAATCCGGTTCCTGCTCGTTTCCGGCAAGCCTCTGCGCGAACCCGTCGCCTGGCGCGGCCCCATCGTGATGAACACGCAGGCCGAGCTTGAGCAGGCCTTCGCCGAACTGCGCGACGGGACGTTCATCAAAAACTGAATGTCGGTTTTAGAGGAATAGGATCTATTCCTTCGCGCGCTCGATGTAGGAGCCGTCGTCGGTGCTGACGACGATGCGCGTGCCCACCGTGATATGCGTGGGCACCATGGTGCGCACGCCGTTGGCAAGCACCGCGGGCTTGAATGAGCCCGACGCGGTTTGCCCCTTCACCACCGGTTCCGTTTCCACGACTTCGGCAACCGCGCGCGGTGGCAGCTCGACTTCGATGGGCACGCCGTTGTGCAGCCCGATCGAGACTTCCATGTTCTCGGTCAGGAACGCGGCCGAGTCGCCCAGTATGTCCTTCGAGACGTGGATCTGGTCGTAGGTCTGCGGGTCCATAAACACGTAGTGATCGCCGTCCTGATACAGGTAGGTATAGGCACGGCTTTCGATGAAGGCCTTTTCCAGCTGATCGGTGGTCTTGAAGCGCTCGTTTATCTTGACGCCGTCGGAAATGCGGCGCATTTCGAGCTGCGTCACCGGCGTGCCCTTACCGGGATGAATGTTCTCGGCCCTGAGCACGACATACAGCTTGCCATCCCTTTCGATGACGTTTCCCTTGCGCACATTGATGGCGAAAACGGCAACCACGATGTTCTCCCGGAAGGCCCGCGGTCATAGCAGGGGATTTGCTTCGGGCCAAGGCGCGCCATGAGCGGGAACTCGCCCTGGTGGTCGCGCGCGCGCCACGCCGACCGCAGGCCGCTGCTCATAGCGAGGGCACGCGCGCTAAAGGCCATCCGCAACTATTTCGACAGTGAAGGATTCACCGAGGTGGAATGCGGCGCGTTGCAGGTCTCGCCCGGCAACGAGGCGCATCTGCACGCGTTTGCCACGGAATGGATTGCGCCGGGCGAAATGCCGCGACGGCTCTACTTGCACACCTCGCCCGAATTCGCCTGCAAGAAATTATTGGCCGCAGGTGAGACGCGCATTTTCGCTGTCGCGCGCGTGTACCGCAACCGCGAGCGCGGGGCCCTGCATGCGCCCGAATTCACCATGCTGGAGTGGTATCGGGCGGAAGAACCATACGATGCGATCATCGCCGATACCGTGCAGGTGATGTGTTTGGCGGCGCAAGCCGCGCGGTGCAAGGAAATCGGTTTTCGCGATTTGCGTTGCGATCCCTTCGCCGGGCCCGAGCGCATCAGCGTGGCCGATGCCTTTCGCAAATTCGCCAATGTGGACTTGCTTTCCGCGCTCTCACCGGACGGCAAGCCCGATCGCGCGAAGCTCGCAAACGCCGCCATAGCCACCGGCGTGAAGGTGAGCACGGACGACACCTGGTCCGACATCTACAGCAAGATTCTGGTCGAGCGCGTGGAGCCGCATCTGGGCGCGGGCCGGCCTACCATTCTCGACCGCTACCCGCGCGCGAAAGCCGCACTTGCGCGCGCTTGCGCCGACGATCCCCGCGTGGCCGAGCGCTTCGAGCTTTACGTATGCGGTGTGGAGCTAGCCAACGGCTTCGGCGAGCTGACCGACCCGGCCGAGCAGCGCCGGCGCTTCGAAGCCGAAATGGCCGAAAAGGAACGCGTCTATGGCGAGCGTTACCCGCTCGACGAGGAATTTCTTGCGGCGCTTGCCGCCATGCCCGAGGCGAGCGGGGTAGCGCTAGGTTTCGACAGATTGGTTATGCTGGTCACGGGCGCGCGCCGCATCGATGATGTCACGTGGACCCCGCCCGCGGGGGCATAAGCATGAAAGCGCCGGACGGTCGCCAGCGGGCGGAGCTACATGAACTCACATTTCGTGCCGTCGCACTGGGTGTGCTCATCACGCTCGTGTTCACGGCGGCGAATGTCTATCTAGGGCTGAAAGTCGGCCTCACCTTCGCCTCCACGATTCCTGCGGCCGTCATCTCGATGGCGGTGCTGGGCCTCTTCAAAGACTCCACCATTCTCGAAAACAATATCGTGCAGACGCTGGCATCGGCGGCGGGGACCCTTTCGGCCATCATTTTCGTTTTGCCCGGCCTCGTCATCGTCGGCTGGTGGACGGGGTTTCCGTTCTGGGAAAGCTTTCTTATCTGCGTGGCCGGCGGCGTGCTGGGCGTGACCTTCACCATTCCGCTCAGGCGCGCGCTGGTGACGACATCGCCCCTGCCCTATCCCGAAGGCGTCGCCGCGGCGGAAGTTCTGAAAGTGGGCTCCCAGGCGCGCGGAGGCGCTACGCCCGAAACGCGCGAAGGGCTGCTCGCCGTCGTCATCGGGTCCATGGCTTCGGCCGGCCTCGCCATCTTCATCGCCACGCGGTTGGCGGCAGCGCAGATCGGCACGTTTTTCCGCGTGGGCGCGGGCGCGACCGGAGTTGGCGGATCGTTCTCTCTGGGGCTTATGGGCGTCGGCCATCTGGTCGGCCTCAGCACGGGGCTCGCCATGCTGTTTGGCCTGATCATCGCATGGGGCGCGGCCGTGCCGATCCTCACCGCCATGTTTCCGCAGCCCGATGCCTCGCTCGCCGATCACGCAACGGAAATCTGGCGCAACAAGGTCCGCTTCATCGGCGCGGGCACAATCGGCATCGCCGCCATCTGGACGCTGGGCGGGCTGGCGCGCCCCGTGCTCAAAGGCCTTGTCACCACGCTTTCGTTCGCCAAGGTCGGCGTCGGCACGTCCGCCGATCAAACCGACCGCGATCTTTCGCCGCTCTGGATTGTCGCCCTCAGCATCGCCTGTCTTGCGGTAGCGGGCGAACTGCTGCGCCGCTTCGCGGCCGCAGCGGGTCTCGATGTCGTGCCGCTCGTGGCCGCGGCGCTGATTGCGCTCGTGCTCCTGGGCTTCGTGGTCGCCGCCATCTGCGGCTACATGGCGGGGCTGATCGGCTCGTCCAACAGCCCGATTTCGGGCGTCGGCATTCTCGCGGTCGTCATCAGCGCGCTCGTATATATGGCAGTCGCCTCGACTGCGGCGGACTCGTCGTCGGCGCTGGCCGCCTTCACATTGTTTGCGACGTCGATCGTCTTCTCCGCGGCGACGATCGCAAACGGCAATCTTCAGGACCTGAAAACGGGACAGCTGGTGGGCGCGGCTCCCTGGCGCCAGCAGGTGGCGCTGATTCTGGGCGTGTTCGCGGGCGCTATCGTCATTCCGCCAGTACTTGACGTTCTCGCGCAGGCCTATGGCTTTGCCGGCGCGCCGCGCGCGGCGACAACAGTGACGGCGCAGCCGCTGGCCGCGCCGCAGGCCGGGCTCATCTCGGCGCTGGCGCAGGGCGTGATCGAGCAGAAGATCGACTGGGGGCTCGTCGGGATCGGCGCCGCGATCGGCGCAGCCGTGATAGCCCTCGACCGTGGTCTTCGCGCGGTCGAGCTGCGCCATCTGCCGCCTCTTGCGGTTGGCATCGGCGTCTATCTGCCGATGGAAACGACCGTGCCCGTGGTGCTGGGTGCGCTGATCGGCTGGTGGTACGAAAGCTTTGCTGCGCGCACACGCGATCCTGCGCGCACGAAACGCCTCGGCGTGCTGGTGGCTTCCGGACTTATCGTCGGCGAAAGCCTGTTCGGCGTTCTGCTTGCGGCCCTCATTGTCGGCTTCAACCGCGACGCACCGCTCGCATTGATGGCGGAAGAAGGGCCATGGGCGCTTGCGCTCGGCGCGGCCGCTTTCGCGGCGCTAATCGTGTTCCTATATCGCTGGATGATGCGCCGCGCAGAGCGGGCCTAGGCCTCGGGCGGGCGCGTCGCCCTCATCGATGGCCGTTCGCCGAACTTGGCGTAGAACAAGGTCAGCCGCGGGCGCGCGGAACGCCAGTTGAAATCGGCGAAGCGGAAGTCGAGATAGCCGAGCGCGCAGGCGGCCGCGATCGGCCCGATGGTGAGAGTCTTCTCCAGGCTTGCCGTTTCGCTTTCGAGCGCGTCGAGCGCCCGGCGGATTTTCCCGAACTGGCCGTCGATCCATTCCGGCCAGCACTTCTCGTCGGGGCGCAGCACGCGCTCGTAGCGGACGAGGACGGCTGCTTCGAGGAGGCCGTCGGCCAGGGCCTGCTGGCGCAGTGCGGTCCAGCGCGCGGCGCCGGAACCCGGAAACAATTTTGCGCCGGCCAGCGCGTCCAGATATTCGGCGATGACGCGGCTGTCGTAGAGCGCGCTTCCGTCCTCCAGGATCAGACAGGGGATCTTGGCCAATGGATTGTCGCCGGCCAGAGACTCATGCGGCTGCACCGGGCTGGTGTTGGCGGGGATCACTTCGATCCGCTCCCACAACCCGCGCTCATGGGCGACCATGGCCACCTTGCGGGCAAAGGGCGACGTCTGGCTGAAATAGAGCTTCATGCGATCCCCCGCTGCGCCCGACGCAAAATAGTTACCTTTCTGCGCCGTTCCAGCTATTTTCCATCTAAGGGCCCGTCATTACTGGCAGAAATGGCGGCCCTTTGGATAAGGTCCCGCGCGCTTGGGGACCGCGGGGGCTGAGGTGGGGCATCCGATACTGGCAGAACCGCGTGCGGGCTTCCGCCTGGAAAGGCGCGGGCGCGCGGCGCGCCTCGTGCTCGACGGCGAATGGACCATCGGTGAGTCCACCCGGCTGGACTCCGAACTGCACGGGCTCGATCCGGGCGATGCGCAGGAAATCGAAATCGATGCCTCCGGCGTCGAGCGCATGGACAGCGCGGGCGCCTGGCTTCTCCTGCGCACCAAGCGGCGCATCGAGGAGCACGGCCGGCGCGTCATCGAACTCAACGTTCCTGCCGCCTACCGGCCGCTCTTCGACACCATGCACGAAGAGCACACGGCGCCGCCGGTCGTTATTCCGCACCGCCACACGCTGCGCCATTTCGTCGAGCGGCTGGGCCAGGGCTTTCTGCATGCGCTCCACCAGGGGCGCGAAATGCTTGCCTATCTCGGGCATGTGACGGTCGAGATCGTCGAAACCATCGGACCGCAGAAACAATTGCGTTGGCCCGCCTTCGTTCATCAGATCGAGGAAACGGGCATCACCGCGCTTCCCATAGTGGGGCTGCTCTCGTTCCTGATCGGTGTCGTGCTCGCCTATCAGGGCGCCGACCAATTGCAACGCTTCAGCGCGGAAATCCTTACCGTCAACCTTGTTGCCGTGGCGGTGCTGCGCGAAGTGGGCGGGCTTCTCACGGCCATCATCGTGGCGGGACGTTCGGGCTCGGCCTTTACCGCGCAGATCGGCACCATGAAGGTGAACGAAGAGGTCGATGCGATGGAGACCATCGGCCTCAACACGGTGGACGTGCTGGTTCTCCCGCGCATCGTCGGCCTTGTCGTCGTCCTGCCGCTGCTGACCTTCTATGCGAATGTCATGGGCGTCATCGGCGGCGCCATGATGTGCTACTTCGATCTTGGCATCACCATTCCGATGTTCATGCGGCAGCTGCAAAGCGCCGTAACCGTCTGGACGTTCTGGCTCGGAATCATCAAGGCGCCGGTTTTTGCCTTCATCATCGCTCTGGTCGGCTGTTTCGAGGGCCTGCGCGTGGAAGGCAACGCCGCCAGCGTCGGCAAGCTCACGACACGTTCGGTGGTGGAGGCAATCTTCCTGGTGATCGTGTTCGACGCCGGCTTCTCCATCCTCTTCTCCATCCTGGGGATCTGACATGGAGGCACGCCGCGACAACGAGGAAATTGTGATCCGCATCCGCGGCCTGGTGAACGAGCTCGGCGGCAATGTGCTGCACGACAATCTCGACCTCGACGTGAAGCGCGGCGAAGTGCTGGGCGTCGTGGGCGGCTCGGGCACGGGAAAATCGGTGCTGCTGCGCTCGATCGTGGGGCTCAACCGCCCCAACGCCGGCAGCATCAAAGTTTTTGGCGAGGAAACGGTGGGAAAGGATGCCGAGGATCTGCATACGCTTCAGCCGCGCTGGGGCGTGCTGTTCCAGGACGGCGCGCTCTTCAGCTCGCAAACAGTGGCCGAAAACATCCAGGTGCCGCTGCGCGAGCACACCAAAATGCCGCAGTCGCTCATGAATGAAATCGCCTCGATGAAACTTTCGATGGTGGGCCTGCCCTCCGACGCAGGGAAGAAATATCCCTCGCAGCTTTCGGGCGGCATGCGCAAACGCGCGGGCCTCGCGCGCGCATTGGCGCTCGATCCCGAGCTCGTCTTCCTCGACGAGCCCACGGCGGGCCTTGACCCCATCTCGGCGGCCCATTTCGACGAGCTGGTGCGCGACCTTCAGAAAAGCCTGAATCTGACCGTTTTCATGGTGACGCACGATATCGACACGCTGCGCGCCACCACCGACCGCATAGCGGTATTGGTGGACAAGAAGATCAGAGTGGGCACGATAGACACGCTGGTGCGCGAAAAGCACCCGTGGATCCACGAATACTTCACCGGCGTGCGCGGGCATGCAGCGCTTGCAAGCCAGCCGGGGTAAAACGCGAGAGGGTGGGAGCGGCAGATGGAAACGAAAGCCAATTACGTAGCAGTCGGCGCCTTCGTGCTTGCCTGCATTGTGGCCCTGGTGGTCGCAGTTCTCTGGCTTGTCGGCGCGCAATACAGCCAAGAGTTCGCCTATTACGAGACGCACTTCACAGGCACGGTGACGGGCCTGAGCAAGGGCACGACGGTGCGTTACAATGGCATCGAAGTGGGCCGCGTCGAGGATCTGGATTTCGACCCCGACGACCCACGCGTGGTGATCGCCACGCTTCAGGTCGACCCGCATGTGCGGATGTACAACGATTCCGTTGCGTCGATCGAAAGCCAGGGGCTGGCCGGCGGCTCCTATGTCGAAATCAGGGGCGGCACGAAGGAATCCGGCCGTCTTAAGAAAAAATCGGGCGAGCGCTATCCCGTCATCAAATCGAAGCCTTCGTCGCTGCAGGAGTTGTTCCAGGGAACGCCGGAATTGATAGGGCGCCTTAACATCATCGCCGGGAGATTGGCGGTCCTGCTGGACGAGGACAACCTGAAATCCATCTCAACCACTTTTGCCAATCTGCGCGACATCACAAATTCTGTGAACAAACACACGCCGGAAATGGAACAGACGCTGGCCAACCTCGCAACGGCCAGCCGCAGCGTGGACCAAGCGGCGAAAAGCCTCGACCGGCTGGCGACCAATGCGGATCGCATGCTGACAAATGGCGGGCCCCAGCTTATCAGCGAGACCCGGCAGCTGGTGGCAAGCCTTACGCGGCTCGCCAACAAGCTCGAACGCGAACCCAACCGAATTATCTTCAGCGACAAAAACCAGGGATACAGACCGCGATGATTTCCATGCATTCGAAGCGGACGTTGCGACCGGCGCTGCTGGCAGGGGCGCTGCTTGTTACCGGCTGCGGCGGGATCGGCGGAAAGGACCCGCAGCTTTACATGCTGAACCCGGACGCGGAGATCACGAGCAGCGCGGAGGCGACGCAGCACCAGCTTGCGATCGCAATGCCCACCGCGCCCGCCTATCTCGATACGACGCGGCTCGCACTCAGCAGGAGCGCGACAACGACCGACTATTTTGCCAATGCGGAATGGACAGACCGCACGCCGGTCCTGTTCCAGGACCTGCTGGTCAGGTCGTTCGAGAAAAGCGGCAAGCTGAAGGCCGTGTTTCGCGACAGCGGGATGTTCAAGGCGGACTACGGGCTGCAAACCGAAATCCGCGAATTCATCGCCCAGTATTCCACGCCCGACGGCGCGCCCAAAGTGACGGTGGGCATCGAACTGAAACTCATCAAACAACCCGAACGCGACATCGTGGCGACGTATAATGTCAACAAATCCGTTCAGGCGAGCGGCAACAATCTCAATAGCATTGTGGACGCTTTCAACGAGGCAACGGGCGCCGCATTGCAACAGACGGTGGACTGGACCTTGAAAACGGTGTCCGCCAAGCCGGAGAAGCGCAAAAAGAAAAGACGCCCGCCAAGAAGCGCGGCGCCACCGCCAGCCTCACCGGGCGCCACACGGACGAATTAGCTCAGGCCGGCAGTTCGGACTTGAAGTCCTCGAATTTGCCGCCGGGGCCGCGCGGGATTTCCTCGTGGTAGGTGAAGGCGATTGCGAAGTTGTGGCCGAGCGACTTGAAAATTACTTCGCGAGCTTTGACTTCGTCCTCGGCAGTAAAGGGACGCAGCGGCACGATGCGTGCCTCGAGCTGGGTCAACGATTTCTGCACGAGCTGGAACTGGCGCAGTGGAATAAGGTCGGCGATCTTGCTGGTTCCCCAATAGGGCCAAAGGCGTTCGCCGTTGGGGAGCGTAAGCATGTTGCGCACGCGACCCATCACACGTGCGATCACGGGAAGTCCGCGGCCGCACGGGCACGGCTCGCCGACAGTGGCAAAGTCACCCAGCTTGTAGCGGATGAACGGCATGGCGAAGTTGTGCAGCGTGCTGACGACGACATGGCCCGTTTCGCCCGGCCGGCAAGGGTTGCCATCGTTGTCCAGCACTTCCACCAGCACGTTTTCCGACTGGACGTGCAGGTTGTCGAATTTCGGGCACTGCAGCGCGACATAGCCGACTTCCTGGGTCGAATACATGTCGGCTGGCACAATCCCCGTCGCCTCGCGGCATTCGCTGCGCATCTCGGGAAAGAGGATCTCGCCGAAACACTGGATACCGAGAAACGGCGGCAGCGGCTGTCCGCTTGCGCGCGCATGCGCGATCAGCGCCATCAGATTTGTGGGATAGGTGAGCAGGTAGTCGGGTTTGATTTCGTGCAGCCATTGCAGCTGCTGGCTCACCGGCGTCAGCATGTTCAGCACGTAGGACGGGCCGGTGTGAAAGATCGCGCCGGCAGCCTGGCCCCAACCGGGGTAACTCTTGCCCGGATACAGTGCGCCGCCCTTGCGCATGTAGCGGATGGCCGCGAACCGCTTGGAAAAATC
This sequence comes from Alphaproteobacteria bacterium, assembly GCA_052389895.1. Taxonomy (GTDB): domain Bacteria; phylum Pseudomonadota; class Alphaproteobacteria; order Micropepsales; family Micropepsaceae; genus CAVVXX01. The sequence continues at coordinate 99,456 of JBQTHM010000008.1, read as the reverse complement.
GGTGTCGCGCCAAAGCTGGTCGCGCAGCGTGAAGGAGAGCCAAAACAATTGCGTAAGCGACGTGCCCTTGAACTTGACCGGAATTCCTGTGGAGCCGGACGTGCTGTCTTCGCTGGTTTGGCCGTGCGACTCGGGAACGGACGTGCTGCAAAGCAAATCTCCCGCATCCTGGATCTGGGCGCGCGTGAGCAGCGGGATTTTTTGCCAGACGGCGTCGTCGAGCGGGGCTCCGGGGTCGATGCCGCATTCCGAAAATCGCCTGCGGTATAAGGGCACGGTCTCGTTCGCATGCCGCAGCACGTGGCCAAGTTGGCGGAACTGGCGGGCAAGCAGCGCTTCGGGCGGCAACCATTCCGTGCGTTCCAGCTGATACTGCATCGCCGCCAGCATCGCGGCGCGCTGGCTGGAAACGGCCGGCCATTCGCTTTCCGGCATGATGGTTCGGAAATCACTCAAGCGCATCGCCCGACTATAGCAGCTAGGCGGCGATCACCACGCCCGCGGGCGGCGAACGCATTGCTGCAAGCGCGCCGATCGCGCTGTCCACGGCAGGGCGTCCAGCCCCTTCCCAGCACACCGCTAGAAGCACCGCATCGGCAATCGGCACGACGAAACGAAGCCGGTCCGCACCCAGCACGGGAGGCGCATCGACTATCACCATGTCGGCCCGCCGTCGCAGATGCGCGATGAGTTGCGCGAAATTCCCCGATTCCAGCAGCCGTGCCGCGTTGGGCGCCTTGCGCATGCCGGCGAGCATGAGGACAGGTGAGCGCGGATCCCTGAACATGGTGCGGCTGAGCGGCGCGGCGGCCGCCAGAACATCGGCAAGGCCGCGCGGCTGCGCAGTGAAGCCCAGCGCCCCCGCCATAGCGGGCCAGTCAAGATCGGCGTCCACCACGACCGTGCGCAGGCCTCTTTGCGCCGCTGCGCGCGCAAGCCCGAGCGCGATCGCCGTTTTTCCCTCGCCGTGCTCGGCCGACGTGACGACGATTACGCGGGCGCTGCCCGTCTGCGGCGCGAGCGTGCCGGCAAGGTGCATCAGCGCCGTTGCGAAGTCCGATCCCGGAACATCCGCCACCTGGTCCGCCGCGCGCGCGTGCCGTGCGCCCGGTACGTGGGCCAGAACCGGCAACCCGCGAAACAGGCGTGCAATGGGACTGCGCCGCAACGCCGGCCCGAAACGTTCCGTCAGCAAGGCGACGAATGCACCCAGCAAAAGCCCAATCGGAATGGAGGCCACGAGAACCAGTGGCTTGGGGGGCGTGCTGGGGACTGATGGCACAAGGGCGCGCGAAATGATCTGCGCGTCGGAGGCCTGAATGTCCTCCAAATTCTGTGTTTCGCGCAGCCGCGATACGAACGCTTCATACATAGAGCGCGTGGACACCGCATTCACCTGCAGCGCCCTCAGCTTCACGCGGGTCATGTTTTCGCCGCCCGCCTGGCCCTCCGCGCGCTTAAGGCCGTCTTCGAGCGATTTCACCTGCGCGCGCGTGATGGCGAGTTCGTTCGCCACCGACGCCATGAGGCGTGAGACTTCCTGAGAAATCTTCGCTTCGAGATTCTGCTTTTCCGACTGCATGTCGATGATCTTCGGGTGCAGCGGGCCATAGCGCGTCGCAAGTTGCGCTTCCTGGCGGATAAGGTCGGCCTGCAGCTTGCGCAATTCGACGATCAGCGGCGATGACACAACCTGCGAAATGTCCGCGCCCCTCCCCGCCTTCACCAGCGCGTTCATGCGGTCATAAGTCGCCTGTTTCTGAGCCAGCTCGCTGCGCGCCTGAACAAGCTGCGTGTTCATCGCCGCAATCTGCTGGTTCACCAGCGGTGTGCCGTCAGCGCCTTCGCTGAGGCCGTTTTCCTTTTTGTAATTTTCCACTGCCGCTTCAGCGGCCTGTGCCTGGTCCGACAGCTGCTGGATGCGGTCGGCGAGCCACTGCGAGGCCTTTTCCGCAGCGGCCGACTTGGCCTCGATCTGGCCTTCGATATATGCGTCGGCAATCGCATTCGCTATGCGCGCCGATTTTTCCGCGCTGCGCGAAGAAAAGGTGATCGTGATCGTGGAAGACAGTCCTTGCGAGTCCACACTCAGGCGCCGCAGAAATGTCTTGACGATGGCATCGCGCTCGCGGCCGGTTTCGTCGTACTGCCACGCTTCCCCTGTGATGATATCGAGGAGATTCGGGGCCAGAGCCCGGTTGAACTCGGGGTCGCGCCAGAGCTTCAACTTGCCAATGACGCGCGCGGCGAGGCCGCGCGAGGTGAGCACCTGTACCTGGTTCTGCACGGAGGCGGGATCCGTGGGCAGGGACGAAAGCACCGCCGATTGATCGGCGACGCTGTTCTTGCGGCCCTCGAGCACGACAACGGCGGACGCCGAATAGAGCGTCGGCACAAAGGCAAGAACTACGAGCGTGGCAACAACGAACGCCGCGGCGATACGGACAATCAGCCTGCGGCGCTTGCGCAAAATGGAGACGAACTCGGCCAGGTGTGCGGCCTCGGCGCGGGCTGCATCCGCGGGTACATGCGTCCCCGCCTGCCAGGTTACGGCCCGGTAGTTCATGCGATCCGCGCCCTCCGCACGAGCCTTACGCCGCGGCTTCCTGCGGAAGCGTTAACGGGTCGCTTACGATGGCGGCGCCGCCGCCTCCGTTCGCCAGTGCGGGAAGCAGCAGCGCGAATGCAACACCCGTGTCCAAAGCACACGCTCGCGCCCGGCATCGTACATGCATCCGCGAACACCCCCAGACGGATGCTGTGTGGCAAAGGTTAACTGCTTGTTAAGAAGTATGGCGGAGCGGGATCAGTTCCGATTTGCCACCAAGGGTCAGGGCTGCGCCGGACGCCGCTTTTCCCGGCGCCGCCCTGCCGTTTCTTGGAAAGCCGAGGCAGTCGCGAAGCACGTCAGGATCGTCCCACGGCACATCATGGAAGGCGGTAATCAGATGAGGGCTGGCGGGATCGCGTCTCCATTCGCCGGGAAAGAATGCGACCTCATTTTCGGCGATCGCAGGACGGGCGGCCACCTCCGAGCGCGTGGCGGCGGCAACGAGCGCAGCGGCTAGATCATGCGCCGGTCCGAATGGCAGGTAGCTGCCCTGTACTGCGCGCGGGTGCATCGCGACGAGTTGCGGCTTGCCGTCGGTGCCGCGAACGAAATCGAGCCCGTGCAGGCCGCTCAGCCGGAAACGCCGTGCGATGCGCCGCGCCGCGTTTTCCATATCCGCGCTTTCGGCGCGCCTCACCACCGGGGCCGGCCCGGTGTCGTTCTGCGCGACCACGACATCCAGGTGAATCGAGGCCAGCAAATTGCCCTGCCAGCAGGCAAACGCCGTGGTCGCCTGGGCGCCGCCAACGCAGGACTGCAAGCTGCAGCCCCGCTCCTGGCGATGGACGGCCGTGTAGAGGGATGCGCGATCGCCGCGGGCGGCGGCGCGCACAAGATTGCGCCAGCGCGATTGCAGCGACGCGAGACGCCGGTAGGTCGCAATTGCCTCGTCGTGGCCATGCGCGACGGCGATCCTTTCGCCGCTCCAGCTTCCATCGGCCTTCAGCACAACGGGATACGAGGCAGACACGAGATGCCGTTCCAGCTCGCGTTGGGACCCGATGGCGTGCGTGACCGGGGCAGCAATGCCGAGCTTGTGCGCGCACTGAATGAGGTCCGGGCAGGCTGTGAGGCGTTCGTAACATTCCGGATTGCCGAGGGAACGGCGGATGACGGTGGCAATGCTGGGCTCGGCCCTGTTCGCCGCCTCATACAGGCGCTGCAAAAAGAGAACCGCACGGAACGATCAAATCCTGTGGGCTGGACCACATCGCCATGCGCAACGAATCGAAGGGAGCCAGCGGCCGGAACACATAGGACCGCGTCACATAGCGGCTGAGGAGGACAGGCGTACCCTTTGGCGCAACTGCCGAAACGCCCGCGCCCACGTCGGCAAACGCGCCGGCAAGACGCGCAATCGAGGGCCAGGCGACGGTGGCGAAAAGAAGAACGCGGGCACTCATCCCGAAAAAATCTAGAGGCCAACCGTCAATCTCCGGTGAAGTCTTGCGCGCAAATTTTACGTCATGGCAGGCGCCCGCCGCGGTGCGTGCGCTGGCCATCATCCTGGATGAAACGTCCCAAATCGGGACAGGCGAAAACCCGTTCTTTTCCGGCCCATGCGCCCGATTACGCCGTAAACGCCGCAGCGATCTCCCCGTACATCGGTGTGGGCGCAAGAGCCGCATCCAGCGGCAGCAGCATGCCTCGGCCAGCGAATTTCTGCGAAAGCCCCCAAGTGATGATCGCAATCGGGTCAGCTTCCATTACGGTCTCGACGAAGTGACGCGTGGGCTTCGTGCTTTTCCCGATTACGTCATGCTCGGTGACCATTACGCGCACGCCAAGCGCGCGTACTTCGCGCAAGAAGCGTGAAAACCTTTTGCGGTCGATTGGCGCGCCCGAAACGCGCAAATGGGCTTGCAGACCCAGCGCATCCACAGGTACAGCGCGTGAGCGCAAGCGTTCGAGCAGCCTCAAGGTGAAATGGCGCCGCAAATCGTTGCCGGGCGCTTCCGTTTCCAGGCCGTATTCGTTGAGAACAAGAATGGCGTTTTCGTCGGCCGCGCGCGCGGCACGGAAGGCCAATTCGACATATGCCGGCCCGAAACGCGCAAGCCAAAGCGTGTTGCGCAGCCCGTCCGGCCTTCCGTCCTTGGGTTCCACGACCTCGTTTACGACATCCCAGGAATGCAGCCCCGCGTAATGCCGAACGACGGTGTCAATGTAACCCGTCAGCAATCTTTCATCGCCTTTTGCCACCGCTTCTTCGAGCCAGGCCGGGTTGGCCCGGTGCCACACAAGCGTGTGGCCGCGAAAGGCCATGCCGTTGGCTTTCGCAAAGGCGCGCAGCGCATCGCCTGCGTGGAAATCGAAGTGCCCGCGCACGCGTTCGATAGACTTTCGCTTCATTTCGTATTCGGCAACAAGAATGCCCGCATCGCGCGCCAGCGCTTTGGCAAGGCCGGAATCCTTCAACTGGTATGTCGCGGCCGCGCAGCCGAACAGGCAGCCGCGCCGTTGCGCCAAGCACCGGAGCGGCAGTTGCGTTTGGGCAAATGCAAGTGCGGGCGCGAGACTGGCGAGCCCGCCAAGCGCGGCGCGCCGTGAAATCGTTTTCATGAAGCCGGCTGCGCGCTCTTGCCGGCGGCAAGAATCGACACCACGGCATCGGCCAGCCGGCGATAAAGGCGATCGGGAAGAAAAATCTGCAAGAGAATGATCAACGCCAGCCGCGGCCGGTAGCAGCCGCGCAAGACCGCACTCAAGTAAAGCCGGAGCGCGCCAAGCGGATCATGGGGCGCGATGCTCTTCGCGATAACCCAGCCGCGGCAGCCGTGCACCGCTCTGGCCGGGACCCCTTCGGGCAGACGCTCCAGCCATTGCGCGAGGCCCTGCGCCTTACGGCCCGAGGAGGCCCGTGCGGGATCGTATACGTCGTGCCAGATCGCGCCCGGCCGCTCCGCCATGACGAAATCGCAGCCGGCTAGATGGAGCCTGAGCGCGAAATCCTTGTCGTCGCCGAAGCGAAGTCCGGGATCGTATTTCACCCGGCGCGCCACTTCGGCTTCGAGCGCGAGCGTAATGGTCGGCACAAAGCCCCGGTCGCAGAAAAGATAGGTTGCCATGTGCTCGCCGGGGCGAATCGCCCGCGGCGGCTTCAGGAAGGTTCGCCCCTGCCCGCGGTCCACGATGATGCGAGCGTAACCGACGGTGTTGGGCCGCCCTGCAAGCATCCCCTTCATCGCCTCGAGATGACGAGGAAGAAATTCATCGTCGGAATCCAGGAACGCGACATAGCGCCCATGCGCCATTTCGATGCCCGTGTTGCGCGCGGCTCCGGCTCCCTGATGAGGCCGGCGGATGACTCGGATGCGCGCATCGCCAAAACTTTGCGCAACGCTGCAAGGATCGTCAGCCGAGCCGTCGTCCACGACAATAATCTCGAAGTCCTGGCAGGTCTGCGCCCGCACCGAGCGGATGGCGTTGCCAAGCACGTGCGCGCGATTGTGCGCGGGGATGATGACGGAAAAGAGCGGTGCGTTCATGATTGCGCCTGTACGCGGCTTTCGCGGAGCAGTCCCAGCACAATAAGAAACGACACCCAGATGGGCCCGTCGCCTTCGAGAAAATCGGATTCGACGAGGTTGTGCAGCACGACGAAGCTGAAGATTGCAAAGACCAGCGGCCTGAACTCCGCGCCCAGGCCGCCGCGCAGGAAGCCCGCAACCGGCTGGACAACCAGCGCCACTATTGCGAGAGCAAATCCGGGTATCCCGATGGTCACCAGCAGTTGCAGGTAACCGTTATGGCCGTGTGCCGTTTCCGCGATCCAGGGCGCGCTCACATAAGGAAATATGGGCGAGCGCGTGCCCGTGTCGGCAAAGGCGCCGAACCCCGCGCCAAGCAGCGGATGATCGCCGATATACGCGATTTGTGCCTGCCAAATGGCGGTGCGGCCCGTGAGCTCGGAAGGATCGGAAAGGATGGCTGCGACCCTTTCCGCCTCAAGCAGCAGAGCCGAGGCGCCGATCAGAAACACGAGAGCGGCGCCAACCATTACGATCTGCCGGTCAAGCGCGCGCCGTGAGGCGAACCGGTATGCACAGTAGGCGACAAGCGCGATGGGAAGCAGCCCCAGCGACGTCTTCGATTCCGTCATCGCCAGAAAAGCCAAGGAACCAAGGCACAAAAACCAATCGACGGGGCGCCGCGTCTCCAGCGCAAAGTGAAGAAAGACCAGCGCCGACATGGCCGAAATCGCGCCTGCAATGTTCTTGTGCGCAAGAACGCCGCGCCAGGCGCCCACAAGGTCCGCACTGCTGTCGCCGGGCTGATGCACGGCCTGCTCGAACAGCGGAAGGGAAATCCAGTTCGCGACAAGAATGAGGACGAGAAAGATGCGCCAGAGGCGCAGACTGCGATCGGGCCCCAGCGCGCTCACACCGAAAAGGGTCGCCAGGACAACGATGAGCGCGAGCGCCGCGCGCCTGAACGTCACCAGAGGATCAATCGACCACAGCGCGGAGGCTACACACCACGCAAGCAGCAGCGTCAGCGCAAGAGGAACGGCCGAGAAAGCCCGTAGCCCGCGGCGGTTAAGCGCACAGGCGGCAATTGCGGCGAAGGCGATGAAATAGGAAATCTGGCGCGCAATGTTGCCCTGGCCGGCGCCATCTCTGACCGCGTCGCCGTGCTGGAACGGTTCGAGGCCGACGAAAACCAGCGCAAGAAAGGCGAGAAACGCGAATGCGGGGAACCAACCCGAACCCGCGCCGGCTGCGACGCCCGCCGGTGCTTCCCTAAGCGCCATGGGTGACCGCGTACTCCTTGTAATCGCGGCCGCAAAAGGCGGCGAACTTTCCCGCCGCCCGAACGAGCTTGCACATGATGTCCGCGCGGCGATTCGGCATCACGGCCAGCATGGCCAACAGAATGGGCGCCAACAAGAGCGCGCCGAACATCTTGACCAGCTCGCCGGCGAATGCCGCGGCGCGCTGCGGATGCTTGAGAAACACGCGCATGTCGGAATTGCCGGTGCGATAGGCGCGCTGAAGAACCCAGCGCCAGTTCGTGCGGCTTGCCGGTACATAGGCATAGGCGACCGCTTCGTCCGCCCATGCGAAGCGGCAGCCGCGCTCGCGCAGGTAAACGAAGAAATCCTTGTCTTCGCCGCCTGTCAGCGCAAACAGCGGATCGAACCAGGGTCCGGACATGCTCTCGAGGCATGCGCGCATGAACAGGACGTTGCTTGTGCCTTCGATCATCGGCACGCGCCCCGTTGGCTTGCGCAAATGCGCCAGGCCCTTGCAGCGCGGCGCCCAGGCCGGCGCAGCCGATTCGAACACCGAGATCACCGTGCCATGGAGCGCCTGCGCGCCCGTATCGCGCTGTACGCGAAGAAAGGCATCAAGCCATTGCGGGTGCGGCCATTCGTCGTCGTCCAGCATGGCGACGTATTGCACGTGCGGATAGGCCAGCGCGCGCCCCACCAGCGCGTTGCGCGCCTGCGCAATTCCGCGTGCCGGCACCATGATCACTTCAAGCGGCCAGCGGTATCCCGCCTCGCGCAGTTTCTGGCAAAGGTTCAGCCCTTCGTGCTTTTCGGCATCGTTGTCGGCGACCAGCACCAAGACGTCTTCGCGCGTCTCCAACTGCGCCAATGCGGAAAGAAGACGCTCAAGCCCGCGCCGGCGGCGAAAAGTCGGGACGGCGACGACGACGCTAGCCACGGCGCGCCCTCCACGCCCGCGACAGCGAGAAGATTTTTGCCGCCATGACGGCATCGCCTGCGAGAATGCCCGCCAGCGACGCGACCGGGCCAAACGCAAACAAGAGGCCGAGCGTCAGCGCAAAAGAGACGGCGCTCGATGCGGCGCTGGCGCCCGCCAGCGCGCGAAATTCGCCGGCAGACTGAAGAAAGACGGATTCGGGCGTGCGGAACGTGCGCACCGCCATAATAACGGCCCAAAACGCAACCACAATCAAAACCTCGTTCGCGTCGTAGCCGGCTTTCAGCACGAATTCGGGAAAGAAGAAGATTGCCGCGAAAGCGAGCGCCGCCGTTGCGAGCCAGACCAGCGCCGTGGCCGCCGTAAATTCCGCTACGTTGCGGCGCGCCAGCACGATATTGGAATCCGCGATACTGCGCGCCATGAGCGGGCGTTCCAGGTCGGGTAACGCAGTAAGGCAGAGCGAAACAGGGCGCATGAGAAGCGAACCGATGGCCAGCAGGGCGAACGCACCCGGGCCGGAAATGAACGTCACCAGATACGCGTGGGCGTTGGCCGTGATTTCCGTGAGCACGACGCCCAGCAGCGACCAGCGCGTGAGGTCGCGCCAGATGGAACCGTAGGCGCGCAGCGAGCCGGTGCGCACCGAGGCCAACAGGCGCCGCAAATAATTGGCGCCGAAGACGAGCTGCGCCACGCCCACTGCCAGCACGAAGGCGACCAGCGCCTCGTTGAGGTCGAACGATCCGTGCGCCAGCAGGATGGCAAGCGCAACCAGGAGAAGGCCGCCATAGGCAAAGTCGGAAACCGCAACGCGATGGCGCTGCCCCATCGCGAAGGCATAGGACCTGGCAAACCAGCGCAACGCCATGAGCCCGCCATAGGTGCCGGCAAGAATCGCGCCCCGGCTGCCGCCGCTCCAGAAAACCAGCGCGGCGATGGCGAGCGCCATGACAAGAGCGAGCACCAGGCTCGCCTTAAAATGGGTTGCGAGTTCGGCCTCGGCCAGCGTTTTCGCTCGCACGATGGCCATGGAAACCGAAGCGCCCAGCAGTGCACCCGAAATGCCGAGACAGAAAGGCACAAGCACAAGCACGAACGCCATAAGGCCGAATTCGGCGGGCGGCAGCGCACGCAGCAAGATGAGGGAGGCAGCAAAATGCGCAGCCGAAATGCCGACCGAGCCGGATAGCGTCAGTCCGTAGCGGCCTACGAGCCCCCGCGCGTGCTGCCAAAGTGCGGGTGCCTGAGCCAGGGCCTGACGGGAAACATTCGACATCACGCGGGCTCGCTGCCCAGTGCGGTGTGCCGCGGGGCATGCGCCTGTCCGTCTTCGGAAAGCGCATGGGTGCGCGTGAGCAGCATGAATAACGCGACCGGATTAGTGAGCACATATCTGGGACCAAGCCTGCGGGGCTCGCACCACAACCGGTGCAGCCACTCCAGGCCTGCCCTCTGCATCCAGCGCGGCGCGCGCGCATAGGCGCCGATCACGAAATTGAAACAGCCCCCCGACGTGACCAGCCACCCCGCACGCAAGCGATCGCGATTGCGCACGCAGAATTCCTGTTCAAGCGGGAGACCGAGACCCACCCAAACAATGTCGGCGCGCGATTGATTAATCGCTTCGCATACAGCTGCTTCCTCGCTGCGGGCAAAGTACCCGTGACGCCGTCCGGCGATCGCGATACCGGGATACATGCGTTGCACGCGTTCGGCGCAGGCGCGGTTCGCGTCGTCGCTTCCACCGAGCAAATACATGCGCAGGCCGTGTCGCTCAGCGGCCGCGCAGGCATCATAGAAGAAATCCGTGGTGGCACTGCGTTCGGGAATTGGCGCGCGGGTGAATTTTGACGCGAGTACGACCGGCTGGCCGTCGGCATGAATGATGTCGGCAGCCGCGAGAATGCGGCGAAAGCCGCGGTGCAGCGCGGCGTGCGCGATCGAATTTCCGTTGGTGGTGAAGACGAGTTTTGGCGGAACCGGCGTATTTCGCGCCGCGAGACAATCTTCCACCATCAGGACGGCAAGCTCGCCGCGCGTGACGCATGCCGTCTTCACGCCGCCTACGACAACCTCACGATAGTCGAGATGCGCGCTCATCGGCCGGCGTTGCGTCCCTGGAGCACGACGTGCGCCGTGCGCAACAGTATGTTCAGATCGAGCGCAAAATTTTGGTTGCGCACATACCAAAGGTCATGCGCGACGCGGCCGCGCATATCTTCGAGATTGGGCGTGGCGCCCCGGAAGCCGTGTACCTGAGCCCAACCGGTGATGCCGGGTTTGACGTGCATGCGCGCGCGATAATTGCGGATTACCGCGCCGAAAAAGCGGTCGTGCGCGAGCGCGTGCGGGCGCGGACCCACCAGCGACATGTCACCCCGGATCACATTGATGAGCTGGGGGAGCTCGTCCAGGCTGGTCCGCCGGAGGTGGCGGCCGGCACGCGTGACGCGCCGGTCGTCGCTGTGCGCCTGCGTTATGACATCGCCGTCCTCCAGCACCTTCATGGTGCGGAATTTGAGAATGGAAAAGACGCGTCCGTTGCGCCCGCCGCGCCGCTGGCGGAAGAGAACGGGACCCGGAGAATCGTATTTGACCCAGAGCGCAATGGCGCCCATCAGCGGCCACAACAGGGCGAGAAGCACGACGGCCGCCGTCAAGTCGAAGGCGCGCTTGAGCGCAAGCTGGGCACGCGACGGCGCGGCCAGCGCGGGCGACGCAACATCGAGGGCGGCGAGCGCGGCCTTGGCTGTGCTGTCCTGGACGCTCACGTTTACCTTCTTGGCCGGTGCGACAAGCCAAGAGGTGCAGGACGCACGCCACGGGAACGCGTGCCTGTTGTTCCAGTGTTGGACGCCGCAGGCGCAAAATTAATGTTGCACGTGCGTTAGTGAAACGTGCGCGCCCGGGATTGCAATGTCTGTCCCGTTTCGGGACTAGGCCGCGAAAGCGTGCTGCCAGTAGGCGAGACGCGGGTTGCCAGCCCGCAGCAGCGGAACCATTCCGGCGATGTTCGTTTCGTTCAGGCCGATGGTGTAACGCGGCATGAGCCACCGGTTGGCGCTCGCATCGAGCGTGCCCGCCAAGGTCGTGAAGGCATATTCGAAACCGGCATCGCGCACGGCCTGCCAGGCCTCGGCGTTGATGTCGCGCTTGGTTCCGAATGGATAGGCGAAGTAACGGCAAGGGCCCACTTCGCTTTCAATTCGCTTACGCGAAAGATGGGCCTGCTCGAAGACATATGCGCGGTTGCCGGTGCGCATGGGCCAGTGCCAATGCGCATGTGCGCCGACTTCCACGCCGCGCTTGTGCAACGCGCGCACCTGATCCCAGGTCAGGAATTTTTCCGATGCGAATCGCGCGAACAGCGTCTTTGCCTCGGACGGCGATATAGCCGCCAGCATCGCTTGCAGCGCGGCCTTTCCCGCCGCCGGCGCAAGGCCGCGCAGATCGGAAATGACTCGCCGCGCCTTCGACTCGCGATTCTCCGCGCCAAGGACCAGCGGCGCCGGCAAGCCGGGAATGGCATAGCGGCCGGCCGGCGCGAAATAGATAAACAGGCGCGCAAGAAAGAATGGTTCGTAATCCTGGTTATCGATGTGCCAGGTGCTCGCGAACAACGTCCAAGGTATGCGGAGTTCATCGAGAATGTCTGCCGCAACCGTCAGATTGTTGGCGTAGCCGTCGTCGGCCATAAGAAAGACCGTGCGGGGATGGCGAGTGGGCGCCGCCAATACCGGGGCAAGCGAAGAGAGCGGCAGAAAATCGAAGTGCGCCTTCAGCGACGTGACGATGTCGTAAAACACGTCGTACCGGTGATGCATGGTCTGCACGCGCGCATCGCGGATGCCTGGCACGACACCATGGAAGACAAGCGCCACCGGCCGGCTGAAGCGCGCGCCCACGCTTGCCGGAACCCGGGCCCCGAGGGCACGTATCAAGCGGCCGGTAAGGCCTGGCACGTCGCTGATCCGCCTTGCATTCCAGCGCGTTATACCGGGACGAGCGTAAGCGGATGGTTAGGAAGCCGTAACTGCCCGCCGCCGCGCCAGCGAGACGGGCGGTCGTCGCGACAGTTTCGACAAAATTCGCCGGAACTCGCCTGCTATTTCTACTAGCCGTCTGCCTCAGGCCCCGCCCATGAATGACCAGCCGACCCGACTGCGACATGCCGCGACAGCGGGGGAGAGAATGCGCGTCCTGGGCAAGCGCGCGCAGGCCCAGGTGGAGCGGCTGCGCAACTGGGGGCGGCGCCTCCCGGGCGGCGAGCGCACAATGTGGATCGGCATTGCCGGCATCCTGCTCGTGTTTTTCATTTGGGCGATACGGCCTGGCACGGAAGAGGATCCGGAAGGCCGGTTTGGCGGCGGTCCTACGCCCGTCAGCATCGTCAAGGCGGAGCAGACGGACATCGCGGTCACCATGAACGCGCTGGGCACGGTGACGCCTCTGGCAACCGTCACCGTGAAAGCACAGGTCGCCGGCACGCTCGTCCGCATAAATTTCCAGGAGGGGCAAATGGTGACAGCAGGCGAGATTCTCGCCGAAATCGATCCACGCAGCTACCAAGCGGCGCTCGATCAGGCACACGGCCAACTCTTGCGCGATCAGGCGCAGCTCGCCAATGCGCGGCTCGACCTTCAACGTTACCGCACACTGCTTTCGCAAAACTCGATCGCACGCCAGCAGGTGGACACGCAGGCTGCCGCCGTGCGGCAGGCGGAAGCGACCATGAAAGCCGACCAGGCCGCGGTCGAAACCGCCGCAATCAACCTCGGCTACACCAAGATCGTTTCGCCGGTCAGCGGGCGGGTCGGTCTGCGGCAGATGGACGTCGGCAACGTCGTAGACGCGAATTCCTCCGGAATCGTCATCGTTACGCAGCTTCAGCCGATTTCCGTGCTCTTCTCCGTGCCGGAAGACAGCATCGATTCCATCATGCAGCGGCTCAAAGGCGGCGCAACGCTTGGCGTCGAAGCATACGACCGTGGCCAGACACGCAAACTCGCAACCGGCACCTTGTCGACAGTCGACAATCAGATCGATCCGGCGACGGGCACGGTGAAATTGCGCGCAATGTTCGACAATGCGGACGAGCGCCTTTTTCCCAACCAGTTCGTCAATGTGCGGCTGGTCGTAAGTACGCTGTGCAGGCAGACGGCCGTGCCCGCCGCCGCAATCCAGCGCGGAACATCGGGAATCTTCGTGTTCGTGGTCAAGGCGGACAGCACCGTAAGCATGCGCCCGGTTACGCTGGGCCCGACAGACGGGGAAAAGATCGCGGTAACGCGCGGGCTCAAACCGGGCGAAACCGTTGTCGTGGACGGCACCGACCGCTTGCGCGACGGCGCAATGGTCATCCTCCCCGGCGCCCAACGCCCCCAGGCCGGCGAAGGCCGCGGGCGCGGGTCCGGCCGCGGGCGCAGCCGCGGCGGCCGACCGTGAACATCTCGCGTCCCTTCATCCGCAGGCCCGTCGCCACCTCGCTGCTGATGGCGGGGATCATGCTGGTGGGCTTCGTGGGCTACACCTTCCTACCGCTGTCGGCCCTGCCGGAAGTCGATTACCCGACGATCCAGGTGCAGACGTTTCTTCCCGGCGCCAGCCCGCAAGTGATGACGTCTTCCGTTACGGCGCCCTTGGAGCGCCAGTTCGGGCAAATGCCGGGACTCCGGCAGATGACGTCGATCAGCTCGGCGGGATCCTCCGTCGTCACGATGCAATTCAATCTGGACCTGTCGCTCGATATTGCCGAACAACAGGTACAAGCGGCGATCAACGCCGCCGGCAATCTGCTGCCGCAAAGTCTGCCCGCGCCTCCCGTTTACGCCAAAGTGAATCCAGCGGATGCGCCGATCATCACGCTGGCGATCACTTCGGCGACCATGCCGCTAACGCGCGTGCACGACCTCGCCGACACGCGCGTGGCCCAGAAGATTTCACAACTTCCCGGCGTCGGCCTGGTCACCATCAACGGGGGCCCGCGGCCGGCCATCCGCGTGCGCGCGAACTTGCAGGCGCTTGCGGCTTATGGACTGAACATCGACGATCTGCGAACGACCATCGCCAACGCCAACTCCAATGCGCCAAAGGGCAGTTTCGACGGTCCCACACGCGCCTACACGATCAACGCCAACGATCAGCTGCGCACCGTGGACGAATACAAGAGGATCGTCGTTGCCTATCGCAACGACGCGCCGGTGTTCCTTTCCGACGTCGCCGACATCGTGGAAAGCGCGGAAAACGTGCGCCTGTCGAGCTGGATGAACACGACGCCCGCCGTACTGCTCAATGTGCGGCGTCAGCCCGGCGCCAATGTGATTTCCGTCGTTGACAATATCAAGGACGTGCTGCCGGAGATTCGCGGCACGCTGCCGGCCTCCGTCGAAATCACCGTGCTCACGGACCGCACCAACACGATCCGCGCTTCCATCGCTTCGGTCCAGTTCGAATTGGCGTTGGCGGTCGGACTCGTAGTGCTGGTGATCTTTCTTTTCCTGCGCAACATACCGTCCACGATCATTCCCAGTCTTTCGGTGCCGCTGTCGCTGGTTGGCGCGTTCGCCGCCATGTATTTGCTGGGCTTCAGCCTGAATAATCTTTCCCTGATGGCGCTGACCATTGCCGCCGGCTTCGTGGTGGACGACGCGATCGTGATGATCGAAAACATCTCGCGCCACCTCGAAAAAGGCGAATCACCTCTCAATGCCGCGCTCAAGGGGGCGGGCGAAATCGGCTTCACCATTCTTTCACTGACGGCGTCGCTGATCGCGGTGCTGATCCCGCTCCTTTTCATGCAGGAAGTTGTGGGCCGCCTGTTCCGCGAATTCGCCGTGACGCTGGCCGTCACCATTCTGATTTCCGCCGTGGTGTCGCTGACGCTGGTGCCGATGCTTTGCGCGAAACTTCTTCGCAAGCGCGGCGATTCGCGCCCGCGGGAGGGGCGCGCGCCCGGCTGGTATCAGCGGCTTGTTGGCGAATACGGACGCCGGTTGACCTGGGTGCTGGACCACCAGCCGCTCGTGCTGCGCGTGGCGATCGGCACGCTCGCGCTTACCATTGCGCTATACGTCATCATTCCAAAGGGATTCTTTCCGGTGCAGGACACCGGAATCGTGCAGGGCATAACCGAGGCGGCGCCTGCCGTCTCGTTTGCCGCAATGGCCGAGCGGCAGACAGCGCTGGCCCAGGCATTGTTGGAGGACCCGGATGTCGTAAGCCTGTCATCGTTCATCGGCGTCGACGGGACCAACACGACGCTAAACAGCGGGCGTCTGCTCATCAATCTGACGCCCAAGGACGACCGCAGCCAAGGCGTAACGGAAATCATCAGCCGCCTATCGCGCCGCGCACGCGAAGTAGCCGGCATCACGGTCTATTTCCAGCCCGTGCCTGACCTCACCATTGAATCCACGGTAAGCCGCGCGCAATACCAGTTTGTTCTTCAGGCGGCGAGCAGTGCGCTGCTCGAGCAATGGGTGCCGCCGCTGATGGATGCGCTGGCACGCGTGCCGGAGCTGCGCAATGTCTCCACCAACTTCATGGACCAGGGGCTGTCCGCCTATATCGAGGTTGACCGCGACGCGGCCGCGCGTTTCGGCATAACGGCAGCGACCATCAACAACGCGCTATACGACGCGTTCGGGCAACGCATTGTCTCCACAATCTTCACGCAGTCGAACCAGTATCGGGTGATTCTCGAAGCCGCGCCCGAGTCCGCCAATTCCGTTCGCGCGCTCGGCAATATTTACTTGCCTTCCTCGGGCGGCGGGCAAGTCCCGCTCAGCGCAATTGCCCAGATCAAGGAACAACAAGTTCCGCAGGAGATCGATCATTTCGGGCAGTTTCCCGCGGCGATGGTCTCGTTCGACGTGGCGCCGGGCTCCTCGCTTGGCGCGGCGGTGGACGCCATCGCCGAAGCGATCGAAGACGCGGGCATTCCCCCTTCCGTCACCACGCATTTCCAAGGCTCCGCGCTCGCCTTCAAGGCGACACTGGTCAACGAGGTGCTGCTTATCCTGGCTGCAATTATCACGGTCTATATCGTTCTGGGCGTTCTTTATGAGAGCTTCATCCATCCCATAACAATTCTTTCCACGCTGCCTTCGGCGGGCGTAGGCGCGCTGCTTGCGCTAATGCTGGCAAGGCAGGACCTCGGCATAGTTTCCATCATCGGAATCATCCTTCTCATCGGCATCGTGAAGAAGAACGCGATCATGATGATCGACTTCGCCCTGGCTGCCGAACGCAACGAAGGCAAACCACTGCGGGAAGCGATCTACCAGGCTGCCCTGCTCCGCTTCCGGCCCATTCTGATGACGACCTTTGCCGCTCTGTTCGCGGCCCTGCCGCTGACGTTCGGCACCGGCACCGGTTCCGAACTGCGCCACCCGCTCGGCATTTCGATCGTTGGCAGATTGATTGTGAGCCAAATGCTCACGCTTTTCACCACTCCGGTGATCTATCTCTACTTCGACCGGCTGGGCACGAAGCTCGGCTGGAATTTATTCGGGCCGCGGAGGCTGGAGGCGGAAACATGAGCTTCTCCTCCGTTTTCATCGCGCGGCCGATCGGCACAACGCTGCTTGCAGCCGGAATCGCCATCGCGGGGGCGGCCGCATATTTTCTGCTTCCCGTTTCGCCGCTGCCCAGCGTTGACTTTCCGACCATCTTCGTCAGCGCCCAGATGCCGGGCGCCAGCCCCAAAACAATGTCCACCAGCGTCACCACGCCGCTGGAACGGCATTTGGGCAAGATAGCGGACGTGAACGAGATGACGTCCGACAGCGGTTCCGGCACGTCGCGCATCACGCTGCAATTCAATCTCGAGCGCGACATCGACGGCGCTGCGCGCGACGTTCAATCGGCCATTCAGGCGGCGCGCGCGGACCTTCCCACCGCGCTGCGCTCGAACCCGGTCTATCGCAAGGCCAACCCGGCCGATTTCCCGATCATCATTCTTTCCATGACGTCCGACGTGCTTACGCTGGGACAGATTTACGATTCCGCCTCGACCATTTTGCAGCAGAGGCTTTCGCAAGTAGAAGGCGTGGGCAACGTGGAGCTGAGCGGAAGCTCGCTTCCCGCCGTACGCATCGAATTGAACCCTCATGCGCTGTTCAAATACGGCATCGGCCTGGAAGACGTGCGCGCCGCCATTTCGGCCGCCAATGCCAACAGCCCCAAGGGCGCCATCGAAAGCGGCGGCCGGCGCTGGCAGATTTACGTCGACGACGTCGCTGCGACAGCGGACGAATACCGCCCGCTGGTGATCGCCTTCCGCAATGGCGCGGCCGTGCGTCTAGGCGACGTAGCGGACGTGTCTAGCGGCGTCGAGAACGTCCGCAATCTGGGCCTGCACAATGGCAAGCCCGCCGTGGTCGTGATCATCACCAAACAGCCGGGCGCCAACGTCATCGACGCCGTGGACCGCATCCGGGCGCTGATACCGGAGCTTCAGGCCGCGATTCCCAGCAGCATAAATCTTCAAGTCGTCAACGACACGACGCAATCGATCCGCGCCTCGCTCTACCATGTGCAGCGAACTCTGCTGATCGCGGTCATCCTTGTCGTCGTCGTGGTCGTGCTTTTCATCCGTCACGGCCGCTCGGCGCTCATTCCCAGCGTTGCCGTGCCGCTGTCGCTGCTCGGCACGTTTGGCACGATGTATCTGCTCGGCTACAGCCTCGACAACCTGTCGCTCATGGCGCTCACGGTAGCCACCGGGTTCGTGCTCGATGACGCGATCGTGGTGCTGGAAAACATAACGCGCCACGTGGAACAGGGCATGTCGCGTATCAAAGCGGCCGTGGTCGGCGCCCGCGAAGTAGCCTTCACCGTCTTTTCCATGAGCACGTCGCTGATAGCCGTGTTCATTCCCATCTTGCTCATGGGCGGCATCGTCGGGCGGTTGTTCCGCGAGTTCGCGGTAACCCTTTCCATCGCGATCGCCATATCGCTGGTCATCTCGCTCACCGTAACGCCGATGATGTGCGCCTATTTCTCCACCAATCCCGACCGGAAGAAAAAGGAAAGCGGCTTGATGCGCGCGTCGCACGCCGTCTACGACGCCGCCTTCCGGCTTTACGACCGCACCCTAAAATGGGCGCTGGCCAATCCCGGAACAATTCTTCTCATTTTGTTTGTCACCATCGCCCTCAATTTCTATCTCTACATCATCGTTCCCAAGGGCTTCTTTCCCGAAGGCGACACTGGACGCCTGCGCGGAATCGTGGGCGCCGACCAGAGCATTTCGTTCCAGCACATGAAAACCAAGTTCACGCAGTTCGTGGACATCATCCGGACCGACCCCGCCGTGCACAGCGTGGTGGGCTATACGGGCCGCGGCGGCGGGCGCGGGCTGGGCGGCGGGCGTGCCAATTCCGGATTCATGTTCGTCGCCCTGAAGCCGCTCGATCAGCGCGATGTTTCGATGGACGAGATAGTGGCCCGCTTGCGGCCGCAGCTCAATCGGGTGACCGGCGCGCGGGTGTTCCTCTCCGGGCGGCAAGAGGTGCGCGCCGGCGGCCGCATGGGCGCAGGCAATTACCAATACACGATCCGGGCCGATACGCTGGAAGATCTGCGTACCTGGATGCCGAGGATCGCCGAGGCGTTGCAGCGCGTGCCTGAACTGGAGGACGTCAACTCCGACCAGGAAGACAAGGGGCTGGAAGTCAATCTTGTCATCGACCGCGTTACGGCTTCACGCTACGGCATTCGCCCGTCCCAGATAGACAACACGCTCTACGATGCTTTTGGGCAACGCCAGGTTTCGACTATTTACGAGGACTTCAATCAGTATCCCGTAATCATGGAAGTGGCGCCGGAATTCTGGCAAAGCCCGGAAACACTGAACCAGATTTACATCAGTACCTCGGGAGGCCAAGCCAGCGGGACGCAAACTTCGGGCCCGGCGGCGGGCACGGTCGCTTTGGGCGAAGTCGCACAGATGCAGGACGAGGCCGGCGCGGACGCCGTGCGCAATCTTTCGCTCAACCAGCTGACCGAAAGCGGACGCGGAGGCGCCTCGACAGGGGCGGCCGTCAGCACGCGCGTGGAACAGATGGTGCCGCTCTCCGCCATCGCGCGCTTCGTGCACGGCAACACCGCGCTTTCCATCAGCCATGATGGCCCGTTCGTCGCTTCGACGATTTCCTTCAACCTGCCGGAAGGCGTGTCGCTCGGGACCGCGCTCTCAGCCATCGAGCACACCATGGCGGAGCTGCATGTGCCGGCCGGCATTCACGGCACTTTTGCCGGAACCGCGCGCATCTTCCGCGAGTCGGTGGAAAGCCAGCCCATTCTCATTCTGACGGCAATCCTGGCCGTCTACATTGTGCTTGGCATTCTCTACGAGAGCTATGTCCACCCGATTACGATCCTGTCTACGCTACCTTCCGCCGGCGTGGGCGCCGTGCTCGCGCTGCTCATGTTCGGGACCGAGTTCACCCTCGTAGCGCTCATCGGAGTCATACTTCTCATCGGCATCGTGAAAAAGAACGCGATCATGATGATCGACTTTGCGCTCGATGCCGAACGCAAGCACGGCATGGACTCGCGCCAGGCGATCTATCGCGCATGTCTGCTTCGCTTCCGGCCCATCATGATGACGACAATGGCGGCGATTTTCGGCGCCTTGCCGCTGGTACTTATGACCGGCGAAGGTTCAGAACTGCGACAGCCGCTGGGAATTTCGATTGTCGGCGGCCTCATTCTCAGTCAATTGCTTACGCTCTACACGACGCCGGTCGTATATTTGTACCTCGACCGGTTCCGTCTGCGTTGCCAGAGCGCTTGGCAGCGCCTCTATGCCGGAATGATGGGTGGGGCAGTGCGTGAGGCCGGCACATGAGCAGTTATGCGATGCGCCTGGCCGCCCTCCTTACGCCCGCGTTCATTTCGGCCTGCGCAGTAGGGCCAGACTACGAGCGGCCGAGCGCGCCCGTCAGCGCCGAGTACAAAGAGGTCCAGGGCTGGAAACCCGCGACGCCGGGTGAAGTAACGAATGGTGCATGGTGGGCGATGTACGACGATCCCGTGCTGGATGCGCTCGCGAAACAAGTGGAAATCTCGAACCAGAATTTGAAGGCCGCCGAAGCTGCGTATCGTGCGGCGCGCGAGCAGGTGGGTATCGAGCGCGGGCAGCTTCTGCCAGCCATCACGGGCAATACATCCGTCACACAATCGCGCGGGCAGACTTCCGCCGGTGCATCGATTCCGGGCAGTAACAAATCGCGCAGGCGTGTTGAGGCAAGCCTTCAGGGCGACTGGCAGATTGATCTCTGGGGCCGCATCCGGCGCAGCGTGGAGTCGAGCCTGTTCGCCGCCCAGGCGAGTGCGGCGGACCTTGCCGCTGCGCGCCTTTCCGCGCAGGGCGAGCTCGCCTCCGCCTATTTCCAGCTGCGCGCGGCGGAAGAACAGAAGCGCCGGCTGGAAGCCACGGTACAAGCGCTCGAGGAGTCACTCGAAATCGCAAAGAACCGGTACGCCGTGGGTGTGGCGGCGCTTTCGGACGTGCTGACGGCGCAAACGCAGCTCGGCAATGCGCAGGCGGAGCTGATCAGCACGGAGCTTACGCGGGCGCGTCTGGAGCATGCGATCGCCGTGCTCGTAGGCAAGCCGCCCGCCGAGCTTGCGCTCGAACCCGCGGCGCTTACAGCGGACGTGCCCGTGGTACCGGCAGGAATTCCCTCGGCGCTTCTTGAACGCAGACCCGATGTCGCCGCGGCGGAGCGGCGCATGGGAGAGGCCAATGCGCAAGTGGGCGTCGCCGTTTCCGCGTGGTTTCCCAATATCACCCTTTCGGGCATGTATGGCTTCGCCTCGAACGCGTTTTCCTCGCTGTTCAATGCCTCCAACGCCATCTGGGCGTTCGGGCCCGCGCTGGCGCAAACGATATTCGATGGCGGTGCACGCGAGGCGCAAATCGCGCTTGCGCGCGCGAATTTCGATCAGTCGGTGGCGAATTACCGGCAGACGGTGCTGACCGCCCTCCAGCAAGTGGAAGACCAGCTGGCGGCGCTGCGCATTCTGGAACGCCAAGCCAAGGTGCAGGATCAGACGGTGAAGGATGCGCGCCTGGCCGAGCAGATCGCACTGAACCAATACAGGGCCGGCATTACGGATTACACGACCGTCGTCACCGCGCAGACCACGCGCTTCAACGCCGAACGCGCGGCAATCGACGTGCAGAGCCAGCGGCTTCAGGCAAGCGCGGGTCTCGTCGTGGCGCTGGGCGGCGGATGGGAGACCTCGCAGGTTCCCGAACCCGGATTTTTCTACTCGCTTCCCGAAACGCCCCCTAAGGCGGGCGAGCCGAAATCGTGACAAGGGGGCGCGCCTGCGCCACTCTTCGTTCATGACGGCATCGGGCCAATGGCGCTTTTACGTCGACCGCGGCGGAACCTTTACCGACCTCATCGCGGAGTCGCCCGACGGCACGCTGCAAACGCTCAAGCTGCTGTCCGACAACCCGGCCTACGATGACGCAGCCCTAGAAGGCATCCGGCGCGTTCTTGGCCTGGCTGCAAACGCGCCCATACCTTCGCGGCGCGTCGCCGAGTTGCGCATGGGCACGACAGTGGCGACCAACGCGCTGCTCGAGCGCAAGGGCGAACGCGCCGTACTGGTAACAACGAAAGGATTCCGCGACCAGCTTCGCATCGGCTACCAGAACCGGCCCAAGCTGTTCGAGCTGAATATCGCGCTTCCCGACATGCTTTATGAATGCGTCATCGAAGCCGATGAACGCGTCACAACGGAAGGTGAAGTCATCAAACCCCTTGATGAGGCGCCATTGCGCCAGGCACTTGCCAGCGCGCAGCGCGACGGAATCCGCTCATGCGCCATTCTTTTCATGCACGGCTATCGCTTTCCCGCACATGAAAACCGCGCCGCGGAAATTGCCCGCGAAGTGGACATGACATATGTTTCGGCCAGCCACGGCACCGTTCCGCTGCCGAAATTTGTCAGCCGCGGCGATACCACGGTAGCCGACGCCTATCTTTCGCCGGTACTCGACCGCTATTCGCGCCATGTCGCGCACGCGATTGGCTCAGCGCGTCTCTTCTTCATGACCTCGAATGGCGGGCTCGCCGCACCCGAATTTTTCCGCGGCAAGGACGCGATCGTCTCCGGACCGGCCGGCGGCGTCGTCGGCATGGCGGAAACCGCCAAGGAGGCAGGGTTCTCACGCGCCATCGGCTTCGACATGGGCGGCACGTCCACCGACGTGTCGCGCTATGACGGCGTGTATGAACGCATCTACGAAAGCGAAATCGGCGGCGTGAAGCTGCGCGTGCCCATGATGGCCGTACATTCGGTGGCGGCGGGCGGCGGCTCCATCCTGCATTTCGACGGGGCGCGCTTCCGCGTAGGCCCGGATTCGGCGGGCGCCGATCCCGGGCCAATGAGCTATCGCCGCGGCGGGCCGCTCACCGTGACCGATGCCAATGTGATGCTGGGCAAACTGATGCCCGAGCATTTCCCGCGCCTGTTCGGGCCGAACTGCGATCAGCCGCTGGACCCGGATTCCGTGCGCGCCGCCTTCGCCAGTCTCGCGGCGCTGGCGGGGCGCGCGCCGGAGGACGTGGCGGACGGCTTCATCCGCATCGCCGTGGAAAACATGGCGCACGCCATCAAGCGCATTTCGGTGGCGCGCGGCTATGACACGCGCGACTACACGCTCAACTGTTTCGGCGGCGCGGGCGGCCAGCATGCCTGCCTGGCGGCGGATGCGCTTTCCATTTCACGTGTATTCATCCATCCGTTTTCAAGCCTGTTGTCCGCGTACGGAATGATGCTTGCGGCGCTGCGCGCGGTGCGCCAACGGGCTATCGAAAAACAGCTGGATGCGGACCTCATCAATTCGCTTGAGCAAATCGCTGTGGAGCTCGAAAGCGAAACGACCGCGGAGCTTTCACGCCAGGGAGCAACTTCCGTAAACGTACGAAAACGCGTCCACGTCCGTTACCAGGGCAGCGACACAAGCATTCCCATATCGCTTGGCGCGTTCGATGAAATGGCGCGCAATTTCGGCGAGGCGCACGCGCGCCTTTTCGGCTTCGGCTTCGAGGGGCGGCCATTGGTCGTGGAGTCGATGGAAGTGGAAGCGGAAAGCACGATGCCCGCCTCCAAGCCCGCCCTGCGAACAAGCGTTACAGGCACACGATCCGATCGCGCTCGATTCTATTCCCAAGGCGCCTGGCACGATGGGGCAGTGCACCAGGTGGAAAGCCTTGCGGCGGGCGCCTGGGTCACCGGCCCTGCCCTGCTGATCGAGCCGCATCAGACGATTGTCGTCGAGCCCGAATGGCGCGCCGAAGTTACGCCCGCACGCGCGGTCATTCTCACGCGCGTGAGCCCGCGAACGGGCGCGCGCACAAGCACGACAGCTCCCGATCCCGTTCTGCTGGAAGTGTACGCGAACCTTTTCATGGCGATTGCAGAAGAGATGGGCGTCACGCTCCAAAACACGGCCACCTCAGTGAACATCAAGGAGCGGCTGGATTTTTCCTGCGCCATCTTCGATTCCGAAGGTGGCCTTGTCGCCAACGCGCCGCACATGCCGGTGCATCTGGGCTCGATGGGCGACTGCGTCATTTCCATCATCCGCAAATTCGGCGACCGCATCGAGAACGGCGACGCCTTTGTCACGAATGCTCCCTATGACGGCGGGACGCACATGCCGGACGTAACCGTTGTGGCGCCTGTGTTCATTGATGGGGACCGCCGCTTTTTCGTGGCGGCGCGCGGGCACCATGCCGACATCGGCGGAATTTCTCCGGGTTCCATGCCGCCCTTCTCGCGTACCATTGACGAAGAAGGCGCACTGTTTGACGGCGTACGCATGGTGCACAAGGGCGAACTCGACGAGGCCGCCATGCGCGCCATTCTCACGCGCGGAAAATTCCCTGCACGCAATCCAGATCAGAATATCGCCGACTTGAAGGCGCAGGCGGCCGCCTGCGCCAGGGGCGCGAAGGAACTGCACCGCGCGGCCGCGCTGCACGGGGCGGAAACGCTGACCGCCTATATGCGCCATGTGCAGGACAACGCCGAGGAAGCGGTGCGCCAGGTGATCGGCGCGCTCAAGGACGGCGCTTTCGTCTTGCCGATGGACGACGGCATGCGGATACAGGTGAGAGTCACGGTTGACCGCGCGCGGCGCGGGGCAACCATCGACTTTACCGGCACGAGCGCGCAACAGGACAATAATCTGAATGCGCCGCGCTCCGTGACCAAGGCGGCGGTGCTATACGTGTTCCGCTGCCTTGTGCAGAGCGACATTCCGATGAACGCGGGATGCCTAAAGCCGCTGGAAATTATCGTGCCAGGGGGATCGCTGCTCAATCCGCGCCCGCCCGCGGCCGTGGCCGGCGGCAATGTAGAAACGAGCCAGGCGGTGGTGGACGCGCTGTTCGGCGCACTGGGCGTGATGGCAGCGGCGCAAGGCACCATGAACAATCTCACCTTTGGCAATGCGCGCCATCAGTATTATGAAACCATCTGCGGCGGCGCCGGCGCGGGCGCGACATTCGACGGCCAGTCCGCGGTGCACACGCACATGACCAATTCCCACCTGACCGATCCGGAAGTGCTGGAAGCGCGCTATCCCGTCCTCATCGAGGAGTTTTCCATTCGCAATAAGTCAGGCGGACGCGGGAAGCACAAAGGCGGCGACGGCGTAGTGCGCCGCATCCGTTTCCGCGAGGCGATGAACGCGGCGATTCTTTCCACGCGGCGGGAAACGGAACCGTTTGGCCTGAACGGCGGCGAGCCCGCGCTGAAAGGCATCAACACAGTCGTTCGCGCGAGTGGCGCACGCGAACAAATGAAGGGCCGCGACGAAACCAAAGTAGCACCGGGCGACGCCATCGAAATCCAGACGCCCGGGGGTGGCGGTTACGGCGCGCCCTGACTCGCCGTGCGCTCGTAGTGGAACGCGGCTTTTTCGATCACAGCCCATAAGAATGCGCGAATAAGTTTGTTCAGCGGCTCCAGCCGCGCTTTCTCGAACGAGGAAGGATCACTTTCATCGAGATAGGCCGACATCGCGATTTCGAGCTGCAGCGCGTGCACGTGCTGTGCCGGGTTGCCGTAGTGGCGCGTGATGTAACCGCCCTTGAAACGGCCGTTGGCGATGAAACTGAACTGCGATTGCCCGCCCAGCACGTGCGCGGCCGCCGCCTGAAAATCTGCGGCACAAGTGTTACCGTCCGCCGTGCCGAGGTTGAGATCAGGAAGCGTTCCTTCGAACAGCCTCGGCACACGCGAAAGAATGGAGTGCGCGTCGAGCAGGATAGCGTAACCGTGACGCCTCTTCGTTTCGGCTAGGATCCAAGCGAGCTTTTCGTGGTACGGCGCCCAATAGCGCGCGCGGCGTTCGGCAATTTCGTCCCGGTCGAGCCCTTCACCCTGGCGGTATATGCGGTCGCCAACGAAAGTTGTTTCCGGGCACATCATCGTTTCAAAACGTCCCGGATAAAGCAGATGCCCTTCGGGATCGCGGTTGAGGTCGGCCACGTAGCGAGAATAGTTCGCGCGAACGCAGCTCGCATCCAGCTCCGGCAGAAAATCGTACAGCTTGTCCACGTGCCAGTCCCTGTCGGCGAGCGCCCGGCCTTTTGCGGTCATGCGCGCGAGAATGGCGCCGGGAATGTAAGTTCCCGGATGCGGCATGCTGACGACGAGCGGACCGTTGCCGTGACGAAACTCAAACAGCTCCATACTCACGGCCCGTCCAGCGAAGGAAGCTTTAGACCGAATCTGCGCGCACAGGCGATCGCGTCGTCGTATCCGGCATCTGCGTGGCGCATGACGCCGCTGGCGGGATCGTTCCACAGCACGCGCTCGATGCGCCGTGCCGCTTGTGGCGTTCCATCGCAAACCATGACCATGCCGGCATGCTGCGAATAGCCCATGCCGACCCCGCCGCCGTGATGGAAGGACACCCAAGTGGCGCCGCTGGCGGTGTTCAGCAGCGCGTTGAGCAGCGGCCAGTCGGACACCGCATCCGAGCCGTCCTTCATGGCTTCCGTTTCGCGGTTGGGACTGGCGACCGAGCCCGAATCCAGGTGGTCGCGGCCAATCACGATCGGCGCCTTCACTTCGCCGGAAGCCACCATCTCATTGAATTTGAGCCCGATGCGGTGGCGATCGCCCAGGCCCACCCAGCAAATGCGCGCGGGCAAACCCTGGAACTGAATCTTTCTGCGCGCCTGATCGAGCCAATGATGCGTCTGCTTTGCCTCGGGCAACAGCGACTTCACCGCTTCGTCGGTGCGATAGATGTCTTCGGAATCTCCCGATAGCGCCACCCAGCGGAACGGCCCCACGCCCTTGCAGAACAGCGGCCGGATATAGGCGGGGACAAAGCCGGGAAAATCGAAGGCGTTTGCGAGCCCCTCGTCCTTCGCTACCTGGCGGATGTTGTTGCCGTAGTCGAAGGTAGGAATGCCTTGCTTGTGAAACGCAAGCATCGCTTCCACATGTTTGCGGATGGACTTGCGTGCAGCGGTTTCGACCGCTTTGGGATCGATTACCCGCTTCGACTCCCACTCATCAACCGTCCAGGCTTCGGGCAGATATCCCTTCGCTGGATCGTGCGCCGATGTCTGGTCCGTCACCGCGTCCGGGCGCACGCCGCGGCGCACGAGTTCGGGAAGCACTTCGGCTGCGTTTCCAAGCAAACCAACCGACACGGCGCGTTTGCTTTTTGCGGCGTCCTGAACAATCGCGAGCGCCTCGTCCAAGCTCTCGGTCGAGCGATCAAGATAACGCGTGGTCAGGCGCCGCTCGATGCGCGAACGCTGACATTCCACCGCAAGCATGGAAGCGCCGGCCAATGTCGCCGCCAGCGGCTGCGCGCCGCCCATGCCGCCGAGGCCCGCGGTAAGAATCCATTTGCCAGCGAGATTGCCGCCATAATGCCGGCGGCCCATTTCGGCGAAGGTCTCGAACGTGCCCTGAATGATTCCCTGGCTGCCGATATAGATCCACGAGCCCGCCGTCATCTGGCCGTACATCATCAGGCCACGGCGGTCGAGCTCGTTGAAATGCGCCCAATCCGCCCATTTGGGCACCAGATTGGAATTGGCGATGAGGACGCGCGGCGCATCCTCGTGGGTGCGGAACACGCCTACCGGCTTTCCCGATTGCACCAGCAGCGTCTCGTTTCCTTCCAGCACTTTGAGCGTACCCACGATGCGGTCGAACGCCTCCCAGTTCCTGGCGGCCTTCCCCATGCCGCCATAGACAACGAGTTCTTCGGGGCGTTCGGCCACATCGGGGTCGAGGTTGTTCATTATCATGCGCATAGGTGCTTCGGTCAGCCACGACTTGGCAGATATCTGCGTGCCTCTCGGCGCACGCACCACGCGCGCATTCGCTTTCATGCGGTTTTCCACTTTTCCCACGCGCGGCGGAATTGTTCCTCCGCCTGTTCCTCGGCGTGATGATGTCCGAACTCCACCACCCGCTTGCCACCGACGATGACATCGCGAATGGCCGGCGAGCCCTGCGTGGCAAAGACGAAGGCGTCAAGCAAGGTGTCACCTTCGCGGCCCAGAAGGCTCGGCGCATTGCCATTGAGCACGAGCATGTCCGCGCGATAATCCTTGGCGAGCTTGCCCACTGGTGCGGCGGAGGGGCGCTCGCCGCCTTCGGCCGCTCGCAGCCACAGCCAGGCGCCTGAGTTCGGCGTCGCCTTGTCGGCCGACAGCGCGCGCTTCCCGGCCTTGAGCCTGCGCCCATATTCAAAAAGGCGAAGCTCCTCGCGCGGATCGGTGCAAATCTGGCTGTCGGAGCCAATGCCAAAGACACCGCCCTTGCGGAAAAAATCGTCGGCGGGAAATAACCCGTCGCCAAGATTGCCTTCGGTCGAGGGGCACAGTGTCACCGTTGCCCCCGCCTCTGTGATGCGTTCGATTTCTTCGGCCGTGGCATGCGTCGCATGCACCAGATTCCACTGCTCGCCCAATCCGATTGTGCGGTCGAGCTGGGCAATGGGCGTTTGCCCGCACCAGGCCCTGCATTCCTCGACTTCCTTCATTTGCTCGGACACATGGATGTGCATGGCGCGGTATGGCAATGCGGCAATGACCTTCTCGATTTCGGGAATGTCTGCCGCCCGCAGGCTATGAATGCCGACCGCGACGTGTGCGCCGGGCACATGGGCGGTTTCCTCCTCCAGCGCCTGCACCATCCCGGCGAGCTGTTCGGGCGTGATGGCAAAGCGCTTTTGAGAATCCTTGAGCGGCTTGCCGCCGCAACCGCCGTGCGCATAAAGCGTAGGCACCAGCGTCATGCCGATGCCGGCCGTTCGCGCCGCGCGCAAATGCGCCCGCGCCATGACGGCCGGCTCGGAATAGCGCGCGCCTGTGCGCTCATTATGCAGATAGTGGAATTCGCAGACGCGCGTGTAGCCCGCCTTCACCATCTCCACGTAAAGCTGCGTGGCGATGATTTCGACATCGCTTGGCGAAAGCACCGAAAGAAAGCGGTACATGGCTTCGCGCCATGACCAGAAATCATCATCGCCGTGACGGCGTTCCGCAAGGCCCGCCATGGCGCGCTGAAAGGCATGGCTGTGCAGATTGGGAATGCCGGGAATGACGGGGCCTTCCAGCACCTCCGCCCCGTTTTGGTCCGCGCCCGCCGTTACCGCCTCGATAACGCCGTCCGCGCCGACATCGAAGCGGACATTGCTGGCCCACGCTTCCGGAAGGCGCGCGGCAGGCGCAAACAGAGCGGTCATGAGGTATGGTCCTGTGACTGTATGCGAGCATAGATAGGTTCGCTTTTGCGCCGCAAGGGTTGGGAATGGCTGCTTGGGACCGACTGATCGTTGACTGCCGCCTGGCCACCATGTGCGCGAACGGCGCGGCCTATGGCGCGATCGAAGACGGCGCCGTGCTCATCAACGACGGCCGCATCGCCTTTTCGGGCGCGCGACGCGATCTTCCGGCCGATGCGGAAAGCAGCGCAAAGCATGTCGACCGGCTGGACGGCCGCTGGGTGACACCGGGTTTGATCGACTGCCATACGCATATTGTATTTGCGGGCGACCGCGTGGCCGAATGGGAAGCGCGGCTAAAGGGCGAGAGCTACGAAGAAATCGCGCGCCGCGGCGGCGGAATTGCGACGACCGTGCGTGCCACACGAAAAGCAAGCGAAGGCGAACTGTTAGAGCTAGCCGGCAACCGTCTGGCTCAGATGCTGCGCGAAGGGCTTACCACTATCGAAATAAAGAGCGGATACGGCCTCGACCGCGAAACGGAATTCCGCATGTTGTCGGCCGCGCGGGAATTGGGCCGGCGTTTTGGCGTGCGGGCAAGCACGACCTATCTTGGCTTGCATGCGCTGCCAGCAGAATATGCTCATGACCGTGCGGCGTATGTGCGTCTGGTTTGCGATGAGGTATTGCCGGAGTTGACAAGGGCCGGACTTGTGGACGCCGTTGATGCCTTTGTGGAACCTATTGCTTTCAGCGCACAGGAGGCCGCCGCCTTCTTCAGCGCCGCGAAGCGGCTGGGCATTCCGGTCAAGCTGCATGCTGACCAGCGCAGCAACGGAAATGGCGCGGCGCTTGCAGCGGAATTCGGTGCGCTATCGGCGGATCATATCGAGCACACGGACGAAGGCGGCGTTGCCGCGCTTGCGAAGGCGGGCAGCGTAGCCGTGCTGCTTCCGGGCGCTTTTCTTTTCTTGCGCGACACGCAAAGGCCGCCCATCGAACTTCTTCGCCGCCACGGCGTGCCGATGGCGGTCGCAACCGACTGCAATCCGGGCTCGTCTCCGCTCGTGTCGCCCCTTGCGGCCATGCATCTTGCCTGCGCCTTATTCGGCCTGGCGCCGGAAGAAGCGCTCGCCGGCATGACGCGCAACGCCGCCCGCGCACTTGGCTTGGCCAACAGTGTCGGAACGCTCGAAGCAGGCAAACACGCCGATCTTGCGGTTTGGGCTGTCGAACGTCCTTCTGAGCTTGCCTATTGGCTCGGCAACCCACTTTGTCATGCATCCTACGTTGGCGGGGCGCCGCTTGCCTGGTCCGGCAGCGGCATGAAGTCGGAGGTGAAAACCTGAAACTTGCCGCCCGCAGAGCGCGCAATCTCCCGCACTTCGACAATCCTTAAGGGGAGCGCCCGGGCGCCGGCGTCGCTGTCCCAGGCCGTTCTTATGCGCGCTGCAAACGCCTCGGGAAGCGGCATACGCGTCGCGAGCCGGATTTCGAAACCGTTGTCGCGAGACTGGTGAATCTGGAATTGGTGAAGGTCGCGCGAAATATCCGCCGGTGCTTCCTCGATGCAGCGACGCAATATATCGACCAAGCCCAATGTTCCTTCGGGAAGAAAAGCGATACGGCTGTAGCGCCCTACAATCTCGCCAAAGGCAGGTAGCGTGCGGCCGCAGGGGCAAGGCCCGGCGACAGCTTTCGCAAGGTCGCCCGTGTCATAACGAATCAGCGGCTGCGCCAAATTGTTGAGCGCGGTGACGATCAATCTGCCTGTCTCGCCGGAGGCGCATTCCCGGCCGTCATCATCAAGGATTTCGCACAAACAGTGTTCGACATGCACATGGTAGCGTCCGTTCTTGCAGCGGCATGCAACCAGACCAATTTCATTCAGACCATAGCTCTGATGGATCGGAGTGCCGAAGCATTGTGTAATCCTCGCCTTCATGCCCGGCGTCAACTGCTCGGAAATCGAAATGAGGGCGCGCAGACTTTTCGCGGGCTGCTCCGCACCCGCAGCAAACGCCAAATGTTCGAGCGATTCGGCATAACTGATGAGATATTCCGGCTGTTCCCGGCGCAACCAGGCAATTTGTTCTTCGACCGGATTTGTTACGTTGAATCCCACAAACGGGCCGGTTCGGAACCTGCCGCCAAGATAATGCCAAGTGCGGAATTGCCCGGTACCACCGTCCGCCAGCGCGGCGCCATCCTTCTTCGGCAATTGGCTGCCAAGCCTGATCGAGGCCAGCTTCGCCTGAGGATCAAGCCGAAACCAGCGATGCTGGCGCTGGACCAGAACCGAAAACATCCGCGTGCTGACCTTGGAGTGAAAAACGCGTGTAGGCCGTGCGGTTGTTCCCGACGATTCGGTTCCACTGGCAATCCTGTCGCCGGGCGGCAAGGCCTCCGTGAGCAGCGCCTTTGTTTTGGATTGGATGTCCAACTTGCTGAGAATGGGCAAGGCGGACAGAAGACCAAATCCGTCGATTTCAGACGGATTTATGCCAAGTGTTCGAAACTGCGCGCGGTAGTGGGGCACGTGGCGGCCCGCGAAGCGCATGAGAGCAGTAAGACTGACACCCACCCGGTCACGCAGGCGCTCGGGTGCCTGGAACTCATTTTCGATTAAAGCGTGATGGGACTTGATATCGCCGAGTGCGCAAGCGTCCCAAGGCGCTTGTGCTGCGCGTTCTTCAGCGAGGCTGGTCATGCAACACACCCAATGCCCGTAACCCACGCGATTTGTGAGACTGTCTCATATCGGCGCATCTTGATACGCGCCCGGCTGATCGGGTCCCCATATCACGCCGAGCGTCCAGACAAATATTGTCAGAGCAAGAAACGGAAAACTGTAAACCGCCTGCCACTTGGAATTCGCCCAAACGGCGCGCGTGACCAACCGTAATCGCCGACGGAAAAGCATCGGCAAATTCAACGCGAACCATTTATGCCCCAGCGGATATTTCAATGGATAATTCTTGACGTCGGCAAGATAGGCCGACCGGAACGGCCCGCCCCAGTACCAGCTATGCCGCCATGTGCGCAGGGGCGTGTCGCGTGCTTCATGCGTAACGGTAATTGCGGGAAGAAAATAGATTGGCAACCCGCGCTTCATAAGGCGGTGCTGTATTTCCATGTCCTGCATGACCCGAACCCGCACATCGAATCCACCGATTCGCTTCAAATACGCCGCGCAACATGACAAGACTTATTCCCGGCTGAAACAGTTTCGTGCGTTGCGGGGACCTTTTGGGGTGCCAATTGAACCAGCACGCCCAGTGATCGCCGATAGCGATTGGGTTCCAGAGTTGATGCCGCGGAGGAAGTATCGCGCCGCCTAACGCCCCGAATGCGCCTTCCCTCAGCAGGCGCTGCGTACTGGCGAGAATGCGGACGTAGTGGTCGTCGTTAACCGGGCAGGCATCGGCATCTATGAAGTAAAGGAGTTTTCCCCGGGCTAGCTCGACGCCTCTATTGCGCGCGGGCCCCGGGCCAAGCTCGCTGCAGCGCGCGTAGCGCACACCGCTCGCCCGAATGATTTCCGCGGTATTGTCGGTGGAGCCGTTGTCCACCGCGATCACCTCTACGGTCCACCCCGCGGGAATTTTCTGCCTGGCCAAATTGTCGAGCAGCCGCTTCAATGGGCGCGCATGATTGCGCACCGGAATGATGACGCTCAAAATCCGGTTTGGCTGAGTCTGATTTGCATTCCCTTCTGTCGCCCCGCCCATACGTCCCCGTCAGCCCATACTTTCGTCACTCATGGCATCATTGACAATGGAACTGCGTCAACTCTTTGATTGTATCTGGAGCCGTTTTCACGAGCGGTATTGGTGGACCTCGAACCTGTAACCGTACTTTGCGGTGCATTTGCCAACGTGCACATTCTTGCGGACCGGCGTGTCTTTGCAGCTAATCCGCTTGGCAAAGGTTAGTGATGGCACGCGGCTTCGTCACACATCTTGAATGCTCTCTAACGGGCGAACGGCATGAAGCCCAGCGGCTTCAGGGCCTTTCGCGCGCCGGGAAGCCTTTGCTGGTTCGCTACGATTTGGCGGGCGTAAAGCGCGCGCTGACAAAGCCGGTTCTGAAGGGCAGGCCCTATGAATTCTGGCGCTATCGCGAGCTGCTGCCGGTTTCGGACGACGAGAACATAATTCGGCTGGGCGAGAGCGTAACGCCGTTGATCCCCTTCCGCTCGGAAGCGGGCGAAGTGCTGGTCAAAGACGAAGGCCAGCTGCCCACGGGTTCCTTCAAGGCGCGCGGGCTTGCTCTCGCGGTTGCGATGGCAAAAGAGCTCG
The DNA here is from genome assembly GCA_052389895.1 of Alphaproteobacteria bacterium. Lineage (GTDB taxonomy): Bacteria > Pseudomonadota > Alphaproteobacteria > Micropepsales > Micropepsaceae > CAVVXX01. The sequence continues at coordinate 66,132 of JBQTHM010000008.1, read as the reverse complement.
GCGTCACGAAGGCGGCGCTGCCTACCAACGGCAACGCGGGTGCGGCCCTTGCGGCCTATGCCGCCCGCGCAGGCATGCAGGCGACCATTTTCTGTCCCGAAGACACGCCCGAAGTGAACGTGCGCGAGATCGCCGCATTCGGCGCAAAAGTCTACCGCGTGAACGGGCTGATCGACGATTGCGGCGCGCTTGTGCGCGAGGGGCAGAAAGCGCAGGGCTGGTTCGACATGTCGACGCTCAAGGAGCCCTACCGCATCGAAGGCAAGAAGACGATGGGTTTCGAACTCGCCGAGCAGCTCGGCTGGGAATTGCCCGATGCGATTTTTTACCCGACCGGCGGCGGCACCGGCATGATCGGAATGTGGAAAGCGTTTCAGGAGCTCGAGGCCGTCGGCTTCATCGGGGCGAAGCGGCCGCGCATGGTTGCAGTGCAGGCGGCCGGGTGCGCGCCTATCGTGCGCGCCTGGGAGCGCAAGGAAGCCCATGCAGCGCGGTGGGAAAATGCGCAAACCATCGCGGCAGGCATTCGCGTTCCTGCGGCCATTGGAGATTTTCTCATCTTGGACGCAGTGCACCAGAGCGGCGGCTATGCGATAGCAGTCGGCGACGACGAAATCCTGGCGGCCCGCGACGATGCGGCCAGGCGCGAGGGCTTCCTCTTCTGCCCCGAAGGCGCGGCAACCTATGCGGCGTACAAGAAATCCGTGCATGACGGCCGCATCGCGCCCAACGAGCGAGTTGTGCTTTTCAACTGTGCGAGCGGTTTGAAGTATCCTCTGCCCGCCGCAGCAGCGCGCCTGGACCTTGCGGGCACGACCGATTTCATGTCGCTATGACCGGTCACTTCCTTTAGAAGCGGGGCGGCATGGGGCGACGATTTACCCTCCTTCTTGTCATCGCGATGTTTGCGGGCATCGCGGCCGGCCTGTTTGCGAATGAGTTTCTGACCGAGCCGCAGGTCAAATCCTTTGTGGGCGTTCTTGGCATCATTACCGATATTTTTCTTCGCCTCATCCGCATGATCATCGCGCCCCTGGTTCTCTCCACGCTGATTGCCGGTGTGGCCCACATGGAAAACGCGGCCGCCATCGGGCGCATCGGCATCAAGTCCATTGGCTGGTTCATTATCGCGTCGCTCGCGTCGCTGACGCTCGGGCTCGTTATGGTTCACATCTTCAATCCGGGCGTTGGGCTTTATCTTCCGGTGAGCCCGACAGATCCAGGCGTGAGCGCGGCGCCGCTGACGATCAGGGAGTTCATCACCCATCTTGTGCCCCGGTCGATCGTCGAGGCCATGGCGAATAATGAGATCTTGCAGATCGTCGTGTTCTCGCTGTTCGTGGGCACCGCCGTTGCCGCGATCGACGACCATACGCCCGCCGTACTCGCGCTGGTGGAGCAGGTGGCCGCCATCATGCTGAAGGTAACAACCTATGTGATGATGTTGGCGCCGCTCGTCGTGTTCGCGGCGCTTGCGTCGACCGTCGCGACGCAAGGCGCGGGCATCCTGGTCACCTACGCCAAATTCGTTGGCGGCTTCTACATCTCGCTCCTCATTCTATGGGTCCTGCTGCTGACGGTTGCGTTTTTCCTCATGCGGGAGCGCATCGTTGCGCTGCTTCGCGCCATCCGGGAGCCCATCCTGCTTGCCTTTTCGACGGCCAGTTCGGAGGCGGCATATCCAAAGTTGTTCGAGCAGCTTCAGGCCATCGGCGTGCCGCGCCAGATCGTCAGCTTCGTCCTGCCGCTGGGCTATTCCTTCAACCTGGATGGCTCGATGATGTATTGCACCTTCGCGGTGCTGTTCATTGCGCAGGCGTTCAATATCGACCTGACGCTGTTTCAACAGATTACGCTACTGCTTCTTTTGATGATTACGAGCAAGGGCATGGCCGGCGTGCCGCGCGCCTCCATCGTGGTCATTGCGGCAGCGCTACCCTACTTCAATCTGCCCGAGGCGGGCATAGCGCTTATCCTGGCGGTCGACCACCTTCTCGACATGGGACGCAGCGGTACGAACGTTGTGGGCAATTCGGTAGCCTGTATAGTCGTTGAGAAGTGGGGCGGCAGCCGCAAACACGCGGCCGCGGCAATCGAGTCGCAGCCGGGCTGAGTTGTCGGGTTTGCGGGCCGACGCTAGTCTCGGCCGACCACGCTGGGGGCCTGCTTTGCGAAAATTTCTGCCGCTTGGGGTGGGCGCGCTGTTTCTGTGTGCCGGCGCGACCACGGCTACGGCGGCCACGGAGATGGCGCCGCTGGTGCGCAATATCGGCATAGCGATTTTCTTTTCGGGATTTCTTACCGTTCTTTTCACGCGCATCCGCTTTCCTGCGATTGCCGCCTTCGTATTGGCCGGCGTTCTGGCGGGACCGCTCGGGCTAGGCCTTGTCACCGATGCGAAGGACATCGACGTCATCGCGCAGCTCGGCTTCGTCCTCCTGCTTTTCATGATTGGACTTGAGATCGACCTGAACAAAATCAAGCGGGGCGGCCGCAGCATTATTTTAAGCGGCGTGCTTCAGTTTCCCTTCACAGTTCTGTTCGGATTCGCGGTTTTCAAGGGCCTCGCCCTGATCGGCTTGGGCGGAGCCGCGCTAGAGGGCAACCTGCCCGCACTCTATCTGGGCGCGATCGTCGGATGCTCGTCGACACTGCTTGTGGTCAAGCTCTATCAGCAGGCGTTTGAGCTCGACACCGTGCCGGGGCGGCTCGCCATCGGCGTGCTCGTTTTCCAGGATCTTTGGGCGATCATCGTACTGCTGCTGCAACCCAGCCTACAGGCGCCGGAACTAGGGCTAATCGTCGCTTCTTTTGCCGGCATCGCGATTCTGGCGGCGATCGCATTCGCCTTCGCGCGCACGCTCATGAAGGTCGCGTTTCATTGGACGGCAAAGGTTCCCGAGTTGATCTTGATCAGCGCCGTGAGCTGGTGCTTCGCGGTCGTTTTCATCGGCGCCAATCTGGACACGGCGACCGAAACGCTGTTCGGGTTCAATTTGCATCTTGCCGTCGGTTCGGGCATGGGCGCGCTTATCGCCGGGGTTGCGATCGCCAACCTGCCCTATTCGACGGAAATCGTGACCAAGGTGGGCGTGGTGAAAGATTTCTTCATTACGCTTTTCTTTGTCGGCCTGGGCATGAGCATTCCGCAGCCCCAGGATTGGACCGTTCCGATTCTGGCCGTGACGATCGCCGTCGTCGCCGTTCTCGCACGCCAGATCGTGTTCTTCCCCATCTTCTATTGGACCGGTGTCGATCAGAGGAACGCCGAGGTTTCCGCCGTGCGCCTTGCGCAGATGTCGGAATTCGGACTGGTGATCGCGTTTCTGGGACTGCAGCTCGGGCACATCTCGGCTGAACTTTCGAGTGCAATAATCTTCGCCTTCGTGTTGACAGCCCTCATCACCACGCCGCTCTATCACGCGGCCTATGCCATCCATGCGAAGACGGGTCCCATTCTGGACAGGCTGGGCTTTCCTGAACCGCCGGGCGTCAAGGCGGAGGAGGCAAAGAAAAGCTATCGCCTCGCCCTGCTCGGATTCCATCGTGTCGCCTCATCGCTTCTTTACGACATCGCGCGCAAGGAGCCGGAGCTGGCTCGCGAAACGCTTGTCGTCGACTTCAATGCCGCCATTCACGGCCGCATCCGCGAATTCGGCGCGCACGTTGAATACGGCGACCTCTCCAACCCGGAGACACTAATGCACGCGGGCATCGACCGCGCGGCCGTGGTCGTCTCGACGGTCCCTGACGATCTGCTGCGGGGCGTGAATAACAGGCGTCTGGTCGAATCCGTGCGCCGCATGAACCCGAACGCCATCATCATAGCCAATGCCGTCAGCTATCCGGACGCCAAGGCAATCTATGAGGCGGGAGCCAATTACGTGTTTCTCTCCCGCCTGGAAGCCGCACGGGGCTTGAGCGAGGCCGTGGGGCGCGCGCTCAACGGCACGCTCGGCCAGTTTCGGGCCGAGCGTACCGATGCCGACATGGCGCCGGAGGCGCGCAGCGAAGCGCTACCGTGATCGCTTTTCTGCAGTCTCCTGGGTCCGCGAAACGGAATCGTAGATCGTCTTCGCCTTGTCGAGGTGCGACTGCACTGCGGCTTCCGTCTTGGAAGCGAAGGACTTTACGCGCGGGTTGTCCCCGTTCTTGGTGTAGCCGCGCATCAGGATTAACGCCTCTCTGTGTGCATCGATCTGCTGGCTCATGTAGCGTTGGTCGAAGTCCTCTTCCGAGGCGCCGCGCAAGTTATCGATAAGCATCTGCCTGCGGTTATCGAAATCTGTCGGGATCGTCGTCGGATCGTAAATGTCCCCCGCCAGATCAACGCCCTCGTCTTCTTTGATATCAGCGTGAACGATACGCACGCCGCGCTCGCGTAATGGCGCGAAGATGTACTGTTCGATGTGGCGCTGCTCTTGGGTTCTGAAGGTACCGGTGGACGAGCCCAGATTGAGGCATGGCGAGATCGCCTTCCCGTCAAATTGGCTCATAAGATCGCCAAGAAGTTTGGCCTCGTTCGGTCGCATCGCGGCGCTCTCTGCGCTAGCGGAATTCCGAATGCACGCTCATGGGAACGTTCGAGCAAAATCCGACAGCGGGTGGATCGCGGTCTTGGTGGCGGTCACAACCGTATGAAACCTGCCGCTGATCAACGCCTTCGCGTAAGCAAGAAGCTTCCGTATTGAATTCTTCGGCCCGAGCATGCGGCCGATGCGCCCGCCGGCGGAGGCAGGAACAATCCCGCTCTCGGCAACCTCAAAGCCACATACGGTCAGCAGATTTCCCAATGTCAAAGGTGTCCAACCAAATAGATGCATGTTGGTGTCTTGCCGCCGCCAGCGCCGGTGCTCTCTCAACAACGCGGGCATTTCGCAGGGCACAACAATTCGCATGCGGCCCCCCGGTTTTAAGACCCGGAACATATTCTGAAGCACCAGCGCGGGCTCGGTAACGTGCTCCAGCGCGTGAAAACTGATCGCGACATCAACCGAGCTGTCGGGAATCTCTTCCAGGCTGGAGGCAACGCAGTCGAGCCTTTCCCGAGCGTCATTGATCGCGTAGGGGCTGACTTCGATTCCAATTCGCCTTCGTGCAGACAGTTGCGCGAGAACACCGCCATTGCCGCATCCAAAATCGAGGATCACCGCTGCGGCGTCTGCGAGATCGGCAAACAATTCCGCGCGCTCGCGCTGGGCGTCTGTGGACCGGAGCGCCGCCCTCTGCGCGTAATATTGCGCCCCGCGCTCACTCGTGTACAACGCAATCGCCTCTCGCACCGTGCCGCCATTTCCAATCATTGTGTGGTCACCGCTCATAATCACCTCCGGAACCAAGCGCCGCGTTCGCCGCCTGCTGCGTTTTGCCCCACACCGGCCCAACCAAAGACCCCAACGCTTTCCTTACCGGTAGTCGCCGCAAAGCTCAGCTGCTCATCCGCTCGACGCATGCCGAAATATCGATTGGCGACCGCAAGTTCTCTTTGCCACGAATCGGGAAGAACGCCGCCGTTAAAGGTTTTCATGTATTCGTAAGTCTGCACAAATGAACGCGCTACCAGGGCCTGCTCGCGTTCGCACAACTCCACACGCTGCTCGTTCCGGTTGACCGCTTCGGAACTATCGGCCGGCATACAGTCTATTCCGAGGAAGGAACCAATCTGCTGCATCTGGATTCCATTGCAAGTGGCGCCCGCAAATAAATTTTCGAAGAAAACTACCAGAACGCGAGAGCGCGGAACCGCCTCGAACAACGCCTCGAGAGTTCTTTTGTAGTCGCCGCGGCGGCGATAGTTCTGGCTGCGAAGCGCAGCCATGACAGAGCGGTTGCGGGGCCGGAAACCCCGCCTTTTCTCCATCGAATACTGCGAGATGAACCGTGCGACGGGGCTGCGCACGATAAGAAGAAACCTGCAGCCAGGAAGCAACGCATCGATTTCCCGAAACTGATCTGCGTCGAGATCGGTGTAGAGAGGGGTTATCTCGCCAGCTGCTTTCTTGTTCTTTGCGCCGTAGTCAAGAATGCGCTTGTAGGCGCGCTTGCTGCGCAGGCAAGTCAACAAAAACAGGCGGTGCAGTTCCCGCGATTGCTCAATCGTTCCGATTGCATTGTTCTGGCCGTATTTCGTCAGCTCGATATTCCGCCGCCGCAACCAGAGCCGCCAGTTGAACCAGGATTGATGCAGCAGCGATTTCGAATTGAAAAAACGCATTTCCTTGTATGGCGACAAATAGACTTCGGGATGGGCGTATAAATACTCGGCAAGCCATGTCGTCCCCGCCTTCTGGGCGCCGATGCATACGAAATAGGTTGGCCGGCAACTGTTCATGGCTCGCATGGCATGACTAGAGTTAAATGATTCGCCGGGCCGATTGCGCTACGGTCCGGCACCCAAACTCCAAGATGTGAAACTTGAGGCCGCAAAGCGCCCTCGCGCTTCGTCAAGCGCGCTGCGGTAAACGGCTTCGGTCCGGGCGCCCATGAGGGACGCCTCCCAGCTGGACAGATCGGTTTCGGCGGCGCCCTGGCTGAGACGTCGAAGCTTTTCCGGGTTTTCCAGCAATTCTACTGTCGCCTGCGCCAGCGCGCCCATGTCCGCGGACGTGACAATCCCATTAACGCCGTGGCGCAGGACTTCACCCAGGCCTGGAAGGTTGCAGGCGGCGCACGGCTTGCCCGCGGCAAGATACTGCATGAGTACGCGCGGCAGCCCCTCGCGCAGCGATGTGAGAAGACAGAGATCCGCGAGCGCGATGAGCGCCTCGGGGTCGCCGCGGTACCCCATGAAAATCACGTTCCGCTGCAGCCCAAGCGATGCGACCTGTGCCTCAACTTGCGCCCTTTGCGGTCCCTCGCCGACCAGTAGCAGCCGGACCTGCGGAAACCGCGCAGCAATTCGCGGAAAGACATGCAACAATTCCCAGTGCCGCTTGCGCGGCTCGAACGAGGCAATCATGAGGAGCACAGGTGGCCGCGCCTCGTCCGAATCAAGCTTCAGAAGATTGCGCCAGTCCGACGGCGGGTGCGCATTGCGAAAACGGGCGAGATCAAATCCCGAATGGACGACGTGGTGTTGATCCGGCCGCCCGATTCTCGCTGCGAGATAAAGGTCCCGTACGCCTGTACTGACGGAAATGAAGGCATCGGTTATTTTCCCCGCCGACTTTTCCGCGGCCAGATAGGTGATGCCTTTTGCTCTCCCGGCGCCCGCAAAGGGAACGATGTGAATTTGACCTGCTCCCCGATTTGCCCTCGCTTATAAGGAGAGTCTGTTCTGGTTATGCCCCTCAAAGGGGCTGGCTGCAAACTCCTTCGGTGTGAGCCCCTCAAGGCTCGTGTGCGGTCGTTTGGTGTTGTAGTCGATCCTCCATGTTTCGATGATGCTGCGGGCTTCATTCAGGCTCGCGAACAGATGTTCGTTGAGGCATTCGTCGCGCAGCCGGCCGTTGAAAGACTCGACGAAGCCGTTCTGGGTAGGCCTGCCAGGCGCGATGTAGTGCCATTCGATATTGTGCTTCTGTTGCCAGCCGAGCATGGCATGCGAGGTCAGCTCGGTGCCGTTATCACTGACGATCATGTGAGGCACCTCGCGCATCTCAATGATCCGATCAAGCTCACGCGCGACACGGACGCCTGAGAGCGAGTTGTCCACGACGAGCGCCAGGCATTCCCGGCTGAAGTCATCGACTACCGCCAGGATGCGGAACCGGCGGCTGCAGGCCAGCGCATCCGACACGAAGTCGAGCGACCAGCGTTGGTTCGGTCCCTGTGGGATCGCCATCGGTGCTCGTGTTCCCAGTGCCCGCTTGCGGCCGCTGCGTTTCCTCACCATCAGCCGTTCCTCGCGATAGAGGCGGTAGAGCTTCTTGTGGTTGAGCACGATGCCTTCCCGCCTCAGCAGGATGTGCAGCCGCCGGTAGCCGAACCGCCTGCGTTCCAAAGCTAGGTCTCTGAGGCGTTGGCGCAGCTGTGCATCGTCCGGCCGCCTCGCGGTATAGCGATAGGCTTTGGGCGCCATGCCGATCATCTGGCAGGCATGGCGCTGCGAGTAGCCCTTGTCTCTGATCGCCCAGCTCACCGCTGTTCTCCGTGCCCTGGGCGTCAGAAGTTTTTTCCGAGCATCTCCTTGAGTGTGGCCGTATCCAGCACGGATTCCGCCAGCAGCTTCTTCAGCTTGCGGTTCTCCTCCTCCAGAGCCCTCAGCTTCCTTGCGTCCGAGATCTCCATGCCGCCGTATTTCGACCGCCACTTGTAGAATGTGGCGTCGCTGATCCCGTGTTTACGGCACAGGTCGTGCGCCGACAGCCCTGCTTGGTGTTCCTTCAAGATTCCGATGATCTGCTCTTCGCTGTACCGGCTACGCCTCATGGTCCGTCTCCTTCAGTGGAACGGACTCTAACCTCTAAACGGGGGCATTTCCGGGGAGCAGGTCAAATTCCATGAACAACGCAAGGTACGCCGGCCAGCCTGGCCGCGAACCTGCCTATGACGCCGGCCTTGCTCTGATGCGTATGGACTATCTGCGGCTTCAACCGGCGGAAGATGTTGCGAAGATCGATCAGGGCGCGGCAATCGTGAAACGGTGAGACCGCGTGCACGAGGCTTTCCACCTCGACGAAGCGCAGTCTGTCCGTTTCGGCGGCATAAGTGCCCGGATCGAATGCGCGTCCGTGAATGAGAAAAACGTCGTGCCCGGCGGCCGCCTGTGCGCGGCAGGTGAGAAGCGTGTTTTCCTCGGATCCCGCCCTCAGCAACCGGGTTACGACATGCGCGATCCGCATCGCCGGTTCCTAGTACGCGCCGGCGCGCTTCATCACGACACCGGCCGTCTTCGCCAGAATGGCAATGTCGTGCCAAAGCGACCAGTTGCGCACATACCAAGCGTCGAGCCGGACGCGTTCGCCGTAGGAAAGGTCGCTGCGGCCGCTGGCCTGCCAAAGTCCCGTCACGCCCGGGCGAAGGGAATAGTAATAGGCGATATCACGCCCGTAACGCGCGGCTTCCGGCGCCACGATCGGGCGCGGACCGACCAGGCTCATTTCGCCGCGCAAAACATTGAACAGTTGCGGCAACTCATCGAGGCTTGACGCGCGCAAGAAACGCCCGATTTGCGTGACACGCGGATCGTCCTTCAGTTTGAAGCTCTCGTGCCATTCTTGGGCGGCTACGGGATTGCACGCCAATACCTCGCGCAGCAGGGTATCCGCATTGGGGGCCATGGTCCGGAACTTGAGGCAGTCGAATTCCCTTCCGTCCTTGCCGATGCGCCTATGCCGGTAAAACACCGGGCCCCCATCGCGTCCAACCAAGAATGCCAGAACAGCAAACAGCGGCGCCAGCAAGACAAGCGCCAATCCGCTTACCCCAAAGTCGAGCAAAGATTTGAGAACGCGGTTCATGGGTTGCCGCAACCCTTCCCTGCCGATCAGCAACATCAGATCGTGACTGAAAAAATACTGCGCGCTGACGCCGGCAATCGGCAGGCCATACAACGGAGGAATAACGGCATGGGGTATATTTTCGCGCGCCAGCTCGACAAGGCTTTCGGAGTTTTGCTCCAGTTCACGGCCCGAAAGAGCAAGCATTACGAACTGCGCCCCGCTCTCGTGGCATTGAGCCTGCCAGAATCCCGGCTGGCTGCGGATTGAATGGGGATCGATCGTGCGAACGAATTCGTATCCGAGTGTCTTCTCCTGGTTCATGAGCGAGCTGGCCTGCCGGGTCTGAGCGTCCGAACCCACGAGCAATGTCGGCAGCTGCCACAGCCCTGCGCACAGAAGCAACCGCTTTGTGACAGGCCGCGCGGCGAGGATTATCGGAACCGCGTAGAGCCAGGACTGCGCCAGCCAGAGGCGGGAAAGGCCCTGCTTGAGCGCAAATTGCAGCGCGCCGTCAAACAGCATCGCCAGCGCAAGCACGACGGTTATGTCGCGCGCCTCCTGCCAGAACGGCAGACGCCGTCGGTAGTGGCCGCGCGCATAGAGGGCAAGAAGCGTAGCCGCAACGACAATCGAGAACTGCCAGAAACGACCCATCGAAAGTGCCGCGTGGAAATCGCGGGACAGCACGAACAGATTCGCGGCCGCGGTGGCGAAGTACGAAAGCAAAAAGGCCGCGCTCATTGCGGCCACATCTGCGCCCGCGATAGCGAAATGGGCTATGGAACGAAACTGGTGTGGGGCTGCGCGAGGAGACGAAAGCGAAGTCCCGAACCCAACCGCGGGATCAGTGTACGCATTTACGCCAACTGTGCGCGGCGATCCGTAACAAACCTGCGTGCCGATGCAAGTCTCGCGCGTCGCCTCGGGTAAGCCATGCACGGCCAAGGCTTCCTGAGGTTCGCCGATCGGTATCACGCGCGCCGGTATTCTTTTGCCAAGGTCGTGCTGCAAGGCGTCACTCCGCCATCCGGAAACGCGGCCATACGGTCGCATTGACATGGTTTGCAATTCGTTACCGGACCCAGGTGAGACACCGGGGCATTGATGCAACTGCCGGCCGTGCTCTCTCTGTTCTCTATTGGCGGCAATGGCGATTATATACTTGACATACCATCTAGCTACCTGTAGTATTGCCGGTATTGGAGGCCCGAAATGCCCACGAAAGAGGACGGAAGAAAGGTGCAAGCCATCGCCGGAGGCGGCTCAATTGATAGCGGCCTAGCGATCCACTTCGACCTAAAGTTCGCAGACGGGACAGAGGAGCCGTTCCACTGCGACCACTCCGCGCTTCCCATGATGCTGGATTCCCTAATCCTTTTTGGGCGAATCGCACATAAGAACCGCGAACTGTTGCCGGGTCAGCAGTTCGAGGCAGTGGTAGCGCACAAGGCAACGAAAGTGAACTCGGGGTTTCATCGGCAATCAGGCGAGATAGTTCTTCGGTTTGAGACCCCAATCCCGACAGTGGTTTTTCAGATCACCATGACCAAGGGAATAGCCCGCGACACCAATCAACGTCTAGAGACCGCGATGCGCCAGGTAGAAAGCGGATCAGATACCGGCCTTCACTAGAGAGACTAGCCATGACAAACCTCACACTTCCGATTTTCACCAACGCCGATAAGGCCCGCGAACACCTTGAGGCTATCCGCTGGCCGGATGGTCCTGTTTGCCCGCACTGCGGAACGGTCAATCAGGCGACGTTGCTCAAGGGCAAGTCGCATAGGGCGGGTATGTTCAAATGCAATTCGTGCCGCGAGCCGTTTAGCGTGACCGTAGGAACCGTAATGGAGCGTTCTCATATTCCGCTCAACAAATGGGTTCTCGGCTTTCACCTGATGGCATCGAGCAAGAAAGGCATCTCCGCTCACCAGCTCCATCGCACCTTGGGCGTCACCTACAAGACAGCTTGGTTTATGGCGCACCGCATTAGAGAGGCCATGACGCCGAGCAGCACCGCGCCGCTTGGTGGCGAAGGACAGACTGTAGAAGCGGACGAGGCGTATATCGGCCGCAAACCGGGAATGAAAAAGGCCAAGGGAACGGGCCACAAGCAGGTTGTTTTCGCGCTCGTTGAGCGCGAAGGCGAAGCCCGCGCCTTTCATGTTCCGAGCATTACAGCCTCGACGCTCCGCACGGTTCTTGAAAACCACGTCTCGCGCAAGGCGCAGTTCAGGACGGATGAAGCACCGATCTACACGCATATTGGCTGGAACTTCGCTTCGTATGAAACGGTGAAGCATCAGTCCGGCGAATATGTACGCGGCGATGCGCACACCAATACAGTAGAAGGCTTCTTTTCGATCCTGAAACGTGGGGTTTATGGCGTTTATCAGCACGTCTCCGAACAGCATTTGAACAGGTATCTGTCGGAGTTCAGCTTCCGCTACAGCAACCGCGAAGCCGCGGGTGTGAACGACGCTATGCGCGCCAGCCGCGCTATCAAAGGCGCGGAGGGCAAGCGGCTGACCTATCAACAACCTCGCCAAGCCTGAGAGCCGGAAGTATCGGCTCGGGCTAGCTAAGATCAGGCTGATTTTGGCTTTGCTCGACTGCGAATAGCCTTGCGAAGCTTCTTTCGTATTGGCGGGGCGTGTGGATTCGGCGGAGTATTTAAGGCGCGATGCAGGGCTTCGTCCCGACGCTTCGCCGTTTCCCGCTCGCTTAACTGATCGTCCGACTTCGGAATATTGGGTGCACCCATGAGAAAGAAAGTAGAGCTAGGCGGTCCGAGAGGCAAACGCTCTGGCGATGTCCGGAAGAACCTTACTCCGGAGCAGCTTAGGGGCATTGGTGAAGTCACCATGGCTTACAACGAAGCTGAATTTCTCATTGATCTGTGCTTTGGTTTGGGCCTGCAAATCGAAGCGGGTCTGTGGTTTGAAGTTTCGACGCGAATAAATGGCGTAGACGGATTGATCGCGATCATTAAGAAGCTGGTCGCAAGAGACTGCGAAATTGATGCTGCTACTTACGCTCTCATCGAAAACGCGTTTGCGGCTTTCAAAGAATGCAAAACCTATAGAGACGCGGTTATCCATGCCCGCATCCTGGATGCGCCGAGCGGCCTTGGCGAGTTTGTGAGAAAACAGGGCACGCACTATCATGTGCTGCTCACTGTTGAAGCCCTTAATGCTCTATACGATAGACTTGTTGCCGTGCGCACCGAGCTAGTTGACGTTTGCTGCGTCATAGCGTGCGTCTTTTGGGCGTCTGATCTTCTTCGCCCGCTTCGCGCCGCAGATGAAAAGCTAAAAGTCGCACAACAAGCTCAAGAACATGCCGCTCTACTCCGATTACATCAGACTGAGCGGCTATCTCTGCCGCCGCTTCCGACAATTCCGGAGGAACTCCAAGCTCTGCCAACGAGGGCAGAGCCGAGTCCAAATCCTGCGGCAGCGGCAGATACGGCGGGCCAGGGCGGAGAATCATCTTTTACCCCCAAGCCCTAGCGCGTGGTATGTTAAAGGAATGATCGCCGCGGCAATTCAGCTCCCTATGTCCGAAAGACTTTGGAAACAAATCCAGCGGATGGTTAGCGGCGAGGAAATGAAGCGCCGTGGCCGAAGGGGAGCGGGATGATCCGAAGACTGACGGCAGTGGCTGCGGCGCAAACGCAAGCGAGCGTCGTCGCGCCATTTATGCGCGCCTTTACCGCAAGCAGGCGGCCGCCCGCAGTGCCGCCAGAAACGCGTGTTTACGCCGTGGGCGACATTCACGGCTGTTCCGGCCTGCTGGAGCGGCTTCTGGAAATGATCGCGCACGACACGCATGGGTTCGGCGGCCAGGCACATCTCGTATTTCTGGGCGATTACATCGACCGCGGTCCGGATTCGAAAGGCGTGGTGGAAAGGCTTATCCGCCCGATCCCGGGCTTTGCATGCCACTTCGTGCGCGGCAATCACGACCAAGCCCTGATCGATTTTCTTAATGACGCCGCCTTCTACTCCGTGTGGCGCAAATACGGCGGCACGGAAACGCTTTTAAGCTATGGCGTTTCCCCACCCCGTTTCGAAACCGAAGCCGCTCTTTGGAAATCGCATCGCGACTTCGCCAACGCGCTTTCGGAGCACCACCGCAATTTTTTCCGCTCCCTTTCTCCTTCTGTGACGATCGGGGATTATTTTTTCACGCATGCCGGCGTACGCCCCGGCGTGGCACTCGAACACCAGGAACTGAACGACCTGATGTGGATTCGCGAGCCTTTCCTGTCCGCCGATGACGATTTCGGCAAGGTCGTAGTGCATGGTCACGAACCCGCGCTGCAACCCGTGCGGCGCAAAAACCGAATCGGGATCGACACCGGGGCCTATGCCACGGGACGACTTTCGGTCGCCGTCTTGCAGGGACAAGATTGCCGTTTTTTCGCGACCTAGCTCGTGCTAGAAGCACGTAACGGACAACGAATCATTGGCGCGCGCGGTGCTTAGCGAAATCGCACGTCCGGCAGGGTCATCTGTTCACGGATTCGTGGTCTGTGCGCTGATTTCGTTTTTCCTCGCGCTCACATTCCTGCCGGCACTCGCGCAATCCGATTCGGACGCCATCGTGTACCGGCTCGGCACGGGCGACAAGCTGCGCGTGATCGTCTTCGGCGAAGAAGACCTAAGCGGCGAATTCGTGGTTGACGGCAGCGGATTCATTCGCCTGCCCCTTATCGGTCAGGTCCAGGCGGCGAACCGCACCGTTTATGAACTCGAACGCGACGTCGAGGAGAAGCTCAAGGACGGCTACCTGAAGATTCCACGCGTCAGTCTGGAAGTCATGAACTACCGGCCGTTCTACATCATCGGCGAGGTGAACAAGCCGGGCGAGTATCCATACGTGAACGGCATGAGCGTCCTGAATGCCGTGGCCCTGGCGGGCGGGTACACCTATCGGGCAAACGAAAGCTCCGTCCACCTGCGCCGGTACGGTGATTCGCGCGAACAATCCGTGCCCGCCGACGAGACGACGAAGGTCTATCCGGGAGACATTATTCGCGTCGTCGAGCGGTTCTTTTAGTTGATTTTCAATGCCTTAGGCCTTCCGTCTAAGGCGAATTCCCGCGGCAATGCACACGCCAAAATTGAGACACGGCCCGCCTAATACCATTGCAGAATCAGCACATAACGCTGGAATGTGCGTTGAGCGGCGCCTGGGGGCGCCCTTACCTGATTTTTAAGCCTGTCTGCTAGAGTTCATATGGTAAATTGGGAGCTGGAAATGAGTGCGACTCGTAATTGGAAGACAGTCAGTTCCGATTTCCGCGCGCTGATCTGGGGATTGGCGCTTGCGGCAATCGGCGTCATCAGTATTGCGGCGGCGACGCTCAGCCCATCCGTGGCGCAGACCGCGACATTGTCGGTGGCGCAAACGCAGATGGTGGAAGAAGTGCTCGCAAGCGCTGTCGACTCAGCTAGCGCGCAAAGCTACTCGTCTGACGCCGCCAAACAGGAAGCGCTTGCCGCCGCAGTCGCAACTGTTGTGATGCAGCAAGTCGCAATCCTCGGCGGGCAGTATGCGGGCGAGATTACGTCTATCGCCGTTGCGCTCTTGCAGGAAAAAGGTGTCCCCGAGTCCACGATCGCGTGGGCGCTCGGCCGCGCCGCTTCGATGCTGGCCGCCACCAATCTGGACGCCGCCATCGCCATCGGACAGACGGTTGCCAACGAGGGTACCGCCACAATGGCGCAGCAGTTCGCAGCCGCCGTCGCATACTATGAGGGGCCGCAAGCCGTCGCAGATGCGGCACTTGCGCCGCCGGTAGCCACGAGCACGACCGGCGGAGCTATCGGTACAACGACGGGCACGTCGAGCCCTCAAGTGGGCGGCGGGGCTCCGCCTTGCCCGAATCCGTCCTGTACGTAGGCGTCGGCAATCTGCCCGGTCCCAAGCCGGGCATCGTGTTGGGGGGAGATTGGGGATGGGAAACAGGTCCCTCATTGCGGGTTTGTTGACTCTTTGTGCGGCCAATTCGTTCGCCGCGCTTGCCCAAGAAAATCCCGTTTCCAGCCAGGACGTCGTGGCCCGCGAACGGCCCGAGTATGACCCCAAAGGCCTGCCTCTTGGCGCGCTTCGCCTGTTTCTTACTCTCGAAGGCGGCTACGGAAGCGACAGCAACGTCTTCCGCCAGGAGGACGCGACCTCGGACACGTATTTCTTCATAGCGCCGCGCGCGGAGCTTCGCTCGAATTGGTCACGGCACGCCCTGAACGTTCGCGCCTGGTCGCGCAGCACGTTCTATTCCAGCGAGCAGGACGAGAACACGACCGATTGGGGCGTCGAAGGTACCGGCCAACTCGACGTCCTCCGCTCGCTACGGCTTTCGCTCGACGCGGGCCATCGAAACGTTCACGAGGAACGCTCGTCCCCCGACCTTCCGGGCTTTGCCAAGAAGCCGACCGAGATCGACGCGACAACGGTGAGTGCGCAACTGACGTATCAGCCCAACAGGCTGGGCGTTTCCTTGGGAGGCACGTTCACGACCCTCGATTATCATTCCGTGCCGCTTATCGGCGGCGGCACCCTGAACAATGACGACCGCGACCGCAACATTGCGGCCGGAAATGCCCGGGTCTTTTACGAATTCTCGCCCGGATATTCGCTTTTCGTAAGTGGCGCGTATGAAACACGAGACTTCGATCTCACCTTCGACCGCTCGGGTTTCGATCGCGACTCGCACGGCTACCGGGTCGATGGCGGATTGGCGATGATGTTGGGCCATCTCGTACGCGGGCAAATCTTCGCGGGCTATTTGAATCAAGACTACAAAGCGCCGTTGCCCGACGTCTCCGGTTTCGATTTTGGCGCAAGGCTGGACTGGTACATCACGCAAAAGACCACAATTCGTCTCGACGCGTCACGCACGATCAACGACACGACTCTCGCGGGCGCCTCTGCGAGCGACGATAAGAGCGTGCGCGTCGGGCTGGATCACGAATTGCTGTACAACGTCATTCTTCATGCGTATGGCGGATATCTCGAAAGCTCGTTCGACGGGATCGTGCGCGAGGACGAATACATCTCGGTGGGTGCCGGCGGGGACTACCTGATTAACCGCTACGCGCGCGTGAATTTGAGTTATGATTTCCAAAAGCGTGATTCGAACGTGCTCGGACAGGATTTCGACGACCACCGCTTCTGGGTTTCCCTTCTGATACACCCCTAGGGATCCCAGTGGTTTCGGGTGATTCGGCCCAAGACTGAACCAGGCGCGAGATGACGGCCACCGCACGGTGCCTGCGGGGCCCTGGGTAGGAAGATGAACGTCGTAGCCCGAATCGGCGGCAGCAATTCACTTCCTGACAACACGTTGTCTGCGGCCGATACCCAAGAGCCCCGTTTCGATATCGGCGCGTTGCTGCAATTGCTGCGCGCGCGTCGCAAGCTGATTGCGGGAACGGTAATCGGCATCCTGCTCGTGGTCGCCGCCATTACATTTCAGCTTACCCCGCTCTACACCGGGACGGCGCTGGTGATGCTGAACCAGCGCAAGGAAACGGTTGTCGACGTCGACGCGGTACTTTCCGGCCTCCCCTCCGACCAGGCGACGATCCAAAGTCAGGTCCAGATTCTGAAATCCCGAAACCTCGCCGAAAGGGTGATCAAGAAAACTGGCCTGATGCGCGACCCCGAATTCAATTCCGGTGCGACGCGCTCTTGGCTTTCGATTTTCAGATTGCTCAATCCTTCCTCGTGGATCGCCAGCGAAACGGTCTTAAGCAACAAAGAAAAGGCCGAAGCGGAAATAAACGCCGTCATCGACCGGCTGACCGACCATCTATCCGTGTCTCCGGTCGGACTATCGCTTGCGATTACAATGAGCGTGCAGTCGGCGGACCCGGTGAAGGCGGCGCGCCTCGCAAATGCCTATGCGGACGCGTACATCGAGGATCAACTCGAAACAAAGCTCGAATCGACGGAACGCGCGACGCGCTGGCTTGCCAGGCGCCTGGAGGAGTTGAAGGGCCAGGTCGAAACCGCCGAAGCGGCCGTGGCGCAATACAAGGCCGACCACAATCTTACGGAAACGATAGAGGGCACTTCGATCACGGAAGCGCAGCTCGGGCAAATCAACTCGCAACTGATCCTTGCGCGCTCGGCGCTCGCGGAACAGGAGGCCAAGCTCTCGCGTGTACACGAATTGCAGCGGCAGGGCCGCATGGCCGACGTGTCGCAGGTCGTGGACTCGCCTTTTATTGCCCAGCTTCGCGCGCAGGAGACGGAATTCCTGCGCCGCGAGGCCGAACTGGTCTCAAAATACGGGCCACGCCATCCAAAGATGCTCGATCTCGCATCCGAAAAATCCAATCTGCAGGCGAAGATCTGGCAGGAAATCCGCCGAGTCGTCCAGACGGTCGAGAACGGCGTGGCGGAGGCCAGGGCGCGCGTAAGCTCTCTTGAAGCGAGCCTGAATCAAACCGAGACCAAAACCGGCGAGCAGAACCAGGCGCGCGTCCAACTGAAGGTGCTCGAAGCCAATGCGGCCTCGACCCGCGCGCTTTACGACGCATTCCTTTCCCGCTTCAAGCAGACACAGGATCAGGAAGGCATCCAGACGCCCGACGCGCGCATTCTTTCGCACGCCGACGTACCCAAGCGGCCGAGCTTCCCCAACTTCGGGCTTGTTTTCGGCATTGCATTCCCGGTGTCGCTGCTGATGGGTTTTGCCGTGGCGCGCATCGCGGAAACGCTCGACAACGGTTTTCGCACGACCGGCCAAGTCGAGCGCCTGCTTGGCATTCCCGTGCTCGCGACGATTCCGGAAATCGAGGTTGATACGCCGGCAGATCACGTGGTCACAAAACCGCTTTCGTCTTTCGCCGAATCCATCCGTAGCCTCCTGATCGGTCTCGCGCTTTCGAACGTCGACCGGAAGCCGAAAGTGATCCTGGTCACCTCGTCTGCGCCAGGAGAAGGCAAAACCACAGTTTCCGTCGCGCTGGCCCGCCAGGCAGCCCAGAACAATCAGGATGTCGTCTTGGTGGATGCCGACCTCAGGCACCCAAACGTCGCCAACGTGCTGGGAGCGAAAGATGCGCCGACCGGCCTGGCCGACGTTCTTTCAGGCCGCATCCCCATCAGCGACGGAATTCACAAGGACCCGCAGTCCGCTTTGCGCTTTCTGCCGGCGTCGCACGAGAAGGTTGCGATTCCCCCCGATCTGTTGGCCTCAAAGGCCTTCGAACAGCTCATTGCCGTTCTCAAATCCCGTTCTGATCTCGTGATTATCGACAGCTGCCCCCTTCTGC
This sequence comes from Alphaproteobacteria bacterium, assembly GCA_052389895.1. Classification (GTDB taxonomy): domain Bacteria; phylum Pseudomonadota; class Alphaproteobacteria; order Micropepsales; family Micropepsaceae; genus CAVVXX01. The sequence continues at coordinate 47,456 of JBQTHM010000008.1, read as the reverse complement.
CCGTCAACGACACAAGGCTTATAGCCGGGCTTGCCGACACTGTCGTTTTTGTTTCCCGCTGGGAAAAGACGCCACGCGACGCGGCCGCCGCCGCAATGCGACTGCTTGCCGATAGCGGCGTCCCGGTAGCCGGCAGCGTTCTTACGCGCTGCGACGTGTCGCGCTTTCACTATTACAATTACGGATACAAGGGCTATTACGGCTCTCCCAACTACGCAGCCTATTACCAAGAATAGGCCATGCAAGCGGCCGCCATATCCGCACGACTCGCCCTGCTGCTGCCGGCGCTCCTGATTATTCCGGCAGGTTCGAAATACGTGGCCGGCCTGGCGGCCGATTCCGTATTCCCCGTACCCGCCTACATGGCGATGAATGTAACTCAGGCCCCGGAGACATATCGCGCCGCGGCCCGAATACTCGCGCGCGCGCAAGACGTAGACGGGCGAACCGTGCTTGTGCGGGCCGAGGCGATGTTCGCCTCCGGCGAAGTGCCATCATTGGTGGAGGCCACGGCGCGCGAAGGGCTTGCCCGCGCGCCAGCCGACATCAGGGGATGGGTTCTGCTGGCGTCCGCACGCAAGGCGCACGATCCCGCAGGTGCGGCACGAATACTGGAAAACGCGCTTCTGCTTGGCCCGCAAGAGTACTGGGTCGCGCCACGACGGGCGCGACTGGCTGCGGACCTGTGGGGCCATCTTTCCGACGACGGCAAAGCGCTAGCGGCCCGCCAGGTGCGGCTGCTTTGGTCGGTGCCCGCGTTGCGGCGCCATCTCGTCTCGTTGCTCGCGACCCAAGCGGGTGCCCGGCTGGTGTCCGAATCATTCCGGTCAAACCAAGAAGAGTTGCGTGCCCTCAATCGCTGGATCGCATCGGAGCGGCGCAAGGCACAAGGATAACGATGCACAGGTCCCTGGAATCCATAGTCGTCTGGTTTTTTGCCGCTGTTCTTGCTTGGGCCCCCTTCCCTTTGGGCAGCAACCGCCAATGGTCCGCCGCACTGCTGATTTGTCTCATCGCCTTCGCATACGGCGCGTGGATCCTGATTGCAGACAACGTGCAACAATCCGCCTGGCGCTATGTCAAACGGCTTGCTGTGCCGTTTGTTCTCGTGGTGCTCACGCTGTCTTGGGCTGTTGCACAAACGCTGCCTTTCGTGCCGCACGAGTGGATACATCCGATTTGGAGCATGGCCTCGGAAAGCCTCGGCCAATCCCTAGCCGGTGCAGTCTCGCTTGATCCGTGGCGTACGACCTTTGAAGTCATGAAGATTGCGGCCTTTGCGCTTGCATTTTTCCTTGTCGTTTTGCTCGGTGCGGAGGAGCGGCGAGCGAGCTTTCTTCTCGATGTGGACATTGTCGCCGGCACCGTTTATGCCGCCTATGGCATCGGGCTGGCTGCATTTGGGATGAGGCAGTTCGAGCTGTTTTACTCGACCGCCCCGGTTGGAAGCAGGTTTGCGGGACCGTTCGTCCTGAAAAATTCCTACGCGACATTTGCGGGGTTGGCAGCGGTCGCGGCCGTGGCGCGGCTGTTCTCGCTGGCGGGGGGGCGCATGCGCAGGGGTCAGGGGGGCCGCGTCTATGCCCTAAGTCTTCTCAACTTCCTCTCCGGGCGGGGCCTGATTTATCTGCTTGCGCTCATTCTTTGCTTTTCCACGATTGTATTTAGTGCGTCGCGCGCCGGCGCCGCGGCCGTTGTTTTCGCATTCTTCGTTCTGCTGGTTCTTGCTGCGCCCCTGGCGGCACGCCGGGGGCAAGGCATGCTCGCCACCAGCGGCGCCACCGTGATCGTCGCAATCCTGATCGGAATGTATTTCGCGAGCGGTGACACGTTGCAGAGACAGCTCGATTTGCTCGTCGAGGCGGGCGGGCCGGATTCGATCCGCATCGTCGCTTGGGACGCCGCGACGCGTATGATCCACAACGCCCCTGTATTTGGACTGGGGCTCGGTACATTTGAGACGGCGTTTCCGCTTTATGCTTCCGAGACCATCCCGTTTGTGCTCGACAAGGCTCACAACGATTGGCTTGAATTCGCGGCGGGTCTCGGCCTGCCGGCGGCTGGTGCGTGGTGGGCTGCCTTGGCGTGGCTAACGGTCATCTGCATAAGAGGAGTGTATGTGCGGCACCGCCATCGCGTGTATTCGGCCGTTGCGGTGGGGGCATCCGCACTCGTCGCATTTCATTCGGTTTTTGATTTTAGCCTGCAGATTCCGGCGGTGTCATTGACGTATGCGACGTTGCTGGGTTTGGGCGTGGCGCAGGCATTCCCCACGCGGTCCTGGCGATCACTCGCCCGTCCGGCATAGGTCACCCACGATCTGCGGCGAAATCAGGGAAGCGCGGTGGCCCTAAGGGGTCCGCCGATTTCGGACGAAGGTTGATTGCATGTGCCTGGCTCGCACGCCCCCGCGCTGCACGCATCGCCGGCACATGCGACCGTCACAGGTTTCGGCCAAGTCAGGCCGTCTATGTAGACCCATTGGTTGGGATCCAACTGCGATTGGCGTTTCACGAAATCATAGCCAGTTTGCCACCAGGGAAGGACGTGCGGGCTCCGGTTGTCGAGCACGTAGTCGCCCTGCGGCGTGTGCGTGGTAAGCACAGCATGTCCCTGATTTTTCCTGTCCCAAACGACCGTCAGTAAGAGAGCCTCAGCGGGAAGGCCAAACGCGATTAGCATTTCCCGCTTCAGGATCGCAATGTCCTCACAGTCGCCATATCCGTCCGCCGGAAAATCCCAGCGGTCCGCGACGCCCCAATGAGTCGCGTCCGTTTTTTCCCGGATGGCAGCGTTAGCCCATGCACTTACGGCAATAATCAAGTTCCAGTTTCCCTCGCTTAGTTCGAGGGCGGTGACAGATTCGCCGCGCGCGTCGCACGCACCGGGATAACGCGCGCAATAATCCATCCAATCCGGCGGCGGCTTTGCCGGCTCACCCACGGGAAGACGGACGGGAAGCGGCGATAGAGATGCGCCGCGGACTTGTGCCGGCAACGCCGCCAGCATTGCCACGATGACAAACCAACAAACATTGAGCGGCTGAGACACGTGACGGTCCCGTTACTGCGGAGCGCCACTCAGCCACAAACAGTTCAATGCGCGTTGAAAGCGCGTTTGAAAATAAATTGAAAATTGTAATCATCGCCGCGCTTAGGGAACATTACGGCGGACCGCAGGCGGAATGCATGCAGCACGTGCAGCACCGTTCCAACAAGACACCCGCGGCGAGTGCGGAACGCCGGAACGCAAATACGGATAATGAGGATTAAGAAATGACGGTGAGCGTCGCGTCAGGCGGGCCGTTTCCGCTGCGGATGCGCTTTCTGGTGCCACCCCCACGCGGTCGAGACAATGGTCTCCAAATTGGATCGCAGCGGCAAAAACCCGAGTTCATTTTTCGCACGCCCGGGATCGGCAATCAGTACGGGCGGATCGCCGGAGCGGCGTGGACCGGCCATAGCCGGCAGGGGCAGTCCGCTCGCACGCGCGATCTGGTCGAGAACCTGTTTGACGGAACGGCCGATGCCGGTTCCCAGATTGTAGACACCCTGTTGCGCGGACCCTTCCAGCGCCTTCAGCGCGAGCAAGTGAGCGTCGGCAAGATCGCAAACGTGAACGTAATCGCGAATTGCGGTTCCATCTGGCGTCGGATAGTCCGTGCCAAATACCTGAAAGGTATCCAGGTGCCCTTGCAGCCACATCATGGCGCGGGGAATGAGATGCGTTTCCACCGCTCGCAATTCGCCGATTTCCCCGTCGGGGTCTGCCCCGCAGGCGTTGAAATAACGCAATGCGATCGAGCGAAACTCATAGGCGCGTGCGTAGTCGGCAAGCGCACGCTCGATCACCAGCTTCGAAGCGCCATACGGATTGACGGGATTTGGCGGAGTCATCTCATTTATAGGTTGCCGCTCGGGCGAACCGTAGACTGCGCACGAGCTGGAGAAGACAAATGTTGCAACGCGGGACTCTCGCAAGGCCTCAAGAAGTCCGAATGTGCCCAGCACGTTATTCCGATAGTAGCGGGCGGGGTCGGCAACGGATTCTTCGACCAGGGCGAAGGCCGCGAAATGAATCGCAGAGGCAATCTCGTACTTGCGGCACGCCTCCTTGATCGTAGCTGCGTCTGCAATATCTGCGACTACGAGCGGGCCCCAGCGCACAAATTTGCGATGGCCGAGCGAGAGATTGTCCACGGTGACAGGCAAATAACCGGCTTGGGCCAGCGCCTTGCACGTGTGCGCCCCGACATAGCCGGCGCCACCGGTCACGAGCACTGATTTCTTCATTCAGCCCCTAAACCATGGTTGCGGCCGATGAGGAATTCCCGTTTTCATTCCCTGCGCCTGCCATTCGCCTATCTGACTGGCCGCGTCAAGGCGCCGTAGCCTCACTATCGTGTGGCTCAACGGCAGAGCACGGCGGTCGACAAGTTGAACATCGATTTGGCCGCGCAGCCACTCCTCGACACGCGCGAAGGGAAATTCCAGCCGCAGTCCCAACGCAGCCGCGGGCCGCGCGCACAGCCGCTCAAGCGCGGCAAGAATGCCGCGCTCCGAATAGAAATGACTGGCGAGAATTATCTCGCCCCCGGGTCGCACGACGCGCAGGCATTCCGAAAGAACACGCTCGGGATTTTCGACAAGTGTGATTACAAACTGGGCGACGACGCAGTCGAAGAAGCAATCCGGAAAGGCAAGCTTGTGCGCATCCATAACCTCCAGCGCCTTTACGTGCGGAAAGCCGCCTCCTAGCACGCGCTTGCGTGCTCTTGCGATCATCGGCTCCGAGATATCGATCCCGAAGACCTCCATCGTGGAGTCGTAATGGACAAGCGAGAGGCCGGTGCCCACGCCCACCTCGAGGACGCGGCCGCCGACTTGCCGCGCGCATAGCGCGGCCGCGCGCCGGGCATGAAGGAACATTGGACCGAACACAATGTCGTAAACTGGCGCCCAGCCGGCATAGGCCTTCTCAACCGTCACTCGGTCGAGACTGCGGCTGACATGCTCTCCGGTCGGAAATGTCATGAGATCCTGCGCATGTGCCGATGACAGCACCACGGCGCAGCCGTTCCGCAATACAAATCCGCATGATCTAAACGATGAAACGCACCCCGAAGCAAGCCCGTCGCCGGGCACAGCTTTCTGGCATGCGAAAGCCAAGGTCGAATTCGAAGCGGGCAACTCCGTTTTCGGTTCCGGCGGCACGTCGAACTGCGCTAGAACCGTCCCAGTCCCCAAAAGCGAAACGTTCATTGCAGCGGCACGACAATGAGGGTGGGCATGACGGGCGCCAAAACAAATGGCACGCCGCGAGACTGGCGCAGCCGGGAACCGGACGAAGTTCTCGCGGCGCTCGACGCCCAGCCTAAGGGTCTCTCCACGGAAGAGGCCAAACGCCGACTAACCGAACATGGGCCGAACCTGCTGCCTCAGGCGGCCAGGCGCAGCGCATTGATGCGACTGCTGCTCCAGTTTCACAATTTGCTCATCTACATCCTGCTTGCCGCGGCGGTTATGGCGTTTCTGCTCGAGCATGCGATTGATGCCGCCGTCATCCTTGGCGTCGTGATAATAAACGCCATCATCGGATTCGTTCAGGAAGGGCGCGCCGAACAGGCGCTCGACGCCATTCGCGGCAAGATCGATCCGAAAGCGGCGGTGCTGCGCGACGGGCAGCGCCTAACCGTCTCAGCCGATCAAGTCGTTCCCGGCGACGTCGTGCTGGTCGAGGCCGGCGATCGCGTACCGGCCGATCTTCGCCTGCTGCGCGCGCGCAGCCTGAAGATCGACGAAGCCATCCTCACCGGCGAATCCGTAGCAGCGGAAAAGGCAACGGCGCCGGTTGCGGTCAATGCGTCTTTGGGCGACCGCAGTTCGATGGCGTTTTCGGGAACCTTGGTTGCGGCTGGACGAGGCAGCGGTGTGGTCGTTGCGACCGGTCTCCATACGGAGCTCGGACACATCAGCACGCTGCTCGGCGCGGTCGAAACCTTGAAGACGCCGCTAATCCGGCAGATGGACGATTTCGCCAAGCAACTCACGATCGTGATCCTAGGCGTTTCCGCCCTTGCCTTTGTTTATTCGCATTTCGTGGGCGGGTACCGGCTTGATGAGGCCTTCATGACGGTGGTCGGTCTTGCGGTTGCCGCAATTCCGGAAGGCCTGCCGGCCATCCTGACGATCACGCTTGCCATCGGCGTGCAGCGCATGGCCGCCCGCAACGCGATCATCCGCCGCCTGCCGGCGGTCGAAACCCTCGGTTCAGTCTCAGTCATCTGTTCCGACAAAACCGGCACGCTCACCCGCAATGAAATGACAGCGCGTAGTTTCGCAACTGCCGAGGCGGAATATGAAGCCACAGGCGTCGGTTATGAGCCCACCGGCGCGCTTCTGAAGGGGGAGCGCAACATCGACCCCGCCGAGGACGCCGTGGCGAGCGATCTCATACGTGCCGCCGTTCTCTGCAACGATGCGGAAATCCGCGAAAGCGAGCGCGGCTGGGTGGTAGACGGCGATCCGATGGAGGGCGCGCTTGTTACGCTTGGCAAGAAGGCGGGCCTCGATGCGCCGCTTCTTCGCACGCAGCTTACCAGGAAGGACGAAATACCCTTCGACTCTCAGCACCGTTTCATGGCCACCCTGCACCACAGCAACGAGAACGGCGCCTTCATACTGATCAAGGGTGCGCCGGAGCGCATTCTCGATATGTGCGTCAGGGAACGCCGATCTGGCGGCGATCGGCCGATCGACAAGGACGCCTGGCGCGAGCGGGCGGACAACCTCGCCAAGAAGGGGCAGCGCGTGCTCGCCTTTGCAACCAAGCACGCGAGAAAAGGCCAGCAGGACCTTTCCTTCTCTGACGTCGAAGGCGGCGCGGTTCTGCTCGGATGCATCGGGTTCATCGATCCGCCTAGGTTGGAAGCCATAGACGCCGTCAGTGAATGCAGGAAGGCGGGGATCCGCGTGGTGATGATTACCGGCGATCACGCGGTAACCGCGCGCGAAATCGGGCGTCAGCTTGGACTGGCGGAAGAGCCCCGCGTCATGACCGGTAAGGATCTCGATTCGCTCGACGGCAAGGCCTTGCGAGCTGCCGTGCGGGAAACGACCGTTTTCGCGCGCACCACGCCCGAGCACAAGCTGCGACTCGTGCAGGCGCTCCAGGCGGAAGGCCTCACCGTCGCGATGACCGGCGACGGCGTAAACGATGCGCCAGCCCTTAAACGGGCCGATGTCGGCGTCGCAATGGGGCAAAAGGGAACGGAAGCGGCAAAAGAAGCGGCGGAAATGGTGCTGGCCGACGACAACTTCGCTTCCATCGTCGCCGCCGTTCGTGAGGGACGTACTGTCTATGACAACGTGACGAAGGTGATCGGCTGGACGTTGCCGACAAACGGCGGCGAGGCATTGACGATCCTCGCCGCCATCGCCCTCGGCCTCGCATTGCCGGTGACGCCGGTCCAGATTTTGTGGATCAATATGATCACTGCGGTTGCGCTGGGACTAACGCTTGCCTTCGAGCCGACCGAACACGGCGCGATGCGCCGCCCGCCACGGCGGCGCGATCAACCCCTTCTTACCGGCGTTCTCGTATGGATTGTCGTGTTTGTCTCCGCGCTTTTCATGGCGGGGGCCTTCGGCATGTTCTTTTGGGCGGAAGCGCGCGGCCTAGCGATCGAGGAAGCACGCACCCTCGTTGTCAACACCATTGTTGTGATGGAAATTTTCTATCTCTTCAGCGTGCGATACGTGCATGAAACATCACTGACGGTGGAAGGGGTGCTTGGCACGCCGGCGGTGTTGCTTGGCGTTGGCTTTGTCATCGTGGCCCAGTTCGCGATCACTTATCTTCCGATCATGCAGCGGACCTTCGATACCCGCCCCATCTCGATCACGGATGGTCTGCTGGTCGTCGGCTCGGGGATCGTCCTGCTGATCATTGTCGAGATCGAGAAGAAGATACGAAACAGAATGGCCGCTTGGCCGTTATTTCGTCAGGCCAGCCGGCCAACGTCGCCGAAGGCCGTCGGCTAGCGCGAAATCCGCCACCCGAGATTTGCTCGGCTTGCATCATCGGTTTGATTCGGATCAGCCCAGGACGCAATATCGTGTTGCAGGAACACGCCATATGGAACAGCGCGGCTGGAATCATTTTCCGCATGGGGCGGACCTTGGAGTTTGCGGCTGGGGCCCTACTGTGGAAGCCGCGTTCGAGGAAGCCGCAAAAGCGGTTACGGCGGCGATCACACAGGCGAGTGTAATTTCTGCTGCGCGCGTGGAGATTTCATGCGAAGCGAAAGATTTGGAGCTCCTTTTTGTCGCCTGGCTGAATGCAATAATCTTCGAAATGGCGGTACGCCAAATGCTCTTTGGCCGCTTTGAAGCAAGAATTTCTGGCAGCGCATTGCATGGCGCCGCATGGGGCGAGCCGGTCGACCGCGGCAAGCACGAACCCGCATGCGAACCCAAGGGCGCGACTTTCACAGCCCTGAAAGTGGGCAAGGAAAATGGCCGCTGGGAGGCATGCTGCGTTGTTGACGTGTGATGGAGAAAAGCGATGGATCCATCATTGTTCACAAAAATTGACGATACGAGCTGGCGCATCGAGCCTACAGCCGGAATGCACGTGCCGGGAATCATTTATTGCAGCGAAGCATTGCTGCGCGACATGGACGACAAGGTGTTCACGCAGACTGCGAACGTCGCAACTTTGCCCGGCATCGTGCGCGCCTCCTATGCCATGCCCGATGCGCATTGGGGATACGGGTTTCCTATCGGCGGCGTTGCTGCGTTCGATCCCGACCAGGGCGGCGTGATATCGGCGGGCGGCGTGGGCTTCGACATATCATGCGGAGTCCGCACCATGCTGACGGATCTTCCACTCGATCGGATCAAGGCGGAGCAAAGGCCGCTTGCCGATGCGCTATTCCGGGAGATTCCTGCCGGCCTGGGAAGCCAAGGCGCCATCACGCTCGATCCAATAGGCATGAACCAGATGCTGGAGGGAGGCGCGCGCTGGGCGGTCGAGCAAGGCTGGGGAGAAACCGAAGACCTCGAGCGCATCGAAGAAGGCGGCGCAATTCGCGGCGCGCGCCCGGACTGCATTTCGGATCGTGCGAAGAAGCGCCAACGCCGCGAAATGGGCACGCTTGGCTCGGGCAATCACTACCTTGAGGTTCAGACGGTCGCCGAAATCTATGATGAAACAATCGCTAAAGCGTACGGCCTGGTGCGCGATGAGATCGTTGTGACGATTCACTGCGGGTCGCGAGGGCTCGGCCATCAGATCGGGACCGATTTTCTGGCCGAGATGCTTCCGGCTGCCGAAGTGGCTGGCATAGCGCTGCCGGACCGCGAGCTGGCCTGCGCGCCTATCCGTTCCGAAATCGGCGAACGCTATCTGGGCGCGATGCGCGCAGGTACCAACTGCGCCCTCGCCAATCGTGAAATCCTCGGGCATTTCACGCGGCGAGTATTTGGTCACTTCTTCCCCGAGGCCAAACTCACGCTGCTTTTCGATGTGTCCCACAACACCTGCAAGGTGGAACGGCACAAGATAAACGGCAAAGAGAAAGAACTATTCGTGCACCGGAAGGGCGCAACACGCGCGTTCGGGCCAGGGCATCCGAGCCTTCCCGCAAGCCTGCGCGATGCGGGTCAGCCAGTGCTGATCGGCGGCAGCATGGGTACCGGGTCGTACGTGCTTGCAGGCATGTTCGCCAGCGAAGAAAAATCCTTTTCCTCGGCATGTCACGGCGCGGGTCGCGCCATGTCGCGCCACGCAGCGGCGAAACGGTGGAGCGGACGCAAGTTTGGCGACGAGCTTTATGCCCGCGGGATCATCATCCGCAGCCCATCGTCGCGCGGAATCGCGGAAGAAGCGCCGGGCGCATACAAAGATGTAGGCGCGGTGGTGCTGAGCGCGGAACAAGCAGGTCTGGCGAAGCGCGTGGCGCGGCTTGCCCCCGTAATCTGCGTAAAGGGATAGCGCACAAAGAAAGGCTCTTTGTGCCGCCATCGAATCTCAGTTGTCCGGTTCGCACACAGCTTGCAGTGCTGCGATGCTGTGAACGATCACCTGATGTGTCGTAGGCGTCGTGATAAGGCGGCTACGCTTGAGGTCGCTGAGCGCGCGGCAAACCGTTTCGATGGTAAGCCCGAGATAATCGGCGATATCCTGCCGGCCCATCGGCAACTCAACCACATCGCCGTCACGTGCATTCGCGCGCCTGACCAGAATCATCAGAAATGACGAGACCCGCTCCTTGGCTGACTGGCGGCCCAGCATGACGACATGCTGCTGCGCGTAGGACAGATCACGATATAGACGCGAGAACATTTCCTTCCGCACTATCGGGGATTGTTCGCACAGGCCCTGGATGCGCCAGCGCGGATAGCAAACCGCGGTTACATCGCTTACGGCCTCGGCGGTGAAGCTGTGTTCGGCCGCTTCGCCTAGGGCGAAGAAATCGCCAGGCAGGAAGAAAAACGCGATCTGGCGGCGGCCGTCGGGGAGCACCTTGCAAAGCCGCACCGCGCCGCTCACCACTTTGTACGAGTATTCGGCCGAGTCGCCTTCGCTGTAGATGGTCTCGTTGCGCGCGAACGAGGAGATCGCCCCGATCTTGCGTAGCGGCTCGAAATCACCGGACTCCCCGCCATGCTGCGGGGCGCCATCAAATGCGGCCCAGCTGACAGCAGGGGCGCGAGAATTCGCAAGAATGGTGGCGTTCGTCATGGTTTGCTCCCTTCCTCTAACGTTCTAGAGGCGAACAATGCCCGCATGCATTCGACACTGAAATTCGGGGGTTTCACGTAAGGGAGATTACTTAGACCGGATGCCGCAGCACATGCGCGTTACTCGCCCGCCGCGCCATTCAACGCACGATCGATCGTGGCAATGAGCTCCGCGTCGTCAATCGGCTTCAGCAGAATGTCGCGCGCACCGGCATCCCTTACCCGCGCACCCAGTGCGGCGTCGTAGCGGCCCGTCATGGCGATTACCGGTATGGTGGCGCCCCGATCACGAAGCCGGTCCAGCAGTTCGAGCCCGCTCATCTGGGGCATGTGAAGGTCAAGCAAAAGGCAGCCATTCGCGAGTTCCGGCTGCTCGCGCAGGAACTCCTTTGCGGAGGTGAACGCGCGCACAATTAGGCCGTAAGATTCCAAAAGCAAACTCATGGAATCGCGTACTGCGGCGTCGTCGTCCACGACAAAAACCAATTGGGAACCCTGGCTGCGCACCTTTTGCTACCTTCCAATATACGGCAGAAGATAGAGGCCGGTTCCCGAATTAAAATAGGTAATTGTGCCTAGGCTGCCGGCGGCGAAATTCCTGCCGCAATGGCAAGGCGGACAAGTTCCGACAGACTGCGTACCTGCATCTTGGCCATCAGGTTGGCGCGGTGAATCTCGATCGTGCGGGGGGAAATATCCAGTTCATGGGCTATCACCTTGTTCTGTTTGCCCGCAACAAGCAGCTCGAGCACCTGACGCTCTCGCGGCGTAAGCTCGGCGATGCGCAGGCGGGCAAGATGCGCCAGCGCCGTGTCCTGCCGCGCGCGCAGGCCTTCACCGAGCGCCCGCCTCACGCTGGCGAGCAGGACCTCGTCATCGAAAGGTTTCTCAATGAAGTCTATGGCGCCCGCCTTCATTGCGCGCACCGCCAACGGCACGTCGCCATGGCCGGTAATGATGATGACAGCGAGTTGCGCAGCGCGATTCACAAGTTCTTGCTGCAGTTCCAATCCGTCCATTTCCGGCATGCGGACGTCGGCAATTAAACAGCCGGCGCGAGTCGGCGCGACACTGGCAAGGAACTCTTTCGGTCCGCTAAAGGCTTCCACCTGAAACCCGGCTGATTCCAGCAGCGCGCACACGGAATCACGCACGGCGGCATCATCGTCAACAACAAATACGTTGGCTTCGCCCATTATTCGGTGCGTTCCTGGTCCAACAACAGTGGCAGGCGGAAGCGGAAGGCCGTGCCACCGTCAGGATTTGGCTCGGCCCAAATGCGGCCGCCATGGCCTTCAACAATCGACTGGCAGATGCTGAGGCCAATACCCATGCCTTTTTCCTTGGTCGTAACGAAGGGCTGAAACAGCCGGCCCGTTACCTCCGGCGGCAGCCCGGGCCCGGTATCGATAACGGCGATCTCGAGAAAATCTCCCGACCGCGCACAGGTGACGGAAAGCTCCCGCCGTTTGGACGATTGCATCGCCTCCACCGCATTGCGAACAAGGTTGACTATTACTTGCTGCACCTGAACCTTATCAATCAAGACCTGCTCCGGCGCTGGATCAAGCGCCAATTTTACTCGCACATTCGCATCGGCCGCGCCGACGGAGCCGAACGCGACGGCCTCCTCCACCAGCTTGGCGATGTTTTCCTGCGAGCGGCCGGTTTCGCGTTTTCCGATGAATTCGCGAAGATGACGGATAATCTCCCCTGCCCGCAATGTCTGCACCGCGGCTTTGTCGATCAGTTCCTGGGCCTTGGCCGCAACAGGTGCGGTGGTAGCCGCAAGAGTCCGGCGCGCCGCTTTCAGATAATTCGTCATTGCGGTAAGCGGCTGGTTCAGTTCGTGGGCCAGCGCGGCCGCCATCTGTCCCATTTCGTCCAGCCGGGACACGTGCAGCAATTCCGATTGCAACTCCTTGAATTTGGCTTCGGCCGCTTTCTCCTTTGTCAAATCGTGTATGATCCCCACATAAACGGTCTCGCCATCAATTTTTCCTTCGCCGACGGAAAGATACATCGGAAAAATCGTACCGCCTTTCCTTTGACCAACGACTTCACGGCCGATGCCGATGATGCGCGCCTCGCGCGTGGCCCGATAGCGCGCAATATACTCGTCGTGATTGGCGCGAAAGGGTTCCGGCATCAATTCTTTTACATTCTTCCCAATGACCTCTTGCCCATATCCAAAGAGGCGCTCGCATGCCTTGTTGAAGACCAGGATATTTGCACGGGCATCGATGACGATTATGCCATCGACGGCCGTCGAGATGACGGTCTGGAACAGCGCGTCCTGCTCGGCTGCGCCTACCGATTTGTCCAATTGGCGAATTCGCATCCGTGAGAACAATACGGGCTGAACAGGTGCTTTGGAACAACTGCAGTTTGACGATTATAGGATATCGGAGATGAAAGGAGGCGGATTGCTCCGCCCCCGAGGCAGTTAATTTTAGCTGGATGCGGAAACCGGAATCTTGACCGTCTTTTCCTGCAGGCCGGCCGTTTTGGGAACAACACTCTTCACGACGGCCTTCGCGAACGATGCCTTCACCGTCTTGGGATCCGGCTCATTCAAACAAGGCGCTTTTGGATGGCGTCCTGGCGAGTTCCAGATTCGGTTTGCTGGCGGCGATTATTTTCACTCCGGTGTACAACGCCTTCGCGCGCTAGCGGCGCCACAAAAGCGAAGCCCCGGCCGTTCGGCCGGGGCTCTAACGCACTGGATCTGGGGAGCATGGGGGGTGCAAAGATCCAGGTAAAAAAATAATAAGCACTCCGATAAATGTGATCCTTGACCAGGATCAATTTTTCACATGCGGCCCATTTCAAAGCGTCCGCAGGATTCGCCGAAGGCCGCGAGGCCTTCTTCCAGGAAATCGCCCAGCATCGGCATGCCGGTGAGATACTCGGCCGTGCGCACATTATGAGCTGCCCGCGCTTCCTCCAGTGCCGCTTTCCATTCCAACTTGTCGTATGTGCCGCGGCCCACCCATGCCAATGCGACCAGATTGACCTGCTCTTCTTCGTCCAGGCCGCGAATAAACTCGACAAGCTCCTGATAGGTGGGATCGTCCGCAAAGTCCTCAAGGATGTCCGTCATCCGGTCATCGGAGGCGTTCGAACCGGAATCGGGATCGCTCACCTTCTCCTTGACGTCGAATTCCCGCGCCTTGACGATAATGTGGCAGACCTTTTCCGGGTTTATCCCAAGCATTGGCGTTTCCTCTTTCGCCGCACCGGCAACCGGATTTGGCGTGTTTCGGTTACGCTGCACGGCGATGTGCGTCCCTCTGCTTCGGTGTGGCTTCTCGCGCCCATAAGGCGAAAGTTCACGCGGATTTTATTCTCGCCAACCTGCGCTCGTACAAGGCGGCACCCGCAAGAACAGCCGCGAATGTAATAAAGGAAACGATGACAAGGCCGAGAAACCACGCCTCGTTTGCCGGCATGACAGATACTCCGTGCGCATCGCGGAAAATATCTGGCACGTCCGCAGGGTGGCCTTATTGATCTGAATCAGCCCGATGGCTTGCGTCTTCGCCGCGCGGCCGCTTGGGCCTTGCGGATGTTGCGGATTTGTGCGCGGCGCATCGCTGGCGTCGGCTTCATGGATTCCGGCACATTGGGCCGATCCTTGGCCCGGAACCGATCGCCGCCAAGATGCACGGGGGCGGCTCCGAGCATCCGCAGAAGCTTGCGCGCCGCGGGCGTATCGGGGACAAGCCGGCGTCCCTCTTTGTGCGCGTGTTCCTTCCCGATCAGCCACTTTTGTGTCGCCCATGATCCGTTCGCACGCCGCCCCGCCACGCGCTCCAGACCGCCCTTTCTGCCTACGTCCTGATTGCGAAAAAATACAAACTCGCTCTTGGGGCGCACCTGGATGTGAAAAAAGCCGCCGCGCCCGCGCGCGCCGGGCTTGGCACGCCGGCGCCCTGATTTTGTTGTAGTTGCCATGACGAATTTCTCCACGAATTTTCTGCACGGCCAAAACGCAATTTGACGGCAAAAGGTGGCAATCCGCCAAATTGGCGTGAGATCAGATAAGCACGTGCAGCGCATGGCATTGAGCCAGATCAAAGTGCCGCAAAGGCGGGCACGCGCTCTAAGTTATCATTTGGAGGAACGAGCGAAGCCAGGCGCTCGGCACCATTCCTAGTCGATGATGTGGTGCACGGGCGCCTTTTCCAGCTCCCATGTTCCGGAGTCGCGGTCGTAGCGGGACAGCGTGAAGCAATGCCAATTCGTGTCATCGAGTTTGGGATGATCGGCACGGTAATAGTATCCGGGCCAGCGGGTTTCGGTGCGGAACATCGTGTGTTGCGTAACGGCCTCTGAGGTCAAGACGCGATGTTGCAGCTCCCAGGCGCGCTGAAGCTGGTGAAGGTCTTCGGCGCCAAGATAGTCCAGATCCTCCTTCAACATACCCAGCAGCTCCATCCCGCGCGCGAGCAACGGTTTATTGGTCGTGTAATGAGCACTGATGCCGCCGACATATTCGTCCATGATCTTTTCGAGACGCTGAAGACCATGAAGCGGCAGGAGATAGCTCGGCGAAACGGTTCCCGCGACGATTTCGTTGCGCCCGACCGAATAGGTCTCCAGCGGCTTGAAGATCGCCCTCTCGAGCTCTTTGCATTCCGACGCATTGATCTGAGGCTGCTCGTGCAGATCGTTGACGTAGTTGACCGCCGCCTTTCCGGCAATCCGGCCTTCGGTAAAAGATCCCGACGAAAATTTGTGGGCGCTGCCCCCGATTGTGTCGCCGGCACCGAAAAGCCCCGCGACGGTCGTCATGCGGTTGTATCCCCAATGGTAATCTGAAGGTGCGATGTCCGAAGGGCCGCTTGCCCATGCACCCGAGCAGGTGGCGTGCGAACCCATGACATAGGGTTCGGAGGTCGTCAGCTCGGGATTGGTGTGCTTTGGATCGATGTTTTGCGACGCCCAGACGACAGCCTGCCCGACCGTCATACCCAGGAAGTTCTCCCAGCCGATCTTCTCCTTATGCGGATCCTGGAACGCTTCCGTGGTCACCATCCGGATCGGCCCATTGCCTGCCTTAACTTCCTCCAGCAGGGCGTGATTGCGCAGGCATGTCGGCACCGGATGCCGATCGACGTAATCCCCCACCATGCTCCTGACGGCGGAAAACCACCTAGGCTCGTAATCCTCGCCATACGCATTTTGCGTATAGGTCTTCAGATGCAGAAAATATGCGCCGACCGGACCGTAACCATCCTTGAATCGCGTCAGCACGATCCGGTTTTCCATTTGTGTCATCTTCGCGCCGGCGAGGATCGGTAACGCATAGGCCGAGGCACTGCTCCAGGGGGCATACCACGTCCGCCCCATGCCTTCCCCAACCGCCCGAGGCTTGAAGATGTGCGACGCGCCGCCGGCACACACAATGACAGCCTTGGCGCGAAAGACGTGGAAGTCCCCTGTGCGCACATTGAATCCCACCGCGCCGGCAACACGATTGACATTCGTCTCATCCATCAGCAGATGGGTCACCATGATCCGGTTGTAGACATGAGTGGCGGCCTTGCGTGCAGCCTCGGCGACGATCGGCTTATAGCTTTCGCCGTGGATCATGATTTGCCATTTGCCCTCGCGCTGGTACCGCCCGGTCTCCTGGTTTTTCATGATCGGAAGACCCCACTCCTCGAACTTGTGCACCGTGGAGTCGACGTGGCGGGCGATATCGTAGCCAAGATCTTCGCGCACGAGTCCCATGAGGTCGTTGCGCACGTAGCGGACATGGTCCTCGGGCTGGTTTTCGCCCCATTGCATGCCCATGTAGCAATTGATGGCATAAAGACCCTGTGCGACGGCGCCGCTGCGATCGATGTTTGCCTTCTCCGCACAGACGATCTTGAGGTCGCGCCCCCAATAGCGGGACTCGTAGGTAGCCCCGCAACCTGCCATCCCGCCGCCGATAACGAGAATGTCCGAATCCACAAAGACCGTTCGTCTGCGGCCGAACAGACCCATCAGCGCGAACCGCGCTCTGTTTTCTCCGGCACGAGCACAGGCAGCCTATCGACGTGGAGCGCGTCCGGCTCGTGGGCAAGCTCCTGAGCGCGCAATGCATCCTCGCCCGGCACATCGTAATCGGACGGCGACTTGATCGATCCCCATGGCGTGGTGCGGATGGGAGAAACGAAATCCTTTTCGCGGCCGTCCCGGAACTTGATCTTCCAGGAAATGGTGCCCTTTGGCTCTTCCCGGAGCACCCGAACGCTGTGACCCAACGGCGCGAAATCGGAATAGCCGCGCACGTCGATCGCGTTTTGCGGGCACGCCTTCACGCATGAGTAGCACTCCCAACACATGTTGGGTTCGATGTTAAAGGCACGACGATAGACGGGATCGATGTGCATAATGTTGGACGGGCAGATGTCGACGCAATAGCCGCAGCCATCGCAACTCGTCATGTAAACAAAAGTTGGCATTCGCTGCCTCCTCTATCGAAGACCAAGCACGCGCAGATCAATACTGTCGTGGCGCCCGGCGGGCACTGCCAAAGACTTCGGGCTTTTCGGCCGGTAGCGGCAGGTTCTGTCTTGATCCGCTTGCTTCTTCCAGGCGGCGCTGAAGAGCCGCCGCGGGCTTGTAGAACATATGCGAGAATTTCGACCATGGGACGGAGCCGAAGAGCACGGTGGTAGCGAAGAGGTAGAGCCCCAAGAACACATTCGTCCATGCGTTGCCTGCCGTCTGCAGATACGCCCAGGCCAGAGCCAGTGTCGCACTTGCCAGCAGCGAAAGGATGAACAAGTCGGCCCGGACAATGCGGAGCGGTGAAAAGCCCTCGGCCGCGACATCGACGCGAATGAAGAACCAGAACCAGTATCCGCCCGCGCAAACCATCAGTGCGCCGATATACCAGAGCTGCGGCACAATGGCGGGCGTGACGTCGGCAGGAGTCGGATACCAGAAAACCATGACAACAGTTGCGGTCACATAAAGCAGAAAACCGTACATCGTCAGGAGATGGGCTATTCTGCGCCGCGCATTGCAAAATTCTCCGGATACCAGTCCCTCCGCAATGGTCTGGATTGCAAGAGACGCAAACTTTCCGGCGGAGACTTCCCGCTTCCCCCGCCTGCTTGCGTCGCGCCAAGTTTTGAAGAAGTAGCTTGCGCTCCGCTTGTGATACATATCGTAGAGCGTGCCCGCCAGCACCAGGATGATCATTATGACAACGTACGCCTGCATGATAACGGGCGATACCAACTCGGAAAGTTGGGAAAACGGATTATCAGAGAACATTAGAACCGCCCCGATCTTGGCCAGTTACCGTCTTCGCAGCCCGCCGCATGGCCGCGCAGGCCGCCGGCATCCTGCACAGTCCTGGCCCCGGCTTATGCTGCCAAGATTATGTTCTTAATCAAGTCACAGCGATTTTTCACGCTAGCACAGGTCCTTGGCGCACCGCCGGCGTCATTTTGGCGCCGGAAGACAATATTGACCCAGGTCAAATCTTGGCATCCGCGGGCCCGCTTTCTGCGAATGATTAAGGACGCGCCGATGCGCTACGAAAATTTCTTTGACCGTCGGCTGTGCGAGGGCTTTGCTGACAGGTCAGCCGCTATAGGCGCGAAGCAGATTAGACCGGCAAACTTGGGTGGTCGCGCTACGTCGAAGGAGAAGCTGCTTTCCCCTGGCGCCGCTGGCGTGGAACGCGGCCTTCGGCGGGAACCTTCAACAAAAGTTTACGTTCTCAGGCGATCCTTGATTACCTTCTGCTGGGTCCGATATCCTTTCCGCCAATGACGACTAAGCGGGCCGCCTCCATATTCCTTGCCGTAATTTTGGCGGCGGCAATTGTTGCGGCCACGCCGGCTCAGGCCATCGCCTCGCTGTTGCCGTCGCCTTGCGAACACACAATGCAGGGCGATATGGCGATGGCCGATTCGGTTTCAGATTTGCAATCCGCATCGCCCGTGCCATGCGCGAACATGAATGGCATGAGCCAGGCTTGTTGCACTTCGATGGCGGCGCTAGCGAGCGAACCGGCAACACTCGGTCACCGTGTGACTTTGGACATTCTGCTGTCTTCCACTTCCGGCATCAGCATTTCCACACGACCTGCTCTTCCCCCTCCGATCCCCAGCACCTGAAAGCGCGCGCGTGCCGCAAGGCACGATCCGCGTGAATCGCGAAACGCTGCTTGCTCACCCGCGGGCCGTAAGAGCACGGCCCGGCGGACGACAGGCAAGGCGCATCGCGGGGCTGCACTTATGAGGCAAGGAGTTTTGTCATGCGCACCTGGATATACGCCGCGATAGCGGTCGTACTCTCTATTGCATTTGGATTTGTAATGGACCAATCGCTCGGTCTGTGGGCAGAGGGCGATAGCAGCGAGATAGCATCAGAGCAGAATTCGGGCATCGCACGTAAGAGCACTGCCCAGAACGAGAGTAGAATTCTCTATTACCGCGATCCCATGGGTAGAGGAGAAACATCTCCCGTGCCCAAAAAAGATGCGATGGGAATGGACTATGTTCCCGTCTATGCGGATGAAGCTGGGGGGCGCCCCGGGATAATCCGTGTCAGCCAAGAAAAAATTCAGCGCGCGGGCGTTAGAACCGACGTAGTCAAACGCATGATATTGGCCAAAACGGTTCGTGCAGCTGGCACCGTCGTTCCCGACGAAACAAAACTTGCAATCATCACAATGAAGTTCAGCGGCTTCGTGGAGGAGCTTTATGTCTCCACCACGGGAGCGCAGGTCCGTGCCGGACAGCCGCTTATGAAAGTTTGGATCGAAAGCCCAGAGGTGCTGGCCAAGGAAGTCGATTACGTCGTGGCTCTCGGCGGTAGCGCAGCGGGAATCGCTCAAGCGGCCAATAACCTGCGCCTTTTCGGCATACCCGAGTCCGCTATTGCAGAAATGCGGCAAACGCGGCGGGCGGCGCGCTCCGTCACCATCGAAGCGCCTATTGATGGCACCATCCTGGAAAAACCCGCCGTCGTCGGTATGCACTTTGCGGCCGGCGACGTGCTGTTCAGGAGCGCCGATCTTTCCACCGTCTGGGTTCTGGCCCATGCGTCCGAACGCGACCTGCCGTTCTTGCTTCAGGGCCAGACGGCGAAGATCGCCTTCCCGGACAACCCCGAAATGACGTTCCAGGGAGAGGTGGCGTTTGTCTATCCGGAGCTCGACGCGGCAACACGAACCGCGCAGGTTCGTATCGTTGTCGCCAACCCGGACGGTCGAATCCGCGCTGGCCAATACGCGGACGTAACAATCAACGCAGCAACAGACAACTTTGCCGTACTCGCGGTTCCCGAATCTGCCATTCTCGACAGCGGTTCGCGCCAGATTGCCTTCGTGGCAAAAGAAAATGGCGTCTTCGAGCCGCGCGCGCTCCAACCAGGACGACGAGGCGCAGGATATGTGGAGGTGCGCGAGGGTCTCAGAGAAGGCGAGCGCATCGTCATCTCCGGAAATTTTCTGATCGATGCCGAGAGCAATTTGCAGACCGCGTTGGGAGCGATTGCGCCGGGAACGCCCCAGTGATTGCCTCCATTATCCGCTGGTCGGCGCGCAACATCTTTCTGGTGCTGTTCGGCGTGTCGCTTGCGGTGCTCGCCGGCATCTACGCCGTCACGCGCATTCCGCTCGACGCCATTCCCGACCTCTCGGATACGCAGGTCATTGTCTACACGGAATACCCCGGTCAGGCGGCCCAGGTGGTCGAGGACCAGGTAACCTTTCCGCTTGCAACGGCCCTGCTCAGCGTGCCGCGTGCACGTGTCGTGCGCGGCACGTCGTTCTTTGGCGTCTCGTTCGTCTACGTCATTTTCCAGGACGGAACGGACATCTACTGGGCCAGAAGTAGAGTGTTGGAATATTTGAGCGGCGCCATTTCGCAGCTGCCCCAAGGCGTGACCCCTACGCTGGGGCCGGATGCGACCGGCGTGGGCTGGGTCTACCAGTATGCTCTCACGGGAAAGAACATAGATCTCCAGCAGTTGCGATCCGTGCAAGATTGGCAGGTGCGGTTCGCGCTCGCCAACACGCAAGGCGTGGCGGAGGTCGCAAGTGTTGGTGGCTTTGTCAAACAATACGCAGTCGTGGTTGATCCCAACCGGATGCGCGCCTTTGGCGTGACGCTAGAATCGATTCAGCAGGCGATCGCGGCAAGCAATGTCGAAGTGGGCGGCCGGACCATCGAGCTCGGCGAGACGGAATTCATGATTCGCGGGCGCGGGTACCTTCGCGGGATCGAGGACCTCAAGCGCGCGGTGCTCAAAGCGCAAGACGGAACGCCGGTCGTGCTAGGCGACGTTGCGCGCGTAGAAATCGTTCCGTTCGAACGCCGTGGCATCGCTGAACTGAATGGGGATGGCGAGGTTGTGGGCGGCATCATCCTGCAGCGATATGGCGCCAATGCGCTTGATGTTATTCACGCCGTCAAAGAAAAAATTGCGGGATTCCTGCCGAGCTTGCCGAAGGATGTAACAATCGTCCCCGCGTATGATCGTTCCCAGCTTGTTGAGCGCGCCATTCATACCCTCGCACGCACGCTAACCGAGGAAAGCGTCATCGTCGCCCTCGTATGCTTCATATTTCTCCTGCATTTTCGCAGCGCGCTCGTCGTCATACTTACTTTGCCCGTCGGGGTCCTGATTGCATTCGCCATCATGAACCACTTGGGCATCGGTTCGAATATCATGAGCTTAGGCGGCATTGCCATCGCCATAGGCGCGATGGTGGATGCGGCAATTGTAATGGTCGAGAACGCACACAAGCGGCTGGAGCGGGCCGAACCTGGCGCCTCGCGCGCAACAATACTTGTTGAATCGGCGGTAGCCGTGGGGCCGGCTCTGTTTTTCAGCCTGTTGATCATAACGATATCGTTCCTGCCGATCTTTACGCTTGAGGAACAGGAAGGGCGGCTTTTCAAGCCGCTTGCCTTTACCAAGACATTTGCCATGGCCGCAGCTGCTTTGCTGTCCGTGACGCTGGTGCCTGCGCTGATGCTGGTATTCGTGCGCGGCAAGATCAGGCCCGAAGCAAGCAATCCCATCAATCGCTTTCTTACCCAAACTTACCGGCCCGTAATCGCGTCTGTGCTCAAGGTGCCTCGCGCAATCCTGCTCGGCGTTCTGGGTGTCATGGTTATTACCCTAATCCCCCTCTTACGTATTGGGGCGGAGTTCATGCCGACGCTTAACGAGGGCACATTGCTGTTCATGCCAACAACTCTGCCCGGGCTCTCGGTGACGAAGGCGGGGCAAATGCTCCAAGCACAGGACAAAATCATCAAGAGTTTTCCGGAGGTCGAGTCCGTGTGGGGTAAGGCGGGCCGCGCGGAGACGGGCACCGACCCGGCGCCCCTGGAAATGTTCGAGACCACGATCAACCTCAAGCCGGAGAGCGAGTGGCGCAAAGGCATGACACTCGACAAACTCATTATGGAAATGAATGAAGCCCTGCAGTTTCCGGGCGTAAGCAATGCCTGGACCATGCCGATCAAGGCCCGCATCGACATGCTCGCGACCGGCATCCGCACCCCTGTCGGCGTGAAAATTTTCGGAAAGGACCTGAACCAGGTCGAACGTCTCTCCCGCCAAGTTGAAGCGGCTGTAAAGACCGTGCAGGGCACGACCAGTGCCTATGCGGAGCGAGTCAACAGCGGCTACTACCTCGAGATCACACCCGACCGTGACCAAGTCGCGCGTTACGGACTTTCGGTGAAGGATGTGCAGAGCACGATCGCCAATGCACTGGGCGCGCAGGCCTTGACTACCACCGTTGAAGGGCGCGAGCGCTACACGGTGGCGCTCCGCTATCCACGTGATGTGCGCAGCGATCCCGACGCGATTGCCTCCGACGTCGTAGTTTCACTGCCCAATGGCAGTGCAGTGCCCCTGGGTACTGTCGCCAAAATTGCGCGCGTCCAGGGGCCAACGATGATACGCACGGAAGGCGGACAGCTGGTCAACTACGTCTATGTTGATTTTCAGGATCGCGATCTCGGCAGTTTTGTTCGAGACGCACAGCGTGCCGTCGCAGCAAAGGTTTCCTTTCCTGCCGGTTATTTCGCCACCTGGAGCGGGCAATTCGAATATTTGGAACGAGCTCAACGGCGGTTGCTCATCGTTGTTCCCGCCACGCTGCTCATCATTTTCTTGTTGCTCTTTCTTAATTTCCGGCGATTGTCCGATACGCTGATCGTCATGCTTTCGTTGCCTTTTGCGCTCGTCGGTGGCCTTTGGTTCATGTACCTCCTGAACTTCAATATGAGCGTGGCTGCAGCTGTCGGCTTTATCGCGCTTGCGGGAGTTGCCGCCGAAACCGCGGTCGTAATGTTGATTTATCTGAATAGCTCGCTTGAAGAGGTGAAGGAGCATTGCCGGGCCGACGGCCACAAGCTCTCGCAAGCTGATGTTTATAGGGCCGTCATAACGGGAGCGGCAGAACGCGTGCGCCCCGTCATGATGACGGTCGCAGCCATTATAGCAGGCCTCGTTCCTATTCTTTGGGCAACCGGCACAGGCTCGGAGGTCATGCGCCGGATCGCGGTGCCCATGATCGGCGGAATGGTGTCCGCTACCGCACTAACGCTGCTCGTGATACCGACCGTCTATTATCTTGTTAAGGTACGGCGGGTACCCCGCCAAGCTGTCTTATCGTAGTAGGTGATGCGCATGAATAGCAAAATGTTCTTGATTTTTGCGATCATCATCGCGGTCTCGGGAGCTGCTTTTTTCTTTCGAGCCGGCGAAGACGATCCGCTCGCCGCCTCTGGTTCATCCGGCCTTATTGTCGGAGAGAACACAATTTACGTGGCGGAGCAGCCACCGGGCCCGAGTGTCTCGGCCTCGCTCGTGCGACTAAGAAAGCGCGGCTTTGTCGTTATCCATGACGACGCTGCCGGCAGGCCAGGTAGGATCTTGGGTGCAAGCGGTTTGCTTGCCGCCGGAGAAACAAAAAACCTGCCGCCAGTTACACTTTCCCGCGCGACGCGCGACGGCGAGACTATCTATGCCATGCTCCACTTTGACAACGGGA
Organism: Alphaproteobacteria bacterium; assembly: GCA_052389895.1. Taxonomy (GTDB): domain Bacteria; phylum Pseudomonadota; class Alphaproteobacteria; order Micropepsales; family Micropepsaceae; genus CAVVXX01. The sequence continues at coordinate 23,678 of JBQTHM010000008.1, read as the reverse complement.
ATGGCAAGTTCGATGTCGCAGATGACAAAGCCGTGCTTGACCCGGAGAGTGGTGCGCCGATGATGATGATCGTTTCCGTGAGCAAGCACGCAACCGAACCGGGAATCATCAATCCTTAGTTCGCAAGTTCAGTCTTCGCTAGAAGGCCTATGATATTCTAACCTTCGGTCTGCGGGCGCCGCCATGGGCATCCGAGGCTCGCTGAAGCCACTGCTGCTCCATCTGCAACGCATCGACACAAGGGAGCTAATCTATGTCAAAGCAAGCGATGATCGACGTATTCAAAAAGCATGTAGAGGCGGAACTGGCCGGCGACCTGGATACCACTATGGCCACAATGACCGGGAATCCGCATCTGCTTAACGTGCCGACGATGATCGGGGGCGTGGGCCACGACGGGGTTCGCAATTTTTACCGGAATCATTTGGTTGGCAAGTTCTTCCCGCCAGACGTCAAGATGACTATGGTGTCCCGGACTGTCGACGACCATCAAATTGTCGACGAGCTGGTTATAAGCTTCACGCATACGACGACGATTGACTGGCTGCTGCCTAGTATCGCGCCCACTGGGAAGCCGGTGGAAGTGGCCTTTGCAGTAATCGTGGGATTCAAGGACGGCAAAATCTCCCATGAGCACATTTATTGGGACCAGGCTAGCGTGCTGGTGCAGATTGGCCTGCTCGATCCCAAGGGGCTGCCGGTAAGCGGCGCGGAAGGCACTCGTGCAATGCTCAATCAAACACTTGCGTCCGGCTAGATTTAGTTCGCGTTAAATGTCTCTGCATCCATTGTAATTTCGGTGGAGTGCGGCGCACCAATGATGATGATCGTTACAGTGAGCACGCACGCAGCCGAACCCGGAATAATCAATCCCTAGTACTCAATTCCCTTCGTTATTTCTGACTCCTCTATCCTTGGATCGTCTGATTGAGAGTCCGCCGTGAACCCGACACAAACTCCGCCTTACCCAGCGCAGCAAGAGAGTTTCGCCATATCCTTGTCGAATGCGAGAGCTGCGAGCTTCAGCCCCTCGACTGTCGTAAGGTACGGAAAGGTCAGCTGCGCCAAATCGTCGATCGTTAAACCTTGATGAATTGCGAGCGCCGCTGTTTGAATGCTGTCGCAACCTTCGGGTGCCAGGATATGGGCCCCCAGAAGCTTTCGGCTGCGCTGGTCTGCGATCAACTTTATCAGGCCCCGCTTGTCGCGCGCCGCAAGAGCGCGTGGGACTGCGTTAAGCGGCAGCAGCGATACGACGACATCGTAACCGGCGGCGCGCGCCGCGGCTTCAGTCAGGGCTACGCTGGCAACTTGGGGATCGCTGAACACAACGGCTGGCATCGCCCGATTGCCGTAGCGCAACTTGTCGCCATCGAGCGCGTTCCGGGCGGCTAACTTTGCGCCATAGGCGGCCATGTAAACAAACTGGTCACGGCCGGTGACGTCGCCAGCGGCATAGGTAGCCGGACGCGTCGTCCGCATCCTGTCATCTACTCGTATGGCACCGCTGGGAGTTTGCGCAACGCCGGCCTGCGCTAGCCCGAGATCCTCGACGTTGGGAGTGCGGCCAGCCGCCACCAGGAGGCGTTCGGCTACGATTGTTGCCGCCCCTCCATCACCACTCAGCGCTAGCGCAATACCTGCGTCCCTTTGCGACACGTTCTGATAATTCACACCGCAACGAAGCGCGATACCCTCGTCGCGGAAGTAGCTCGAAAGAGCATCCGAAATTTCGGGCTCAGCCGCAGGTAAGAGATGACTACGGCAGGTTATCGTGACCTTGACGCCCATGCGTGCGAACATTTGCGCCAGTTCCGTGCCGATGAATCCGCCGCCAATTACCAGAAGGGATTTCGGCAGCGCGTCAAGCGAGAGTGCGGACGTGCTGGTCAGGTAATTCACGTTCTCGATCCCGGGAATCGAGGGCACAGATGGCCGCGCCCCCGTCGTGATAACGACGCGTCCCGCTCTGACCAAATTCTCATTAACCGCAACACCGCCTTCCGCAAGCCGCGCACGGCCCTCCACGTAGAAAATCGTCTGATAGGCTTGCAACAGATCCAGGTATTTCGACTGGCGCAGGTCCGCCACCAGTTCATCCTTCTGTTCTACTGCGGCGGCCCAGTCTCGCATTCCGGCCCTGGCGACGACACCCGCGAAACGCGCAGCGGCGCCCGCCTGATGCAACGCTTCGGCGGTGCGGATCAACGTCTTGGAAGGCACACAGCCGATATTGACGCAAGTGCCGCCGATCGTGCCGTGGCCTATCAGTGCAACTTGCGCGCCCAGTTCCGCCGCCGTGATTGCGGCCGAGAATCCTGCGGAGCCCGCGCCAATGACAGCCAGGTCGAAGTGTTTGCCCCCCTTAGAGGGGGAGCAGCATTCCGTCACGACTGGCCCTTGGGACCCGACGGATAGCCGGCCTTTGTCGTCGCGGCTGTGAGCGCCGTGACATCGGTCTTCTGATCGTCGTACGTCACGATCGCGGTCTTCGCGGTGTACGACACATCAACTTTTGATACGCCCGGCACGGCTTTCAAGCTTGCCTTCACGGTGTAGGGGCAAGCAGCGCAATACATGTTTTGCACGTCCAAGGTGACCGTTTTTTCGGCAGCAAGCGCCGTACCATTCGCGAGCAGGCCGAACGCAAGAGCACCTATTGCGAGAAGCTTGTTCATGCGGAAATTCCTCCGTCAGTTGAGAAGTTGAGGCGCCAATACATTGAACAGAAGCGCGGCGATAACCAGAATGGTCGCCGCGATCAGCGCGCCCTTGACCAAGCGGTTTGGCAGCGGGCGAGCGCAGGCAGCATCTTCGGCGCATGCCTGTTTCGAGGCGCGATACACGAGCCAGTAGCCCGCACCGAGAAAGCCGAGCGCCGCGGCGATGAAGTAGGGCTGATAGGGCGCAAGCTGCGTGAAATTGGCAATCCACGCGCCGCCGATGCCCACGCTGAACAGCACAAGCGGCAGGATGCAGCATACCGAAGCACCGAGCGCGCTAATAAGACCGCCAGCCGCCAGCAAATTTTGAGAGCGGCCGGAATTGCCGGTTAAGCCTTCGTCCTTGATCTCCATGTGAAGAGAATGCACCCTTTAGCCCATACAGACTCAAGGGGCATTTTCATGGCCACAATCGCGACCAAAACGGAGTTCCCGATCGGCATTCTGGCCAAGGAAAGCGCCGTGCACATCGAGACGATCCGCTACTACGAGAAGATCGGCGTCATGCCCAAGCCGGCGCGGAGCAGCGGCGGATACAGGCTCTACGCGCCGAGCGATCTCAAGCGCCTAGTCTTTATCCGGCGTGGTAGGGAACTTGGATTCAGTCTTGAAGAGCTGCGCGGCCTTCTTCGTCTCGTTGACGGCAACGGATATACCTGTAGCGAGGTCCGCGCGCTCACACTGGAACACGCGGCCGGCATACGGCGCAAAATCGCCGATCTGCGCCGCCTGGAGCGCATGATGACTTCTGTTGCCGCGAAATGCAGCGGTGACAAAATTCCAGAGTGCCCAATTATCGATGTCCTCTTCCAGGCCCCGATCGTCGCCAAGCCGCAGCGTCAAGAAACGCGGCGCACGCCCGCAAACGAAAAAATAGCACGGCAAGGGAAAAAGGCGCCACTTCAGTGATTTGCCGCTAGCCCGGGCGCCATTTCTCGATCCGGTTATTGGCGAAATCGGCGGCAAAAACGGTGCCGTCGTCAGCCACGGCAACCGCAATTGCGTGGTCAAATTGTCCCTCGCCCTTGCCGTAACCGCCGAAGCTCGTCAGGAACCGGCCATCTTCTGTGAACTTTTGGATCCGGTGATTGTAGAAATCCGCGGCGTAGACCTCGCCGTTTGCCCCGATCGCCAAGCTTGTAACGACCCGGAACCAGCTATTGGAGCCCCCGGGAATGCCGATCGCTAAGGGACCACCCCACTTGGTCACGAACTGGCCCGAACTGTCGAAAGCCTGGATACGGTTTGCGTAACCATCCGCAACGTAGAGCCGGCCGCTCGGGCTCAGTGCAACGTCCGTCGGATAAATGAACGTGCCGGCGCCGCGACCCTTTTCACCGGTAGTGCCCCACTGGCGAACGAAGGCGCCGTGGGCATGAAGGCGCTGGATACGCTGATTGTAAAAATCGGCAACGAAAAGATCGCCGTTTGGTGCAACCGCCACGCCGCCCGGCCCGTCGAATTGGGCCGGTCCATGCCCCTTGCGACCAATGACGCGCTTGGGAACGCCATCAAGTCCGAAGACCTGGATACGATCATTCCAGTATTCCGGCACATAGAGTTCGTTCCCGGCGATCGTCAGGTTCATCGGCCTGCCAAGCTCGCCCATGGCGCTGCCGCGCTTTCCGAATTGACGCTTGAAACGCCCATCGAAATCGAAGACCTGAATCCGATTGTTGCGAGAGTCTGCGACAAACACTTCGCTGCCGTAGACAGCGATTCCGGTTGGATCATGGAATTGGCCCGGGCCTGTCCCTTTTTCGCCCCACGCGCTCACGAACTGGTATGCAGGTTCGGTTGCGGAGGGCACGGCCGCAAACCAGGCCATTGCCACAAGTGCGGCCACAGAGACGACGCCGATATAGATCACGCGAACAATGTTGCGGCGTCGTCCTCCCTCTAAAGCCGCCGTGCGATTTCTATTCGCCGTTTGCCGCATCACAGATTCACGCGGATTCCCGCCAATATGGTGTAATCATTTTCAAGCGCGCTGCCGTTAAGATCTTGGGTCAGCGGCACCTGTACGATCGCCTCCAGCACATAGTTTTTCGTAACGTATTGAATCCCGGGATCGAGAAACCAGCTCGTGCCGCCGGAATTGGGATCACCGGCACCAAGGATACGGTCTTTATCCTGATAAATGACATTTGTCTCCAGCACGCCATAAAGGAATCCTGGGACGCCAGGCCCAAGTTCGCGCGGCCAGAGACGATATTGAAGCGAAGCGTCGAAGCGAACCACGTTCCCGGCCCGGAATCCGTCGGTCGTGGTGTTGACCTGATAAACCGCGTCTGCGTCGAATTCAAAATCGAGTGTTTGGTAAGTCGTGACGATCCCGGCGAAGGGATTCCACGATCCGGAGCCGGGTTGGATCGGCGGCGGGATGCGGCCGAACCTGTCTCGTGCCGAATTTTCGCCGGTCGGTATCTGGATGCCGGCGAATGGCGCTATCCTGAAGTTGCCGCCGGGAAAGTTGTCCTTGTAGACCGTATAGCGTGCCATCACGCTGAGATCGCCTATCCCGCGCGCTTCGCGGCTGATGCGCTGGCCACTGGACGTGGTCAGCTCGAGCTTCTTGTCAAAGTAGGGCAGAATTGCAAACAGCGTAAAATCCGGATCCACCCCATAACCGAGAACGGACACGGCGCCCAGGACCTCGACCTCGCGATTGGCGGCCGTCGGGTCGCCGCTCGCTTGAACATTGAGGAACTGCTGGCGGAAAACGAATTCGTCTTCTGTCACCGGCAGCGCCGTGTTGAAGGTTTGGGGCGCGGCAAACGCGGGCATCGCTGCGAATAGCGCAAGTGAAGCAACTGCCCCAAACCGCAACGCCGGCCACGTGCCGCCGCTCTTCGCGCTTGCGGCCATGACGCGCTCCTTACTTGGTGTTCGTCTGCGCTTTCTCCATCCCCAGCAGGTCGAAGCCAGCCGCCTTTACGGCCCGCTCCGCGGCTGTCCTGTCCAGGCTTTGTCCGTCCTTCATAGCGACGGTGACCGTTTCGCTGGCGATGTCGGTTTCTACAGTCTCGACGCCTTCGATTTGGCTCAGCTTCTTTTCGATTCCGTACGCGCAGAAGGGACAGGCGAGACCGGCGACATGGAGTTCGTATTGCGGTCCTGCGGCCAGCGCCATTGGCGCCATCGTTGCAAGCGACATGGCCATAACAAAAGCGAAGATCAACGTCTTTTTCATGCCGGGTCTCCTCGCATCTGACGCACGGTCCCATTCACGCCGCGCGTCGTAGGTCTAATCTTCCAGACCGAGCTTTCTGCGCACGTCTTCAAGCGTCGCATCGAGGTCGATCGCCTTTGCAGAAATTACTTCAAGGTTGCGATCTTCGAAAACGTTCGTATCCGGATGCTCTTGCCGCCAATTTTCGATGCCGATGTCGCGTTGCCTGATCAACACTTCGATATCCGCGCGATACAGAACCAGCATAGCCGAAATCCAGCGGTTGAGCGGCCAGGAGGGGCGTGACAGATCGACGCCAAACCGATCGAGCATCGCAACGGCGTCATCGGCGCGGTACCATGTTTCTGCAGTGACCCAACGGTTGGTCGTGAACAACCGCACGGGCCGGCCTTCGCGATTCATGGAAATGGCGATCAGGTGGCACGTTCTGTCATCATTGCCGGCGGGCCGCAGAAACGTGTGGAAGTGGCCATAGTCATTCCATTCGCCACGTGTTTGCGGGTGCGCGTGAAAGTAGTATTGGGCGTGGCTTTCAGGATCGTGGACATCATCAGGCGGATAATGTTCGTACTCGATGAATTCCCGCCCGCCCAAGACTTCAGCCACGAGATTGGATCCGCTTTTTTCAAGCACGCGAATGCAATTCACGACCTCAGCAGCGGCTTCCGCAACCCGTTCCAGCTGCGCCTTGCCAATTTCTTCAGGCATCATGCATGCCCTCCCGCCGAAATCGCTCCTTCTTTGCCCGGCGCCGCGGATCAACGCGCGGGCGAAAGCCGCCAGCGCAGGAATTTCGGCCCCAACAACCCCGCAATCAGGACGATTGCGAATACCGTGCCCGTCTGCCAGACGAGCACCATCAGGCTCGCATCCTCCTGGTGAAACAGACGCAGGCCGACCTGGGCCAGACCGCCGGCCGCAAGCGCGCCAAACGCCGTCGTGATCGTCGGCGCGATCGGCGACCCGCGAAGAATCATGATCGCCATTACCGCGGCAGGAATTAGCCCCACCACAACAATCCCCGGCAAGCACTCCCAATCAGGGCGAAGAATGAGACCGGCGCCGCCGGGCGAAAGCCATGTCTCGATGCAACCTGCGCCGAGAACGCCAAGCCACACGGCCAGAGGCAGAAACGGCACGAAATGCTCCCAACGAGGCCGTCCGGGCACGCCCACACAAAACGCGGCCATCGCCGCCGTAATGGCCGTCGCCAGCGCAGCGCCCTGCTCGACCAGCCAGCGGCCGTCCGCCAATCGCTCGCCGATGTCGGGCCGCAGCCCCATGATGAAGACGACGGCTGCAACCCATGGCAGCGACAGCGCAAGCCAAATCGCGGTGCGCACATAGGGCGGGGGCAGGCGGCGCACTGGGTTGCCTTCGCCCGCAAGACACTCGATTAACTTATCAGTTGGAACCTTGTTCATTTTGAGTGCTTGGCCTGTTCGGCATCGTCGCCCGCCAAACGAAGGCGCAGCGTCTTGAGACCGCGATGGACCGCCATTTTCAGGGCCGCAACGGACATGCCGCTTTCCGCCGACGCCTCCTTCAGCGACAACTCCCGCAACTTCAGCAGTTCAACCGCCTGCCGTTGGCCGGCCGGCAGCTCTGCAATGGCGCGCCTCAGCAATTCGGGATCTCCTTGCCCTTCCATGATCTTATTCGAATCCGCCACCCCCGAAGTTTCGGGCAAAACGGCCACAGCCGCTTCATTTTTTGCGATCCGGGCGTGACGGCGCTGCGCGTCGATAAGCCGGTGCCTGGCAATCGCGGCAAGCCACGGGACAAATGGGCGATCCGGGTCATAGGTATGGCGGACCGAATGCAGAGCCAACAGAACATCCTGAACGATATCGTCGGTCTCCATGCCGAAGGTTCGCTGCGAGCGGATGATGCGTGCAACGATCGGGACAGAAAGGCGCAGCACTTCGGAATAAGCGGCGGCATCGCCAGCCTGAGCCGATTTCATAAGCGCGCAGAGATGAACGTCGCCTCCCTCGTCTGCCACTCAGCTCTCCGTCGCTGCCGGTCGAAGGCCCGCCCCAGCGCGCACGGGCAAGGGCAGGTATTCAAGAATTTCTAGATTAGATTGTAGCACGTTGATCGGTATCAACTTCGCGCCATGAAACGGGGCCGCCCTAAGCCCAGGAGGCCCAAGCACGAAATCCGGAGAGGGAAGATCCAAAGATTGGTGAGGATGGGCCACAGCGCTTCCGCCTGGGGGGCTGGGGGGCACGGTAAAGACGCCGACACGGCGCCATCCTCACAGATCATTTTCGAGCGCATTGCCCAAAAGGTCTCAGGTTCCGATCCGAAGCCGAAAACTCCACCTGGTTACCTTTTTCGCCAGCGTTTCGAATTCAGTGCTGTAACCACTCGAAGGGGAATGGCATGAAGACGTTCGCTAAATCGGCTCTCACATTGGGCGCCGCTGTTATTCTCGGTGGTTCACTGGCTTCGTGCCAGGCGGTGCACAACATGATGCACGGGCGAAGCCCATGTGCCCCGGCTACGACCTCAAATCCGTGCGCGGCCAAGCATCCCTGTAAAGCAAAAGGTCCCTGCGAAGCGAAGAACCCGTGCGCACCAAACAACCCATGCGCACCGCACTAAAGAGTTCTGATCTTAAAAAACCCCCCTCACCAACGAAAGGAGTCGATCCATGAATTGCCAACTTCCCTTCCGGTCATCTCTCCTCGCTGCGGGAGCAATGGCCGCCACAATTGGAGTTGCGGCGACGGCATTTGCGGCGCCACTACAAATCACGCCGGAACAGATAGCGACGATGGAGAAATGTTACGGCGTCTCGCTTGCCGGCAAGAATGACTGTAAGGCGGGCCCCGGCACGACATGTGCCGGTACGTCCAAGATCGACTATCAGTCGAATGCCTGGACGCTTGTACCCAAGGGCACTTGCGCGAACATCTCGACGCCCTATGGCAAAGGCTCGCTCCAGGAGTCCAACTCGCGCATTCCGGCTTGAACGGCGCCGATGCGTCCACAGAGAGCCCCATTCTGTGACGCAATTGCCCCGGTTCCCGCACGCGCGGGAGCCGGGGTCAAGCCGGATCATTATCACGACCTGCTGACCTCCAAACCGCCTCTCGCCTTCATCGAAGTGCATCCCGAGAATTACATGGGCGCAGGCGGGCCGCCGCACGCCTACCTCGAAGCAATCGCGGCGCACTACCCACTGTCGTTTCATGGCGTAGGCCTGTCGCTTGCCGGCGCGGAGCCACTCGATCAAAGACATCTCGCTTGCTGGCGCACGCTCGTCGATCACTACCAGCCCGCGCTTGTTTCCGAGCACATTGCCTGGTCGCGCTTTGGCGGCGTCGCATTGCACGATCTGCTGCCTGTCCCCTACACAGACGAGTCCTTGCGCCTGGTGTGCGATCACATCGACCAAATGCAGACTGCGTTGAAACGCAAAATTCTCGTCGAAAATCCGTCCAGCTATGTCAGCTTCGCGCAGTCCGAAATCCCCGAAGCGGAGTTCATGGTTGAGGCCGCAAGACGCAGCGGTTGCGGTCTTCTGCTTGACGTCAACAATGTCTATGTCAGCGCCGGCAACCACGGCTTCGACACACGCAAATGGCTCGCGAAAATCCCGGCCGAGCTCGTCGGCGAAATCCATCTTGCCGGTCACTCACTTATTCGTGACGGCGACTTTCAGATCCGCATCGACGACCACGGCAGCCGAACCTGTGCCGAAGTCTGGACGCTCTATCGCGAGATCATCACGCGCATCGGGCCGAGGCCCACCCTCATCGAATGGGATACCGACGTTCCCGAACTCGCCGTGCTATGCGACGAAGCCAGGCGAGCGGACGACGAAGCCTCCGCCGCAATGGAGTCTGCCGATGCCGCCGCTGCGTGAATTTCAATCGGATATGACCCGATACCTGATCTCGCCGCCAGGTCCCGAAGTGCCTGACTCCCTGCTTGCCCTTCTCCCGCGCGGCAGGATTCAAGACGAAAAACGCTTTGCCGTTTACAAGAACAACGTCTATTCCCGGCTTGTTGACGCGTTGCGAGATTCGTTCCCGGCGGTCGAGCGCCTGGTCGGCGAAGAGTTCTTCCGCTACGCGGCCGTGGAATATGTTTCCCATACGCCGCCCAGAACTGGCACGCTTCTCACCTATGGCGAGTCGTTTTCGGAATTCCTGGCGACTTTCATGCCTGCAAAGAGCGTCCCTTATCTTTCCGATGTCGCACGGCTGGAATACCTGTATCTCGAATCCTATCACGCGCCGGACGTTCCGCCCGTTTTCGCATTGCCAGCCGCAGCGGATCCGGAGCGCGTTTGGCTGTCGCTGCACCCGTCGGCACGGCTCATGACATCGCCGTTTCAGGTATCGCGGATCTGGGAACTAAACAGAGGCGACGCCGAGTTCGGCAGCATAACGCTCTCCCCCCCTCGCGAGTATCTTCTCATCATCCGGCCGGCCCGCGAAGTGGAAGTACGCCGGCTCTCCTTGGGCGCCTATGCCGCCCTTCGGGCGATGGCAAATGGCGGCTCCATTGCCGAGGCGCAGCGAGAGGCCGAAGGGGCCGCTTCCAACTTCAATTTCAGGACGCATCTCGAGGCGCTCGTGAAGGCGGGCACGTTTACCGCCGCCACCGAACAGGATATTGAACGATGCCCGCTCGGCGCGCAAAGCTGAATACCAATTCCGTCGACCTCGTCAGGGCAGGACTGGCGCTTATTCACCGGCTGGAACGCGTGTCATACGAAACGCTGCTCGCGACGCCCGCCCGCATCTTCATCGCCGTGACCTTCTTTCTGTCCGGCCGGACGAAAGTGGACGGTTTCCTGACGCTCAAACCCAGCACGTATTATCTGTTCCAGTACGAATACAAAGTTCCGGTCATCGCGCCGGACACCGCCGCGCACATTGCGACATTTTCCGAGCACCTGTTTCCGTTGCTGCTCGTTCTCGGCCTTGCGTCCCGGTTGAGCGCACTGGCGCTCCTGGGCATGACCGTCGTCATCCAGCTCTTCGTCTATCCCGGCGCCTGGTTGACGCACCTCGGATGGGCGACGGCGCTTGCATTCATAGTTTTCCGCGGGCCGGGCGCGCTCTCCCTCGATCACCAGATCCGAAAGCATTTTGACCACCAGTTTGCCGCGCGCTCCCAATCGGGCCTGTGATACCCTCCGCGGCCAAGATGTCGCCGTCTCGCGTCGTTACGCTCTCGCCCGGAAACCGGTACGGGGTCGCACGGACACTCGCGGCACTTGTTCTCGCCGTCTCGCTTTCCGCGTGCGCCACGCGATCATGGAATGCGCCTCTGGTCTCGGGCGATGCCGCCCCGCGATTTAACTTCAGCAGCCGCCTCCCGCGCACAAATGCACAGAATGTGTTTGTTGTGCTGGCGTTCTCCGGCGGCGGCACGCGCGCCGCGGCTTTTTCTTACGGCGTTCTCAAAGCGCTCCGGGACACGCCCGTAACCGTGAACGGACAAGCCGGTTCCTTGTTGGACCAAGTCGACGTGATCTCGTCGGTGTCAGGCGGAAGTTACGCAGCGGCCTATTACGGGCTGTTTGGCGAGCGGATTTTTGACGATTTCGAAGCGAAGTTCCTGAAGCGCGATGTCGAAGGTGGCATGTTGAGCAAACTGCTCAATCCTCTGAATGTCGGATCGCTTGTCAGGCCCGACTACAATCGCGGCGATTTGGCTGCCCGTTGGCTGGACGATAATGTTTTCGGTCATAAGACATTCGCAGATGCTTCGCTCGGGCGTCTGCCGTTTATCATCATAAACGCCAGCGACATAAATACCGGGTTGACGTTTTCTTTTATTCAACAGCAATTCGATTTTCTTTGCTCCAACCTGAATTCCTATCCCGTGGCAAACGCCGTGATGGCATCTTCAGCCGTGCCCGTCATCTTTGCCCCCATCGCCGTTCGGAACTATGAGCAAGACTGCGCAGAGCGGCGCAATTCCTGGGTGCCCTACGAACTTGCGGTCGATGAGCCCTACACGCGGCAGCACCAGGTGGCGCGGGCGCTCTACCGTTATTTTGATCCGGCACGAATGCCTGTCGTCCGGCTGCTCGACGGCGGCATAACGGACAATCTGGGCGTGAGGGGTTCGATGATGAGTCCCGTCGCCCATTACGGCAATGTCGAGGACATGGCGGGCGCGTTCACGCCGGAGGCGCTGGGTCGCGTGACCGACGTGCTGGTCGTTGTGGCGAACGCTCAGGTTTACAACGAATTCGAATGGTCGCGAGCGGGTATTGATCCTTCCATTCCCAGCACCCTGATCGCGTCGTTCAGCGCCGCCATCGACATTCTGAGCACGGAAACCGTCACTTTGGCGAAGAACGGGTTTCAGATGTGGGCAGATACGATCAATGCGCGCCGCAAGCCGGGCGCCCCACGCGTAAAAGTGAACTTTGCGACATTGACCTTCGAAGGCATCAGGGATCCTGCCGAGCGCGCGCGCTTCAACGCCATTCCGACGGCATTTACATTGGATCCGAAGGATGTGGACGATCTACAGGCTCTCGCGAAGACGATGGTGGATCAATCGCCAGAAATTCGCGGCTTCGTCAACTCCATGCACTAAGGGCCAATTCAGCGTTCCAAGAGCGGCAACAGACCGGCATAACCGCCCTTATGCAGGCGCTCCCCGGAAAGCCGGAAATACTCCGGTCCGGCGGTGATGCCGATCCCTTCAACAAGCCGGTTCATGAAATTGAAAAGCGCGCAGACCGATACCGCGTCGTAAAGAGCGCGATCATCCCAGCCGGCCGCAAAGACGGCGTCGGCGTCCGCCATGGTGAGACGCGAAGGCAGAACCGTCAGTTTACGAACGTAATGAAGGACAGGTTTAATTTTGTCACTGACCGGCGCCGTCTCGATGTTGTCAAGCAGGGCCTGCAACACATTTTGCTCCATTCCGAATGCCGCAGCGGTGACTCCGTGTACGCCATGGCAGTATGTGCAGGCATTCAAACCAGAAACGTAGGCGGCGATCAGCTCGCGCTCGCCAATGCTCAGGGGCGACGGCCCACGCATCAGAATTTCATGATACTCGATAAGAAGGCGGGCGGTTGGCGCATGCTGCCGAAACACATCGAGCAGCGTGGGGTTGTCAGGAAGGTCTCGCAAGAACGGCATTTCGATCTCGATTGTTATTGAGGTTCGTTGCTCCGACTATAGCAAATAGCCGACGCTCCGTGATGCGGCTAATTGATAAAATACTCGCATCGCCTGCGATACCTTCCTCGCAGTTCTTTCGAATAAACAATGAATGGAAGCGATCAACGGGCGACTGCTTTAGGAGGGTATCGTGTCGCAGCTGCTGCTTCGGGAGGAACTTCGGCCGGCGCGCATCGCCCGGGAGCGGCAAGCGCGAAAATTCTCCGATCCCCTCTGGACGGCCAAGGGAGAACCGCGGGCAGTCGTGAAGCCGGTCGGACTCAAGACCCTGTGGTTCAACACGGGCACGCTTTGCAACCTGGCCTGTGAGGGTTGCTACATCGAATCGAGTCCCCGCAATGACCGCCTTGTCTATCTGACGCGTGACGAGGTCCGCCGGTTCCTCGCGGAAGCCAGTGGGGATCACCCTGGTATCACCGAAATCGGATTCACGGGCGGCGAGCCCTTCATGAATCCGGATATCCTAAACATGCTGGGGGATGCTCTTGCTCATGGCTATCGTGTCCTCGTTCTGACAAACGCGATGGCGCCCATGCGTCATCGGCGGCCTGGCCTGTTGGAACTGAAGGCGAAACATCACGATGGTCTCGCCCTTCGGATCTCTCTCGACCATTTCACGCAGGAAGGCCACGAGCGCGTGCGGGGTCCACGCTCCTGGGCACCGGCGATCGACGGACTAAAATGGCTCTCAGAGCACGGCTTCGATATTGCCGTCGCCGCGCGCCTGCTCAACGACGATGAACAGACATTGCGATTCGGATTCGGCCAGTTGTTCGCCGCACTGGATATCGCGATCAATGCCCATGATCCACACCGGCTCGTGCTGTTTCCAGAAATGGAGGCCTCGGCCGACGTGCCGGAAATCTCCGAGCACTGCTGGACGATTCTGAATAGGAAGCCGTCGGACGTGATGTGCGCGACATCGCGCATGATCGTCAAGCGCAAGGGAGACGGCCATCCCGTGGTCGTCTCCTGCACGCTGCTTCCCTACGAAGAAGAATTCGAAATGGGCCGCACTTTGGCGGAAGCCCACCGGCCCGTTCGTCTCAATCATCCCCATTGCGCGAAGTTCTGCGTTCTTGGCGGCGCTTCCTGCAGCGCATAACGGAAAGTGAAGAAGGAAGCATCACCCATGATGGAGAATCAAAGTTCACTGGATTCCGTAAAACACTACTACGGAGACGTTCTGCGTTCGTCGACCGATCTGCAAACATCGGCTTGCTGCGTCGCAGAGTCGCCCGAGCGCCACATTGCGCAAGCGCTGGCGAACGTTCACGAGGACGTCAAAGCCCGCTTCTATGGCTGCGGTTCTCCCATCCCCCTGGCGCTGGACGGCGCTCGCGTGCTCGATCTCGGTTGCGGCAGTGGCCGCGACTGCTACGTGCTTTCCCAATTGGTCGGCGAGAAGGGCGGAGTGATCGGCGTCGACATGACAGAAGCCCAGCTCGCAGTCGCCCGGAAGCACCGCGACTTTCACGCCAAAAAGTTTGGCTACGCCAACGTGGAATTCCGGCGAGGCTATATCGAGGATTTGAGGACAGCGCGCATCGGCGATGAGAGTATTGACATCGTCGTCTCCAATTGCGTCATCAATCTATCGCCCGACAAGCCAAGTGTCTTTCGAGAAATATTCCGCGTCTTGAAACCGGGCGGCGAGCTCTATTTTTCAGATATATTTGCGGACCGCCGCATCCCGCAGCACCTTGCCGCAGACCCGATCTTGCGCGGCGAGTGCCTGGGAGGCACGCTCTATTGGGAGGACTTTCGGCGCCTGATGGCGTCGTCCAGCTGCCGCGACGTGCGCGTTTCGACCAGACGCCGCATAACAATCGATAACCCCGACATCGAGACCAAGCTGGGCCAAATCGCATTCCATTCCGTAACGGTTCGAGCCTTCAAGCTGGAACTGGAGGATCGCTGCGAAGACTACGGCCAGGCGGTGGCCTACAAGGGGACAATTCGCGAAGCTCCGGACTCGTTCGTCCTCGACGATCATCACCGCTTCGATGCCGGCAAGACCGTCGCGGTCTGCGGGAACACCGCAGACATGATTTCCCGAAGCCGCTATGCGCCTCATTTCGAGGTCATAGGCGACCGGAAAACCCATTTCGGATCGTTCGAATGCGCCCCGGCTGGGCGGGAAAGCGACAACGATGCCGTTGGCGCAAAGTGTTGTTGAGACAATATCATGCTCTCGGCAACCCTCTTCATCGCCGCCCTGACGCTTGCGTGGGCCAACGGCGCCAATGACGTTTCCAAAGGCGTCGCGGCCCTGGCCGGCAGCGGCGTCGCCAGCGCCCGTGCGGCCTGGATGCTGGGCACGCTGGCGACCTTCGCCGGTGGTCTTGCCGCCATTCTTTTGGGAGGCGCGCTCGGCTCTTTGTTTGGCGGAGGCTTTCTGCAGGGCGCACCTTCTCTGACCGTGGCGGCTGCGCTCGCGGCGTTGCTCGGAGCTGCTGGTTTCGTCCTCATTGCCACGTGGCAGCGATGGCCGGTCTCGACGACGCATGCGCTCATCGGAGGCATCATCGGTGCGGCAGCGATACAGTTCGGCATTGGCCAGATTGCCTTTCAGGCCGTGACCAACACGTTCCTGATGCCTCTGCTGCTTAGCCCGCTGCTGGCAATCGCCTTGTGCGCCCTTCTTCTGCGCATAAACCGTGCCGTTGAGGCCCGGCTGCCGCATTGGAGTCCCGGCTGCTGCGCGATTGACGCCTACAAACGCGATCCTTTTGTCTGCTTGCCCCCCGGGCAGCAGGTTTCACCGTCAGTGAGGCGCGCCTGGCTGGTTCTCCACTGGATCACCGGCGGCGCCGTCAGCTTTGCGCGCGGCCTTAACGACGTGCCGAAAATGGCGGCTCTCATGCTCCCCGCGATTCTGGCGTGGCCCGCAATCGGGACGGCAGACAGCGCGCCAATCGCAATCGTTCTGACCGCCTTGGCGATGACCGGGGGGGCGATACTTGCCGGCCGGAGGCTGCTGCCCGTCTTGGCCGAGCGCGTGTCCACCATGACGCCGGCCACGGGGTTCACGGCCAACTTAGGCACGGCTATTCTTGTGTTAGGTGCCACGCCTTTAGGGCTGCCGGTTTCCACAACACACGTTACCACGAGTTCCCTCATTGGCGTGCGCGTGGCGGATCATGCGCCGCCACGCGCCAGCGACGCACTGCGAACAATCCTTCTCGCCTGGCTGGTGACCTTGCCCTCCGCTGCCATCATGTCAGCAGCTGTGGCCGCGGTTTTGATAGCATGAAGACGCCGCAACATACGGCTGGCCGGCGGAACTGGCTTCGCATCTCGCTTCTGCCGGCCTTGATAGGAATGGCGGTCATACTGGTCCTCGTTTTTCACCTGGACCAATATCTTACGTTCGAGTGGCTGGCGGCCAACCGGAATTGGCTTCTTGGCCAAGTTGCGCAACACCCTGCCTCGGCCGCCATCGTCTTTGCCGCTGTCTACGCTTCCGCAATAATCCTTTCGCTGCCCGGCTCGTCGATTCTCACGATCACGGCGGGCTTCCTGTTTGGGCTTGCTTTCGGATCAGCGATTTCCGTGGTCGCTGCAACTGCGGGTGCTATCGGTCTGTTCGCAATCGCAAGGACGAGTTTCGGCGCGCTTTTCCGCGATCGTGTGCGGGGAGCCCTGAGCAAGCTTCGCGACGGCTTCGCGAAGGACGCGTTAAGCTATCTTCTGTTCCTGCGGCTCGTACCGCTGTTTCCATTTTGGCTAGTGAACCTCGCGGCTGCGCTGCTTGACGTACGCTTGCGGATTTTCGCCGTCGGAACTTTCTTCGGGATCATTCCTGGTGCCGTGGTTTACGCCAGTGTCGGAAGCGGGCTCGGCGCGATATTGGATCGCGGCCAGAAGCCGGACCTCGGCATAATCTTGGAACCTTCCATCCTTATTCCACTTCTTGCGCTGGCGGCCCTGTCGCTTGCACCGGTTGCATACCGCAGCTGGAAACGGTCGTGAGTTCGCCCGTGGCGCGGACATTGACTTGCGATATGTGCGTGATCGGCGCGGGATCGGCCGGCCTTTCGATTGCCGCAGGCGCGGCTCTTCTTGGCGTCAAGGTCGTCCTGATCGAGCGGGATCGGATGGGCGGCGAATGCCTGAATACCGGATGCGTGCCTTCTAAGGCGCTCTTGGCGGCGGCAAACGCAGCGCATGCCGCCCACGACGCGCGGGCGTTTGGAATTGATGCTGACCCCTCGGTCGATTTTACGTGCGTGCACGCACATGTGCGCGCGGTCATTCAATCGATCGAACCGCACGATTCGGCCGAACGGTTCGAAGAAATGGGAGTCGAGGTGATCCATGGCGAAGCGCGGTTTGTCGGTCATCGCGCCGTCGCGGTTGATGGCCGCGAAATTCGTGCTCGTCACATCGTTATTGCGACCGGTACAGAACCTTCGATCCCGCCGATTCCCGGGTTAGACCGAGTGCCATATTTCACGAACGAAAACATTTTTCAGAACGACAGGTTGCCAAGTCACTTGATAGTTCTGGGCGCGGGGCCGATCGGCATCGAAATCGGGCAGGCCTATCGGCGTTTGGGGGCGGCGGTCACGATTATCGAACGGGAAAGGGCGATTCCCAAAGACGATCCGGAGCTCGCGAGATCGCTGCTCCAGATGTTGGCCGGGGAAGGCATTGCGATCCGCGAGGGAGCGGATGCAAAGGCCGTGTCCCGGGACGGCGATGAAGTGCGCGTCACCTTCGAGGAAGCAGGTCAAACGAGCCATATTCGTGGGTCTCACATCCTTATCGCCACTGGACGCAGACCAAGGTGCACCGGACTGAACTTGCACAGTGCGGGCATCGCGTTCGACGAAAAGGGAATCACCGTTGACGCGCGTCTGCGGACGACCGCACGGGGTGTTTATGCCGCGGGCGATGTCGTCGATGGTCCGCGCTTCACGCATGTCTGCTCCTATCATGCAGGCATCGTCATCAGAAATGCGCTTTTCCGTCTGCCCGCGAAGCTCGACTACCGCTCGCTCCCCTGGGTGACCTATACCGACCCTGAACTTGCCCAAATCGGCATGACCGAGGACCAAGCACGCAAGCGCCGGGGGGACTTTGTTCGTGTCGTGCGCGTTTCGTACGCGGCGAATGATCGTGCACAGATTGAACGGAAGAGCCAGGGCATGCTCAAGCTCATTGCCGACCGCAAGGGCCATGTGCTTGGCGCTTCCATTCTGGGAGCGCATGCGGGCGAGCTGGCTCACCTTTGGGTCGTTGCGATAAGTCAAAAGATCAAACTGCGTCATCTATCGCAGATGATCGCCCCCTATCCGACGTGGGGCGAAGTCGACAAGGCGGGCGCTTCGGAATTCTCGAAGCCCTGGCTGACGAGCAGGATTACTCGAGCTGCCGTAAGATTCCTGTCTTGGCTGCCATGAAGCGAGGCCAGAATGGCATCAACGGACCAAAAATTACTCAGCGGCCAGGCGGCACTGGTTACCGGCGCCAGTTCAGGGATTGGCGCCGCCACGGCAATCTTGCTTGCGGAAGCCGGCGCCAAAGTAGGCGTGAATTATCGCGGAGGACGCGAGCCCGCCGAAGCAATCGTTCGGCAAATTCGTGATTCCGGCGGCCTTGCGGTTGCCATCGAGGCAGATGTTTCGAAGGAGGACGATGTCCAATCCTTGTTCTCGACGTTCACCGATGCATTTGGCCGCCTCGACATCCTCATCGCCAATGCTGGAGTGCAACGTGACGCGGCGGCAACAAACATGACGCTGGAGCAATGGCGTACTGTTATCGATGTCAATTTGACGGGCCAATTCCTGTGCGCACGGGAAGCAATCAAATGCTTTCTCAAACAAGGGTTATCGCCCCACTCCAAAGCCTTGGGAAAGATCATCTGCATGAGCTCGGTGCATCAAGCGATACCCTGGGCCGGCCATGTCAATTATGCGGCTTCGAAAGGCGGCACCATGCTAATGATGAAATCGCTTGCGCAAGAGGTCGCCGGGAAAAAGATTCGCATAAACGGGATCGCCCCGGGCATGATCAAGGCGAACATAAACAGGGAAATCTGGTCCGATCCCGCAAAGGCCAAAGAAGTCCTCAAGCTTGTGCCATACGGCCGGATGGGAGAACCGGAGGACGTCGCCAAGGCGGCCTTGTGGCTGGCATCCGACGAGCCCGACTTTGTCACCGGAACGACCTTGTTCGTCGACGGCGGGATGGCCCTCTATCCGGCATTCCGCGAGGCCGGCTGAGCGGTGACCGGGGCGCCGGACTTCGCCAGGCGGGATGGCTACCTGCCGATCCGTGACTATGGGCTGGTCGGCGATTGCCACGGTTCGGCGCTCATAGCCCGTGACGGCTCCGTGGACTGGTGTTGTCTTCGCCGCTTCGACGCGGACCCCGTTTTTTGCCGGATTCTAGACAGCAATCGCGGGGGCTTTCTCTCGGTCGCTCCGGTTTCGGATTTCTCGGTCCGGCGCTCGTACCTGGAAGGCACCAATGTCCTCGAAACGGTCTTCGCCACGCCCGAGGGCGAGCTGGTGCTGACCGACTTTATGCCGGTCGGGCGCAAGCCGGGCAGCGCTACGCATAACTATGTCGATCTTAACGCGCCAAACTGGTTCGTGCGCTGCGTGGAGGCCTGCCGCGGTTCCATTGAAATACGGGTGCAATATCGGCCGAGTCTCGATTTTGGCCGCCAAAACGCGCGGCTCGCACTCGAAGAAAACAGGATATTGTCGGGCAACGGCCCCATGCTGCTGCACAATCTTGGCAGCTTTTCATTGCGGGACGACGTTGCCGAGGCGCGCCTGGTTCTGTCACCGGGTCAGCGCCTGGTGCTGGTTGTTGCCGCCGACCCGCTTGAGCCCGCCGCCGTGCTCGACCGGGTAGAGCATTATCGCCAGGTCACGCTTGCCTTCTGGAATGAGTGGATCGGCTATTGCCGCTATCGCGGCCCTTATTCCGCTGAGGTCAGGCGCAGTCTGCTCACGATCAAGCTCTTAATCTATGCGCCGTCCGGTGCGCTCGTCGCCGCGCCGACGACTTCGCTGCCCGAAGCCCTCGGAGGCGTGCGAAATTGGGACTATCGCTACTGCTGGCTGCGCGACACGACGTTTGCCCTCTACGCCTTGGGCATTTCTGGCTACGGAGGCGAGGCGAGGCGCTTCAGCGAATATTTGCGGCGCGTGTGTTCGGCGAGCGCATCCGACCTTCGCATCATGTACGGAATCGAGGGCGAAACCGACCTCTATGAAAAAACCCTCGACCACCTCGCGGGCTATGCGGGCAGCCGACCGGTTCGCACGGGAAATGGTGCGTACCGTCAGCACCAGTTGGATGTGTTTGGCGAGGTCCTCGATTGGGCGATGCTCTTCCATGCGCTCGGCGGAACACTCGACGGCGGCGATCAGGCCATGCTTGCCGCGCTGGCCGACTATGTCGCAAACCACTGGCAAGAACCGGACCATGGCATATGGGAAATGCGTGCGGCTCCGCTAAATCATGTGCACGGAAAGATCATGAGTTGGGTCGCGCTTGATCGTGCAATCCGCCTCCTCGGGCAGAACGAGCGCTGGCAGCGCGAGCGCGACCGGATCGTTGCCGACGTTCGCGCCCAGGGTGGTGTGGAGAGACACGGCAGACTGGTCCAGGCATACGGACGCTCGAATACGGATGCCGCGCTGCTCCGGGTTCCGCTTGTTGCCTTCCCAGTGGACGACGAAATATTGCGGAGCACGTTAGTCGCGGTAGAAAATGAACTTCGGAATGGCGACTTTGTTCACCGATACAGGACGGAAGATGGGCTGGCCGGACAGGAAGGCGCATTTCTGATTTGCAGCTTCTGGCTGGCAGACGCCTATCTTCACATTGGCCGGCACATCGAAGCGCAAGAGCTGTTCCAAAGCCTGCTCGGTCATGCCAACGACATTGGACTTTACGCGGAAGAAATCGATCAAGACGGCAAGACATTTCTGGGCAATTTCCCGCAAGCCTACACCCACCTCGCTCTCATCATCGGCGCCGCACATTTGCAGCTTTACGAGCAGGGCGGCCGCGAAGCCCTCCAGGGGAGTGACGCAGACCGCGCCAAACTCATGGTAGGAGCAACGCTTGGCTGGAAGGCGATCTGGGCAGCATTCAGGGCCACCTGGAAAGTCGGGCGCGTTTTTCCCTCAAAGCACTCAGTGCTCGCATAATTCCCGAGGATCATGGCGCGAGCGCGCGCTTTTTGCAGTTCAAACTAGTCGGTTCCCGGCCCGGGCGTCTGGTCCGCGTTCTCCTGCGATTTACGCAACAACAGCCCTCCGCCCATCGGATAAGGTCCCGTCTTTCCCACGAAGGGTTGCCGGAGCATGCGATCAAGGCGCAGCTCATTGGGATCGCGAAATACGTCAAGCCCGATGGTCATCCGGTGGTGCCCGGCCGACGGCTGCGAACGGTATGTGCCCAGCAGACGATCCCACACCGACAGGTTGAAGCCGAAATTGCTGTTCGTTTCGGCTGGAACGTCGGAGTGGTGAACACGATGCATGTCGGGCGTTACGACGAGCCAGCGTGCAAATCGTTCCAATCGCGGCGGCAGACTTACATTCCCGTGGTTGAACGTCGAACTCGCGCTCAGCAAAATCTCGAACAGGATCACGCTTACTGCCGGAGGGCCAAGGACCGCCACGATCGCACACTTGATTCCCATCGACAGAAATATCTCGCCCGGGTGAAACCGTGAGCCTGTCGTGAAGTCGAAATCGAGATCGGCGTGATGCATGCGATGCAACCGCCAGAGCGCGGGCACGGCGTGAAACACGACATGCTGGAGATAGATCGCGAAATCCAGAATAATGATCGAAAGGACGATCGCAATTCCCTTCTCCATCTCAATATTGTTGAACAGTCCCCAATTCCGCTGTTCTGCTATTAGGGCAAGCCCTACGGCCGAAATCGGAACGGCCAGCCGCAGCATTCCTGCATTCAATGCGACAATTGCCAGATTGCTGGGCCAGCGTTTCCATCGCGAGACGAAACGTGCGCGCAGGGGGCGTGCCCCTTCCCAAGCGACCATCGCAAAGATCACGCCGAGGAAAAACACAAGGCGAACCGCAGGTTCATGATCCAGCACGAATTGCGTCATCGCAGATCAGGCGGACATCGAAAAATACGACGGCTGCAGCGCGCCGCATCTCAATGCACGGTCGAAATCTGCCGGCCGGTCAATATCCCATAGCGGCGCCAGCTTCTCGATGTTTGCGCCCGCAGCTCTGGCGCGCGCCTCGGTTGTCGCCATGACGCCCGGCGTGCCCCAAGGAATATCGTCAAATAACGCGGGGATGTTTTGTTTAAGTCCAACGGCTATATATCCGCCGTCCTCCACGGGAACAAAAACCGCATCCGCTCCGTCATTGAGGCATTTCGCACAGCGAGTGAGGTGTTCTGGCTCAAGTACGGCGCAATCCGTGCCAATAAGAAGCGCGGACGTGCCGATCGTCAACGCGTCGAATGCGTTGCGCATACGTGCACCAAGACTGTAACCGGTCTGTTCGTGAAGCGATATGCGGAGCGGCGCCGCCAGCGCCCGGAAGAACTCGTGCCGGCTATCGGGCGTGCACCAGAGCGACACAGGACCGATGTCTGCAGCCAAGGCGGCATGGAGGGCGCGCTCAATTAGCAGCCCTTGCAGCTTTGCGGTGTTGTCAGCGCCGAGACGCGGTATCAGCCGGGTTTTGGCATACCCGGGAATCGGGGCCTTTGCGAAAACCGCCACGGGAATCCGATCAGCGTGTTCGCGGGACATAGCCATATTGCTCCGCCAGGACAAAAGGATTGGCGCCGAGAAAGAAACGCAGACGAAGCCACCACATCAGCACGATGGTGCGAAAGACGCCATGTGTCACCCACCTGCGAGCGGAGGTGAGAACATGCGCGTCCAGACAAGCAGGCCTTCCCGCACGCCTCAACGCCCTGCACAGTGCAACATCTTCCATCAGCGGGATGTCGGGGTAGCTTCCGACGGACTCGAACACGGCGCGGCGAACGAAAATCGCCTGATCGCCGGTCGCTATGCTCGACAAATAGGAACGCAAGTTCATTGAAGCGGCCACGATGGAAAGCATCGGCGTGGCGGGAATAATGCGCGCTTTGAAAAACCCCCAAGATCGGTCCGGCTGATTGGAGGCAGTTTCAATCGCGCGGTCCGCAAGCGGCGGCAAAAGCGTATCGGCATGAAGGAAGAGGAGCGTGTCCCCGCGTGCTATCTCGGCGCCGGCATTCATTTGAGAAGCGCGGCCTTGGGGGGCCGTCACCACCCGGTCTGCCCACATGACGGAAAGAGCAACGGTCCGATCGGCACTCCCTCCGTCAACGACGATTATTTCGGCGCCACGCGCCCTGATGTCCGCCAGACTGCGCAGACATCGTTCCACTGTCGGCTCTTCATTCAGGACTGGAACTACGATTGAGAGCGCCATGGAAGATCCGGCACGCAATCTCTTTAGATTTCGCTGCGCCACACTGAAAGGTAACGGCAAGCCGCGGCACTGAAGTCCACGAGACCTAGACCAAGTGGCGCACTAGGCAGTCTCACCATCACTTCGCTCCAATTACAAAAGGAAA
>JBQTHM010000007.1:0-56618 GCA_052389895.1 Alphaproteobacteria bacterium | reverse complement strand
CGCTTCGCGGACAGCTCCCCCAGAGGGGGAGCATGAAATCTTCATCCTCCCCCAGTGGGGGAGGTGGCGCGCAATTGCGCGCCGGAGGGGGCGCGCCTCCCCACTTAGGGGGGTAATTGGGGAGAATGGAATGAGACGCGATGAAAATATTCCGCGGGGCGAAGTGCACCGCTTGTGGCTGGAGAGCAAGGCGCTGGCCGGGAACATCCTCGGCGATCCCACCAACCGCATCATCGATGTGTACGTACCGCAAGGACAGACCGGGCGCGGGCTGCCGCTGCTGGTGGACCTGGTCGGCTTCACCGCGGGCGGGCCAGCGCACACCAACTGGAAAAATTTTCTGGAGAATCTGCC
Source organism: Alphaproteobacteria bacterium (assembly GCA_052389895.1). Classification (GTDB taxonomy): domain Bacteria; phylum Pseudomonadota; class Alphaproteobacteria; order Micropepsales; family Micropepsaceae; genus CAVVXX01. Next base: position 56,264 of record JBQTHM010000007.1, on the reverse strand, counting down.
CGAGCGGCTCGACCGCCTGATCCATGCGGGCGAGATGGCGCCCTGCGTGGTGGCCTTTCCCGACTGCTTCACCAGGCTGGGCGGCAACCAGTATATAAACAGTGCGGGCACCGGCCGCTGGGCCGATTTCCTCATCCAGGAAATGACGCCGTTCGTGGAGAGCAAATTCGGTTGCGGCGGCGCAGGGCGCCGTGGCGTGTTCGGCAAGAGCTCGGGCGGCTACGGCGCCATCACGCACGCGCTGCTCTATCCCGATTTCTGGGCGGGCGCCGCCTGCCATTCGGGCGACATGGGGTTCGAGCTTTGCTACCTGCCCGATTTTCCCAACATCCTGCGCATGCTCGCCAAGTGCGAGTATTCGATCGAGAAGTGGCTGAAGAAATTCTACGAGCTGCCCAAGGTGAAGGACAAGGACCTGCACGAGATCATGGCGCTGGCCATGTGCGCGACCTACGACCCTGACCCGGAGGCCTATTGGGGCGTGCGGCTGCCGGTGGACATGCAGACCTGCGAGCTGATCCCCGAGCGCTGGAAGAATTTCCAGGCGTGGGACCCGCTCATTCTGGTCGAGACCTGCGGCGAAGGCCTGAAGAAGCTGAACGCGCTGTGGATCGATTGCGGCGACATCGACCAGTACAATCTCGTTTTTGGCGCACGGCGTTTTCACCGCGCGCTTGAGCGTATCGGCGTAACGCATGTGTACGAGGAATTCCCCGACGACCACACCGCCGTGGATTACCGCATGGACAAAAGCCTGCCGTTCCTGGCGAAGGCGCTGTCGTCATAAACGACATCCCCCCACCCGATCCGCTTCGCTTCGCTCATCGGATCGACCTCCCCCGTAAACGGGGGAGGAACGTTTCGCCGAGGCGCTGCTGCACGGTTTCCTCCGCCGCCTGCGGGGGAGGTCGAAAAATCGAGGCGCGAGCAGAGATTTTTCGGGTGGGGGCTATGCGCCGATCAGTTTCAGCCAGGAATCTTCGTCGATCACTTTCACGCCGAGCTTTTCGGCTTCCGATAATTTCGAGCCGGCACCCGGCCCTGCGACGACGAGGTCCGTTTTCTTCGACACCGAGCTTGCCGCGTGCGCGCCCAGCGCCTCCGCGCGCGCCTTGGCCTCTTCGCGCGTCATTTTTTCCAGTGTGCCGGTGAAAACGATCGTCATGCCGGCAATCTTCGAGCCCGCCGTGCGCGGCGCGGCCACGCCGGTGACCTTCACCTGTTTCAGCAGCCGCTTCAGCGCCTCGCGGTTGTGACGCTCGTCGAAGAATTCCTTGATGGCTTCCGCCATCACTTCGCCGATTCCTTCGATGGCGTCGAGCTCCTTCACGGCGTGCGGGCCTTCCATAGCCTCAAGAAAGGCATCCAGGGAGCGGAAATTGCGCGCAAGCAGCCGGGCCACCGTTTCGCCCACATGGGGGATGCCCAGCGCGTTGATGAAGCGGTCGAGCGGAACGGTGCGCCGCTCTTCAATTGCCGCAATAAGCTTTTGCGCCAGCGGATATTCCTTCGCTTCCGCCTTCTTTTTCCCCGCCTTCTCGCCCTCCTTTTTCCTTTGTGCGCCCAGGGCCGCGAAATGGCGCGCCAGCACGGCGTTTACGGCGGCGGCGCGGTCCTTGAACGTGAAAATATCGGCAGGCTGCTTGACGAGATCTGCCTCGTAGAACATCTGGATGAATTCCCAGCCCAGCCCCTCGATGTCAAAGGCGGCGCGCGAAGTGAAATGACGCAGCCGCTCCACGGCCTGCGCCGGGCAGGTGAGCGTGTTGGTGCAGCGGCGCGCGGCTTCGGGCTCGGCGGTCGAGGGATTGACCTCGCGCACCGCCTTGCTGCCGCACACCGGGCATTTGTCGGGCATCTGCCAGGGCTTGGCGCCTTTCGGCCGGCGCTCGGGCACGACGCGCACGATCTGCGGGATCACGTCGCCCGCGCGCTGCACCACCACCGTGTCGCCCACGCGCACGTCCTTGCGCGCGACCTCGTCTTCGTTGTGCAGCGTGACGTTGCGCACCACCACGCCGCCCACCGTGACCGGCTTGATGTGTGCCACCGGCGTGAGCACCCCGGTGCGCCCCACATAAACGGCGATGCGTTCTACGACCGACTCCGCCTGTTCCGCGGGAAATTTGTGGGCGATTGCCCAGCGCGGAGAGCGCGAAACGAAACCCAGCCGCTCTTGCCAGTCGAGGCGGTCCACCTTGTAGACAACGCCGTCGATATCGAAGCCGAGCCCCGCGCGCCTGTGCTGCATCTCCTCGTAAAACTTCAGAACCTCTTCCGTCGTCCCGCAACGGCACGCGAGCGGGTTGACGGGAAAGCCCCATTTCTTCAGCGCCTGCAACAGCTCCCAGTGCGTGCCGCCGGGAAGCTCCGACGTTTCGCCCCAGCCATAGGCGAAGAAGCGGAGCGGGCGCCGCGCGGTGATGGATGGATCAAGCTGGCGCAGGCTGCCCGCGGCCGAATTGCGCGGATTGGCGAAAATCTTTTCGCCGCGCTTGGCTTGGCGCGCATTTAACGCCTCGAAATCCTTATGGCTCATATAAACTTCGCCGCGCACCTCGAACACGGCGGGCGCGCGGCTGCCGAATTCGTGCGGCACATCGGATATGGTGCGCACATTGGCGGTGATGTTCTCGCCCTCTTCCCCGTCTCCACGTGTGGCGGCGAGCACGAGCTTGCCCTTCTCGTAGCGCAACGAGCAGGAAACGCCGTCGATCTTGGGCTCGGCCACGAAAGCGATCTTTTCTTTCTCGCCCAATTTCAGGAAGCGCCGCACACGGGCGGCAAAATCGGCGACGTCCTCATCCGTGAAAGCGTTGTCCAGCGACAGCATGGGCTTGGCGTGCCGCACCTTCTCGAAGCGCTCGGCGGGCCCGGCGCCCACGCGTTTCGACGGGCTGTCCGGGCGGATCAGCTTGGGGAAGCGCGCTTCGATTTCGGCATTGCGCAGGTGCAGCGCATCGTATTCGGCATCGGTTATGACTGGCGCGTCTTCCTGGTAATAGGCCTTGTCGTGCGCGGCGATCTGCTCGGCCAGGCGCGCGAGCTCTTTCCTCGCCTCGGCCTCGCTCAACAGATCAATGGGCTTTTCGGCGATTTGCGTCATAACTCATATATAAGTCCCTCCCCCCTTGTGGGGGAGGGTGATACAGCGCAGCGCGCAAGCGCGAAGCTAGATTGGGTGGGGGGTATCGCTGCTATTACCCCCCTTCTGGCGCTGCGCGCCCTCTTCCCCCACAAGGGGGGGAAGAAAAGCAGCGCAAGATCACGCTCGCGCGCGCTTCTTTGGCACGGGCGCTGCTTCGCCCTGTGCCTCCGCAATCAGGCGGCGGGCCGCGGCGCGCGCTTCACCGGTGATGGCTGCACCCGAAAGCATGCGGGCGATTTCTTCCGCGCGCGCGTCGTCAGCGAGCAGCTGAACCGCCACTGTGTCGCCCTTGCGCGTGATGCGGAAATGATGCGCGGCCCGCGCGGCCACCTGGGGCGAATGCGTAACCAGGAGCACCTGTGCCGTTCGCGCGAGCCGCTGAAGCCGCTCCCCCACGGCATCCGCAACCGCACCGCCGACCCCGCGGTCCACTTCGTCGAAAACGAGCACGGCGGGCGGGCTTGCCTCGGCCAGCACCACCTTCAGCGCCAGCGCAAAGCGCGCGAGTTCGCCGCCGGAGGCGATCTTCGCCAGCGGGCCGAAGGACGCTCCCTCCACGGTGGTAACTTCAAAGACGATCCGTTCCAACCCGTTGGCGTTCGCATCGTCTTCCGCAAGCGGCGCGAGCGAAACACGGAAGCGCGCATGCGCCATCTTTAGCGGCGCCAGCTCGCGCGCCACCGCCGCTTCCAATTTCCTGGCGGTGGAATTGCGCGCGGCCGAAAGTCTGCGCGCCAGCGAAAGAAACGCGTCTTGCGCGCGGGCGCATTCCTGTTCCGCTGCGGCGACGCGGCTGCCGCCGCCGTCGATCTCGGCAAGCCTTGCCTCGAATTCCTTGCGCAGCTCCGGCAGCCGGTCGCAAGGCACCCGGTATTTGCGCGCCGCATCGCGCAGCGCGAAGAGGCGATCCTCCAGTTTTTCCAGCTTGGCGGGGTCGGCGTCGAGACGCGAAAGAAGCGATTCCAGCTCGCGCCGCGATTCCTGGACATGAGCCAAAGCGGATTCCAAAGCCGTTTCGGCCGCACGCGCGGCCTCGCGGCCCTCGGGCGCCATGCGGGAAAGCCGGCGCAGCGCCTGGGCCAGCGCCGTCTCCGCGCCCCGCTCGCCGCTCGCATGGTCTGCGGTTGCGGCAACGTCTCCGGCGATGCGCCCAGCGTTGAGGAGCAACACGCGCTCTTCTGCGAGCCGCTTTTCTTCGCCCACTTCGGGCGCAAGCTGCGAAAGTTCGCGCAGCGCGTAGGTGACGTTCTCAAGTTCGCCCTCCGCCGCAGCGGCCGCCGACTGCATTTGCCCAAGGCAGTGGCGCGCGTCTGCGAATACTTCAAAGGCGCGCGCCGATTCCCGGGCGAGCGCGAGATGGCCGCCGAAAGTATCGAGTAAGGCGCGGTGCGTGGCGGTATCGAACAGGCCGCGGTCATCCGCCTGTCCGTGCACTTCCAGAAGCGAGGCCCCCACCTCACGCGCCAGCGCGACGCCGACCGGCTCGTCATTGATGAACGCGCGCGTGCGCCCGTCCGCCGAAATCGTGCGCCGGAGCACGAGTTCGCGCGCGCCGTCTACGCCGCATCGGGAAAGCATGGCGCGTACGGGATCATCCGCCGGCACATCGAACACGGCCGTGGCGCCGCCCTGACCGGCGCCTGGACGAAGGCCTGCGCGCGCCCCGCTGCGCCCGCCGACAGCCAGGCCCAGCGCCTCCAGCAGAATGGTCTTTCCCGCCCCCGTTTCGCCCGTCAGCACGTTCAACCCCGGGCCGAATTCGAGCGCGGCTCTTTCGATCAGAACGATGTCGCGGATGGCGAGCGACGCGAGCATCGGCGGCTCAGAAGACCGTGCGGAATGCTTTACTGATCCAGGACTCCTTGTGTTCCTGCGGCGCCAGATTCTGATTGGTCAGCAGCGCGTACGAATCCTTGTACCAGCTGCTGCCGGGATAGTTGTGGCCCAGCACTGCGGCCGCCGTTTGCGCTTCCTTGGTCACGCCGAGCGCCATGTAGGCCTCGGTCAGACGTTCCAGCGCCTCGGGGCAATGGCTTGTCGTCTGGTATTTTTCCACGACTGCGCGAAACCGGTTGATGGCGGCGATGTACTGGCCGCTTCGCAAATAATAGCGGCCGATCACCATTTCCTTGCCGGCCAGGTGATCGCGGGTTAGATCGGCTTTCAACTGTGCATCGCGCGCGTAAGCCGTGCCGGGGAAGCGCTGCGTAACGTCATCGAGCGCAGCCATGGCGAGCCGCGTTTTTTCCTGGTCGCGTCCCACGTCGACAATCTGCTCGTAGAGCGAAATGGCCTTCAAGTAATAGGCATAGGGCGCATCCTTGTTGCCCGGATGCAGTTGTACGAAGCGCTCCGCCGCCTGAATGGCCTCGTTGTACTTGTTGGCTTCGTAATAGGAATAGGCGGACATCAGGATCGCGCGGCGGGCCCACACCGAATAGGGGTGCTGGCGCTCAACTTCGTCGAATTGCTTGGCCGCTTCCGTGTACCTTTCCCTATCGAGCTGCTTGAGCGCCTCGGCATAAATCGTCTCGACCGGGCGCTCGACATACTCGGGCTCCTTGGCGGCCTCGTCGTCCGCGCAACCGGCAACGGCGAGTGCGAGTGCAACCGCCATGGCAAGAAGCGGCAAACGCTTGGCGGGGCTTTTTAGCGGCATGAGTCGCGATCCAAGTGCGGGCGTATAGGCGCCATTCGAAGTTGGGAGTCGTCGGAGTTCGCCACCTTATGCCATTTGGCCGAACGGCTGGTCCAGATGATCGTCGAAACGACGCGCTCTACCTCGCCGCGAGTCGGCGCGAGGTCCGTTCGCCTTTCCGGTTGACAAACGAGGCGTGGAGTTTATCTACTTTTAATAGAGTTCATTCCATACTACAACTACAAAGGGAGGCCCAGACATGGACTATCTTGCTGAAATTCCGCCGAGATTGGCTCGCCGCGTGGATGATCATGTCGGAGCGCGCATCCGGCTTCGGCGCACGCTTCTCGGGCTGACCCAGGAACAGCTCGCAGTTGCGTTGAACATCTCCTACCAGCAGATCCAGAAGTACGAGACAGGCGCCAATCGCGTCAGCGCGGGCAGGCTTTTTCAAATCGCGCAGCGCCTTGGCGTCGACGTAACATTCTTCTTCGAAGGCCTGGATCCCGAACTGGCCCCCAAAGGACTTCCGCATGGCGGACGCAACCGGGTGGCAATCGATCTGGTGCGCAACTTTCTCGAAATTCCCGACGAGGAAGCCCGCACGGCGCTGGCGCACCTGGTGAAGACGCTGAAGGCACGCGCATCGGCCGAACAAAAATCGGAACCCAAGATTTCCCAGCGCGAACCGGTCTAGACGATTTCGTAATTGGCGGGGTCGGCAAATAGCGCGCGCAGAAGCGAGTTGTTCAGCTTGTGACTGGCGCGCCGGGCTTCATAGCGGCCGCAGATGGGCGCACCGGCAAGTTTCAGGTCGCCGATTGCGTCCAGTATCTTGTGGCGTACAAACTCATCCCTAAAGCGCTGCAAGCCGGCGTTCACGATCCGCTCGCCATCCAGGACAAGGGTGTTTTCCGCATTTGAGCCGCGTGCGAAGCCCGCTGCGCGCAGTTTCTCGGCGTCCTTCAAGAAACCAAAGGTGCGGGCGGGCGCGATATCCTTGCGGTACCCTTCGGGGGAAAAGGCGAATTCGAATTTCTGCCTGCCGATCACCGGCGTGGGGAATTCAATCTCGAAATGGAATTCCGCCCGCGGCGCGGGCTCGAGTTCGGCCCATTCGGCATCATCGCCCACTCGAACTGGCTTTTGCACGCGTATGGTTTTGCGCCTGCCGCCATGCTCGCGCACTCCTGCCCGTTCGATGACTGCAAGATACGAAAGCGAGTCGCCGTCCAAGATGGGTGGCTCAGGCCCGTCCACTTCGGCGATGCAGTCATCCACTTCGGCGCCGGCCAGGGCGGAAAGCAGATGTTCCACTACGCCGACGCTGGCGCCGTTGCCGGAAATGACGGTGCCCAGCCGCGTTTCGCTGACGTTCGACCACAGGGCGGCAACTTCGGCGTTGGCCAGATCGCCCCGGCGGAAAACGATGCCTGCGTCCACTGGCGCAGGCAGAAGCCGCAACCGTGCGCGAACGCCCGCATGGAGAGCCACGCCATTGGCAACAGCTTCCGATGCGAGCGTTTTACGCGGTGTCATTTCTCCAGTATCAGTTGCTCTGGCGGCGGAGGAAAGCGGGGATTTCCAATCGGTCGTCCTCGTTCACTCCGCCGAACAGATCCTCCTTCGGCGCGTCGGCTTGCGCGGGCATCGCAGCCTGCGGCTGCGCTTGTGGCGCCGGCTGCGGCGCCTGGCGGCCCATTACCTGCGCCGTGGCGCGCAAGGTCGCGGCTGCTTCCCGCGTATGCTCGAGCTGCGGTTCGATCCGCTCGGCGCGCCGGCCGCGGCCGAACAGACCGAAGCGCCTGGCCTGCGGAGCAGCCATCTCCGCCACGCGGTCACGCTGCGGCTGGGGCGGCAGCGGCTCCTCTTCGATGGCCGGCGCTTCCGCCCCGCCCAGCACAAGCGGTTCGCCCGCTTCCGGCTGGGCGAGAGCTTCGCGCATGGCCGCTTCGCGCAGCACATCGGCGGTGCGCACGCCCATTTCATGGGCGAGCGTTTCTACCTGCCGGTGCACCGGGCTCACCGCGGCGGGCTGCGCAGCGCGCGGTTGCGGCGCAAACGGACGCGCGGGCTCGGCGACGCGCTTGCGTAGCGGGAAGTGCTGTACATTGGCCGGAGTTTCCGCGCGATAGACCTCTGCATCGATGCCCGTCGCCACGACCGACACACGCACGCGGCCTTCCATGTCCTCCGCGATGGCCGAACCGAAGAGAATATTGGCGTCGGGATCTACCTCCGCGCGGATGCGGTTCACAGCTTCATCCACCTCGAACAGCATCAGATCGGGTCCGCCGGTGACGTTGATGAGCACGGCGCGCGCGCCCTTCATGGACACGTCGTCAAGCAGCGGGTTGGAAATCGCAGCTTCGGCCGCCTTGATCGCGCGGCCTTCGCCTTCCATCTCGCCCGTGCCCATCATCGCCTTGCCCATCTCCGACATCACGGTCTTGATGTCGTTGAAGTCGCGGTTGATGAGACCCGGCATGACGATAAGGTCGGTAACCCCGCGTACGCCCGAATGAAGAACCTCGTCCGCCATGGCGAAGGCCTGGGCAAAGGTCGTGCGCTCATTGGCGACGCGGAACAGGTTCTGGTTCGGGATGATGATGAGCGTGTCCACGAATTGCTGCAGCTCGTCGATACCCTGCTCGGCCACGCGCATGCGCTTGTCGCCTTCGAAGTGGAAAGGCTTCGTCACCACGCCCACGGTCAGGGTGCCAAGCTCGCGCACGGCGCGCGCAATTACGGGCGCCGAGCCCGTTCCCGTGCCGCCTCCCATGCCGGCGGTGATGAAGACCATGTGCGCATCGCCCAGATGCTCGAGGATTTCCTCGAGTGACTCTTCGGCGGCGGCGCGTCCGACTTCCGGCTTTGCGCCGGCCCCAAGCCCTTCGGTGAGACGCGCGCCCAGCTGGATGCGGTGTTCGGCCTTGGACTGCGCGAGCGCCTGGGCATCCGTGTTAGCGACGACGAAGCCCACGCCCTGGAGCTTCGCCTGGATCATGTTGTTGACGGCGTTGCCGCCCGCCCCGCCGACACCCAGCACGGTGATGCGTGGCTTGAGCTCCGTGATTTCGGGCGCCCTGATTTTGATCGGCATTTCGACCTCCTACTGGTTACGCAGGTCCTCCGCCGACACCCCGCGGGCGTGACTCTTTTCTACCCGTCATCGTCCGCTTCCTTTCCATCAACCGAACAAACCGCCCGCGAGAAGGCGGGAAAGCCCGCGCTTCTGCGGCTTGGATTCGTAATTGCCGCGCGGGTCCAGCACTTCGGGCGCCGTCGTGGCGCCCGCAATGAGAAGGCCCAGCACGGTCGCATAGGCGGGTCCCGCCGTAGCGGCGGCAAGACCCGGAAACGTCGCCGGACGTGCGATGCGCACCTGCTTGTTGAGGATGCGCCCCGCAAGCTCGCGCACGCCGGCAAGCTGGCACCCGCCGCCAGTCAGAACCGCGCGACGTCCCGCCGCGACGTCGAAACCCTTATCGCGCAGGCGATCGCGCACATGGGTGAGGATTTCCTCGATGCGCGACTGGATGACGCGCGTAAGCAGAGAACGCTTGATGCGCTGGCCCGCCTCCTCACCCACTTCGCCCATTTGCGGGACCTCGATCATGTCGGTGCCGCTTTCAAAATCGCCCAGCGCCGAGCCGTAAAGCGACTTGATGCGTTCGGCGGCGCCCAAGGGCGTGGAGAACATGCGCGCGATATCGGACGTCACATGCGCGCCGCCGATGGGAACAGAATCGACGTGCACAAGCGCGTCTTCCATGAAGACCGCTATCGACGTGACGCCCGCGCCCATGTCGATGAGCGTCGCACCGAGCGCCATCTCGTCCGGTGCAAGCGTGGCAAGCGCGCTGGCATAGGGTGCGTAAAGCTGACGCGAAATGGTCAAGTGGCAGCGCTCGACGGCGAGACGCAAGTTCTGTAGCAGCCCGCCTGGTACGGCCACGGCATGCAGGGTGACACCCAGGCGGTCGCAAAACATGCCGCGCGGGTCGCGCACGCCGCGGGACTGGTCCACCACATAGGCAACCGGCGCGGCCTGTAGTGTTTCACAGCCATCGGCGCGGCAGGCGCGCTTTCCTTCGGCGATGATTTCGCGCAGATGGGCATCCGAGATCAGCGTGCCGCCCAAGTTCTTTTCGGCGCGGGCAATCAGGCTTTGCGGCTGGCCGCACTGAACCGACAGAATGACATCCTGGATGCGCGTGTCGGCGAGGCGTTCGGCGACCTCGACGGTTTCGCGAATGCCGGCCTCTGCCAGCTCTAAACTCGTCACCGCGCCCGAACGCATTCCGCGCGCCTCGTGCACGGCCGCGCCCAAGACTTTCAGCCCGCCCGAATCAGCCCGGCCGATGATGCAGGCAACCTTGGACGAGCCAACGTCCAAAGCCGCAATAAGCCCGGGACGCGGCGCCTGCGCGCCTAGGCCGTTGATCCTGGGCCTCATTTCCCCCATCAGGTGGGCCTCTCCCGCGGCACCGGCCGCGAATCACCATCGTGTAAGCGGAATATGTACGAATCGGGGTAGCGCAAGTCGATCATTTCTATCGCGCGCTCGAGCACGCCCCGGTCCACGATCAGCCTTTCCAGCTCGCCGATTTCGCGCTGCCAGCCCTCCTCTGGGAGCCTCACGACGACATTGCCGTCAAGGACCAGATTCCACCGCCGCTCGGAGACATATTCGGCCGCCCGGAAACGCGCCGAGACCGCGCGGCTTGCTCCGATGGCGTCGAGCAATGGCGCTGCCGCTTCGGGCGCGCCTTTGCCATAGATGAGCGGCAGGTGTGCGAACTCATCCAGACCGTTGCGCGTGATGACGGCCCCGGAGCGTTCCACGAGCGCGACGTCCGTTCCATTCCGCCAGAGTGCGAAGGGGCGCTTCTCGACGATGACGACCGATACTGTGCCGGGAAATCGGCGGCGCACGTCGGCGCCCGCCACCCAGGGAAGTGTGAGCAGGCGCGCACGCACCAACGCCGGGTCGAGGGCGAAAATGGATTTGCCCTTCTTCGCGCCGACACCGGCGAGGATTGCGCCTGTGGGCGTGCGTTCGTTGCCCCGTACCGAAACCTCGGAAACCGCAAAGCCGATCTTGCCGAAAGCATCGCCGACCGCGCGGGAAAACGTTCCGTAGGCGTTTGCCACGTGGCCACCGGCAAACAGACCAAAAAGCACAGCGAGCAGAAGCAGTGACGAGGTAAGGAAAAATACCGGACGGCGGCGCACTGCGAGTGCACCGGCAACGCGCGAGATCGTGCTTTCGCCCCGGCGGCGGCCGCGCGGCGGGCGCAGCACGGCGGTCTTGGCCCAGGAGCCGCGCGGATCGCGGCGCGCCGCGCGCTTGCGCCTCAGCGGTCGCATGAGGCGTCCTCCATGATCCAGCGCACGAGTGCGCGGAAATCCATTCCCTTGCAAGCGGCCTGTTCGGGCACCAGCGATGTGGGCGTCATCCCGGGCTGCGTATTCACTTCCAGGATTATCACGCGGTGCGGTTCGCATGTGTCATCGAAACGGAAATCTGTGCGTGACACGCCGCGGCAACCCAGCGCCGCATGCGCGCGTTCCGCCAGGCGCATTGCTTCCTCGGCGGCCGGCGCCGGAATTTGCGCCGGCACCACATGGCGCGAGCCGCCCGCCGCGTATTTGGCCTCGTAGTCGTAGAAATTCGTGCTGGGCACTATCTCCGTTACGGCCAGGGCGCGTTCGCCCATCACAGCCACCGTCAGCTCGCGTCCCGGCACGTACTCTTCGATCATGACGTCATCGCCAAGCGCCCAGCGGTCTGAGCCGAGTTCGCCGGGAGGGCGATTGTCGCCTTTCCTTAATATGAAGACGCCCACCGACGAGCCCTGGTTGACCGGCTTGACGACGTAGGGCGGCTCCATCAGGTGTCTTTCGCTGGCAAGCCTGCGGTGGGCGACGATGCTCTTGACGATAGGGATGCCCGCCGCCTGGAAGGCAACCTTGGCGCGCTCCTTGTGCATGGCCAGCGCAGAGGCCAGCACGCCCGAATGGGTGTAGGGAATCTGCATGAGTTCGAGCATGCCCTGCACGCATCCATCTTCGCCCCAGCGGCCATGCAGCGCGTTGAAGACGCCGTCGGGCTTCGCCGCGCGAAGCCGATCGGCGAGATCGCGGCCGGCGTCGATTTCGGTGACGTCGTAGCCGTCTTCGCACAGCGCCTTGGCGCAGGCGGCACCGGACACGAGGCTCACCTCGCGTTCCGGCGAAAGGCCGCCCTTGAGCACTGCGACACGCCTGAATTTGCTCATGGCGCGCGCCCCATGCGTTTGATTTCCCATTCGAGGTTGATGCCCGAATTCGCCTTCACGCGCGCGCGCACCACTTCGCCAAGCGTCTCGATGTCGGCGGCCGTGGCGGAGCCCGTGTTGATCAGAAAGTTGCAGTGCAGCTCGGATACTTGCGCAGCGCCGTGCCTCAGCCCGCGGCAACCTGCCTGCTCGATGAGCTGCCAGGCCTTGTGTCCGCCTGGATTCTTGAATGTCGAGCCGCCCGTCTTTGTGCGCACCGGCTGGGTGGCTTCGCGTTGGGCCACCAGAGCCTCCATGCGTGCGCGGATAGCGGTGGGTTCGTCCTTCATGCCCTGCAAAACGGCTTCGATGAAGACGAAATCGTCGGGCACGCCTGCGCGGCGATAGCCGAAGCGCATGTCCTGGGGGGACAGCGTGATCCTTTTTCCTCGCGGATCGAACGCAGTCGCCTCCACCAGCACGTCCTTTAATTCCTTGCCGTAGCAACCCGCATTCATGCGCAGCGCGCCGCCTATGGTGCCGGGAATGCCGCGGAGGAATTCGAGGCCGCCTATTCCGGCATCTGCGGCGGCGCGCGCCACTGCCGCGTCGAGCGCGGCGGCGCCTGCGCGCACGCGCGTGCCTTCGATCACGATGCGCCCGAACGACGCCGGAAGGCGAACGACGACGCCCGGAATTCCGCCGTCGCGCACCAGCAAATTCGAACCCACACCGACAACGGTCACGGGCGTACCGGCGGGTTTTGCATGCAGAAAAGTTGCGAGGTCGTCGGCATCGACGGGACGGAAAAGGATTTCGGCGGGACCGCCGGCGCGGAACCAGACGAGATCTTTCAGCGGCGCGTTTTCGGCATACGTGCCGCGCACCGGCGGAAGCATGGCACAGGGGCGAGAGGCCATCATCGCGCGCCTCCCCGCGCCGCGCCGCGCGCCTGCGCGATCAACGCCTGTTCCAGGTTCGCCGCCCATTGGGTGATCGAGCCCGCGCCGAGACACACTACAACCCCGCCCGGCTTCATCCAGGGCGCAACGGCGGAGGCGAGACCGGCTTCGCCATCAATCACCAGCACGTTGCGGTGGCCATGCGCGCGCAACGCATCGGCAAAACTATCGCGGTCGAAGCCCTCGATGGGCTGTTCCCCGGCGGGGTACACGGGCGCGATCACCGCGACGTCGGCCTCGTTCAAGCAGGTGCAGAACTGCTCAAATGTGTCGCGCAGCCGCGTGTAACGGTGCGGCTGCACCACGGCGACGACCGGGCCGCTATAGGCCTGGCGCGCGGCTTGAAGCGCGGCCGCAATCTTGAACGGATTGTGGGCGTAATCGTCTATGATGGCGGCGCCATTCCATTCGCCTACGCGCGTAAACCGGCGCTTCACGCCCGCAAAATGCGACAGCCCGGCGCGAATCTTGTCCACGCCGATGCCGAGTTCGCGGGCGACGACGATGGTCGCCAGGGCGTTCTGCACATTGTGGCGTCCCGGCATGGGCAGATGGAACGTGCCGAGCTTCGCCTCGCTGCGCTTGCGGCGATCGGTGACAACGACATCGAAATGCGAAGCACCTTCGGCGAAAGAAACGTTTTCCACGCGCACATCGGCCTGCGGACTGTAGCCATAAGTAATCAGGCGGCGGTCCTCCACGCGCGCCACAAGCGTCTGCACCTCGGGATGATCGAGGCACACCACGCCGAAACCGTAGAACGGCACGTTCTCGACGAATTGCTTAAAGGCGTCGCGCAGGCCGTCGAAATTTCTGTAATGGTCGAGGTGATCGGGATCGATGTTGGTGACCACGGCAACGGTAGCGGGCAACCGCAGGAAGGTGCCGTCCGATTCATCGGCTTCGACGACAACCCACTCGCCTTTGCCAAGCCGCGCATTGGTGCCATAGGCATTGATGATGCCGCCATTGACGACGGTGGGGTCAAAACCGCCGGCGTCGAGCAACGCAGCAATCATCGTCGTCGTAGTTGTCTTGCCGTTGGTGCCCGCCACGGCAACACAGTTCTTCAGCCGCATGATTTCGGCCAGCATCTCGGCGCGGCGCACCAGCGGCAGGCCGAGGGCGCGCGCGGCATCAAGCTCGGGATTGCCCGATTTTATCGCCGAGGAATAAACGACGACCTGCGTGTCTTTCAGGTTGCGCGCGCCGTGGCCGATGGCGATGGGAATCCCCAGCGCGCGCAGCCGCTTCACATTTGCGTTTTCGGCCGTGTCGCTGCCCTGCACCTTGTATTTGAGGTTGTGCAGAAGCTCGGCGATGCCGCTCATGCCGATGCCGCCGATGCCGATGAAGTGGATCGTGCCGATGGAAAGCGGCAAGCGGGTAATCGTCATGCCGCCTCCTTTCCCAGTGTCTCCACCAGGTCGGCAAGCCTCAGGGCCGCATCGGGGCGGCCCAAAGCGCGCGCGGCCTTGGCCCGTTTTGCGAGTTCCGCTGGCGCATCAAAAACATCCGCAAGAAATGCCGCCAGCACTTCCGGCGTGAGCGTGTGCTGGGGCATGTGCCACGCGGCGCCGGCCCTTTCCATTACGGCGGCGTTGGCAGCCTGATGATCGTCCATCGCAAAAGGATACGGTACGAGAACGGCGGGCCGGCCAATGACGGCAAGCTCACTGACCGTGGAAGCCCCGCTGCGGCAAATAACAAGATGCGCGCGCGCCATGCGCGTCGGCAAATCATCGTAGAAGTGCGCAACGTCGTGCCTGATGGCGGACGCGCGATAGCTTTCCTGCACTCCCACTACGTCTTCGGGGCGGCATTGCTGGGTAACTTCGAGCCGCGCGCGCAATTCCGCGGGCAATCGCGCCAGCGCCGCAGGGACGATTTCGCTCAACACACGCGCGCCCTGGCTGCCGCCGAAGACGAGAAGGCGAATGGCCCCATTTACATCCGGCGGTGTATAGCCCGTATTCGCCAGCGCAGCCGCCTCGGGCCGCACCGGATTTCCGGTCACCACGACGCGCGTAGAATCCTTTGGCGCGTAGCGAACGAATGGGAGCGAAGCGCTGATGCGCTTTACCTTGGCAACGAGCAGGCGGTTCACGCGGCCCGGCACCGCATTCTGTTCGTGCACCAGGGTCGGCATCCCGGCAAGCCAGGCGGCGGTCATGACGGGAAGACTTGGATAGCCGCCGAAGCCGACAACCGCGTTCGGTTTGAGGCGCAATAGTTTGGCGAACGCAGACAGGACACCGACGGCGATGATGCCCAGCGCCGCCAACCGCCCGGGCGCCGAGCGGTCTGCAAAGGTGGCGGAAGGCACGGTGGCAATCTCCGCGCCGGGAAAGACTTCGCCGTAATTCTTGCTGCGCGCATCCGTCATCACCACCACGCGGCGGCCGCGGCGGGAAAGTTCGCGCGCCAGCGCCTGCGCCGGAAAAACATGGCCGCCGGTGCCCCCTGCCGCCAGCACATACGCCGTCATGGCCGGTACTCCATCGGCAGGTGCGGGCGCTGGCGCGTGACGGCAAGCGCCAGTCCCAGCGTCAACGCCACCGCGAACAATGACGAGCCGCCATAGGAAATGAGCGGCAGCGTCATGCCCTTGGCGGGCAGAATGCTGAGCGCCACGCCCATATTGATGAACGCCTGGAATCCGATTGCGACGGCAAGGCCGGCGCCCGCGAGCTGCACGAACGGGTCCTGCGCTCTGGCCGCGCGCAGCAGCAGGCGAATCGTGATGACGCCGAACAGCAAGGCAATCAGCGCGCAGAGGATCAATCCGAATTCCTCGCCGGCAACGGCGTAGATAAAGTCGGTATGGGCATCCGGAAGCCGGTATTTGATCGTGCCTTCCCCAGGGCCGACGCCGGCGACGCCGCCCTGCTCGAACGCCTTCAGTGCGAGGCCGGTCTGATATCCCGTGCCGGATTCGAAAAACTGCAACAGGCGCTCGCGCACGTGCGGATAATACAAGTAGGTGAGCGCCGCGAGTGCGGCAGCGCCGCCGCCCAGCGCCACCAGCCAGGAATAGGAAAGCCCCGCAAAGAAAAGGATGGCAACGCAGATCACAATCAGAAGAGCCGATTGACCGACATCGGGCTGCAACAAAAGGATGGCTACGGCAGGCCCGAGCAGAACAAGCGTCACGGCCTCGCCAGGGAATCCGCGCTTGATCTTGTCGGCAAGGAAGGTAGCCGCCAACACGGCGATAGCGGGCTTGAGGAATTCCGACGGCTCGAAGCGGACGTTTCCAATTTCAAGCCAGCGATGGGCGCCGTTGATCTCGCTTCCGAAGAGCGCAACGCCCGCGCCGATCAGCGCCAGTCCGAACAGCCCGGCCGCAAACAGGCGAATCTTGCGCGGATCCAGCAACGAAGTGCCGACCAGTATGGTGCCTGCCGCCAGTGCGAAGGTCACCTGTTTCAACGCATAGCGAAAATCGCCGGCGGAATCGGCCGAGCCCGTGGCCGCCGGGCTTGCCGCGCAAGCAAGCACAAGGCCGATGGCGATAAGCGCCAGTACGCAGGCAAAGGTGACACGGTCAATCGTCCACCACCAACGCGCAAGCCCACTGTTATCCGTCCGCGCGAAGCTCATGCGTGCGCCCTCGCAAGATTGCCTTCGCATTCCATCATCGCCTTCACGGCCGCGCGAAAAACATCTCCTCGCTGCTCGTAATCGCGGAATTGGTCGAAGGACGCGCAGGCGGGCGAAAGCAGCACCACGGGGTCGGCCGCGCTTCCCGCTCGCGCATCGGCGAGCGCCGCGTTGAGCGCGCGGTCCAGCGTGCCGCACACGACATGCTCCACACGCCCAGAAAGTGTAGCGGCGAAATCGGCGGCCGCCTCGCCGATCAGATAGGCTTTGCGGATGCGGTGAAAATACGACGTCAGGCCGGCAATGCCGCCTTGCTTGGGCCGGCCGCCGGCAATCCAATAGATATCGTTGAAACAGGCCAGCGCGCGCCCCGCGGCATCGGCGTTTGTCGCCTTCGAATCGTTGATGAAGCGCACCTTGCCTATGCGGCCTGCCTCTTCCGTCCGGTGAGGAAGACCGGCAAAGCGTTCGATCGCGCCCATGATCGTGTGCGGCTCGCGAGCCAGACCGCGCACAGCTGCATAAGCGAGCGCTGCGTTCTGCCAATTGTGCGCGCCGGGAAGCCGCGCAGCGCGGGTCAGATCGCCGACCTGAACCGGCGTGCCCGCAAGGCCGTCATACAGCCTGCCTTCGACGACAAAGACGCCGCGATTGAGCACCTTGCCCACGGAAACGGCAAAGACGTCCGGCGGCGCCGAAGCGAGCAGGCGCGTACAGATGGCAGCGGAATGCGCATCATCCACGCCGACAACCACATGGCCACTGCGCTTCGTGCGTTCGAGCAAAGCCGCCTTGACGGCGGCATAAGCCTCCATCGAACCGTGGCGGTCGATGTGATCGGACGCGAGATTGGTGAGCACGGCCACGCTTGGCTCGAGGCCCGGCGCCAACTCTATCTGATAGGAGGAGACCTCCAGGACGTAAGCCGTTTTTGCATTCGGCGGCACCAGGTCCAGTGCCGGCCTGCCAATATTGCCGCCCACCTGCGCGTCGTATCCGGCACTTTGCAGAATGTGGCCGATCAGAGCTGTCGTGGTGGACTTGCCGTTCGTGCCGGTGACGGCAATGAGCGGCGTACCGGTTTGGACCGTGCGCGCGAAGAGCTCAATGTCGCCGATCACTGGCACGCCGGCACCCCTCGCATTCAGCGCGACGGCATGCGGTTTGGGATAGGTAAGCGGGACGCCGGGGCTCAACACCAGCGCTGCCAGGTCGCCCCACGGCCAAGGCTCCCAAGGTTGTACCTGTGCGCCAAGCGATTCCGCTTCTTTGCGTGCTTCCGGCTTGTCGTCCCAGGCAAGCACGCGTGCGCCGCCCGCTTGCAGCGCGCGCACGGACGAAAGCCCCGAGCGCGCAAGCCCGAAGACGCCAACCGATTTTCCTTTGAAGCCGTGTACCGCGATCATCTTCACCTCAGCTTCAGCGTGGAAAGCCCGATCAGCGCCAGCACGCCGGCGATGATCCAGAAGCGGATCACTATGGTGGACTCGTGCCAGCCGAGCTGTTCGAAATGGTGATGGATGGGCGCCATCTTGAACACGCGCTTGCCGGTTAGCTTGAAGGAGACAACCTGAACGATCACCGAAACGGCTTCGATGACGAAGAGGCCGCCTACGATGCCGAGCACGATTTCATGCTTGATCGCGACGGCCACCGCACCCAGCAATCCGCCAAGCGACAGCGAACCCGTATCGCCCATGAACACCATGGCGGGCGGCGCGTTGTACCAAAGGAAGCCCAGGCCGGCGCCTAGAACGGCGCCCAGCAGCACGGCGAGCTCGCCTGTTCCCGCCACGTAATGCAGTTGCAGGTAATCGGCGAACCGCACATTGCCGACGAGATAGGCGATAAGAAGAAATGTGCCTGCGGCGATCATCACAGGCACGATCGCAAGGCCATCGAGGCCGTCGGTGAGGTTCACGGCGTTGGATGACCCCACGATCACCAGCGCGCCGAAAACGACGAAGCCCCAGCCAAGCGAAATCAGCACGGTCTTGAAGAAAGGCACGGCCACGGCGCCCGAAAGCGGCGCCGTCTCCAGGGACATAAGCCAAATGACCGCGCCCCCGGCCACGAAAAATTCGCAGGCAAGCTTGACTTTGCTGCTTACGCCGGCCGGAGAACGGCTGGTGACCTTCAAATAATCGTCGGCAAAGCCGAGGAACCCGAACGCAAGCGTTACCGCCAGCACGGCCCAGACATATCCGCTGGAAAGATCGGCCCACAGCAGCGTGGAGACCGTGAGCGAAATCAGAATAAGCAGGCCGCCCATAGTTGGCGTGCCTTGCTTTTCCACGATGTGGCGCTGCGGGCCGTCGGTGCGGATGGGCTGCCCCTTGCCCTGATACTGCTTAAGGGTCTGGATGAGCGCCGGACCCAGAATGAAACTGACCAGCAACGCCGTCATCACCGCGCCGCCGGTACGGAACGTGAGATAGCGGAAGACATTGAAGACTTCGATTTGGTCCGCCAGCGGTACAAGAAAATGAAAAAACACCTGCTCCCTCCTAAGCCGCGGCGGCGCCGCCCCCGTTGCTGCTGAGCGCCTTCAGCGCCTCGATGATGACCGACATCCGGCTGCCGAACGAACCTTTCACCAGGACAACATCGCCCCCTTTCAGTGCGCCGGTCAGCTGCGGGGCCAGTTCGGTCGACGTGGCCGCGTAGGCGCCCCTGCGTGATTCCGGCAGCACCTGCCAAAGCGCCGACATCTGCGGGCCGCAAAGGAAGACAAGTTCGGCCTTGGCGGCCTCGATGTCTTTGGCCAGACCGGTGTGCAGCGCTTCGCCCTGCGCGCCCAATTCCAGCATGTCGCCCAAGGCGGCAATCCGCCTGCCGCGCGGCCGCGCCGCCGCCAAAAGATCGAGCGCGGCGGACATTGAGACGGGATTTGCGTTGTAGCTTTCGTCTATGACTTCGATCGCACCTGTTCGTCCCGCCACTGTGAAGCGCGCGCCACGCCCTTTCAGCGGCGAGAACTCTTCGATGGCGCAGGCCGCCTCCGCCACGGGCACGCCGAGCTCGCTTGCCGCAAGCAGGGCCGAAACCGCATTCCTGGCGATGTGGGTACCCGGCGCAACAAGGCGAAAGGCAACCGCGTTGCCGCCGACATTCGCGGTCACCGTTTGGCCTTCGCCGTCGGCGCGCGCGGACAACAGGCGCGCATCGGCGTCGACTCTCGTGCCGAAAGTGAGGACGTTGTCTGCCCCGGCCTCGCGTGCACGCCTCGAAAGGCGGTCGGCGTAAGGACCGTCTGCCGGCAGAAGGGCCGAACCGCCGGGATCCAGCCCCTCAAAGATTTCGGCTTTCGCGTCGGCGATTTTTTCGACTGTTCCGAAATATTCGAGGTGCGCGGGGGCGACCGTGGTGACGAGCGCCACGTGCGGGCGCACCTGCTTTACCAGGGCACGGATTTCGCCTTCGTGGTTCATGCCGATTTCGAACACGCCGAAGCGCGTGTCGCGCCCCATCCGGGCCAGGCTCAAAGGCACGCCCCATTGATTGTTGTAGGACGCGGCGGACGCCGCCGTGCTTCCCGCGCGCGAAAGCACAAGGCGCAGCATTTCCTTCGTCGTGGTTTTCCCCGCGCTGCCCGTAACGGCAACGATGCGCGCATTGGAACGCGCGCGTGACGCACGGCCCAGCGCTTCGAGCCCGGCCTGAGTATCCGGAACCAGTAACAGGGCCGCTTCGGCGGAAACGTTTTCCGGCTTGCGGCTAACGAGCGCCGCGGTGGCGCCGCGTGCGAAGGCGTCGGCCACAAAATCGTGTCCGTCGCGCGCGCCCTTGAGCGCAATAAAAAGGCCGCCCCGCGAGAGGGTGCGCGTGTCGATGGAAACGTCCGCCGCTTCCCAAGCACGCGATGAGCGCCCGCCCGTCGCGGCGTCGGCTTCCTGCGCGGTCCAAAGTGGCGCGCTCATAGCCCGTCACCCGCCGCTTCGCCGCCGAGCGAGCGTGCGGCCTTGATCGCTTCTCCGCGATCGGAAAAGGGGCGCGTCTCGTCGCCGATGGTTTGGCCTTCTTCGTGGCCTTTGCCTGCGATCACCAGCACGTCGCCCTCCCCCAAGCCGGCGATGGCTTCGCGAATAGCGTGGGCGCGATCGCCGATTTCGCGCGCGCCGGGGCAGCCCTTCAGCGCCTCACGCCGTATCGCTGCGGGGTCTTCGCTGCGGGGATTGTCGTCGGTGACAATCACGGTATCCGCGTGTTTTCGCGCCGCCGCACCCATCAGCGGACGCTTGCCCCGGTCGCGGTCGCCGCCGCAGCCGAAAACGAGGTGGAGCTTGCCTTTCACATGCGGGCGAACAGCCAGCAGCACGGTTTCGAGTGCGTCCGGCGTGTGCGCATAGTCAATATATATAGGAGCACCGGATTGCGCCCGGGCCACAAGCTGCATGCGGCCCGGCGCGCCTTTCAGATTCTTAAGCGCCGCAAACACTTTGTCGGCAGGATCGCCGAGGCCGATGGCGAGTGCGCCCGCCACCAGCGCATTCGATACCTGGAACATTCCCGCAAGCGGCAGATGCAAGTCGTACTTGGAGCGGTCAAATAGCACCCTCACGCGTTGACCGTGCGGTTCGACTGTATGGTCCATGATGCGCAGGTCGTCGCCGCTGCGTCCGACGGTGATGACGCGCAGCTTGCGTTGCCGCGCAGCAGAGGCAAATTGATCCGCGTTGTCCGCGTCGGCGTTCACAACGGCCAACCCGCGCGGCTCGACGATTTCACGAAACAGCCGCAGCTTCGTTGTCAGGTAATGTTCCTGCGTCGGGTGATAGTCCAGATGATCGCGCGTGATGTTGGTGAAAGCGGCCGCCCTGATGCGCACGCCATCCAGGCGATACTGGTCGAGCCCGTGGCTCGATGCCTCCATGGCCAGATGGGTAACGCCGCTGCGCTTCAGCTCCGCCAGCCCGGCGTGCAAACCGATCGGGTCCGGCGTCGTCTGCGACAGCGGCTTTTCGCCGGCGGGAGAGACGATGCCAATCGTGCCCACGCTCGCCGCATTTTTTCCCAGCGAGGACCAGATCTGGCGAAGAAAAACCGTCGCCGAGGTTTTCCCGTTGGTGCCGGTCACCGCCGCGACCACATCGGGCTGGAGCCGGTAGAATTCGGCTGCGATCTTCGCCAGGCGCAACCGCGGATTCTTGTCTGGAATAAACCGCACCCCGGCGGCGCGCGCAGCTTCGGCCGCATCGGGCGGGCCAAGTACGGCGGCCGCGCCGCGCTCGGCCGCATCGGCGATGTAGCGCACGCCGTCCGCCTTGCCGCCGGAAAGCGCAGCGAACAGGAATCCCGGGCGCACGTCGCGGCTGTCGGCCGCGAGCCCGCGAAATTCTTTGGCGCTTCCGGTCATGCTTTCGATCACGGCAGGCCCTCACCATCGCCCGCGATTATGGTTCCTTTGTGGAGTCTCGTTGGCCAGTTGCGGCCGCAAGCGCGTCATTGCGCGGTATGCCCAGCAATGGCGCAATGCGCGCGATGACGCGTCCTGCAACGGGCGCGGAAGTATAGCCCGCCGTGGCGAAGCCGCCCGTCTCTTTCGTGCCCTTCGGCTCGTCCAGCATCACGAAGACGGCGTATTCCGGATTGTCGATCGGGACTACGCCGTAGAAGGAGGAAATGAGCGCCTTGCTCGCATAACGCCCGGCCTCCGCCTTTTCCGCCGTGCCCGTCTTGCCGCCGATTGCATAGCCGGGAACGGCGGCTTTGCCGCCAGTTCCCCCGGTGACCGCCAGCCGCATCAGTTCGCGCATGGCCTTGCTCGTGCTTTCCGAAAGAACGCGCTCGCCCCGCTGGCCTTCGCTGCGCTTCAGGAATGTGGGCGTCATGCGCGTGCCGCCGTTAACCACAGCGGCTGCGGCGGCCGTGAACGCGAGCGGGCTGACCGATATGCCGTGGCCATAGGAGATCGTGGCGGACTCCACCCCGCCCCAATGGCGCGGCAGAAGCGGTGCAGCGCTTTCGGGCAATTCGGTTTTGGCGGCTTCGAGCAGGCCCATGGTCGCGAGGAACGTGTGCTGGCGCGCCGCCCCTAAGCGGGCTGCAATCTGGGCCGCGCCGATATTGGACGATTGCGCAAAGACGTCCGCGGCCGTCAGCTCCGGCCCCATCCTGTGCGAGTCCCGGATCAGATAGCGGCCCAGTTTGAGCGGTTCGCCCACTGCGATGCGTTCGTCCAGGCGCACGGAACTTGCGTCCAGCGCGTGCGCAAACGTGAAAATCTTGAAGATCGAGCCGAGCTCGTACACGTCCTGCGCCATGCGATTGCGGGCGGCATCGCGCGGAGTGGCGGAACGCTCATTCGGCTCGAAATCGGGCAGAGACACCAGCGCCAGAATTTCGCCCGTGTGCACGTTCATAACGATGCCACCGGCTGCCCTGGCGCCGAAGCGCCGCATGCCTTCCGCCAATTCCCGCGCCAGCGCGTATTGCACGCGCAAGTCGAGCGAAAGTGGCACGGGCGTTGGCGACTGCTTGAGCAGGGCATCCAGGCCAAGTTCGAGGCCGGATAGTCCGTTCCCGTCGATGTCGGTCTGGCCAACCGCGTGGGTGGCGATGCTGCCGGCGGCGTAATAACGGCGATAATTGTTCTCGAACACAAGGCCGGGAAGACCTAGCCGCATCACCGCGTCGCGCTCGGCGGGGGCAAGCGCGCGCTTGACGACGACATAGCCGCGGCCCGAAGCGAAGGCGCGCGCGAGGCGCCTTTCGTCTGTACCGGTGGCGGCCGCAAGGGCGCGGGCAGCGGCGCCGGCGTCCACAAACTCCGCAGGGCGCGCATAAAGGTCGTGCACCGGAAGGTCGCGCGCGATGAGAACGCCATTGCGGTCGACAAGATCGGCGCGTTGCGCAAGCACGCGCATGCCATGAGGCGAAGCGGCGCCGCCCGCACCGAAAACGGCAACGTCCACCAGGCGTGCGCCGATCAGCGCAAAGGCGAAGGCGGAAAAAACCGCGACGAGCGCAATTCGTCCCCGGACGCGCGCTTGGGGAACGGCCTGCGCGACCATGGCCTCACATGCCGATATGCAACGCCACGACCCTGACGCCCGCCCCGGCGTTCGCAGGTCCGCCAGCTTGGGCCGTGCGCACGTCGCCCAGCCGCGCCGCCGGCACCTTGTGCGGCAGATAGGCGAGCGAAGAGAGCTGAATGGCGGGCCGGTCGGCCAAGGCGAGGTGGCGCTCGGCCAGCGCCGCGATGCGGGCCGGCTGGGTGACGTGCGACCATTCCGCGCCCAGCACGCGCAGCAGCTTCTTCTCTTCGGCGATGGCGCGCTCCGTCTGTCGCAATTCGGCGCCGGTCATGCGCGCCTCCTCGGCGACACGATAGAGGCCCAGGCATACAACTGCCGTGACGAAAACGAGGGCGAAATTGAGGGTGCGGAGCATGGGGGGCCTCCTAGGCGGCCACCGCGTCCCAAGCGGGCGCCGAGGTGCGTTCGGCGGCGCGGAGACGGGCGGAACGGGAGCGGGGATTGGCGTCGATTTCGCTCTTGCGCGGGGTGCGGGGATTTGGCGGCAAGAGACGAAAGGTGGGCGCGTGCGATGGAGCCTTTTCCGGCGCGTGACGCGAGGTGCGAGGCGTCTTGCCCGCGCGTTCGGCGAGAAAGCGTTTGACAATGCGGTCTTCGAGCGAATGGAACGCAACGACGGCAAGCCGGCCTTTGGGCTTTAATGTGCGCTCGGCCGCTGCGAGCCCGCGTTCGAGCTCGCCGAGCTCGTCATTCACATAGATACGCAGCGCCTGAAATGTGCGCGTGGCGGGATGAATGGCCTGCTTGCGTGCGGAGACGCCCAGCGCCTCATCCACGATCGCGGCCAGCACGCGCGTGCGCGTGATGGGCCGCGCGGCGACGATGGCACGCGCCACGGCGCGGGCCCGTTTTTCCTCGCCATAGCGGCTGAGGATGTTTGCGAGTTCGGATTCGGAAAGCGTGTTCACCGTGTCTGCGGCGGTCCGGCCCTTGCCGCTCATGCGCATGTCGAGCGGGCCATCGGAGCCGAATGAAAAACCGCGTTCGGCCTGGTCCAGCTGAAATGATGAAACGCCCAGGTCGAAGGCGACGCCATCGGCGAGCACGGGGGCAAGCCGGTCCATTTCGGAAAAGCGGCCTTCGACGAGCATGAGGCGATCGCCGAAGCGCTCGGCCAGCGCGCGTCCGCGCGCAATCGCCTCGGGATCGCGGTCGATGGCATAAACGGCACAATTGGCGCGCGTGAGCAGCGCTTCCGCATAGCCGCCGCCGCCAAAGGTGCCATCCACGTAGATTGCGCCGTCGCGCGGGGCGAGAACGGCCATCACCTCTTCCAGCATAACGGGAATGTGCTTCGCGCGGCTCATGAGCGGCTCTTGCGCGCGAGCTCGATGCGCATGCGCTCGACGGGCGCGAAGCGTTCGGGATCCCAAATCTGGAATTTGCGGCCCAGGCCGACGAAGGTCACGCGTTCTTCGATATGCGCGTGGTGGATCAGCTCTTCGGAAAGCGTGACGCGCCCCTCGTCGTCGAAGGCAAGAAAGCGGCTGGATGCAAGGATGACCTGGGCGCGCGCGTCGTGCTCCTCGCTGAAGAAGGCATCGAGCGCGTTCAGGCGCTCTTGCACGTCCTGCATCAGCGCGTTGCCGAAGCCTTCCAGAGCGGGATGCGAAAAGGACGGCAAGCAATAGATGCCTGCGGTGTCCTGGGCCGCCAGAATCTGGCGGAAAGGCGCGGGCACGCTGACGCGGCCCTTGACGTCCAGTTTGTTGGTAACCGTCGAAACGAACGGCTGCACGTCTGCCCCCGCTCCCCGTGACGGAGCCGGAAACGGGTCCGCCAACTCCGCCGAAACGGCGGATGGGATTGTATGGGATATCATGGGAAATCGAAGACGGTCAACGAAAAAGTCCAAGAGTTCTATGGACTTGGCGGACTACTACTTGGGCTCGACTTGCCTTTGGACACTATTTCACCAGAACAAAAGTGAAACTTGGCTCTCGGCAAGTAATTACCTGCCGTCAGGGTAAATAATCGTCTAACGAGATTTGTTCTTGCTCTGTTCGAGGCCGGGGGAAGAAGCGTCAGATGGCCTGTAAGCCGGGTTCTGTCCTTCATTGCTGAAGGGATGGCCATTCCTCTGGGATGTACGTTGCCGCACACCTCACGCGACCTACCCGGACGGCGATCCGGAAACCGATCACCTGCCGTCCCTATTTGGTCTTGCTCCCGGTGGGGCTTGCCAAGCCGTCCCTGTTGCCAGGGGCGCGGTGCGCTCTTACCGCACCATTTCAACCTTGCCGCGGCTTTAGGCCGGTAGGCGGTGTCATTTCTGTGGCGCTATCCCTGGGATCGCTCCCGGCGGATGTTATCCGTCACCGTGTTTCCGTAGAGCCCGGACTTTCCTCCCGCCTTCGCGCTACGCGCTTCGGCGCGACTAGCCCTCAAGCTTGCCGCGTCGTAGCCCGCAGGGCGAAGACGGGCGGCCATCCGGCCATCTGACGCGCCACTAATATAGGACTCTCAGCCTGTCTTTGCGAGGAGCCCCGAAAGAAGACTTTCGCACTCGCCGTCAGCCTCCCCGTCGATGCGAGAAGGGCGGAAATGGCGCTGAAACGCAATTGTCGCCTGTTCGAGCGTGGCCTCGGTGTCCGGCTGGAAGCCGTAGCCGTAACGGCGCAATGCCTCTTCGAACGCGATGGTCAGCGGCTTCGGCGCGCCGTCAGGCCAAAGGCCAACGCCCGCCTCGGCCAGTTGGCGCCAGGGGAACAGCTCGCCCGGATCCTGCTTGCGCTCGGGCGCCACATCGGAATGGCCGACGACATTGCGCGGCGGAATGGCGTGGCGAGAAACTATGTCTTTCGCGAGGGCGATTACCGCGCCGATCTGCATCTTTGGAAACGGACGATAACCCAATTCGTGGCCGGGATTGACGATCTCGATCCCGATCGAGCGCGAATTGATGTCGCGATGTCCGGCCCACCACGATTGGCCGGCATGGCGCGCGCGCCGCTCCTCCGCCACGTGCCGGTAAATCGTGCCGTCTTCGTCCACCGTGTAATGCGAACTCACGCCGGCGCCGGGATCGCACAGCAGCCGCAGCGCATCCTCCGCGGTCCGCATGCCGGTATAATGCATCACCAGCACGTCGACATTCGCGCCCGCCGGGCGCGCGTCATGATTGGGTGACGGCCGTTCGTTGAACTTCAGCATGTTGCGCTCCCCTGGAGCAGCATGGAACCTGTAGGCTTGCCTCGCGTCAATTGCGGAGCAGCAGCGCGCCCATGACACGCATTCTTATCACCGGCTCGAACCGCGGCATCGGTCTGGAATTCGCCCGCCAGTATGATGCGGAAGGCGCGCGCGTATTCGCCACCTGCCGCCATCCCGAAAATGCGGAGGCGCTGAACGCGATTGCCGGCCGGCCTCGGGGGCACGTCAGCGTGCACCGGCTCGATGTCACCAGCGACGCGCAGACCGAGGCGTTGGCGGACTCGCTGCACGCCGAGACCATCGACATCCTGATCAACAATGCGGGGCTGGGCATCGGGCGCAACGCGCGCGGCGGCGTGGATTACGCGCTCTGGGAAGAGCTTTTTCGCGTGAACACAATCGGCCCGTTGCGGGTGGCGCGCGCGTTTCGCGATCATCTGCTGAAATCTCCCGAAAAGAAGATCATCACCATCACCAGTACGCTTGGCTCGATCGCGCTCAACCACGCCACGAACTACCCCTACGCTTCGTCGAAAGCGGCCGTGAACCGCGTGATGCATTCGCTTTCGGCGGAATGGCGCAACGACGGCTTTACGGTCGTTCTCCTTCATCCGGGATGGGTGAAAACCGAAATCGGTGGCCCAAACGCGACGCTCGACGTGGCAAACAGCGTGGCCGGCATGCGCAAAGTAATCGCCAGCCTCAGCCGCGCGGATAACGGGCAGTTCCTCGATTATGCCGGCAGGGAACTCCCCTGGTAACCGCTACATAAAAATTTCTTCCGGCCGCTGCCACGGAAACCGTGACCGGGCGTTTATAGGCGCTGGCCTAACGGCACGAGGAAGGGAGGCGTTCATGACGCGCAGCGTTGGACTAATGGCCATTGCCATGGTTTTCGCGTTTTTGGGCGCGATTGTCGCCGGCGTCATCTGACAGCGGTCACACCGCCTCGCGCGTGAGTCCCGGATCGTAGCTGAGAATGGGCGCGAGCCAGCGCTCGGCCTCAACTATGCTCCAGCCCTTGCGTGCCGCGTAATCCTCGACCTGATCGCGCTCGATTTTGCCCACGCCGAAATACCGGCTTTCCGGGTGGCTGAAATAGAGCCCGGAAACCGAAGAACCGGGCCACATGGCAAAATTTTCGGTGAGCTTCACGCCAATCTGCTTGCCCGCATCAAGCAGGCAGAACAGCGTGACCTTTTCCGTGTGATCCGGCTGGGCGGGGTAGCCCGGTGCAGGGCGGATGCCGCGATAGGCTTCGGCGATCAGCTCCTCGTTGGTGAACTTTTCGTCCGTCGCATAACCCCAGAACTCCTTGCGCACGCGCTGGTGCATGCGTTCGGCAAACGCCTCGGCAAGGCGGTCGGCCAGCGATTTGAGCAGGATGGCGCTGTAATCATCCTTGTCGGCTTCGAACTTTCTGGCGCGGTCTGCCTCGCCAAAGCCGGCCGTAACCACAAAGGCGCCGACATAATCCTTTCGCCCGCTCTGCTTCGGCGCCACGAAATCGGCCAGCGCGAGGTTCGGGGATTCGCGTTCGCGCGCCATTTGCTGGCGCAACGTGTGGAAGACCGCGATACGCTCCTTGCGCGCCTCGTCCGCGAACACCGCGATGTCATCGCTTTCCGCCTGCGCCGGCCAAAGGCCGATTACCGCGCGCGCACTCAGCCACTTTTCCGTGACGATGAGCTTCAGCATCGCCTGCGCGTCGTTGAAGAGGGAGCGCGCGGCCGCGCCTGCCTTGGCGTCTTCCAGGATGGCGGGGTAACGCCCCTTCATCTCCCACGCCTGGAAGAAGGGCGTCCAGTCTATGGTGCCCAGCACATCAGCGATTTCGTAGTCGGCGAAGCTGCGCACGCCAATGAAACCGGGCACGGGCGGCGTGTAACTCCTCCAGCCCAGCTTGAGGCGGTTGGCGCGGGCCTCCGCCAGTGAAAGACGCCGCGCGCGTTCCCGCACGCCGGCATGGCCTTCCGCGATACGGCTGTATTCGCGGCGGACATCCTCGATGAAGGCGACCTTGCCGTCCCTGCTCAGCAAGCTCGACACGACGCCTACGGCGCGCGACGCATCGTTGACATGCACGATCGCGCCCCGGCGGTAATTGGGATAAATTTTCACGGCCGTGTGCACGCGGCTTGTGGTGGCGCCGCCGATCAGAAGCGGAATATCGAACCCTTCGCGCTCCATTTCGGCGGCCACGTGACACATTTCGTCCAGCGACGGCGTGATGAGGCCAGAAAGGCCGACCACGTCGGCGCGTTTGGTGCGCGCGGCATCGAGAATGCGTTGCGCCGGCACCATGACGCCCAGATCTTCGACTTCGTATCCGTTGCACTGGAGCACGACGCCCACGATGTTCTTGCCAATGTCGTGCACGTCACCCTTGACGGTGGCCAGCACCACGCGCCCGGCCGCCTCGCGCCGCGCGCCGGTCTTTTCCGCTTCCATGTAGGGAACAAGGTGGGCGACGGCTTTTTTCATCACGCGGGCGGATTTCACCACCTGCGGAAGAAACATCCTGCCAGAGCCGAACAGATCGCCGACCACGTTCATGCCTGCCATCAGCGGGCCTTCGATGACGTCGAGCGGGCGGGCGGCGGCGCACCGCGCCTCCTCCACATCATCGACGACGTGGTCGGCTATGCCGTGCACCAGCGCATGCGTGAGGCGTTCGTTTACGGAAAGCGCACGCCAGGCGGCGTCCGCTACATCGTGCTGGACGCCGCCCTCGCCGCGATATTTTTGTGCAAGGGCAAGAAGCCGCTCGGTGGCGTCCGCCCTCCGGTTGAGGATCACATCCTCGCAGGCTTCGCGCAGCTCGCCCGGGATGTCCTGGTAGACCGCGAGCTGGCCCGGATTGACGATGCCCATGTCCATGCCGGCTTTGACCGCGTGATAGAGAAACACGCTGTGCATGGCGCGGCGCACGGGCTCATTGCCGCGGAAAGAAAAGGAAATGTTCGAAACGCCGCCGGACACATGGACGTGCGGCAGGCCTTGGCGGATGCGCGTGGCCGCGTCGACGAAGGCGGCGGCATAGCCGTTGTGCTCCTCGATGCCCGTGGCGACCGCGAAAATATTGGGATCGAGAATGATGTCTTCCGGCGGGAAGCCAACCCGGTTCAGCAGAATGTCATAGGCGCGCCGGCAGATTTCGAATTTGCGCTCGGCCGTTTCCGCCTGTCCCCGCTCATCGAACGCCATTACGACGACGGCCGCGCCATAGCGGCGGATTTTTTTCGCCTGCTCGACGAAGGGTCCGTCGCCCTCCTTCAGGCTGATGGAGTTGACGATTCCCTTGCCCTGCACGCATTTGAGGCCGGCTTCGATCACGCTCCATTTCGAGGAGTCGATCATGAGCGGCACGCGTGCGATGTCGGGCTCGCCTGCGATCAGGCTCAGGAACCGCTGCATTGCGGCTTCCGAGTCGATCAAACCCTCATCCATATTGATGTCGATGATTTGCGCGCCGTTTTCGACCTGGTTGCGCGCGACATCAAGCGCCCCCTCGTAGTCCCCGGCCGTAATCAGTTCGCGGAACCTAGCAGAGCCGGTGATGTTGGTGCGCTCCCCGATATTCACGAAATTGCTCTCGGGCGTGAGCGTGAACGCCTCGAGGCCCGAAAGGCGCAGCAGCTTGGCTTTTTCCGGCACGGTGCGCGGCGGCACGCCGGCGACAGCGTCCTTCAGCGCGGCGATGTGCGCCGGCGTCGTTCCGCAGCAGCCGCCTACAATATTGAGCAGCCCCGAACGCGCGAATTCGCCGAGCTGCGCGGCCATCGTTTCCGGCGTTTCGTCGTAGCCGCCGAAAGCGTTGGGCAGGCCGGCATTCGGGTGCGCGCTCACCAGCGTATCGGCGCAGGCCGCAAGGTCCGCCACGTGCGGGCGCAATTCCTTGGCGCCCAATGCGCAATTGAAGCCGGCCGCGATGGGCCGCGCGTGGCGAACGGAATGCCAGAACGCTTCCACCGTCTGGCCGGTGAGCGTACGGCCGGAAAGATCGGTGATCGTGCCAGAAACCCAGATAGGAAGGCGTTCGCCCAATTCGTCAAAGACTTCTTCGATGGCGTAGATCGCCGCTTTCGCGTTCAGCGTGTCGAAGATCGTTTCAACCATGAGCAAATCGGCGCCGCCGCGAATGAGCCCGATGGCGGCTTCGCGATAGGCGCCGCGCAGCATGTCGAACGTCACGTTGCGGAACGCGGAATCGTTCACGTCCGGCGAAAGCGAGGCCGTGCGGTTCGTCGGTCCCAGCACGCCCGCAACGAGCCGCGGATGATCTTCCGTCGAAAAGGCGTCGCAAGCCGCGCGTGCAATCCGCGCGGCTTTTTCGTTCAGCTCCGGCACCAGACCTTCCAGTTCATAGTCGGCTTGCGCAATCGCAGTAGAGCTGAATGTATTGGTTTCTATGATGTCCGCGCCCGCTTTCAGGTAGGCATCGCTGATGTCGCGCACGATGGCGGGTTGCGTCAGCGTCAGCAGATCGTTGTTGCCTTCCAGCGGGCAGACGTGGTCGGCAAAACGCTTGGCGCGGAAGTCGCCTTCGGTCAGGCGGTACCCCTGTATCATCACGCCCCAGGAGCCGTCGAGCAGAAGGATGCGTCTGCGCGCTTCGCGCAATAGCCATTCGTTGCGTTCTCGCCTTGCGCTCATCGTGCTGCTTCGCGCATCAGCGCCTTTTCTTGGCCTGGCCAGGATGCTGCCCGCCGATTATGCACCCACCGCCATAGTCGCCCGGCGGCGCTACATGAAAGCCGAGACGTCTCAGTTCTGCGCGCCGCCGTTCGGAGGCCGTTTGTGATGCTCCATTACCGTCGAGTCCAAGCCGGGTGCAGACCTCGTAGGTCAGTTCGGCCTGGTTCAGCGTGTAGAAATGGAACTGCGCGAAGCCGAACTTCGCCAGTGCCTCGATCTGCTCGGACAGCACATCGGCGGCGACCCGCCTGCGCGCCTCCAAATCGCCGTCGAGCCCTTCGTACCGGCGCGAAAGCCAGGCCGGAATGGTGGCGCCGCAGCGCGCCGCCATGCGCTGCACGCCGGCGAAATTCGTGGTTGGCATCAGACCGGGAACGATTGGCATGCCGACGCCCGCTTCACCCATCGCATCCCGGAAGCGCGCGAGAATTTCTGTTTCGAACACGAACTGCGTAATGGCGCGCGTGGCGCCCGCGGCGATCTTGCGCTTTAGCAGCTCCACGTCCCACTCGAACGAGGGTGAATCCGGGTGCTTCTCCGGGTACGCCGAGACGCTGATTTCGAAAGGCGCAACCGCGCGGATGCCGGCGATCATTTCGGGCGTGGACTGATAGCCGCCGTCGTGCGCGGCATAGCGCGCGCCCTGCTCCGGCGGATCACCGCGCAGCGCCACGATATGGCGCACACCGGCGCTCCAGTAATCGCGCACGACGACGTCGATCTCCTCGCGCCCCGCGCCGACACAGGTTAGGTGCGCCGCGGGCTTCAGTTCCGTTTCCTCCACGATCCGTTTCACGGTTGCGTGCGTGCGGTCGCGCGTGGAGCCGCCGGCGCCATAGGTCACCGAAACAAAATCGGGCTTGAGCGGCGCAAGCTTGCGTATCGCGTCCCACAACTGCGTTTCCATCTCCGCGGTCTTGGGTGGAAAAAATTCGAAGGAAAGCGATGCGCGCGCGTTCATGCCGCGGCCTCAAGATCGTGCAGGCGGGAGGGTTTCGCAGGCGTCGCGGCAAGCCAGATCATCACCGTGAGCTTTTCCTCGCCCGAACGGGGGGCAAGCTGTTCGGTTGCAAGCGGCTTCAGGCCCATCGCCTTGAACCAGCCCTGAACCTCGCGGTCCGAAAAGCCGAGGCGGCGGTGCGCATGTTCGCGGCGCAGGAACTCGAGCTCGTGCGGCGCAAAATCCACGATGAGGACGCGCCCGCCGGGCTTCAGCACGCGCATCGCTTCGCGCAGTGCCGCCTGCGGGTCGTCGAGATAATGCAGAACCTGGTGGAAAATCGCCGCATCGAAGGCGTCGCGTTTGTCTTCCAGAAACGGCAGACGGTACACGTCGCCAAGCCGCACCTGGCAATGGCGCACGCCTGAGCGGGCAAGCCGGTCACGTGCGATCGCCAGCATTTCTGGGCTCACGTCGACGCCGACGCCGCGCGCGATGTGCGGCGAAAGCAATTCCAGTATGCGGCCCGTGCCGGTGCCGGCATCCAACACAATTTCGATCTGCTCCTGCCCCAAGAGGCGAACGATGGCATTTTCCACTTCGCGCTCGGGCGCGTGGAGCGAACGGAGCCGTTCCCATTGCGGAGCGTTGGCCTTGAAATACTCGCTTGCGACCTCGGCGCGCGCGGCACGCACGGCGGCAAGGCGCTCGCGGTCATGGGCAAGCAAGCTGGCCTCGCCGGGCCCGATCAAAGAGGCGATGGTCTTCAGCAGTTCGGCGCCGGGTCCGCGTTCGGCGGCGCGATAAAACACCCAGCTTCCCTCCTTGAAGCGCTGTAGCAGCCCCGCCGAGCAGAGCAGCTTCAAATGCCGGCTCACCCGCGGCTGGCTCTGCGCGAGAATCTGCGTGAGCTCGCTGACTGTGAGTTCCGCCTCGCGCAGCAGCAGCAAAAGCCGCAGCCTTGTGCTGTCGCCTGCGGCGCGCAGCTGGCCCAACAAATCTTCCATTCCGGAGCCTTTTTAGCCTTGCTGGACATAAACATATCTTTATATCGTGGACAAGCCGCTAAAGAGGAAAACACTGGAATTGCAAGGAACTGGAGCATCGACAGACGGCTCCCCAGGATTCAGTGATGCATGCCGGTGACAGTTCGCGGAGATAGAAAAGGCCGCCCTAAGCCTGCCGGATTCCGGCCTTCCGCCTGTGTTAGCAATTCCGCCCGGTAGGAGAGTCGCTGCTGCCCGCGGAGGGGATTTGGACGTTTTCATCGGAGGCCTGCGGTTGCGACACCGCAGGCAAAGGGATGTGACCGGCCAATGAGGATTCCGGTGAGAGTTTTTCTATGTGTTTTCGCGGCAGTCTGGCTCGCCGCCCCCGCGGCCGCGGGGCAGGGGGAACCTGCGGACGCACAGCCTACGCCGCCCGCCCAGACCGATTCCCGGGAAGCAGCCGAGGACACAAGGGACGCGGCCGCGCTGGCGGCCGAAGACGCCAACGACCCGCTCGAGGGCGTGAACCGCTCCATCTTCCACGCGAGCCTGGTGACGGATCATCTCGTCATTCGTCCGATCGCGCTGGGCTACCGGCACGTCGTGCCCAAGCCCGTGCGCAAATCCGTGCGCAATTTCCTCAACAATCTGGATTCGCCGCCCATCTTCGCCAATCAGGTGTTCCAAGGCGATCTGGACGAGGCAGGGAACACGCTCGTGCGCTTCGGGATAAACACGACGGTCGGTGTGGGCGGGTTGTTTGAAGTGGCCGAGGACTGGGGCTATCCGCGTGAGACGGAAGATTTCGGCCAGACGCTCGGAACCTATGGCATGGGCGAAGGGCCGTATCTCTTCCTGCCACTTGCGGGGCCCGCGCCGCCGCGCGATCTTTTCGGGCGCGTTGTCGACATATTCCTCGATCCGACCACCTATGTGCACATGGGCAACAAGAAGTATTGGCGCTACGTGCGCTTTGGCGTGGACGCCATAGACCTGCGCGAGCGCAATATCGAAACGCTGGACGAAATCGAGCGCACGTCCGTGGATTATTACGCCACCGTTCGCAGCCTGTACCGCCAGACGCGCAACAACGAGATCCGCAACGGCAAGGCCGGCACGGAAGACCTGCCAGATTTCTAGGTAATCTGCCGCACTGGAACCCGCGGGCCCCGCTTGCCGTTGTCATGATATTGCCACGCCCGGGTAGGACGCTTTGCCCAAGCCCGTAGGCGTCAGGGAGCCACGCCATGCTGAAAGCACATGTAACCAAATTCGCATTCGTATTGGCCGCCGTTGCGCTTTTTGCGTTTGCGCTGACGCATGCGCCCGCCGCACGGGCCGCAAACCCGGCCGAAAACTATGTAGCGCAAAACATCAATGTCGGGCTTTCCATTCTGAACGATTCGTCTCTGTCCCAGACGCAACGCCGCGACAAGTTCCGCGCCTTCATTCTCGGCCTCACCGACATGCAGCGCATCGCCATGTTCACCCTTGGCCGCTACCGCCGCGGCGTTCCCGAAGCGGACGTGAACAACTTCGTCAGCGCGTTCACCGACTATGCGAACGCCGTGTATGAAGAGCATCTCATCAAATACAAGGGCCAGACGATGAAGGTAGTCGGCTCGAGCGAGCGTTCGCCGACAGACTACGTCGTGAATGTTGAAGTGCCGGCCACGCAAGGCGGCCAGCCGATCAGTGCGGCGTTCCGCGTGCTGACTGAAGGCGCCAAGCCGGTTGTGGTGGACGTGCAGGTGGAAGGCGTGTGGCTGGCGATCACGCAGCGCGACCAGTTTGCGGGCTACCTGCAGCAGAACGGCGGCAACGTGAAGCTGCTGTCGGCGTACCTTCGCCAGCAGGCGGACGCCATCGAGACGGGCCGCGCCTCCTCGACCGTCAGCCAGTAAGCTAAGCGCGCGCGAACCTCTTGTACTTGATGCGGTGCGGCTGCTCGGCATCTATGCCGAGTCGCCGTTTGCGATCCGTTTCGTAGGCCTGATAGTTACCCTCAAACCATTCGACATGACTGTCGCCTTCGAAGGCGAGGATGTGGGTGGCCACGCGATCCAGAAACCAGCGGTCGTGGCTGATGATCATGGCGCAGCCGGCGAAATCCTCGATAGCCGCTTCAAGCGCGCGTAATGTTTCCACGTCGAGGTCGTTGGTGGGCTCGTCGAGCAGTAGCAGGTTGGCACCGCCTTTCAGCAATTTCGCCAAGTGCACGCGGTTGCGTTCGCCGCCGGACAGCAGGCCCACTTTCTTCTGCTGATCGCCGCTCTTGAAGTTGAACGCGCCCACATATGCGCGGCTCGGCATACTGCGCCTGGGGCCTAGCTCCAGCACGTCGAGCCCGCCGGAGATTTCTTCCCACACCGTCTTGTCCGGGTTGAGCGCGTCGCGCGACTGGTCGACGTAACCCATCTTCGCGGTGTCGCCGATACACAGCTTGCCACCGTCGGCTTTTTCCTGGCCCATGAGAATGCGGAACAGCGTTGTCTTGCCGGCACCGTTGGGACCGATCACGCCGACGACGCCGCCCGGCGGCAAGCGGAAGCTGACTTTCTCGAATAGGAGATTTTCGCCATACGCCTTTTCCAGATTCTCGGCTTCCACGACTAGCGAGCCAAGGCGCGGTCCCGGCTGAATAGTGATTTGCGCCGGGCCCTGACGGCTCTCCTGCGATTTGGCGAGCAACTCTTCGTAAGCCGCGATGCGCGCTTTCGACTTTGCCTGGCGCGCGCGAGGGCTCGCGCCAATCCATTCGCGTTCGCGTGCAAGTACGCGTTCGCGCGCTTCCGCTTCCTTGCCTTCCTGCAACAGGCGCTTGTCCTGCACTTCGAGGAAACTCGTGTAATTGCCTTCGTGCGGGATGCCGCGGCCGCGGTCGAGTTCCAAAATCCATCCCGTGACATTGTCGAGGAAGTAGCGATCGTGCGTAACCAGGATCACGCAGCCCTTGTACTCGCGCAAATGCCGCTCGAGCCACGCCACGGACTCGGCATCGAGATGGTTCGTGGGTTCGTCGAGAAGAAGGATGTCGGGCGCCTCCAGAAGCAGCTTGCACAGCGCGACGCGGCGCTTCTCGCCGCCCGAAAGTTTCGCCACATCCGCGTCGCCGTCGGGGCAGCGCAGCGCGTCCATCGCCTGGTCGATCTGGCTGTCGAGATCCCACAGCCCCTTGGCCTCGATCTCATCCTGCAGTTTCGCCATCTCGTCCGCCGTCTCATCGGAATAATTCGCGGCGATTTCGTTGTAGCGGTCGAGCAGCGCCTTCCGTGCGGCCGCGCCTTCCATCACGTTGCCGCGCACGTCCTTCTTCGGATTGAGCTGCGGCTCCTGCGGCAGATAGCCCGAGCGGACGCCGTCGGCGGCCCAGGCCTCGCCGGTGAATTCCTTGTCCTGGCCCGCCATGATGCGCATGAGGGTGGACTTGCCCGCGCCGTTGACGCCGACGATGCCGATCTTGGCGCCCGGATAGAAGCTGAGCCAAATGTCCTTCAAGACCTGCCGGCCGCCCGGGTAGGTCTTCGACAATCCCTTCATCACGAAAACGTATTGCGGCCCGGCCATACGGAGTCCCTGTGCTGCTGGAAATACGCACCTTATGTAGTGCGCGCGAGCCGCCGCTTGTAGCGGAGAGCCGCACGAAATCGCAATCTTTCTCGCGGCTTGGCACGTGAGCGCGAACGGCCCCCCCATGGCATCGACCCGAATCTCGACCTAATCAGGCGCGATTCGACGTGCGTGACGGTTGCTCGACGTCAATGGCCGCGCAACGCGATCTAGAAGTTGATTTTCGCGCGGCTGACTACGGTGACCGCGTTCTGGCCGCGCTGGCCGCCCGCGTTGACCTGATAGGCGGCGTTGGCCTGCAGCGCGAGGCTGCCACCGAGGAAACTGGTGACATAGCCGAATTCGATGTCGGATTCGGGCGCATCGCCAAAAATGCCGCTCGCAAATCCGGGATTGACGTTGCTCAGGCCCGTGCCGCCGAGCAGGCCGGGATCGCCCTCGTAAACTTGCAATGGGCGAGAGAGCGAAAGGCCGATGGTGTCGCCGCCGAAGACGCCTTCTTTCGCGAAGGTCACGCCATAGGAGCGCGTCTTCACCGTGCCTGCATCGGCGGTGAACCCGGACGCGCGCAGGTCGAGTTGCGTCACGCCTTCGCTGTAGGAAACGGTGGTGATCCAGCCGTCGCCAAAGCCCACGCGCGCCGAAACGCTCAATGCCGCGGTTTCCGCCGGGGTGGCGATCGAAATGGCCGAGCCGCCCAGCAGGCCACCCTCTTCGCTTGTGTGCGAGGCAGTCAAGCCGATGGCGCCCCAGTCGGCGAAGTTCCAATCCACGCCCACTGCACTGGTGTCCGCGCTGCGCCCGGCGGCAAGACGAAGCGCAAGATCGCGCGGGAGCGCGTCGAGCGCCGCGTTGGAAAGAATGCCCTGGCGCACCGCGGCCTCGCCGCCCAGCGTTGCATGACCCAGGCGAAGCTGAAGCGATTCGGCGAGCCGCACAGTGAGGCCGGCATAAGCGCCGCCATCGGTGAGTGCGAGGTAAGGCGAGCCCGATCCCGCGCTGGAAAGGAACAGTCCGTTCGCCGTGTTGCCCGCGCCGAAAACGCCGAGCGAGGAAAGATCGCGCCCCTGCGCGAGCGTGAACGCTACGCCCGGCGCGAGGGCGGTCGTGACCGCCGCGTCCCGCAATGTGTAGGCGGGCCCGCCGGTGACCGGAGCATAGGGATCGAAATCCGTATTCAACTGGAGTATGCCCAGGCCGCCGATCGCATCATTACCGAAACGGAAACCAATGGTGGTGGCGGGCGGTTCAGCCAGAACGGCAAAAGTGCCGGAACGGAATTGCGGATCGAAAACCCCCGCATCCCATGTGAGCGCAGAAAGAGGCGCAAAGGTTACCCGCGCCCCGTCACTTGACGGCGCGTCGTCGGCAGCCCATGCGGCACCGGCCCAAATGCCAACGGCCGCAGCCGCGCCACTCGCCAAATAATGGCGCATGACCCCGCGATCTCCTCTCGGGAGGCGGACCTCCCACCGTCAAATTTTACCACCTTGGCGAGTCCCAAAAAATGAAACAAAAGAAAGATCTGGAAAGTTACCGGCACGAGTTGTTGCCGCAAAGCAACAGGCCCCACGCGCCCAAAAGCGAATTTCACAGAGAATCCTTGCAGTTTTCAGGATCGCCGCTCGGCTAGGATCGTTTCCCGCCATGCCCCCTGCGATGGAGCCAGACATGAAGAAGGCAGTGTTCGTTCTTCTCACCGCGGGCGCCGCTTTTGCCGCACAGAACGCGGGCGCCGCCGGCGCGCACGCCGTTCTCCGCGACAGCAAGGGTGTAGAGGTCGGCCGTGCCGAATTCAGTGAGGCCAATGGCGGCGTGCATATCGCACTGCACGCCCGGCAGCTTTCGCCCGGTGTGCACGCGGTGCACATCCACTCCTTGGGCAAATGCGACGGCACCGGCGCGTTCAAGTCCGCGGGCGATCATTTCAATCCGGACGGAAAGCAGCACGGCAAGCTTGTGCCGGGCGGACCGCATGCGGGCGACATGGACAACCAGACGGCGGACGACGCCGGCAAGCTCGAGGCCGGCATCCGCAACCCGTCCGTCACGCTCGCAGCCGGCCCGCGATCGCTGTTCGACGCCGACGGATCCTCGCTCGTCATTCACGCCAAGCCCGACGATTACAAAAGCCAGCCTGCGGGCGATGCGGGCGACCGCGTCGCTTGCGGCGTGATCGAGCGGCGCTAGATCAGCCGTAGACCTGCGCGAAATAATAAAGCGACAGCAGGAAGCCGACTGCGATCACGGTTGCGCGCAGCCAGTTTTCGGGAATGCGCCGTGCGGCATGCGCGCCCGTGAATCCCCCGGCGATGGCGCCAATCATCACGCAAAACGCGGGCAGCCAGCTGATGGCGCCTGCGAAAATGAAAAGCAGCGCGGCGATGCCGTTGATTCCCACGGCCAACAGATTCTTTTGCGCGTTTGCCACTTGCGCATCGCGGAACCCCGCGAGTGCAAGGCCCGCCATCAGCAGCACGCCGAGGCCCGCGCCGAAATAGCCGCCGTATATGGCGAAGAGGAATTCGAGCGCGAGGGGAACAAGAACGCCCGAACGGTCGCCCTGGGCAATGCGCGAGACCATTTTGAGGATGGGCGCGCTGAAGGCGAACAGTGCCGTCGCCAAGGCAAGCAGCCAGGGCACCAGCGAGAAAAACAGCGCGTTGCTGGACGCCAGCAGCAGCAGTGCGCCCGCAACGCCGCCGGCCACCGCGACGGTAAAGCGGAGCGGAAGCCCGTTGCGCGCCTGTTTCAGCTCCTTGAAGTAAGCGGCAGACGCCGTCACCGATCCGGGCCATAGCGCCACCGTGCTGGTCGCGTTTGCCGTCACTGGTGGAAGGCCGATGCCGAGCAGCACAGGAAACGAGAAAAACGTGCCGCCGCCCACGACGGCATTGGCGGCGCCGGCGACGAAACCGGCGCCCAACAGAACAAGGATGTCTGCGATCTCCATCCCGATCCCTATTCCCTGGCAAGCTTTTCCATCAGCTCGGCCGCGCGCGCGAGGGCGCGGCATTCGTCGGGTGCAAGCGTCTCCAGCGCATGCGTGAGGCTGGCGAGCCTCAGACGCCGCCCTTCGTGCAACAGCGCGCGCCCCTTTGCGGTGGCGGCGACGATGGCGGTGCGGCGGTCTTCTTTCGAGGCGGTGCGTTCCGCGAGCCCGGCGCGAACGAGATCGCTCACCAGCCGCGACATGGTGGGCAGCCGCACCTGTTCTACCCTGGCGAGGGCGCTGAGTGTTTGCGGCCCGGCAAAGGTGAGAACGGACAGGGCGGAAAGCTGGGGTCCGCTGACCCCAATGGCGGCATCTTCCTTGCGCAGCCGGCGCAGCAGCCGGATCGCCGCGGAATGCAGCGCATCGGCCAGCGCCTCCGATTTTGTTGCTTGACTGCGTTTCATAGTTTCGTTAGCTTAGCTAACTAATTATCCGAGCCAGACTAGCCCGCAAAGGAGGCATAGATGAAGAGGCCCGCGCGTGCTCCCGGCGTGCTCGCCGCCATTGCGGTGCTGATGCTTCTGGCCGCACCCTCCCGGGCAGGAGACTTTTCCATGACCGTCGAAAGCCTCAAGGGACGCAAGTTCGTGCAGATTGCCCTGTTCACGCGCGACCTGCCTCGCGCCATTCAATTCTACCGCGACACGCTGGGTATGACCTTCCTGTTTGAGACTAACGGCATGGCTTTTTTCGATATGGGCGGGCAGCGCCTCTTGATCGGCCAGATCCGCAACGAAGGGGAACGGCCAGGCGGCGCCGTCGTCTATTTCGACGCGCCCGACATCGACGAGATCATTCCCGCACTTGAAAAGCGCGGGGTGAAATTCGGGCCGCGAACCGAAGTCGTCCAGCGTACCGACACGCACGAACTCAAGCTGCGCGATTTTCGCGATCCCGACGGCAATGCACTTGCGCTGATGGGAATGGTGCCGCGCAAATAGCCTATTTCTTCAGCAGTCGCACCCATTCGACGAGGGCGCCGAGAAATTTGGCGATGTGCTCGCGCGTGGCGGCATCGGTCAAGCGCCCTTCCTTGTCGAACTTGTCCTGGGCGCGGGCGATCATCACTTCGGGCCGGTTGAGCGCGAAGGCGTTTACAAAAACGCAGCTTTGCCGCAGATTGTACTGCGCGCGCGCCGTTCCGATGGCGCCGGGGCTGGCGCCCATGATGCCGACCGGCTTGCCGTTAAACGGCTGGTCGGGCGGGCGCGATGCCCAGTCGAAGGCGTTCTTCAGCACGCCGGGAACGGAATAGTTGTATTCCGGCGTGACGAATAAAACGGCATCGGAACCGCGGATTTGCTCGCGCAGTTTTTCAACGATGGGCGGAAAGCCTTTTTCCTTGACGTCTTCGTTGTAGGGCGGAATTTCGCCCAGCCCTTCAAAGGGCATGATTTTCATGCCGTCCGGTGCGGCTTCGATGGCGGCATTGAGCGCCATGCGGTTGAACGAGCCTTTGCGCAGGCTGCCGCAGATGCCAAGCACGCTTAGCGTTCCGTCCGCCATACCGATTCTCCGGGAAACGAATTTGCGCGACTAAACTACCAAAAATTCGCCCGGGCCGGATTGGGCCGGCCCGGGCGGACAGCCTCAGGAAATATTCCGGCTCAGATGCCCGTTGCCTGGGGCAGTGCCTCGATTTCTGCCTTCGTCATAGTGGTCATTACGACGTTTGTGTCCTTGTGGAATTTCAACTGCGCCGCCTTGACCATGACCACCTTGCCTTCGACCTGGATGTAGACCTCGGTGGGCTTGCCGTTCTTGCTCAGGACGACCTGCTTCACCTGGCCAACGGCCGCGCCGGACTTGTCCTGCACGGTCGCATTGGCAAGGGTCTGCTCCGGGTTCGCGACGGTGGTGAGCGAGACACCCGCGCTTGCGCCGCTCTTGCCGCGCTCGCCTGCGGTGTCTGTCGTAGCTCCGGCACCCGTTGTGGTCTGAACACCGGAGGTGTCGGTCGATGCGCCGGCGGAACCGGTCGCCGAGCCGGAAACGCTGCCGGCGCCGGTTGTTGCACCGGTGGTGCCTGTCACTGTTCCGGTGGTCGCACCGGTTGCGGCGCCGGTCTGCGTGCTGGTTTCGGTTTGTGTCGTGCTCTTGATATCGGCCGCTGCCACGGGGGCGCTGGCGGCAAAGGCGAGTGCTGCGATAGCCGCACCGCCTAATAGGGACTTCAGCGTCATTGCGCGTTACTCCTTCTTTCTTGCTCTTGCTGCCCCCGACTCTGGGGAGCGGGT
The DNA here is from genome assembly GCA_052389895.1 of Alphaproteobacteria bacterium. Lineage (GTDB taxonomy): Bacteria > Pseudomonadota > Alphaproteobacteria > Micropepsales > Micropepsaceae > CAVVXX01. The sequence goes on along the minus strand of JBQTHM010000007.1, from coordinate 14,031 downwards.
CGTGCGCGTGAACGTGCGGCGTGCATCAAGGGTTCCGGATGTGGACGGCAGTCGCGTCTGCGCTTGGGTGACGCATGCGCGTGCATACGTTTGCGAAAAACGTGAAAGAGAAGGTGCTTAGCGAAAGTTCCGTCCTTCGGGAATCGCCTCTGCGATACGTGCTGAAGTTCCGTGCGCACTGGATGCATCGGACTCGAAAAGCTGACGCAGCCAGGATGTCAGATCGGTCAGCTGTTCCGCCACGACGTGAATGACGCCGGATTCGCACTGCAATGTTCCCGACACGCATACGAAACGGCCGCTCATCACCACGGTGCGGAACTTTTCGTACACGCGCGGCCAGACGATGATGTTTGAAGCGCCGGTCTCATCCTCCAGCGTCATGAAAATGGTTTGCGAAGTTCCCGGGCGCTGACGTACAAGCACAAGCCCGGCCACCTGCACGTGCCTTCCGTTTGGAATTGCGGCCAGTTCTTCCGCACGCAGGATGTTTTCTTGGGCGAGCTGCGGACGCAGGAAGAGCGCGGGATGCGCCTTCAACGAAAGCTGCATGTGGCGGTAATCCTCGACCACCTCCTGCCCCGCCGCCATTCGGGGAAGCGCGGCATCCGGTTCGGCATCGGTCAACTGTGCACGCGACAGTAACGGCGCATCGTCCTTGTCGGGTGTGCGGCGGAGCGCGCGCCGCGCCCACAGCGCCTGGCGCCGGTTGAGGCCCAGCGAGTTGAATGCGTCGGCTTCGGCCAGGCGGCGCAGCACCGGCGGTTCCAGCCCCGTGCGTAGCCAGAAATCGCGCAGCGAAACGAAACCCTTTCCCCTCACCTCTTCAATGAGGCGGGTGTCCGCTTCCCGGAAGCCCGAAATTTGCCGCAAGCCCAAACGCACGGCATGGGCGGAGCGGAGGTCGTGCTTCATATCGGCATGGCGCGGGTGCAGATGTGCGCGCGCTGGCCGCGCTTCCTCCAGCCGGTTGTCCCAACCGGAAAAATTGATGTCGGCCGCGCGCACTTCCACGCCGTGCTCCTGCGCATCGCGCACGATCTGCGCCGGCGCATAGAAACCCATGGGCTGGCTGTTGAGCAGCGCGGCGGCGAACACGTCCGGGTAATGGCATTTGAGCCAGGACGAGGCATAGACGAGAAGCGCAAAGCTCGCCGCGTGGCTTTCGGGAAAGCCGTATTCGCCGAAGCCCTCGATCTGGTGAAAGCTCGCTTCCGCGAATGCGCGCGGATAACCGCGCCTTGTCATGTTGTCCACGAATTTCCGGCGGAAGGTCTGAATGGTGCCCACGCGGCGGAAAGTGGCCATGGCACGGCGCAACTTGTCGGCTTCGGCCGGCGCAAAGCCCGCCGCCACGATCGCCACTTTCATCGCCTGTTCCTGGAACAGCGGCACGCCCAGCGTTTTCTTCAGCACCTGCTCCAGCTCGTCCGCAGGCCCATGCTCGGGCGACGGCGAGGGATACGTTACCTGCTCGATGCCCTGACGCCTGCGCAAATAAGGATGCACCATGTCGCCCTGGATGGGGCCGGGGCGCACGATCGCCACTTCGATGACGAGATCATAGAACTCCTTCGGCTTGAGGCGCGGCAGCATCGACATCTGCGCCCGGCTTTCCACCTGGAACACGCCCACCGAATCCGCGCGGCCCAGCATGCGGTACACCGCTTCTTCTTCGGCCGGAATGGTGGCGAGCGTCAGCGCAAACCCGTAATGCGCGCGCATCAGATCGAAAGCGCGGCGGATACAGGAAAGCATGCCAAGGCCGAGCAAATCGACTTTCAGGATTCCCAGTTCCTCGATGTCGTCTTTGTTCCATTCGATGACGGTGCGCTCTTCCATCGCCGCGTTTTCGATGGGCACGACGTCGTCCAGCCGCCCTTCGGTGATGACGAAGCCGCCCACATGCTGGGACAGGTGGCGGGGAAAATCGATCAGCTCGTCGGCGAGTGCCAGCGCGCGCGCAAGCGTGGGGTCTTCCGGATCGAAGCCAAGCCGCTCGACGTGTTTTTTCTCCACGCCGGTGGACGTCCAGCCCCACAACGTGCGTGCGAGCCGGGAAATCATGTCCTCGGAGAGCCCGAACACCTTGCCCACGTCGCGGATGGCGCTGCGCCCGCGATAGCAGATGGTGGTGGCGGTAAGCGCCGCCCGCTCGCGGCTGTATTTGCGATAGACGTACTGGATCACTTCCTCGCGCCGCTCGTGCTCGAAATCCACGTCGATGTCGGGCGGCTCGTTGCGCTCGGCCGAAATGAATCGTTCGAACAGCAAATCGCTGCGCAGCGGATCCACCTCGGTGATGCCGAGGCAATAACAGAGCGTGGAATTGGCGGCCGAGCCGCGGCCCTGGCAGAGAATGCCCTGCGAACGCGCAAAGCAGACGATGTCGTGCACGGTGAGGAAATAGGGTGCGTAATTGAGCTGCGCGACGAGGGCAAGCTCGTGATCCATATTCTTGCGGATTTTGGCGGGAATGCCGCCGGGGTAACGCCGGTTCGCACCTTCCTCGGCAAAGACGATAAGCGCGTCCATAGGAGTGGCGAAGCCCGCGCGCGTTTCCAGCGGGTATGACGGCTTCAGCTCATCCAGCGAAAAGGAACACTGCCCGGCAAAGCGCATGGCTTCGCGCAACCCTTCGGGGTAAGCGCGGAACAGCCGCAGCATCTCGCTTTCCGGCTTCAGATGGCGTTCGGCATTGGGGGCGAGCAGGCGGCCCGCTTTCTCCAGCGTGGTGTGCTCGCGGATGCAGGTGAGCACATCCTGCAACGGGCGGCGCTCGGCTGCGTGATACAGCACATCGTTGGTGGCGATAAGGGGTGCGCCCGCTTCCCGTGCGATTGCCGCCAGCCGCGCCATGCGCCGGGCATCGTCGCCCCTATATAAATGAGAGGCCGCGAGCCACACGGGCGCCGCCGCCTTCACGTCACGGATGAGCGAAACAAGTTTTTTGCGGGCAACGCGGGCAGGAACGGCGATGAGGTTGAGCCCGCCCGCATGCGCCAGAAGATCGGGCAACAACAGCTTGCAGTCGCCCTTTTCGGCCCGCCGCTTGCCCAGCGTGAGCAGCCGCGTGAGGGTCGACCAGCCGGAAAGCGAACGCGGATAGGCCAGAATGTCCGGCGTGCCGTCGGCGAAGGCGAGCCGGGCGCCGGGAAGAAACCGCATGCCCTCTTCCTTCGCCTTGGCATGGGCGCGCACCAGCCCCACCACCGTGTTGCGGTCGGCGATGCCGATGGCAGCAAGCCCGAGCGCATGCGCCTCGGCGATCAACTCCTCGGGATGCGAGCCGCCGCGCAGGAAGGAGAAGTTGCTGGTAACGCCGAGCTCTGCATAGCTCATGGCAGCAATCCGTGCAGGAACCAGCGCGGCGCGCCCTCGCCATACAGCCCTTCGCGATAGAGCCACAGCCGCGCGCCGCCATCGCATTCGATGCGGAAATAATCGCGGGTGAGCGCGCGGCCCGCCTCGTCCCGCCACCAGGGCATGGCGATGCGCTCCGGCCCTTCGGCGTTCGTCACCCGGTGCAAAACGCGGCGCCAGCGGAAGCGCACAGGGGGACCGTCGGGAATTTCGGCGATGGCCTCGATGGATTCGGGCTTGGCGAACAGGCGCAACGGCCTGGGCGGCACCAGCGTGTCCTGCATTTCGGGCGCGGGCGCAAACGACGCCCTGTCGCCTGCGGGGATTGCGATACTGGCGAATTCGGGAATGTGCGTGTCCTGCGAAATGAAGGAAAGCACACGCGTGCGTCCGAAGCGCGCGGACAAACGGTCGAGCAGATGGCTGAGCGCGCGTGCGTCGGCCGACGATTCAAAATCGCCCTGGGCATGGGCGAAGTCCTGCACTTCGAGGGCGGAAAGGCGTGCGCGGTCGAAGCCGAATGCGTTCTCTGGCCATTGGGCGAGCGCAAACTTGTCGGCAAAGAGCCGCGCAAGGCGGAAGGGATCGCGCAAGGGGGCGCTGGTGCCGAGCTCGAGCCGGCGCAGCGCGCCGTCCACGCCGAAGAAAACGGCCGATAGGCGGCGCGCGCCCTTGCCGCGCTCTTCCATCAGCTTGCACAGGCGCTGAACAAGCGCGTCCAAAACGGAAAGAAGATCCTCGTCGCGGACCAGCGGTTCGGCGAAGTCCTGCTCCACGCTGTAACAGGGGGGCGCCGATTGCGGCGTGATGGGCTCGTCCTCGCGGCCCAAAGCCTGATCGAGGCGGCGCAGCAGCTCCTCGCCGAAGCGCGCGGTCAAAGGCGCGCGCGGGCGAGCGGCGATATCGGAAATCTTGCGCAGGCCCACCTGCGCAAGCCCCGCCACGGTTTCGGAAGGAATGCGCAGCGCCGCCACCGGCAAGGAAAGCAGCGCCTCGCGCGTTCCGCCGCAGGGTACAATGACGGCCTTGCCGTAATGGGCGACCGCCCAGGCGCAGCCCACCGTATCGGCCAAACCGCTGCGCCCATGAAAGCCCTGTCTGGCAAGCCGCGTCAGCACATCGCGGCAGAGCGCCTTTTCGCCGCCGAAGAGGTGCGCCGCCCCCGTGATGTCGAGAACAAAGCTGCCGGGTGGCATGGGCGCGGCCAAAGGCGTGTAACGCTCGCACCAGGCAACGACATGGGAAAGCAGGCGCGCGTCTTCCTGCGGTTCCGCTTCCGCCCAGTCGAGCTGCGGACAAATCGCGCAAGCATCGGCGAAGGCCTGACTCACATGGAGGCCAAGGCGCGCCGCTTTGTCATCGAGCGCAACAATGCGGCGTGCATTGCCGTCCGCCCCCACGATCGCCAGCGGGCCGTCAGACGGCTTGGCGCAGGTCCGTCTGAGCCGGTCGGTGGACAGGCGCCGCAGCCACACCGCGAGAAAGCGCTGCGGAAGATTGCGTGAATTTCCCTGCATCGTGGTCCCACTGCAAAACCCATTGGCCCAAAGGCCCCCGCCTGTTCTTGAGCAGGGAAAGCGCGAAACTCACGCGCCCCAATCCGCCAAACCCGTCGCCCGCGCCCGCGGCCGCGGCGACGCGCCAGCGCGTGGAAGCCGCGGCCGGCGCCGGCGAAACGCGCTGGCGCAAAAGGAGCGCAAGGCCGCCGCCCTGTTGCGCGGCAAGCGAAAGCCTTCGTGTGGCGGTGAGATCGGCCGCTTTTCCCTCTTCGCACAGTTCGCCGATGGCGGCGGCGATGGCCTGCGCACGCAGGCATTCCTCCATCGCCCACAGCACATCGCGCGCATGCGCGGCGCGCACGAAGAGAAGATGCGATTGAGGCAGCCCGAAAAATTCCGCGCCCAATCCGTAAGGCTGGGCGAGCTCGGCGCCGGCGAAATCCTGCTGCACCCAGACCACGTGCTGATGCGGCGCGCGGGAAAGAATGGCGAGCGCGAGCGCAAACCCGCCGGTCGCGCCCGCATCCCACAGATGGGCGGACGAAAGCTCGTGCAGGCGCGCGCGTTCGAGCCCGCCGCCCAGCGCCTCATCGAGCAAGGGCACGCCCAGGGCAAGCCTTGCCGCCGGGGGAGAAAGGGGCCCCGGCAGGGCATACCTAAGTGCCTCTGCCGCCGTCATTATGTCGCCTTATGTTCGCTATTTGTTCTTATTGATTCCGCAAAGCCCCTCGCCAGTCAAGGAACCTTCCGCCACCCACACCCCCAGCCCCAGCGTAGGCGCAGCCGACAACCCCCCAAAGCTTGATCACGCCGCCCTAATGCAACGAATGATCGAGCGCCAGCAGCGCGAAGGTGGCAAGCCAGTGTTCGCCCATGTAATCGCCCGCGACATGGGGAAGCGCGCTTTCGACATGGTGCGAAATGGAATCTTGCGCGCGCGGGCGTAGCGGATCGCCGGCGTCGAGTGCTTCAAGAACGAGCCGCCAGCACCAGGCGCGGCTCAAGTTGAGGCCGTCGAGATGCGCGATCTTGCCGTCGCTGCGGTCGGTGACCGTGGCGGGCATGAACAGCACGGCTGGCTCGCCCTCAGCCGCACGCGGAAGGAAACGCGAAAACCACTTGCGGAATTCCGCCTGCGCCAGCGCCGCGCGCATGCAGGCGGCCTCACTCAGCGCCGGCGAAAGAAAATCGTCCTGGCTAGGCTCCCAGCACTGGCAATCGGAATCGGCGCCGTACCAGGCATTGGCCTTGCCGGTGCACAGCGTGAGCAGCCTTTCGTCGCGCGCGGCACGCGCGTATTCCATCGCCAGCAGCAGCGCGAACGCCGTGTTGAAATGGGTGCCTGCGCGAACGGGATAGAGGGAAAGAGGAAGAAAGGCCATGAAGCGTTCCGCGAACGCATCGGCCAGCGGCTGCAATGCCGCGGCCCAGGGCGCGTCGTGGCGCATCAGCTCGGCCTGCAGCAGCAGCGCCCAGGCCCAGCCATAGGGCCGCTCGAAGCCGCGCGACTCGGGCCGCGACAGATAGGTGATCTCGCCCGCCACATGATCGCGCGTGATCTGCGCATCGAACAGCGCGCTAATTTCTTTCGCCTCGGCCACTGCCGGAAAGCGGCGCACGAGGCGGGCCAACAGCCAATAGCCGTGCACGCAGGAATGCCAGTCGAAACTGCCATAAAAAATCGGGTGCAGCTTTTTCGGCCCGCGCACGTCCACCGGCCCGGCCATCACATGATCGAGCTTGTTGGGGAATGCGCGCGTGACGTGGCCGAGCGCCAGGCGCGCGAATTTCGAGGCCAGTTCGGGGGTGAGCGCGTGCATGACGCTAGAAACGATAGACGGTGAAATACATCAAGGCCGTGTTGGCCAACAGCAACGGGATGGCCGTAGGAATCTGCGCCCGTATCACGGCGTTTTCTGGCAGCTCGAGCAGCGCAGCGGGAACGATGTTGAAGTTGGCGGCCATGGGCGTGGTCAGCGTGCCGCAGAATCCGGCCAGCATGCCCACCGCCGCCATGATGATGGGGCTGCCGCCGAACTGCTGCACGATGAGCGGCAATCCGATGGCGGCGGTCATCACCGGAAAGGCGGCAAACGCGTTGCCCATCACGGCGGTGAACATGGCCATGCCGATGCAGTAGGCCGCCACCGCGGTGAAACGGTTGTCGAGCGGCAGCCATTCCGTCGCGATTTTCCCCACCGCATCGCCCACGCCTGCAATCGCAAACACGGCGCCCAGCGACGCCAGCATCTGCGGCAAAATGGCGGCCCAGCCGATCGTGTCCATCAGCCTGCGGCCCTCGTGCAGCGGCGCCAAAGCGGGCGGACGCAGCCAGGCCACAGCGACGCCGAAGGCGATCAGCACGCCGGCAGCAAGCGAGATCAGCGTCACCTGCCTTGCATCCAGCAATGCCACGCCCCCGATTGTCGCCTCTTTCAGAAAGAGCGTGCCGAGCAGCGCGGCGGCGGGAATGATCAGCGCGGGCCCGAACAGCCAGTTGCCGCGCCTGGCCGCGCTTTCGCGCCGCTCTTCGGGCGTGGTCGTGGCGGGCTTGCCCACGCCGATCAGCTTGAAGCCGCCTATGATCACGAGCGCGAGCACAAGCACGCCATTGGCAAAATCGGAAAGATGCGAGCCCAAAAGAAAACTTGTGGCCAGCAACCCCCAGAATGCCGCATTGCCGAGACGCTTGGGGTGCGTTGCGTCGAGCGCGCTCAACAGGGCGTAGGCCGCGAATACGAGCCCGGCAAGGATGTAGACGTACTCGAGCGTGATCATGTGAGCCCCCTCCGCCTCGCTTCGCTCGGCGCCTCCCCCAGTGGGGGAGGATGATCCGCCGGCAGTCCTCCCCCCTGGGGGGAGGTGGCGCGTAGCGCCGGAGGGGGTCCGGCGGTTCGCAAACTGCGGTCGAGAAGCAGAAGCCGGGTGCCGTGAATGACAAGCGCGAAGATGGCGGTGGGAATGGCCCACACGGCGAGATCGATCGGCTGCACGATGATCCCGTTCTGCTCCAGAAAGGCCTTGATGAGCAGAATGGAGCCGATGGCGATGAAAATATCCTCGCCGAAAAAGAGCGCGACATTGTCCACGCCCGCAGAATGGGCGCGGATGCGCCGGCGCGTCTCCGGCGAAATTTCCCCGATATGGGTTTCCGACGCTGCTTCCGCCATCGGCGCAATCAGCGGGCGCACCATCTGCGCGTGCCCGCCCAGCGAGGTAAGCCCGAGCGCCGCCGTAACCTGGCGCACAACGAAATAGGCGAGCAGCAGCCGGCCCGTTGTCGCCGCGCGCACTTTGCCGATAAGCGTGCGGGCGCGCTCCTGCAGGCCGGCCCGTTCAAGCAGCCCGATCACCGGCAGCACCAGCCAGACGACGCTCACATAGCGGTTCTCGTTGAACGCCTTGCCGAAGGCGGAAAGCAGCGCAATGGGGTCAATGCCGCCGAACAGGCCGGTAATGAGCGCGGCCGACATGATGACGAGCATCGGGTTCTGCCGCAGCGCAAAGCCCAGGACGACGACGCCGATGCCGAGCAGGGTCCACATAGATTATCGGACTTGTTGAAGGTTGAATGGCGTCTCGCCGCCGGCAACCGTGCTGCAGATGGGCCAAGAGACTTAGCCCATTTTTCTAGCCGGGCAAATCGGCCGCTTCGGAACGCGCGGAAGCGGCGAAACCGCAGATTGGCACAAATGCCTTCGGCACTTGAGCAGGAGCTCAAGCGCCGAAGGGAATGGCGATGCAGAGGCGCCGGTCGGACTTCAGAGACCGGTCCGCACGACGAAACCGAAGGTGCGCGGCGGGTTGGTATGGAAACCAAGCCGCGCGCGGCCGCCGCGCTCGCGGTCGAAGGCGAGATTGGCGTTTTCGTCAAACACGTTGTTGACGTAGAGAACGAGTTCATAATTTTCGAAATTGATACCCAGATTGGTGTTGACGATCGTATAGGGGTCGAGTTCGAGATCGACAACGGTCGTGGCAGCCAGCGGCGCGCCGCCGAACGCCAGGCCGTGCACGAAGGCGCGGGGATTGTCCTCCTGGTCTGCCGGCTGGGTGAAACGCGATCCCACGTGCTGCACCGATACCGAGAAATACGACTGCTGCTCAAAAAGGTCGAAATTATAGGTGCCGGTCGCCGCGAACTGGTATTCGGGCACCGACGCCATGCGATTGCCTTCCCGCAGGCCAGCAACCACCGCGCCCGTGCCGTCCACCACCGTCGAGTCGAACTTCGCGTCGATATAGCTTCCGGTAATGGAAACGACCAAGTCATCGGTCAGCGAGGCCACGAGTTCCGCTTCGACACCGGTGCTGTGCGCCTCGGGCAGGTTGAAGACGATACGCGAGGAACAGGTGCCCGCATCGAGCGTGACCTGGAGGTTTTCGATGTCGGCGTGGAAGACCGCCGCGTTGAACGAGAACGCGCGCTGCGCGATTTTGAGGCCCACCTCATAATTCCACAGCGTTTCGTCTTCATACGACTGGAACGCGCCGAAGATGGCGAGGTCCTCCGGCGTACAAAGATTGACGTTGAGCGGATCGTTTACGCCGCCAAGACGGAAGCCCTTGGAGGCCTGGGCGTTTATCCGCGTCGCCTCGTCCACATCGTAGCTGAGGATGAAACGCGGCGACCATCCTTGCGACTTGGTCTGGTCGGTGCGGTCGTCGGTGTTCGAGAACAGACCGCCCGAATGGAAGCGGCGGTTCTCTTCGAAATCGTACCAGCGCACACCCGCCGTGGCATGGAGGTCGCTGGTGACGTCGTACGTGGCTTCGCCAAATACCGCGAACTGTTCGATGTCATACGGCACATCCGCCATATAAGGCTGGTCGGCCAGGTTGAAGCCGTTGCGCAGGGCTACTGCCGTTCCCATTCCAAGCCCCGCGTCGATGACGGCGTCGTAGCCCGGCGTGGGAAGCCGCTGGGCATAGTCCCGTTCAACGTCGGCGTAGAAGACGCCGACGAGCCACTGCAGCGGCCCGTCGTCGGCCGACGCCAGTCGCGCTTCCTGGGTGAAGCTCTTAAGCGACGTCGTGTCGCGCAGATTCGACGGAACTGCCGTAATCGCAATCGCGCCGGGCAGGAACAATCCCGCAGCGATCAGGTCCATCGTCACGCTGTGGCTGAGCGCGCTGGCGTCGCGGCTGACGAGAATATCGCGGTCGATGTAGCTCGAGACCGAGGTGAAGGCGACACCGTCGAAAAGCGCTTCGATCACGGCATCCGCCAGGAAAAACTCGTCCACGAACTCTTCGTCGCGCAGCAGATGCTGTTCCCGCTCCTTGAACTTATACGGCGGCCGCGTCGTCGTATAAGGATTGCGGTACATGTTGTAGATTTCCTGCCGGTTGAACCCGTCGGTGTCGACCTTCTGATAGACGACGCGCGGCGTGATCGAGAAGTTCGGCGACGGCTCAAATCTCAGCGCGAGACGCCCGCCAAATTTGTCGCCGTCATTGACGTTATCTTTCTTGCCGCCGCCTTCCATGAAAGCGTCGATGAACCCCGGATAGTGATTGAAGTAACCGACCGCCCTAACCGCCGCGGTATCACCGAGCGGCACGTTGTAGGCGGCCTTCGCGGTATAGCCGTAGTCTCCGGACGCCGTGCTGGCGCCCGCTTCCGCGATGCCGCCCGTCTCGCCGAGGACCGGCTGGTTGGTGATGTAGCGAATGGTGCCGCCGATCGAACCGGCGCCGAACAGTGTTCCTTGCGGTCCGCGCAAGGTTTCCACGCGATTCAAATCGAAAAGCTCGATATCGGGCGTAAAGAGCGAGAGGGAAAGCACGGATTCGTCCAGATAAACGCCGACCTGTTCCTTCACGCCCGGCTGGTCGCGCACGGTCTGGCCTGCGGCGATGCTGCGGACGGCAACCTGGCTTTGTCCAGGGCCGAGGTTCTGCACGATCAGGCTCGCGACATTGCGCGCCAAGTCCTCGATATTCTGCGACCCCGTGCGCTGGATATCCGCTTCTGTCTGGGCGTTGACTGAAAACGGAACGTTTTTCAGCTCCGCAGCGCGCTTTTGCGCCGTGACGATGACGAGCTCGGCTTCCGCGACCTCACTCTCGGCTGCGAACGCAGCCGTCTGCGCGAACGCGAATGCCGAAATTGCAATCGCCAAACAGAGATGACGGCGACGTGACGCGCCGGTTGCCCCCAGACTCATTGGTATCCCCCACCGAAAATTTCGTTTGCTACCTTCTCCCGCACAAAAAGTGCCAAAGCGGGCGCATATCCCGCCGACCGCCGAATCTATCACGGGCGGGGGCGGCACTGCATCTGGCGCAAGGCCCAAGACCGGCCGTGCTTGCCCGGGGGCCAGTTCGGCGAAATTTTCAAATGCGGCCAAAGAAAAGAATTGGCCCGCGAATGCGGCGTCTCCTTGATATCATGGCGGTCGGCGCGACTTGGTTCTCGGACCCGCAAACTGTTGCGTCTCCGCCACAGCGACGCGCAACTCGACCGCGGGGGCGGCTGCCGGGCAGCATCGAACGGGGTCTCGGCCTCCTCAAAGATCGAGGCGCAATGCGGCCGCCAAGCGTGCGAAGTGCGCGCCGCCGCGCGCCTCGCGATTGAGTGTGCGGCAAAGCCATTCGGCGTCCGCTTCGCCGGCGCGCTCGATCCGCATGCGCCGCATGTGCGTCGGCCGGATCTGCAATCCGGCTATCTCTCCCGACTCCATATTTATGCGCGCGCAATAGATCGCGCCCAGATTAGGACGAAAGACGGCGCGTTCGGGCGATTTGGTGATTCCCTCATAATCGCTCAGAAGATCACCGCAGCCATACAGGATCAGCTTGCCGCCGTGCACCTCGATGGCTTTCGCGTGGTGCGATGAGTGGCCGTGCACCAGATCGACTCCGGCGTGATCGATCAGCGCCCTGGCGAAGTCTTGCTGCGCCTGCGGAATCCGGTAACCCCAATTTCCGCCCCAATGAATGGATGCGACGACTATGTCCCCGTTGCGCTTCATGGTGGCAACAGTCCGGCGAACTTGCTCGACGCCGGCTTCGTCGAGTCCGACAAGATTTATTCCTGCTCTGCCGTCAGTGGCCGCCCACGCGGCCGGCACTCCGCTCGACCCCGTTGCCATGGAAAGAAAGAGAACGCGGCCCTTTTCCCTGACCGGCAGAATGGCGGCGGCGCCCGCCTCGTTGTGGTCGCGCCCGGCGCCGGCCCAGCGAATTCCCGCCCGCGAAAGCGCCTCGATCGTGTCCTGCAATCCTTCATAGCCCCAATCCAGCGTGTGGTTGTTGGCGAGCGCACAGCAATCGATGCCGGCGCATTTGAGCACGCCGATGTTCTGCGGGTTCATGCGGTACTGAATTCCCTTGCCGGGCCAGGGGCTGCCGCGCGATGTGACCGCCGTTTCTAGATTGATCAGCCGGACGTCGGCGCCCAGCTCGTCGAATACGGAAATCGCGTCGCCCCAGACGTAATCGAGCCCGCGCTCAGCGGGCAGCGGCCCGTTCTCCTGCTCCGCCAGCTCAACATAGGTGCGTGCGCTGACCACGCCGCGCCAGTCTTCGTGCAACGTGGGATCGCCCGGATGCGGCAAAATCTGGTCGATGCCGCGCCCAAGCATCACGTCGCCACACAAAATGATTCCGATGTCGCCGCCTGCAGCCATGGGCAACCCGTCACTCTCGTCCGAGAATAGTGAGCGCTCTTGTGGTGACTATAAAGACAGCAGGTGGGCTGTTCTAAATCCGTGCCCAGGATCGTGGGCGGCTAACTGGAGATGGGACCGCCGTGAAAAGTCCGCGCTTGGCAAAGGCTGCACACGCGCTATGTCGAGCCACGCCCGGCGATGTCCTGTTTCTTTTGCAGGTACTCTTCGCGATTGATCTCGCCGCGGGCATAGCGGTCTTCGAGAATCTCGAGCGCAGAGCGGCCCTGTGCTGAATTGTCCGGCCGGCCGCGGAAAGTCCCAGGGCGCAGTAGGATCGCGACCGCGGCAGCGACCAGAATGAGGATAAACAGCCAGAAGATTATTCCCATGAACGGCATCCATCCGAAGGAATGATCCCACATTATTTGGCCCTCGCCTGCAGCGGAATAGTCGATACGCAATCGCCCGCCTTCGCGCTCGCGCCTTCGCTTCACTGCGGCGCGACAGGTCGCGCTCCGGCGCGGCAGCCTTCGCTTGCTTCGCACCAATCTCTTAGAATGGCTTGCCGAGCCGTAGCTTGCGAAGCAAGCGAAGGCTGGTGGGCCCGGGAGGATTCGAACCTCCGACCAGACCGTTATGAGCGGCCAGCTCTAACCCCTGAGCTACAGGCCCGTTCCCACGCGATCGTGTAGATAGCAGGAAACGCCAAGGCGCTGAACGCCCCGGAAGGGCCGCAGATTCGCCGCCTTCCTTGTGGCATGCTCGCGCGCGTAATACGGGAGAGCGGCATGAGCGGTTCGGGAACGATGTTTCGCGCGGGCGCGCTGCTTGCGCTTGTTGCGGCGATCTCACTTTCCGTGGCGGGCTCCGCGCCAAAAGCGCAGGCCGCCGACGAGGCTTGGAAGCTGCGTACGCTGGTGGTCACCGGCGAAGGCAAGGTGATGGCCAAGCCCGACCAGGCGCAGCTCTCGGCGGGCGTCATCACCGAGGCGAAAACCGCCGCCGCCGCGCTCAGCGCCAACAACAAGGCGATGAACAAGGTGTTCGCCACGCTGAAATCGCTCGGCATTCCGGAAAACAAGATTCAGACGTCGAATTTTTCGGTCAGCCCGCAATTTCCGCCCTACAAGCCCGATAACCCCGAGCCGCGGCGCATCATCGGCTATCAGGTCTCCAACCAGGTGACGGTGATCGTAGATGACCTGTCCAAACTCGGATCGGCGCTGGATGCGCTGGTGAAAAGCGGGGTAAACCAGCTGAACGGCGTGAGCTTTACCTTTGCCAAGCCAGAAGGGTTGCAGGAGCGCGCGCGCCGCGCAGCCGTCGCGCAGGCTATCGCCAAGGCCAAGGGCATGGCGCAGGCGGCCGGCGTCAGGCTCGGCCCCATTCACAACATCCAGGAAGGCGGCGCGGTTGTTCCCCTGCCGCAACCCATGATGATGCGCGCGATGGCCGCCGAGTCCGTCCCTATCGCTACCGGTGAAAGCACGATCTCGGCGTCGGTGACGCTGACCTACATTATTCAATGACAGTTATGCTCCCCCTCTGGGGGA
>JBQTHM010000006.1:0-67658 GCA_052389895.1 Alphaproteobacteria bacterium | reverse complement strand
CCACCTCGATCTGCCGTAGCAACGTCACAATCTGTTCCGCGCTGAACCTCTTCCTTGGCATGACTAAGCTCCTTTCCAAGACCAGTTTCTAACAAACCGCTTGGTACAAAAAGAACCAGTCAGGCCAGCTGGGACTTATCAATGCTTTCGCCCAGCCGGACGTGGAGTTCGACCCCGGCGGCTTTTGCGTCCGGGGCGCCCGCCAGCTTGGCAAGTCTTGCGATCTTCCGGTTGTCGATCGCGTTCAATTTACCGGAATGCTTTGCCAGCAGCGGCTGACGATGTTTGCTTTTCGGCGGCACGCGCGCGCCGCCCTGGGCCTCGCAGATGCGCTGGAACTTCGTCCACGCCCGGCCGTCATCCAAGGCTTTGGCGGCGAGGCTCGGGCCGCCGCCGCGCGGGGCGGCGCCGCCCAATTCCAGAAGCGCGCCGGCCAAGGCGACGGCGCGATCGCGAAGATCGCGCGGCGCATCGGGTGCGCGCTGCAAGACACGCAAAACATCACGCGCCTCCAAGGCGGGGCCAATGCCGCGCCCGATGGGCTGGCTTCCTTCGCACTCGATGACCTTGAGACGTATGCCAAAGGCTTTTGCCACGGCAGCAAGACCCGCGGCGAGAGCGGAGGCCGCCTCCTTCGTGCGAACCTTGGCGGTCGGACCCACAGGCATATCCACGACCAGATGAGTGGCACCCGCGGCGATCTTCTTGGAAAGAACGGAGGCGATAAGCTGGCCCTCCGTATCGATGTCCAGGGCGCGCTCCACGCGGATCAATATATCGTCGGCAGGACTGAGCTTTACGGCGCCGCCCCAAACGATACACCCGCCTTCGCGTTCCACTACGCGGTGAATGGCCGCCGTATCCAGATCCACGGGCGCCAGCGTTTCCATGGTGTCGGCCGTGCCGGCGGGCGAAGTAATCGCCCGCGAGGACGTTTTGGGCATGGTCAGGCCGAGGGCTGCGACAATCGGCACGATGATGGGCGTCGTCCGGTTGCCCGGCAGCCCGCCCACGGAATGCTTGTCCGCCACCACGTCCGCATCCCAGGACAAGCGGTCGCCGACGCTCACCATGGCGCGAGTCAATCCCAGTATCTCGGCGCGGCTAAGCAGCCGCGTCGCGCATGCCGTAATGAAGGCGGAAATGTGGATGTCGGAATATTTGTCCTCGGCAATGTCGCGCGCGATTGCGTGCAGTGCATTTTCCTTCAAGGCGTGTCCATAGATGCGGCCGCGCACATGGCCCAAAGATTCGATCGGGTCAAGGTGCGATACCGTTACCCGCCCGCCATCCTTCAGACCAAGATGCGTCCAGGCGATTTCTGACAGCCCCACCTCGTGCAAACCAAGCAGATCGCCCGTGCTGTGGTGCAGCGTGGCGACGACGCTGCGGTCCTCATAGCGCAACAGGACACGCGTATGCGCCGTAAATCCCTCCGAACGGCACACCGGACAGCCCTTATGGATGAAGGCCATTGCTTCGTGTTGCGTATCTATGCCGAGGCGGCGTGCGACGAGTTCATTCGGTAACATCGGAGGTTCTTTCGGGTTGTTGAGGCCGTTATGCGAGGGAAGCCGTTTGGCCCAGTTCAGGAACGATACCGCCATCTCTTCCTGGAACAATCGCAAACGTGCTTCGTTGGCAGAGAACCATGAATACACGCGCCCGACTGGCCGGACCTGCCTCGACCATCCAATTGCGCAGCGGCAACCACATGCCCGTGCTCGCCCTGCGCGAAAATCTCGACGTGTTCGATCTCGAGATCGGCGCTGAAGACATTGAGCGCATGAACGCCTGGAACTGCCGCTATTCCTCGCTCGGCGAGTTGCCGTATTGATTTTGGCGGCGCAGAACCGCTTCACCGCCTTTTTTCCAGCCGCTCAGCGATGGTGGGCGGAAACCGCCTTCATGACCTCGCCCGCCAAATTGGGCTTCACCTTTGACGCCACGTCTCCCAGCGCCAGAATGCCGACCATGCGTTTCTTCTCGTTGATGACGGGAAGCCGGCGGATCTTCTTGCGCTCCATAAGGCGAACCGCTTGCCTGATGTCCTGATTGGTCCTGCAATAGAGAATGGGTTTCGACATCGCGTCGCGGGCCGTCATTTTGCGAGGGTCTTGACGGTTTGCCATGGCGCGGCAGCAGATGTCGCGGTCGGTCACCATGCCAACCAAACGGTCATTTTCGCCGATGGGAACCGCGCCGATATCTTCCCGGCGCATCTTCCTTGCTATCGTGGCAAGCGGCGTGTCGGGTTTCACCCAGACAACGCCCTTGTGCATGACGTCTTTCACTTGCACGTTAACCTCCCGCCTTCGGTTCAAGAAAAGATAGGCGAACTCCGGGAGTCATCCTTGATCCAGGTCAACGGTGAATTGTTGCCCGATGACGCTCGGATGGGCTGGCGCCTCGGCGAACCCGCACGCTGCGGGCGGAACAATGGTCCGCGCGCCGGCGAGCACGGGCGATTTAGGCTTTCGCGCGCCAAAAAATTTCCGTCAAGCCCCTTGAACCCGCCAATTGCCTGAAAAAAATTTTGCGGCGCCCTCTTGCAGCGCGGCGCTCCTCACACCAAATCGCTTATATCCACACAAGTGCGAGCGCGCGGCGTGAGGCCATCCGGCCCCGCGCCGTTTTTGCATTTGGAGCGCGAGGGCCGAATCGGGCCTGGCGATATCCAGAGCGGACGGAGAAGAAGGTGAAAGGCGCGGTGCAGCGGCACCGCACGCACAGGCTAGCACCATTTGAAAAAAGCGGCTCCAGATCGGCGCCCAACGTGCGCCTTGTACCCAATAATGCGCAAATTCTTCTGTGGCGCCCGTATTTGTTTTTGCATGCGCCCTAGTCCCGCGCCGGAACCGAGCGCAAGAGTTCTTGCGCGAAATCGCTGAGCGTGTCGTCGCGCGCGCCCATGACGACGATGCGGTCGCCCGGCTCCGCCCCGGCAAGGAGCGCCTCGCCGCATTCCTTCCGGGTTTGGAACGCGCGCGCATTGCGCCCGCCCTTCTGCACGCCCTCCGCAATGTCGCCGCTGGTGGTGGCGCGCTCGACGGTACCCCCGAAATAGACGGGTTCGGGCATGACAAGAACGTCCTCCGGCGCGAGGCCGCGGGCAAGAGCCTCGACGAATTCGGCGCGCATCTTGTTGAGGGGCCCAAAGCCGTGGGGCTGGAACATGACGAGAAGCCGCCCGGGCTGCTCATGCAGGGTGGAAAGCGTCGCCGCGATCTTGTCCGGGTTGTGGGCGAAATCGTCGATCACCGTGATGCCGTTCTTGCCGCCGACGGTTTCAAGCCGCCTGCGGATTCCAGTGAAACGCCCCAGCGACTTCGCGGCTTCGCCGAGCGGAACGCCCATTGCAAGCGCCACACCGATCGCGGCCAGCGCGTTGGCGACGTTATGGCGGCCAGGCACTAAAAGCGAAACGCCGGCTTCCTCTCCCGTGCGCCCGTCGGACACACGGAACGCGACGCCCGCGGCGGTTGGCCGGAGATCGCGCGCAGCAAGCCGCGCACCGGACGCGGACATCGCGAATGTGATCGGCTCCGCCAAGTGCCGCGCAATCGCGAAGGTTTCCGCATTGTCGAGATTGATAACCGCCAGGTCTGCGCGCGCGGCGAACTCACGGAAAAGCACGCGCAGCTCGTCCAGCGACTTGTGGTCGAGCGCCACGTTGGTCAGCACGGCGACCTGCGGGTTGTAATGGGCGATCGAGCCATCGCTTTCGTCTACTTCGCACACCATCAGATCGCTTTTCCCGGCGACGGCGCCGGCGAACGGAACGTCGGCGGAAACAAAGTTCTTCATCACGCCGCCGTTGATGATGGTTGGCTGCCGCCCGGCTGCGTGCAGGATCCAGCCTGCCATTCCGGTCGTCGTCGTCTTGCCGCTGGTGCCAGCCACGCCGATGCTTCGTTTCGACTCGTTAAAGAGGCGCGCGAGCAGCTCCGCTCGCGTCACCAGCCCTGCGCCGCAGCGGCGCGCCGCAGCGATGTCCGGCACCGTTTCCTCAACGGCCGCAGAGGCGACAACGGTGAAATCTCGGCTGGTGATGCCGCTGCCGTCCTGCGGAAACAGTTTGACTCCTTGGGCGCGCAGGAAGGCGAATTTCTCCGGCATACGGCCCTGGTCGAGCGCGCGGTCCGAACCGGAAACGTCATGGCCTCTGGCGCGCAGAAGGAGCGCGAGCGGGAGCATTCCGCTGCCCCCGATGCCGCAGAAAAAATAGGGCCTGTTGTGAACCATTGCGCGCAGCTATAAGCCAAATTTGCGTGGCGGCAAGGGCGATTAGGGGCGGGCGCAATGGGCAACAAGGCGATGAAGATCGGCGTGGTCGCGCCCGGCAGCAGGCTGGAGCGCGCACACGCGGAAAGGATCGCCGTCATCGCCCGTCAGCAGTTCCGCGAGCGCGCGCCCGAGATCGTTTTCCATCCGCAATGTTTTCTTTCTTCGGGTCATTTCGCCGGCGACGACGAGACGCGCGCGAACGCGCTTCTCGAATTCGCGAACGACGCGACGTTCGACGCCGTCTGGTTTGCGCGCGGCGGATACGGCGCGTGCCGGCTGCTGGATCGCGTGCTGCCGCGGCTCGGCGACGTTGCGAAGGCCAAGATGTTCCTCGGCTACAGCGATGCCGGGGCGCTGCTCGGCGCACTCTACGCGCGGGGGTTTGCGCGCCTCGCGCACGGGCCCATGCCGTCCGATCTTGCGCGGGAGGGAGGCGAAAAAGCCGTTGCGCGCGCCCTTTCCTTTCTTGCCGATGGAGACACGCAAACGTTCGAGCCGCATGTTTCGCGGACCCGGCCCGCAGTTGCGTTCAACCTTACGATCTTTGCCACCCTGGCCGGCACGCCGTTTCAGCCAGCTCTCGCGGACCACATCCTCATGCTGGAAGAAGTGGGCGAATATATGTACCGCATCGACCGCACGCTCTTTCACGTCACGAGCAATCCGGATGTCCGCAAGGTGGCGGGGATCATGCTTGGCCGCTGCGACTCAATTCCGGCAAACGACCCCGATTTCCGCCAGACGGAAGATGAGGTCGTTCAGCACTGGTGCCGTGCGTCGGGCATTCCCTATCTCGGCCGCGCCGATATCGGCCACGACATCGACAACAAGATCGTGCCCTTCGGGCTATCCTGGCCGCGACTATCCTAGCTGGCAGCGGATTCAGCGTGCCTGTGACGCGCTGCGCATGCCGCCGCGGCACGTATATAGTGCCAGCTTTCGCGCTTTTCCGGAAAGGAGACCTCATGCGCAGATTATTCTTGCGCAACTCGTGCGCGGCGCTGGCGCTTTGCTGCGTGCTCGTGTCCCCGGCTTGGGCCGCGGAGCCCTGCAAAGCGCATAACTTCTTTGCCGTGGTGGCCCATGGCGGCGCGCTCAGCCAAAAGACGGAGGACAACGGCAGGCTGGCATTTCTTCGCAAGACTTTGGCCGAGGCGCGCAAGTCGCTGGCGAAGGGGGCGGCAAGCCTGGACGTGGTCGAGACCGTGGTCCGCAATCTCGAGGACTCCGGCATCTTCAACGCCGGCAAGGGCGCCATCGCGAACACGGCCGGCCTGGTGGAAACGGATGCATCGATCATGGACGGACGCGACCTGCGCACCGGTGCCGTCGCCTCGATGACCGCAATCAAGAACCCGGTCGCCGCTGCGCGCCTGGTGATGGAGAAATCGCCCCATGTGCTGTTCGCGGGCGACCGCGGCGAGGCATCGGTAAGAAATCGGGGCGCGGAAAGCGCCCCGCCGGACTATTTCATCAGGAACAAGGGTGCAGCAGCGGATAAACGGACGCACGGAACCGTTGGCGCGGTCGCGCTCGACCGTTGCGGTGACATCGCCGCTGCGACCTCAACTGGCGGTGACAGCGGCAAGAAGCCCGGGCGCGTGGGAGATTCGCCCATCATCGGCGCCTCCACCTACGCCGACAATGCCGTGGGCGGATTTTCCACCACGGGCAAGGGCGAGTATTTCATTCGCTTTTCCATCTCGAAGGACGTGGCGGACCGCATGAAGTATGCGGGAATGACCATTCAGGACGCCATGAAGGCGGGAATTCGCGACGCGCTGGCCGCCCACGACGATGCCAATGGCGGCATGATCGGCATAGACACCAAGGGCAATGTCGCCATGCAATGGAACCGCGTGGGCATGTTCCGCGGCTACGCCACCGAACGGGAAGCGCCCGTTGTGGCGCAATACGCCGGCCCCGAATCGAGCAGACCGCGCCCGCCATGACGCTTCGGCTGCCAATACTCTTTGCCCTCGCCCTTCTCGCCGTCCTGCAACCGGCGAAAGCGCTTGAAACGCGCGAGGGCGACTATGTCCTGCGCGACTTCCGCTTTCGCTCGGGCGAAACGCTGAATGAGCTCCGGATCCATTACACCACGCTTGGCGAACCCAGGCGCGATGCGGCGGGGCGCGTGACGAACGCCGTCATGATCCTGCACGGGACGAGCGGAAGCGGACACCAATTCCTGCGTCCGCAGTTCGCTGACGTCCTCTTTGCGCCGGGCGGATTGCTCGATCCCGCACGGTATTTCATCGTTCTTCCGGACGGAATCGGGCACGGGAAATCGTCGAAACCTAGCGACGGATTGCGCATGCGATTCCCGCCTTACACCTACGACGACATGGTTGCGGCCCAGCATGCGCTGCTGACAGAAGGTCTGGGCGTAAATCATCTGCGTCTGATCCTCGGCACATCCATGGGCTGCATGCATGCCTTTGTTTGGGGGGAGACGTATCCCGATTTCGCGGATGCGCTGATGCCGCTTGCCTGTCTTCCCGTCGCAATCGCGGGGCGAAACCGCATGTGGCGCAAAATGGCGATGGACGCGATCACATCCGATCCCGCCTGGAAGGGGGGCTATTACGGCGAACAGCCGCAACAGGGTTTGCGCACAGCAGCGTATCTGCTCATTTTGGCCGGAAGCGCGCCGCTACGGATGCAGGACGACTTTCCCACGCGCGAGGCAGCCGACCGGCATGTCGAAGAGCGCATGAGGGACATGACAGCGCCGCTTGACGCCAACGATCTGCTGTACCAGATCGGCGCCTCGCGCGATTATGATCCGTCCACGCGTCTCGACACCATCAAGGCGCGCGTGATGTGGGTGAACTCCGGCGACGATTTCATCAATCCCCCTGAGCTCGGCATCGCCGAACGCGAAGCACGCAAGCTCGAGCGCGGCCGCTTTGTTCTTATTCCTGCCAGCAAGTCGACACGCGGGCACAGCACGCATACCTGGGCAGCGATCTGGAAAAACTATTTGGAAGAGCTGCTGCGAAACTCCCGCGACCGAAACTAGAAGGGCCTGTTCTTCAGCATGGAATCGGCCAGCGCCGGAAGCTGATCGATGTCGAAGGGCTTGTAGAGGACGCGAACGCCCGCTGCCGCCATCTTGGCGGGAATGGGTTCCTGCACATATCCGGTCATCAACAGCACTTTCATGGCTGGGCGCAACGCCATGCCCGCTTCCGCAAGTTCGTATCCATTGAGGCCCGGCATCTTGATGTCGCTGATGAGGAGATCCACATTTGCGTCATCCTGAATCGCCTTGAGCGCCGTATTGCCGTCGCCGGCTTCCAGGACGCGATAGCCCGCATCCGTCAGCACCTCGACGGCGACCACACGCAGCATGGCCTCGTCTTCCGCTACGAGCACGGTGGGCTTCGCGCCGCTCGGGCCGTCAACCATCATCACGCCCTCAAAGCCTCCGATTCGGCAGCGTATCTTGGCATGAGAATCCTAACGATTGTGCCCCGCCCCACGGCACTCTCGATGTCCATGAAGCCGTTGGACTGGCGCACGTAACCGAAGCTCATGCTGAGGCCGAGCCCCGTGCCCTGCCCGTGGGGCTTGGTCGTGAAAAACGGATCGATTGCCTTGCTGCGCACTTCTTCCGGCATGCCGACGCCCGTGTCGTGCACGGACAGACGGACATAGTCGCCCGGCGAGATTCCCTTTTCCTCGGCTTCGCGGCTATCCACGTATGCGTTTTCCGTTGCGATCGTCAGCATTCCGCCCCGGGGCATAGCATCGCGCGCGTTGTTGACGAGGTTGAGAATCACATTTTCCAACTGGTTCGCATCGCAGAATGTCCACCAATCCGCGGCAAGGCGGTTTTCAAGCTTAACGGTCTCGCCGACCGAGTGACGCAGCAGCTCGCGCATGTCCTCGATAAGACGGCTCAAATGAACGGGGCGCGGAGAAAGCGGCTGGCGGCGCGAAAATGCCAGCACGCGCTGCGTGAGCGTCGCGGCACGCCTGAGTGCTTCCGCTGCCGAGTCGACGTAACGCTTTACGTCCGTCCGCCCTTGCGCGATGCGCCGTTCGAGAAGCTGCAGATTGCCCTTGATGACCGTCAGCAAATTGTTGAAGTCGTGCGCAATACCGCCGGAAAGCTGGCCTATGGCTTCCATCTTCTGACTCTGGCGCAACGCTTCTTCCGCCTTCGCGCGCTCTATCATTTCCGCCTGAAGCTTTTCGTTTGCGGCTGCCAGCTCCCCCGCACGCATTTCGAGCGCCCGGTTTGCGCGCGAGAGCGCCGCCTGGGACAGGCCGGCCACGGCGAACAGGAGCGCCGCCATACATGCAAGCAGTGCGATGACGCCGTAGCGCATCAGGCGCCGCTCGAAGGTATCCGTGCTGGAGCGAACAAATACGCGGCCGAGCAACGCACCGTTTTGAACGACAGGCACAGTGACGATTATGCTGTCCCCGTCTGCCATTGCGCCGCCTGCGCTTACCGACTTGGGAAGCGGTGGTTCGCCTTCGCGTACATAGGCGGCCACTGCAATGCCATCCATGTTGTAAACGCCAGCCGCGCGCACTTCGGGATTGGCCCGGAGCGCATTGACGTATTCCTGCGCCGTTATCGTATCGTTGAAATCGAGTGCGGCGGTGACGCTGGCGGCCAGTATTTGCGCCTGAGCCGTGACTTCGTGCGTCTTCTGTGCGGTGTATAGCGAGTTTTGATAGACGGCGGTCGCTACGCCCGCCGCAAGCAGGAGCACGGCTCCGGCGAGCGCGAGCACGGGGCCCATTGTCCAGCGATGGAGCCTGCGCATGATCATTGCTTCGTCGGCCTCTGCCGCACCCCGCGCGAAAGGCGCAGCAACTTCGAACTGATCACAAGTCCATTTTCGGCGGCGGCCGCATCGTCGATTTCGAAGCGGACATGGTTGTCGACAATGACAAAATTGACAACTCCCTTCGCTTGTGCATCGCGCGGCAAATCCGTCACGGTCAGCACAGGCAGGCTTCGCAACCGGTTCAAAGCTGCCGCGACCTGACGATGGTCGCCGCCTATGTAGAGAATGTGGCAGCCTTTTGCCGCGGAGGCCGATTTTATCCTCTGAACCTTAATGGGCCGCCCGTTGATCTTTTCGGCATAAACGGCGTCGTCGAGTGCGTCTCCGAAGGGGTCCTTGCCCATGACACAGAGCCCGAACGGGCCTTCCGGCCCGGCCGGCCATTCGACGAAAGGCGCGAACTTGTAAAGGTACGTGGCCTTGATCGCCGTTTCGAGCGTCACCTCGCCGGCGGCTGGGCCGCCGGACATCGCCAAAACCATGAGCAATATAAAAATCCAGCTGCGGTTCAATTCATCCTCGCCGGATGGCTAAGGCCGCCAAGTAAAACTGACGAAAAACGAGCGCGGAACCTCGCGTCGAGGCAGGCTGGAGCTCACGAATTCCAGGTGGCGCTCGTGCAGCAGATTTGCGCCGAGCAGCGAAAGATCCATGGTCTCCGAGAGATGCCAGCCGATCCGCGCGTCCGCCTCCACGTAAGCGGGGACACTCGGTCCGGGAAGAGCGTCTATCGCCCGCAAGCCGAGGTCAAGTTCGATGTCGCCAAAGTCCATCGCCGAGCGCAATGAGATTTGATACTCGGGATCGTTCCCGGCGAAGCCGGTGCCGAAGAAATCGGTGCTGCCTTTCTTGAGCTCCAGGTCCTTGTGCAATGTGCTCACCCCGGCACGCAATCGCCACCAGTCCGTGGCATCGTACACGGCCCATGCTTCGGCGCCGTACGTCTCGCCCTCCATGTTATTCTTGACGACAAGGGGAAACGGCGCCCCGGTCGCCTCGACGGTGCGCAAGTCGTCATAAACATTGAAGAAGACCGAGGCTGAAAGCGAGAAATTTGGCGCAGGCTGGCCGCGATAGCCGACTTCGGTCGCGATCAAATCCTCGGATACGAAGTCCGGACCGCCTGCGAGTAGGCCCGTAACGTAGAGATCGCGATCGACACGCGACGGGGTGCGCACGGCCCTGGCAACGGCAACCCACAGCATGGATGTTTCGGAGGCGAGCCAGGCCAGCCGGGCCTCGGGCATGTACTCGAGGCCCGTATAAGAGTTGGTTTCGAGTTTGACGCCCAGGGAAAGTGTAAGATCGGGCTGAAGTGCAACCTGGTCGTGAACGAAAACGTTGGCCAGCTCCAGAGTGCGCTCGGCGGGATCGAGAAACGCCGTTGCCGGCCCCGGCGTAAACTTGTCCTCGATGTAGCGATACCCGCCGCCCACCACAAATGCATGCCGCTCGCCCATGCGAAACGCATAATGCACGTCCATGTCGTAGGTGGAAACGAGCGACGTAATTCCGCTGATGGTGGTCCGCCTGGCATTGTCGTAATAGGCCTGCAACTGCAAATTCGATCCGTCGGAAAACCGCTGAACCCAGCGGCCCAAGAGATTGCCGCCGCTGAGCGTGTTTTCGGAAACGGAGCCGGCGGGCACGTGTTCAGACTCGCCCGCGTAGATGTCGCCCTGAAGGGTAAACGTGCTTGCGCCTTCGCCGAAATCGGCTCGGAATCCGCCTTGGAGTTTTTGCCAGTCGTCCTTGGCGTCCTTGCCGTCCGGCGTTTCCAGCGGGCCGCGCTTTTCGCCCATGGCGTAAATGCGAAAACTTGCGTCTTCGCCCAAGGCACCGCCGAAACGGGCATTGACCACCTTGTCGAGATTTCCGTAGCCCGCGTCGAAATGCACGCCGGCGGTTTGATCTGCGGGCCGCGTGATGATGTTGATCACGCCGTTCACCGCGTTCGTGCCCCACAACGCCCCGCCAGGCCCGCTAATGACCTCGATGCGATCGATATCGGCCAGCATCACGGATTGGGTGTCCCAGAAGACGCCGGAATAGAGCGGCGTGTATACGGTGCGGCCGTCGATCAGAACCAGAAGCTTGTTTGCCGTGGCAGTTTCGTGATTGAACCCGCGCGCCGTGATGGCGTAAGTCGCCGCGTTCAGCCGCGCCACTTGCAGGTTGGGCGCCAGCCTGAGCGCTTCCGGCACGCTGTTGGCGCCGCTGCGCCGGATTTCTTCGCCGGTGACGACATAGACGGAAGCGGGTGCCTCCTGCAGCGGCGAGCGCTGCTTGGCGACCGAGGTGATTTCCAGATTGGCGAGCTCTTCTATGCTGAGTTCGCGCAGGTCCCAAATAGAGGCAATCTGCGATTGCGCGAGCGCCGGCTGGGTACAGCAAACAAGCGCCACAGCGCACGCCAAAGCGCGCACCGGAACCCTCTTTTGCATGAATGCGACTGGCCGCCCCGATCCCACGGCAGGCTCCCCGCGCGCCATCCCGAGGCAACATAACGCTTGGGCTGCACTCAAGGTTGCGGCGCGCCGGACAGGAAAAAACCGCTCCGAAACAAATGCTTAATGGTGGTCAGCTCCTCGCCCAGCGCCACTCCGCGCCGGACTTGCGGCAGCCGCCGTCGTGCCAGCCCTTCCAGGCACGGCCGCGTACGACACGGCCCGGGCGCGCGTCCGTGGGTTCACCGTCTTTGAGCGCCAGCACGCCATTGACCAGCACGTGGCGCACGCCCGTAGCGTAGCGCTGAGGGTTTTCGTAGGTGGCATGGTCGCGGATGGTTTTCGGATCGAATACGACCACATCAGCGAAGTAGCCTTTGCGCAGAAGACCGCGGCCGCGCAATGCAAGATTGGCAGCCGGAAGGGACGTCAGCCGGCGGATGGCCTCGGCCAATTCTACGCGCTTTTCTTCGCGAACATACTTGCCGAGCAGTCTGGCGAAATTTCCGTAAGCGCGCGGGTGGGGGTTCGACTTGAGAAAAACGCCTTCGGGGGCGCGTGCGGCTTCGTCCGAACCGAAGCTTACATATGGAAGCGCGACCTGCCTGGCGATGTTTTCCTCGGCCATGAGAAAATAGGCGACGTCCACGCGGGAATCGTCTTCGATCACAAGATCAATGATCGTGTCCTCGGGGCTGGCGCCGCGCATTCGCGCTACCTCGCTCAGCTTCTTGCCTGTAAGCGGCTTCAGCTTTTCCGATTTGAAGCCAAGGAAGAGCACACCGTCCGCGCCGGAATGCGCGTACAGGTTCTCCCATGCCGGTTTGGGATCGCGCATTTCGGCAATGACACGTTTGCGGATTCCCGGATCTTTCAGACGGGCAATCCATGCTTCCAGTCCGCCCGCCTGCACCCAAGGCGGCATCGCCGCATCGAGCCCGGTGGCACCGGCCTCATAGACGTACATGTTCGCGGTGATCCGCAGCCCTTGCGCGCGCGCCGTGCCGATCTTATCGAGCACCGCAGGGAGTTACCGCCAGTTCGATTTGCCTGCAGCCTTCAAGTGATAGATTTCCGCCGGCACCTTCGCCGTGCGGCTGATCGCGAACAATTCGTCAAGCGCGGCTTCGATTTTGTCGCCCTCGCTGCGAATGTGGGAAATGTAGATTCCTCCGCAGGCGCCCGCCTCTTCCGCCAGTGCCGCCAATTCCGGCGTGCGCGCGTAGTTCGCCGGCGCGTAAATGAGCGACGAGCCGAGACCGAGCGCTCCCTCCTCCATTGCTTTGCGCACAAGCGAGCGCATGCGATTGAGTTGCGCCGCATTGGGCTGCACGTTGCCTTCGCCGAGCTCGTGAATACGCACGGTCGTGGCGCCGACGAACGAGGCAACATTGAGAGAGATTCCCCTTTTCTGAAGGGTATCGAGATATTCGCCAAGTGTCGTCCAGGTGATCTTGAACTTGATGTCGCCCTGGCGCTGCTCTGCCAGCCGCTTCATCGGCTCGTTGAGCGGCCCCATGGACCAGCCTTCGCCCATCACTTCGAGCGTGATGCCCTGCCTGAGTTCGCTTTGGCCGCGCCCGTCCACGATCAGAGATTCGGTGGACCAGCTCAGCATGTTGATAAAGCCCGGCGCCACGGCCAGGCCGCGCGCATCAATCAGGTGCCGTGCGCCGCCGACCGCTTTCCGCCCGACAAAAACAATGCGGTCGCCGGCGACGGCGACGTCGCCGACGAACGATTTCTCACCCGTGCCGTCGTAAATCGCGCCGCCGCGAATGAGCACGTCATAGCGGGGCGTTTCCGCCGCATGCGAATGTACGGCAATAGAAAGCGCGAACGCCCCGGCAACCAGCCAAGGGACGGCGCGCGTCACCTTTCGCACAAGCATGCCAATCCCCAAAAGGTGCGGGCGAAACCTCGCCTATAGACAGGGGCAAGGGCAAGGCCGGCGGGCGTTATTTTGAAATTCGCTGCCAGGCAATAGTGGTCAGTTCAGCGGAAAGGAAAACTCCACGGCAACGACGGTCACGCCGGATTCCGATGATCCGTCCAGGTTGCCTCTCAGCGCGTTCGCAGGCTGCAGAGCGGACAGGTGCGCATCGCGCTCGGGGAGAAACAAATGCGCGAGCGCGAACGATACATGCGATCGTTCGCTCATGCGGTAACGCGCCCCCAGCGCGATCCAGGTGCGATCGGCATCGGGAATGCGCGGGCCAAAAGTGGAATCGGGAACCGGGCTTTCGTCATAGGCGGCTCCCGCTTTCAGCGACCAGCGCTCGTCGGCCTGAAATTCCAGCCCGGCGGCGAAGAGCCATGCGCCCTTCCAATCCGCGGGCGTCACATCGTCAGGTTGCGCCGGATTCTTCGCTTTGATCCGCAACTCGTCGAAGGCCGACCAATCGGTCCAGTCGGCTTCGCCGAGGAGCGTCCAGCGCTCATTCAGCCTGACGCGCGCCCCGACGTGCAGGGTTGCCGGTGTCGTCAGCGACGTCGTAGCAGGCGTGTCGGAAAAAAGTCCCGTTGCGCCGTTAATGGCAAGCGCAATCGGATTGCCTCCCAGTTGAAAATCGAGCTTGCCGTCGAAATCGGTGTCGATTTCCGAGCGATACGCAACGCCGAGTGTAACAGCCTCATTCAGCTCGGCCATGGCGCCAACGGTAAAGCCCCAGCCCCAGGCGTCCGCACTGTAGCGTGCCTTGATATCCTGCGCGCCCGGGATCGAACCGGGGATGGCGAGGAGAGCGCCCAATGTTCCTACATCCACGGCAGAGGACAACTTGCCGTCCGCGTATTGCGCCACCGGGCCCGCCGCCACAACAAAACCGGGCGCGATCGTATAGGAAACGACCGGTGCAATATTCACCGTCACGAGCTTGGTTTGCAGCGCATAGTAGCGCCCGACCCAATCTTCCGGATAGTCGGTGCTGAGGCCCCAAGGCGCGGTGACAGAAACGCCGATCGCCCATTTATCGTCCAAGCGCAACCGGAGGGCGATCTGCGGCAGCGCCGCATTGTCGATGAAGCCATCGGGGCGGTTCTGCCCGCCCACGGGCGTAAGCGCAGATGTTGTCGCGCTATAGTTCGCGGAAGACGTGGGAAATATGCCGGCGAGGCTAAGGGCTAAGTCGGAGTCATCCACAAAGCCGAGCGCCGCCGGGTTATAGGCAAGATAGCTTGCATCCGTTGCCGTGGCGCTTGCCCCGGCATAGGCGGCGCCGACCGCGTCCGCGCCGTGCTCGCGCAGGCCGTAACCGGCAGCATGTGCGAATTGCGCCAGCAAGACGCAGCCAGCCGCCAAAACGCCTGTCGCATAGCCGCGCATCCCCTGCCCCCGGTGAAAGCCCGCCAATTCTCGGCAAACAAGAGTTAAGTTTTAGTTGCATGCGCGGTAAACGCTTAAGCAACGAAAAAGAATAAGTTGCTAACAGGAACCCGATTATTTGATCGTTTATCCCTTCCCACGAGGATGAGCGCGGTTATTTTGGGCGAAATGCGCGTTGTCCTCGGCATTTGAATCAACCGAGCAGAGCTTCGAGCTTGACCGGGTCCGGCTGCGGTTTCGCGACCCGCAGGCCGAAGCGAAGTTTGCGCGAGAATCTCTCGCACAATCGATGAATTTCATCCGCACCTACATTATCGCCGGCACATTCCTTTACATGATGTTCGGAATTCTCGATCGCATAGTGGGCGGCGACAATTATCTCGCCCTTTGGGCGATCCGGTACGGCGCCGTGACGCCCTTCCTGTTTGCGGTGCTCGCCCTCACATTTTCCCGCAACTTCCACAAATATGCGCAGGCGGCGCTGGGCTCCACCATGATGGTGGCCGGGCTCAGCATTGTGGCGATGACCGCCATTATGGACGCACCCTTCAACAGTCAGTACTACGCCGGCCTTATCATGGTTGTGATCTACTGCGGCACCCTCATTCGCTTGCGCTTCATCCATTCGCTCTGGATATCGGTCGTGCTCGTGGCTGCATACCAGGCGGTATGCTGGTGGATAAATCCCATCCCTAGCGAAATGGCGATCAGCAACGATTTCTTCCTCGTAATGGCAACGGGCGTGGGACTTTTCTCCGGCTACATCGAGGAGACCTACATCCGCAAAGCCTACGCCAGCCAAAGAATTATCGAGGCAAAAAACGCTTTGCTCAACGTTCTGCTGCAGGAGGCGCACAAGGCGAACCGTTCCAAGAGCGAATTCCTGGCCACCATGAGCCACGAGTTGCGCACGCCTCTAAATGCCGTGATCGGGTTTTCCGACATTCTCAAACGGCAGATGTATGGGCCGCTCGGCAACGAGAAGTACACCGACTACGTCAATGACATACACCGCAGCGGGTCGCATCTGCTTTCGATCATCAACGACATTCTTGACCTCGCTAAGGCGGAGTCGGGGAAACTCGAACTTGAAGAGCGCGATGTGGACGTCGTCGAGCTGGTTGGGCGTTGCATCCGCATGTGCCAGGGCCCGGCCCAGGCCGTTCGCGTGCGCGTCATACCGCCGCAAAATGTGCATCCGATCTTCGTGCGCGCCGACGAAAGGCTACTCTTCCAGCTCGTGCTGAATTTGGTTTCCAACGCCGTGAAATTCACGCGCGAAGGGGGCGAAATCCGCTTCTCGATTGCGGCGAGCCGCGAGGAAGGCGTTGTAATAAAAGTTATCGACACTGGGATCGGTATCCCCGCGGAAGAGATCCCGCGCGTGCTGCGCCCGTTCGAGCAGGTCGAAAGTTCCTTGGCGCGCCGCCATGGCGGCACAGGGCTTGGGCTTCCCTACGCCGACCGACTCGCTCAACTCCATGGCGGCAAGCTCACGCTCGAAAGCGAGCTCGGCAAGGGCACGACCGCAACCGTGTGGCTTCCCCCGAGCCGTTATGTGGAGCGCGGGACTGTCCTGCCGTTGAAGGCTGCGGGTTAGGGTTTCCGCACGTACAAGAGACGTACGCGGCCCGTGGGATCGAGCTCGGTCCACGCTTGCGCGGGTCGCAGGCCGTCGACCCATGCCAGCATCTGCTTTCCGTCGCGATAATGCAGCGTCCAGTCGGCAATGAACTCCATTGGCCAGAGATTGCTGAGTTCGGTTTCGTTCATATTGCCGATGATGAGCAGGCCACCGTGTGCAAGGGTGTTGTACAGACTTTGCGTCAGGCGCGCGGCACGCCGGTCCACGAGGTAGTCGAGCAGCCCAACCGAATAGATAAGATCCTGGGGCGGCACGGCCTCAAATGCCTCATTGCTCTTGAGTATCTCCGTGAACGACATATTGAGACAGCGCACGCGCGCATGTTGCTTCAGCCGGACAATATGCGGATACGTCTTCTCAAAGGCGTAGCGCAGGGCTGCCTGCTCTTGATCGATTAGGGTGAATTCGGCTCGGGCCGGCAAGACGTGGGTGCCAGCGAGATACAGCTCGACTTCACGGGCGGGTCCGGACCCGAGACTCATGACCTGCGCCGTTCCGTCCGCCCCCCTCTCGCGCAACAGTCGCGAGATGACGCCCTTGACCACTTCCATGCGCGTCTTGATGCATTCTGCGACTTCCAGTCCCAGCCGATGGAGCAACATCTGATAGACGTCATTGCCCCGCCGCTCCCAATCGTAAACCTGGTTCATGACGCCAAAATCGCCAGGATAGCCGAACGGCTTGGCGTAGCTGCGCTCCCATATGGCGCCGCCACGCATTTCGGGCGTAAGCACGATTTCCGTGAATTCCTTGCTGGCCTCTAGAGCCTCGCGCTTGTGTTCCACTGCGCGAGCGAGATCGTTGCCCATGCGCCATAGCGCACGCCATTGCGAAAGAAGGGGTTCGATGCACGCCTCGAATGCGCCGCCTTCGTCGAAACCGTGCCCGAACTGGCGCGCCAGATTCGCATTTTCGTCGAGCACGACACGGTAGGAGCGCAGCACGTTTAAGACATCGGAACAGAACGCGCGATAGTCCTTGGACACGAGCTGGCTCAGTTCGCCGTTGAGCATCGCCGAGCGGCGGGCAATCTGTGCCTGCGTATTGCGGTTGAGGAGCGTTTCAAATTCGACGTGATTGTTGAGGAAGTGAAAGGCGACCTTCGTGCCAAATACCGTCGTCTCCGTACGGCAGACGCGCGCTTCGCTTTCAAAAATGGAAAGGCCCGACTGCTGGATTGTCAGCGGTACGACTTCGCCGACCTCAAGCGGGGAATCCGCGCCGTGCTGCGCGAGCGCGGCAACGCCGCCGAGGCTGATGTTTTGAAGGTTGTAAAGATGACCGCCGACGCGAACGCGCGGCAAGACATGCGGAAAAAGTTTTCTTGCTTCGTACCGGGGCGGGCGAAACCACACCTCGCGGCCTTGCGAGCCACGCAACTCTTCATACGCCAACATTGCGACACCTCACCTGCCGGTGATGGCCGCTCGAGGTTGCAGCGCGTGCCCCGCTCACCAGGGTCGCGCCGACTCATTTGCCCGACCCTCGAACAAACGCACCGGTTACATGGTTAACAAAGAATTAAACCGGTGGAGAGGCTTGAAAGTCAAGGATAAATTGGCGCCGGCAAAGCCCTACAACCAGAACCTGAGTCCCTGGCTGCGGTAACCACAAAGTTTAGTTTGCCGGCATCGCGGCCGCCGCCCCGTGTGGCGAGACGGTTCTTGGTTACTTCCCATTAGCCAGAAATAAAGAGGGGATTAATTCCGGCACCATAAATTGTCGCCATGTGCCGGCGCCTCAAATTGGGACTTATTGCGCTCGTTCTTTGCCCGAACGCGGCGACGTTCGCTGCGACGGTTGAAGTTGCAGTGACGGGGACGGACGGCAGCCCCGCAGCCCATGCCGTGGTCGAATTATTACCCGAGGGTGGAAATACAAGGGTGCCGGCGTCGCAGCTCCCGCTCGAAGCCATCGTCGATCAGCGCGACGAGACCTTCATTCCGCTGGTCACGATCGTTCGGCGCGGCGGACGCGTGGCGTCTCGCAACAGCGATCACACGATGCATCAGGTGTATTCATTTTCGGATATCAAGAGGTTCGCCCTCGAGATCGACCGCGGGCGTACTTCTGCGCCCGTCAGTTTCGACATACCCGGCGTGGCGGCAATCGGCTGCAACATTCATGACCACATGGTGACGTTCGTCTATGTGGCCGAAACGCCCTGGGCGGTCAGCGCCGACGCAAGCGGCCAGGCAACAATCCGCAACGTTTCTCCAGGGCGCTACCGCGTGAGCGTGTGGGACCCGCAAATCATGCCGGGACACCACCCGAAGGCCGCCACGCTGAACGTGACGGACTCCGGTGCAAAAGTTTCGCTTTCCATCCCGCTGCTGCGGGCGCGCCATCGCGGCGTAAAGCACCCCCACAGCAAGACCTACTGAGCGGCGGCCATCATGAGCTTCCGCCATCGACTCGCGCTCCTGTTGGTGGTCACGCTCGTCGCCGTGCAGGCCCTGACCGCGCTCTTCATTTACGGCTATGTGCGAAGCGACCTCGTCAAGAAAGCCGAGCGCGAACTTACGGCAGAATTGGAGCAATTCACGCGCCAGCTCGATTTTCTCTCCGAGCGGGTGACCGACGGCGTCCAGGTTCTTTCGCTCGACTACGCGCTGCGAGCCGCCATTGCGAGACGCGACGTCGAGACCGAGCTCTCCGCTCTACGCAATCACGGTCACCGCATAGGCACGGAGCGCATGCTCCTGATCGGGCTTCAGGGCGAGATCGCGGCAGACACGCGCCAAGCGGGTGGGCCTGACGGTAAGTTTCCCTTCCCAAAGTTGCTTCAGGCAGCGGCTTCTGCGGACAAAGGAACCGCACTCGCCGCCATCGACGGATATATCTATTGGATTGTCGTGGTACCTGTGCGCGCGCCCGTCCCTATCGCGTTCATTGCGGCGTTCATTCCTGTGGATAACGGGCTCCTGGAGAAGCTGAGGTCGATTGCATCGCTGCCGCGTTCCATCACGCTGGCGACAAAGGCAATGGACGGGACGTGGACCATTGCGGCGCAGAGTGCCGACCGGGTCGGACTTCTGCCCCCCACCAGCTACGCCGACACGGGGCAGGCCGTCTCGCATGCCACCGCGGCGGATGGCCGAGAGTATCTTTCTGTTGTCGGCCGGCTGCAGACGCTGGCGGAAAGCGCCCCTGTTGTCGCGGTTGTCGCCTATCCGCTCCACGAAGCGCTTGCAGTCTATCGCACGATAGTCACCGCGATGCTTGTCATTCTCATCCTTGCGCTGCTTGCCGCGCTCGGCGGCGCGATGTTCATCGTGCGTGGCGTATCGCGGCCGCTGGAAGGACTTGCTGCCGTGGCGCAGCGTATTGCTTCCGGCGACTATACGCCGCCGCCGGTCTTCAGGCAGCGCCACGAGGTTGGGCGTCTTGGCAACGCGCTTCGCGAAATGACCAGCGCGATCGCGGAGCGCGAAGCAGCCCTCACAGGCGCCATTGAATCGATGGAGATTGCGCTGGCTCAAGCCGTAACCGCGAACGAAGCCAAATCACAGTTTCTGACCAACATGAGCCATGAATTCCGCACGCCGCTCAACGCGATCCTTGGTTTCAGCGGTATGCTGGAACAGCAGGTTTTCGGCCCTCTGGGGCAGGGGCGCTATGTCGAATACGCGCGCGATATCCAGTTAAGCGCCAATCACCTCCTGGCGCTTGTCCAGCGCATGCTCGATCTAGCCGAAGCGGCGGCCGGACGGCTCCAGATCGCCCACGACTCCATCGCACCGGGTGTGCTGTTACGGGAAAGCGTAATTCTGCTGAAGCCTTTCTCGGAAAAATCCGGCGTCCGCATCTTGTTGGCGAGCGAGGCGACGCAGTGGCCCCGCATGGCGGGAGACGCCGCCAAGATGCGCCAAGCCTTTATCAATCTTCTGCACAATGCCGTGAAATTCTCGCCCGCAGGCGCCGAGGTAACTATTTCAGGTGCGGTTAAACAGGAGCGCCTCACTGTGCGCATCTGCGATCGCGGCGCCGGAATCGAGCCGGATCTGCTGCCGATTATTGTCCGGCCGTTCCACCGGCTCCGCTCCTCACTTGATGGCCGTCAGCAGGGCGCCGGTGTGGGGCTGCCTTTCGCAAAGGCGATTATCGAACTGCACGGCGGAAAGCTCGTGCTCGAAAGCACGCCCAATGTAGGCACCACGGCCATTATTGAACTGCCGCTGGCAGCCGAACCAATGCGCCACGCCGCATGATGCGCAGGCTGCTCATCGCGTTTTTCTTTTCGGCAGAATGCGCGATGGCCCACGCCATGGATGCGGGGCTGGAAGGCTATCTCGACTTGCGGCTCGTGCTCCCCGCCGACGAACGCAGTTGGCTGGATGGCGGATTGGGCAAAACACGTTATGGAGGAGGCGACTCGAATCTGCAGTTTGCCGAGCTTGCCGCCGACGGCCACGTGCTTTTGCTGCCGGAACTAATCGCATTCCTGTCGCTTCGCGCTGGCCCCGATCAGCGCACGCCCGTGGATTTGCTGGAGGCGTACATGCGCTACCGCCCGGTCTCGACTACAGAGTGGCGCTGGTCGGTGAAAGCCGGCGCATTCTTCCCGCCCATTTCGCTCGAGAACACCGAAATGGCGTGGACGAGCTATTGGACACTCACGCCCTCGGCGATCAACACGTGGGTTGGCGCCGAACTTCGCACCATCGGCGCCGAGGCTACCGTCGAATGGAGGCGCGAGCGCGGCACCCTGACGCTCAGCGCCGCCGCGTTCGGCTGGAACGACCCGGCAGGCGTGATGATTGCCGACCGTGGCTGGACACTGGATGATCACCCGACGGGGCTTTTCGACCGCCTTCGCGAACCAGACGCTACAGCAATCCTTTTCGGCGCAAAAATCCCCTTGCATACGCCGATCTTCAAAGAATTGGATCATCGCGTTGGCTGGTATGGACGCCTATCCTGGGACGAGGCAGGAACCGGCGCGTTTGAAATCCTCTACTACGACAATCTGGCAGACCCTGCGAAGGAGGTTGACGGCGTTTTTGGCTGGCGCACGTATTTCTGGAGCGCGGGGTTCAAGACGCATCACGGCCAGTTTACGCTCTTACTCCAGGGTATGACGGGGCGCACCATCATTACGCCCTTTCCCAATTTCGACGCCATTACCAATTTCGACTCCGCCTTCGCCCTGTTAGGCTGGGAGGAGGGCGATGTGCGCCTTGCGGCACGCGCTGAGGTTTTCGAGACGCGCGAGCACAATCCCGGCCCGGATTTGCCATTTAGCGAGAACGGTCACGCGCTCACATTCGCCGCAAGCTGGTTCCCGCGAGAGTGGCTGCGCCTTACCGCGGAAGCGCTTCACATAGAAAGCACGCGCGATCAGCGGTTCGTTACCGGCGATAGGCCAAAGGCCGCCGACACGCAATTGCAGCTTTCCGCTCGCCTGTACTTCTGAATCTGCGAAGAACGGATAGGATCACAATCAAGCTCCGAGTATTGGAGACGCCGACGGTCGCTTGGTATAGTCTCCGCTCAAGTGAGGCGGCGCCACACAATGTGGAAAAAACATGTCAAGCAATGTGCGCATGTTGGCACTGAGCACGGCGGTGCCGCCCTTCGTGCTGAAACAGGGTGACGTTCAGGCCCGCGCCGAGATCATCTTCAAAGGCAAGGACATCGAACGAATGCTTCCCGTCTTCGCGAATACGGGAATTGAGCGTCGTTATTCCTGCGTTCCAATGGATTGGTACGAACAGCCGCACGGCTGGATAGACCGTAACGAGCTTTACATCGAAAATGCGGTCGCACTTCTGGAAATTGTAACGCAGGGCTGCGTCGCCCAAGCGGGAATTAAACGCGACCAGATCGACGCCATCATCTCCGTTTCCACGACGGGAATCGCAACGCCCAGCCTGGATGCGCTGCTGGTCGAGCGGATGGGGTTGAGGCGCGACATCAAGCGCCTGCCGATCTTCGGCCTCGGCTGTGCAGGGGGCGTTATCGGCCTTGCGCGTGCAGCCGACATGGCGGCGGCCATGCCCGGAGCCAAGGTGCTCTTGCTTGTCGTCGAACTGTGCGCACTCACTTTCCGCAAAGACGATTTCTCCAAGAGCAATATCGTCGCGGCGGCTCTCTTCGGAGACGGCGCGGCAGGCGCGATCCTCTCGACCGGCGGCGCGGGGCCCAGGATCGGCGCGGGCGGCGAATATACGTGGCCGCATTCGCTCGACGTGATGGGCTGGGATATCCAGGAGGACGGCCTAAAGGCGCGCTTCGCGCAAAGCATCCCCTCTCTCGTTGCGAGCGATTTCCGAAAAATTGCACTTGAATTTCTTCATCGCAACGACATGCGCCTGGAGCAATTTGCTGGGTTTGCGTGCCACCCAGGCGGCGCGAAGGTGCTCGACGCCCTGGAAGAGGCGCTGGGACTCCCAAATGGCGGACTGAAGGAAAGCCGGGAGATCCTGCGCGACTATGGGAACATGTCGGCCGTCACGGTTCTTTTTGTGCTGGAGCGCCTGAAAGACCGCTTGAACGCGCAGCGCACACTGGCAAGCGCGCTTGGACCCGGTTTCACTTGCGCGTTCCAGGTGCTGGAAGGCGAATGATTGCCTACCTGATCATCGGCGCCGTCGTGCTGCAACGCCTCCTCGAACTTGTGTATGCGGGGCGCAATACGAAGCGGCTTCTGGCGATCGGCGCGGTGGAGGTTGGCCGCGGTCATTATCCGTTCATCGTGCTTCTGCACGCCGCATGGTTCGTGGCGATTATCCTTGCCCTGCCACAGCCTATTACGGTCGATTGGGTTCTTTTCGCGCTCTTTCTTGCTCTTCAGGCGGCGCGCATTTGGATCATCGCAACGCTCGGTCCTTACTGGACGACGCGGATCATCACCCTTCCCAACGCGCCGCTCGTTCGCAAAGGCCCGTACCGTGTCATGCGCCACCCGAATTATGCAGTCGTGGCCGCGGAATTCGCGGTTTTTCCGCTTGTATTCGGCGAAATCTGGGTGGCGGTATTCTTCTCGATCGCAAACGCCGCGCTTCTATGGTGGCGCATCCAAGAAGAAGATCGCGCGCTTGCGCCGCGGCGTAATGCTAATCCGGTTTGAATTCCGTGGCGACGCCGTTGATGCAGTAGCGAAGCCCCGTGGGCTTGGGGCCGTCTTCGAACACGTGGCCGAGATGACCGCCACAGTTTGCGCAATGAACTTCTGTTCGACGCATGCCATAGCTCGTGTCTGTCGAGGTTTCGACTCCGCCGGGCAGCGGGTCGAAAAAGCTCGGCCAGCCCGTTCCACTCTCGAACTTGGCGCCCGAACGAAAGAGGGAGTTTCTGCAACCAACGCAAACAAACGTGCCATTACGCTTCTCATGCAGCAGCGCACACGAGCCCGGCCGCTCGGTTCCGTGGCCGCGCAAAACGGCATATTGCTCCGGTGTCAAAATGCTCCGCCATTCCGCGTCGCTCTTGCTAACGGGAAACGTCTTTTCGTTTTCGGCTTGGCTCATGGCGTTGCAGACCTTCAGCGGCTGTCAAAAAGTATAACAGACAGACGGAAATCAGGAGGGGACTTGCGGGTCAACCTTGCCGGCCACGGGCAAATCGCCTTCCGAATTTCGTGCCAAATGGGTCATCGGGAGCTTCCGGCCCGTTCCCAGTGGCGCCTTCGTTCCGGTTCTCTGCAGCGCGGCCAGAAACCGTTCGCCCCAGAAGGTGACGTCGTTTTTGAGCAGCGCGTGAAAAAGCGCCTCCTGTCGCGAGCGGCGCTCCTCCAACGGCATGGAGAGCGCCCGCGCGATGTTCGCGCTGACGGCATCGGGATCATAGGGATTGACCACGAGCGCCGCCTCCAATTCTTCCGCCGTACCCGCGAACTGTGAAAGAATGAGGACACCGGGGTCGTGCGCGTTTTGGGCCGCCACGAATTCCTTCGCGACCAAATTCATTCCGTCCCGCAGCGGCGTAACCAGACCGACACGCGCGGCGCGATAAAGGCCCGCCAGCACCGACCGGCTGTAGGCGCGGTTGACATAGCGGATCGGCGTCCAAGAGACGTCCCCGTAATTGCCGTTGATGCGGCCTGCCGTCGAGTCCACCTGCCGGTTCATGCTGGCATATTCCGGAATGTCGGACCGGCTTTTCGGCGTGATCTGCAAATAGGTGACCTTGCCCCGCCATTCCGGAAAGGCAACCAGGAACCGCTCAAAGGCGTCCATTCGCTGCGTGATGCCTTTTGAATAGTCGAGGCGATCGACGCCGATGATCATCAGCGCGCCGCGCAAACTATCCAGAACTTTTTTGGTGAAGGGAGAGCTGATAGCGCGTTGCGCGGTGGAGGCGTATTCCGCCGTTTCGATTCCCACCGGAAAGACACCGATCTGCACTCTGTGCCCGTCGGTGCGGAACGTGCGCCGGTCCGCCGTAGGCATTTTGCAAATACGGATGAGGTAGCGGGCGAAATTCTCCGCGTCGGTATCGGTCTGGAAGCCAACCAGATCGTACTGGCACAGCGCCGGAATCAGCCGTTCGTGATGCGGCAACCCGCACAGAATGTCAGGCGGCGGAAGCGGAATGTGCAGGAAGAAGCCCAATTTGTTTTTGTGGCCGCGCGTACGCAACGCCTGCGCCAATGGCAAAAGGTGATAATCGTGCACCCAGATGAGATCGTCCGGCCGCAGGATACCATGCAGCTTGTCGGCAAAGTGTTCGTTCACGCGCAGATAGCCGCCAAGTTCGCGCCGCGAAAATTCGGCGAGATCGAGCCGGTAATGCAGAATCGGCCACAGCACGCGGTTGGCGAACCCACTGTAATACTCGCCGTAGTCTTCTTCCGTCAGGTCCGTAACGACAAAGCTAATGCCGCCGCGTGTCATGACGGTTGTTTCGCCGTGCGACGGCGCGGATACGCGCCCGCTCCAGCCGAACCACAAACCTGGATAGCGCTTCAACGTCGCGCGGATCGCGACTTCCAATCCTCCCGCGCGTCCGCCTTCGCCGCTCGGCATCGATACGCGGTTGGACACAACAACTACCCGCGCCAATATTTGTCCTCCCAGCTGCGTGACAGGCGCATGCCCGTCACGATCAATCCCGCCATCGAATAGGTCTGCGGGAAATTTCCCCACAGTGCGCCTGTCTCCGGATGCACGTCCTCGGAAAGAATGCCGTAGGTATTCCGGTAGCGCAGAGTTTCGCGGAAGAGATCTCTTGCTTCTTCGTGACGGCCAAGCGACCACAATGCGTCGATCAGCCAAAAACTGCAAATCAAAAAGGCCGTCTCGGGCTCGCCGAAATCATCCTTCCCAGCATAGCGCATCATTAGCTTGCCGCGGCGAAGTTCCCGCTCGACAGCCGCAACCGTCTTGAGATAGCGGGGATCCGTGGGCTCTACGACGCCGAGCTCAGCAAAAAGAAGCACGCTTGCGTCAAGTTCGTCCGAATCGAAGGACGCAGTGAATGCGCCGCGCTTCTCATTCCAGCCGCGTTCAAGCAGCGTGCGCAATATTCCGTCGGAAACATCGTTCCAGTGCGCGGCGCGGTCCGACAATCCCAGTTGCGAGGCAATAGCTCCCAGGCGATTGCATCCGGCCCAGGCCATGGCGGTAGAATGCGTGTGGATGCGGCTTCGCCCGCGGTATTCCCAGATTCCTGAATCGCTTTCGAACGCGAATTTGGCCGAGCGCTTCCCGATCGTCTCCAAAAGGCGAAACAAGGCTTCGTCACCCTGACGCGGCAGCCGGCGGTCGAAGAAGAGGGGCATCGCGGCAAGAATGATGCTTCCATAGGTGTCGTGCTGGCGCTGGGCGGCGGCGGCATTGCCGACGCGCACCGGACCATCGCCGCAAAACCCGCGCAGTGCTTCCACCGTGCGCTCCTCCATGCTGTCCGTTGGCACCACGCCGTAAACCGGGCGAAGCTCGTCCTGCTCCTCTGCGGCAATGCCCAGGATGAAGGATACGAAGTCCTCCATGGTTTTCGTGGCGCCAATGCGATTGAGCGCCTTTACGACGAAATAAGCGTCGCGCAGCCAGCAATAACGGTAATCCCAGTTGCGTCCGGAGCGGGGCGACTCCGGGATCGAAGTCGTCAGCGCCGCGACAATGGCGCCAGTCTCTTCGAAATTGCTGAGCTTAAGCGTTATGGCGGCGCGAATAATGGCGTCTTGCCAGTCGTAGGCGATGTTCAAGCGCCGGACCCATTCGTGCCAATAGTCCTGCGTGTGTTCGAGGAATTCCCGGCAGGTAAGTTCGAGGCCGCCGGGAAAGGATTCATCCGTGCCGTAGGCAAGATGCACCGGCCGCGTCAGGACAAACGGCGCCTCGCGCTCAATGTAGGACAGCGGCGCATCCGTGGTGAGCCTGATTACGCCGCAGCGGCCCCAGCAGGAAATATGATTGCTGCCCATCGTCCGGTGCGTCATTGGCTGGCCGTAGTCGTGCGTCGGCCGGAACCTGATTGTGATTCGGGGCAGCCCCGATAACGGCTCGACAATGCGTATGAGCTGCGGCGGCCGCGTAATGCGCC
Organism: Alphaproteobacteria bacterium; assembly: GCA_052389895.1. Lineage (GTDB taxonomy): Bacteria > Pseudomonadota > Alphaproteobacteria > Micropepsales > Micropepsaceae > CAVVXX01. Next base: position 40,655 of record JBQTHM010000006.1, on the reverse strand, counting down.
CGAAGTTGCGATAGCGCGGCGCAAAATCGGTGATGCGCACCGCGGCACCGTGCTTGTTCTTTAACAGCGTAGTCACGATCGCCGTGTTGTGCACATATCCGGATTGATTTTCCGTCACGCCATCCAACAGGACATCCGTGAACCCCTTCTCCTCGTCATCGGCGAGCAGCCGGGAGAAAACCGGGTCGCCATCAAATCGGGGAAAACACCACCATACGATTCTGCCCATCGGATCGAGCAGGGCGGCCGTGCGGCCATTGCCAATGACAGCAAGATTGAGATCGCACTTCATGTCGTCCGAGCCTCGCGCCTTTTCAGCATGCGCGCGAGCCAGGCACGCACGGCCTGCGGTCCGGAAAAGGCCAACTCCACACCATCGAAAGCCCGCCCGACGGGAAGACCAATTCCACCGAATTCCGGCAAAATCCGGAACACGTCATCGTCCGTAACATCGTCGCCCACGAAAATGGGGACGCGGCCCTTGAAGGGAGGAAGCGTCATCAGATCGCGTACCGCCGTGCCCTTGTCGAAGTGGGCGGATTTTACTTCGATCACGCATTTTCCTTGGAGCACGTGAAGATCCTCGGCTTCGGAATTCGCGCAGGCACGCGCGACTTCTTCGCGTAGATTGCGTTTCATTTCCGGCGCAAGGCGATAATGAATGGCGATCGAATAATCCTTGTCCTCGATCAGCACGCCAGGCCGGTCTTTCGCGATGCGAAACAGCTCCTCGCGCAGGGTTTCCTCAAGCGGGTCGGCGTGGCGTTGCAACGTCTCGCCGTGATCCTGCAATCGCGTTTCGGCGCCATGGCCGCCGATGCTGGGCAGTTTAAGCGGCGCAAAGATGCGATCAAGGTCGGCAAGCGAGCGGCCACTGATGAGCGCAAGCGCGCCATCCATACGGCGCCCGAGCTCTACGAGGGCATCGCGAAGTTGATACGGCACCTGAATTTCATTGGGTGCAGGTGCGATATCAAGCAGCGTTCCATCGACGTCAAGCAACAATGCCGTGCCGCCAAAGTCGACCTCACCGCGCAATACGCGCGAGATGCGCGCTTCCGTTCCCGAGTCAGGAACGCGCCCATGGGTCGCCGCGGACTTGCCTCCACTCCCTTTCATTTCGGCCTCGGCCCTGGACGCTCGGCCGACCTTGGTCGCGCACGCCGGACCTCTTCGCCAATCATCTTCACCCCGCTCGTCCTGGGCTGCGAAATGTCAGATTTCCGGAAGCTCCTGAACTTCCGAAATGCTCATTTCGGCGATCAAAATGTCACCGTCCTGATCGTACGATAGAGCTTCGGCACCGATTACAACAACCCTGTCGTCGCCTTCCAATTCGACATCCGCTGAAATCGCCCGCCCGGCATCGTCAAATGCGACATTGCGAACTCGACCCACCGGCTCGCCCTCGCTTGTTTCTACCGCGCGGTCCAGCAGCTCATCCGAGGTGAACTCGGCGTCTTCGAGCGGTATCAATTCGTCCGCGACTGGGCCGGCAGGCTCTTGCGCGTTGCCGTAAATCACCCCCGGAGTCTCCAATTGCTGCATATTGAGATCCCTGGTGACAGCCTGCTCTTCCGGATCGGCGCCGAGCGAGGGGCCCGTGCTCGAGAGAGCAAAAGCAAATGAAAGAGCGACCACGGCTCCTCCGCGTTGCTCAAAGACTTTGATACTCATGCTGTTCTCCTGATGGATTCCGCCACATTCGGGTAACGCGTTCGCACCTGCGAAGTTCCGTCAGCTCTCAGCAGGATTGCCAAGCACATGCGCTGTTGACGGTCGTATCCTAACTCGGAACCAATCAAATGGGCGCACGCTTGCATGTACATACTTTTTAGACACTAGACTCACGCCCAAGAACGTCGATGAGTGAACTCGACCTTTATCGTGCCAAGCGTGATTTTCGTGTAACCAAGGAGCCGCGGGGAAGAATCGTTGGCGCCAAAGGCAGAGCTTTGCGCTTCGTCGTGCAAAGGCATGATGCCCGGCGGCTCCACTACGATCTGCGGCTCGAACTGGGCGGCGTATACAAGTCCTGGGCCGTGACAAAGGTGCCTTCTCTCGACCCCGCCGTAAAAAGGCTCGCCGTAGAAGTGGAAGACCATCCGATTGATTACGGCATATTCGAAGGTACGATTCCCAAAGGCGAATACGGCGGAGGCACGGTCCAACTATGGGATCGCGGCAGATGGCGGCCGCAATCCCCGCGTCCTCCTTCGGAAGATCTGAAAAAGGGACATCTCAAATTCGAACTCGAAGGCGAGCGCATCACGGGAAGGTGGATGCTGATCCGCTTGCGCGAAAAGAATGGCCGGCCCGGCCGCAAGCAGCGGCACAACTGGCTGCTGATAAAGGAACGCGACGAAGCAGCCATGCCGGGCGAACCCGATGCACTTTCGGCGGCCGATACGTCGATCAAGACCGGGCGCACCTTGGAAGAGATTGCGCTTGGCGCGAGACCGAAGGCGAAACGCAAGAAAGCGACGTCGGCGCACACGAGAAAAAGGACTCGCCGGCGCAAACGTCAGGCGGTGCGGTAACCCTTGAAACACGTTCGAAAGCTAGACGACGAGGCGGCCGCAGTCGCGGGTGTCCGCCTTAGCAATCCCGGCAAGGAGCTTTGGCCAAAGACGCGCAATACACCTGCCATGACAAAACTCGATCTCGCCAAATATTATGAGCGCCTCGCCGAGCGGATTCTTCTGCACATCAAGGGACGCCCGCTTTCCATGGTACGCGCGCCCGACGGCATCACCGGCAATCGTTTCTTTCAGCGCCACGTGCTGGCGGGAAGCGCGGCGGATTTTCGCGAGATCAGGGTTACGGGCGAGAAAAAACCGTTTCTCGCGGCCGACACTGCAAAGGCGCTGGTTGCGCTCGCGCAGGCGGGCGTGCTGGAGCTGCATCCCTGGGGCTGCAAGCCCAACGGGCCTGAAACGCCTGGACGGCTGGTTTTCGATCTGGACCCCGCGCCCGACGTAGCCTTCGATCGCGTCGTTGAAGCCGCCAGGGAATTGCGTGAGCGCATCGCGCAAGCGGGTCTCGAGCCATTTGTGAAGACGACCGGCGGCAAAGGCCTGCACGTCACGACGCCGATAAAGGCGTCACGTGGCCAGTTACTCACTTGGGACATAGCGAAAAACTTCGCCCTACTTCTCTGCCAGATGATGGTGCAGGACAGCCCAAACGCGTACACGACGACCCTTTCCAAGAAGGCGCGGGGTGGAAAGATCTTTCTCGATTATTTGCGCAACGATCACTTTGCCACGGCGGTTGCCCCCTATTCGCCGCGCGCCAAGGAGGGCGCGCCCGTCGCCATGCCGCTGGAGTGGAGCAAATTGCGTACCGGAGTGAATCCGAAGCGATTTCACGTCGCCAATGCCTCCATCTGGTTGAAAGCCGGCGATCCCTGGCGAGACCTCGATCGTGCTGCGGCGCCCCTTGGCGCCGCCATCAAGCGGATTAAGCAGATGAAATGAAATGTCGTGGGCGCGCGTGGTGGCGCTGTAGAGCACGACAGGGCAACTTACGAGCGACAGCCGCAAATGGCTCTGCCAAATTGGCCGCGTACCAAGGCCGCCCTCACGGCCATCGGGCCGGGCTTGCTTGCGTCCCTTGCCGTTGTCATCTTTGCTGCGGCGGCTTCGTGCTGCCAATGAGGCCTCCTAGTAAAACGCAGTCCGGAACGCGAGCTGCCGCACGCGCGTTTCCACCGCACATCTCCTGGTCCGGCCACCGCTATGAAATGGGAAAAATTCATTGAAGAAGCCAAAGCGGACCCCGGCCGCTTCTACCGCCAACCTGCGGATGTCGTGCGCGATCGAAGGCTGACGAACGAAGAGCGGCTTACTATTCTGAACACGTGGGAGCGCGATTCTCGCGCGCTCTTGGTTGCTTCGGATGAGAACATGTCGGGCGGCGAACCCAACCAGCTCGAGCAGGTGATCAAGGCGCGTATGGAAGTGGAGCAGGCGATGGGCCGTGTTTCCCCGCAAAACGGTAAAGGCGACGACAAGGCCGATGGCTGAGTCGCGCGGCAATCTCGCCTCATTGGGATACAGCATCTGACCATTCATGCAGGCAGAGCCATCGCTCGCCACGAAAAACGAAGCGGGGCGCCGGTCTCCGGCGATCTCTGCAGGGGAACGCCTGTCGGCGCGCGCGCGTTCCGCACTAGCGCGGGAACTTATGTGCGAATGGGCGCGTTCCGATACGTTCAACTCAAGTTCGGACGTTTCAATGGCGAACGCTGCGCCCCACAAGTCCCGGCCGGACAATAACGAACACCCGGTTGTTGCAACGACCAAAGCACGACAAGCCAACACGCTCCGCGTGATGCGCTACGTGCTGGGCTTCAGCCTCGCGCTTGGCGTGATCGCCTTTACCATTCTGCTGCTCATGTATTTCGGGTCCTGAACCGGGCTACCGTCAGAGTTCGTACGGTTCTCCTTCTCATCCTTTGGCTCGCGTCTTTTCACGCCACAGAATCCCAAATGAGCGCCCATGGTCCGAGTTTCCGTTCGCGGCTCTGCCGTTCCGCCCATCCACGGCAAGCAGCGCACCGACACGGCGCAATGAAGGCACGTGTTTGGCCACGGTGTGGAACAGGATGAGTGCGGGCACAGCCGTTATCGCCGCCGCAACGCCCCACATCCACACAAGAGCGGCAACGGTAATGAAAATGACGACGGGATTGACCACAATACGATGGGAAAGCAGCCAAGGCTGCACCAGATTGGCTTCAATTGTGTTGATGCCGAGAAGAATGGCAGGGGGAAGCAGCGCTTCGGTCATGGTGTCCGCCGTCGCGAATCCCACAAGCGCCGAAGCCAGGATGACCACCGTTGGTCCGATGATGGGAATGAAATTCAACAAGCCAAACGCGAGGCCCCACAGGACGCCGTCCGAAATCCCGGCGAGCATGAAGGCGAGTGCCGTAACGCACGCGAGACCGACATTGAGCAGTGCGAGTGTGGCCAGATAACCCGATACGCCGACGCGCACATCACGGCAGATGCGCGCCATGCGCACCCGATTGAGAAAACTTCGCGGCGTCAATACGAGCTGTTCGGTATAGCGCTTGCGGAAGGCCAGAAGAAAGATCGTAAGAATTGTGACGAAAACAGCCTTCGCAAGAATTCCCGGGGCCGTATCGAGCGCCATCGTGAGAATGCCCTGCGTAACGGAACCGACCTGTTCCGGCGGCCCCGGCTCGGGCGATGGCGTAACACGCGTGATCTGCTGCGAGGCGCTTTCCACCGCGAGCAGCTGACGTTTTATCGGCCGCAGCTTCTCGTCTACAGAGCGTACGATTTCGGGCGCCTGCTCCATCCATTCGATCACGGCAGGCACGAAGGTTGCCGCCGCCATCGTCAGCCCGGCTACCGTCACTGCGACCGTGAAAACCGCTACAACGCCGGAGGGGAGCCCAAGCCGCTCGAGCTTCGCCGCCACCGGTGCCAGCACGAGCGCGAGCATGATGGCGATCGCGGTGGGCGCCAGAATGTCGGCAGCTGCTACGCAGACAGCGAGGGTTGCAATTGTTATGAGCCCGATTGCGCACGCACGGATGGCGCGCATGCCGCGCAGCAATTCCCTTCGTGTATTCTCGGAAACCTCTTGGGCATTATCGGGCGGCAATATCGGGCGCAGCAGCATGACCTTACCCTCACGCCAATCGCCGCCGACAGAGGAAGAGCGGACCGCCACTTCCGGCTCTCGAGGGGGGCAAGGTGACGTTAGCCGGAAGCAGCCATCCGCTCAGTAATGATAATGCTTCCGGCCGAAAGCGGTTCCCCCTGATCAGGTTGGCGGTTGGCTGCGCAGTGCGCCCATCAGCCCGCTCACCACAAGAAGAATGACGAAAACGACCAGCAGAAACTTCGCGATTGTCGCGGCGACTCCTGCCAGCCCAAAGAACCCGAGATACGCCGCAATTATCGCAAGTATGAAAAATGTGAGCGCCCATCCGAGCATAGCGATTCTCCGTCACAAAACGCGCCAATGTTGACTGCGGTTCCGCACTGCGCGCGGGTCACTTCTTGTGGTGGCTGACCACCTCGGCGGCGCCAATGATACCGGCAAGCAGCACCGCGATCAGCGGCTTGTCCTTCGCGACATCGGCAAGAGCAGAAAGCGCGGCGTTGTCGGAATGCATTTCTTTGGCGGGGCTTTCGTTGCGGAGCGCCATGACAAAAACGTACAGCGCCGGAACAAGCAGGAATATCGCCGCGGTTGCCGCCGCCGCCGCCGGCGGCGAAAGATCCGTGAGAAGCCACAGATAGAGCGCGAGACCGCCGAAGGCGACCCCGGTCAGCACCACGGCAATTGCGCCCAGCACAACAAGCGTGCGCGCGACCGTTTGCGGCCCCATGGGAATCCTTTATCCGCGCCTGAGCAGAAGCGCGCCGATCAGCGCACCCGCGCTCATGGAAAGCGCGCAGGCCGCAAGCGGTTGCCGGCGCACAACATCTCGCAACGATTCGACATTGTCCGTTGCCCAATCCTGCACGCGGTCAGCCGCGTCGGTCGCCGCGTCAGTGGCGGTCTGCATCGCCTCTGAAACGCCGTCCGCTGCGATTCCCTTTACGTCGGTCAATAGCCCACGCATATCTTCCTGAAGCGATTCCAGATCGGCCTTTAGCGCCTCCAGCCGGGCTTCCACGCCGTTGCTGCGCCTTCGCCTTATCGCCATCACACACTCCGCCTCGAACACGTTAGACTCAAAACGTGTTCCAGGCTGGCCGGGTTCCCGGGAATCGCTTTAGGCCGCCTTGCGGTTAGCCGAGTGAAAGAATAGCGCCTGCCCAATCGTCGCCTGCACCGTTTCGGGCATGAATGGCTTTGTCACGAGGTAGGTCGGCTCCGGCCGCTCGCCGGTTAGCAGCCTTTCCGGATATGCAGTGACAAAAATGACGGGAACGTCGAAACTGCGCAGGATTTCCGCCACTGCCTCCATGCCCGAACCACCTTCGCCGAGATTGATATCGGCAAGTATGAGCCCTGGCGTGTGGCGGCGCGCCGCGGCAACGGCTTCATCCTTGGTCGTCGCGGTTGCGACTACTTGATGGCCAAGGTCGGTGACCAGATTTTCCAAATCGAGCGCAATAATGGACTCGTCCTCTATAATAAGGACACGCGAAGCGAGCTGCTGCTCGATTTCGGCCTGGGCCTCAAGAATGGCGCGCTCGACCTCCCCCGACGACACGTCGAGAATGTGTGCGGCTTCGTTCAAGCTGAAACCTTCAACGGCGGTAAGCAAAAGTGCGGCGCGTTTCGGCGCGGCAAGCGCTTTCAACCTTTCCTCCGGACCACCCTCCGGGTCGGCACCGATTTCGTCTTCCAAGCGCTCGGCCGAACTCGACCAGATAGCGTGAAACAGACGGTACAGCCCGAGCCTAGGCGAGCTCTCTTCCAACAACTCCTGCCGGCCTGCCAGCAGCGCGGTAAGAGCGGCGCGCACATAGGCGTCGCCGCTGGCCTGGGACCCGGTAAGCGCCCTTGCATAGCGGCGCAAATAGGGCAGGTGCGGCGCCAGAGACTCCGTCACGTTCATGGCTAAGACCCTCGATCCCCGTATGGTAACGTGCCCTGTCTGGAAAGGTTCCCATGGCGGGAACTTTTGGGCAACTCACGCGTATGCCCTCGGGGCGGCGGTTTTTAGCCTTGCCCGGGCAGCTTGCTGCCAGTTGCGGAGGTAGCGTGAGAGCAAATCTGAAAGAGGGCGAAGTCAGGCCAGTGAAGAAGGATCCCGGTAAGGTGCAGGCCGTACGCGCCAGGCAGCGCGCGCTGGGGCGCGAGTTGCGCAGGATGTACGACGAGGTGGTGCGTGAGCCCATCCCGGATGAATTCCTCGACCTGCTTCGTCAGATCGATAAGTCCAACGGAACGGATTCCGCAAAGGGTGAGCCGCGTTGACCGCTACCCGACCGGGAGAACCGATGCTGCATGAAAGCGCCCTCAGGGACGTGGACGAGGAATTCCGCCGCGGCCTTCTGGAGCTCATACCGTTCCTGCGAGCCTTTTCGCGCTCGCTGTGCGGCGACCGCGACTTGGCCGACGACCTTGCGCAGGAAGCGCTGACGAAAGCATGGCAGTCGCGGGACACGTTTCGCGCAGGTTCGAATTTGAAGGCCTGGTTGTTCACGATCCTCAGGAATCAATTCTATTCCGATCGCAGGCGCGCGTGGCGCCAGGCGCCATGGGACGAGTCCGCAGCCGAGCGCGTGCCCGCACCGGGCAGTGTCCAGGGCTGGGCAATGCAGCTTTCCGATACGGCGCGCGCGCTGCGCCAGTTGCCAAACGAGCAGCGTGAAGCCCTTATTCTCGTAGGCGCGGGGGGCTTTTCGTATGAGGACGCCGCGAGAATTTGCAACTGCGCCGTGGGAACGGTCAAAAGCCGCGTCGCGCGGGCAAGAAAGGCGCTAATCGCTTCGCTGGAGGGAAAGGGCGCGTTGCCGCTACCCAGCGGTGCAGATCGTGCCCAGGGCGACGCGACTCATGAAATCATGTCGCAGCTTGACCATCTCGCGCCGCTGGACACGCGCAACAACTTGTCGAAGAGGCGAGGCCGGCGCTAGCGCCGGGCCGGCTGGAGTAACGGCGCCACAATCAAGCGCCAACGCCGGCAGCAGATTCGGCCACGACACGGTTGCGCTGGCGTCCGAGGCCCTCGACCTCCGCTTCCACGACATCGCCCGCCTTTAAGAATTTTCCTCTGGCGGTGCCGACGCCGCTCGGTGTTCCCGTTGCGAAAACGTCGCCGGGCTCGAGCGTCATAAAATGCGAGCAATATTCGATCTGCTCTTCCGGCGCGAAAATCATTTCGCTGGTTCGCCCGTCCTGCATGACCTCGCCGTTCACCGACAGCGTCAGGCGCAGAGTCATGTAATTCGCTACGAACTCGCGAGGTACGAAAAACGGCCCCATGGGGCCGAACGTGTCGTGATTCTTGCCACCCAGCCAATCGCTTCGCAGAGCCGGGCGGTCTTCCCGCAGGAAAAGCGAACGGCAGGACACGTCGTTCGCGGTCATGAACCCAGCTATGTGCTGCTTGGCGCGGTTTGCCGCGATGTGCTTGCCGCGCCTTCCGATCACAACTGCCATTTCCACTTCCCAATCAATGCGGTCGAACATGGCGGGAAGAACAATGTCATCGCATGCGCCGAGCAACGTGCTTGGCGCACGGAGAAAAGCATAAGGCTTCGCATTGTCGCGCTCGCCGCTGAAGTCTTTGCTCGCGCTCGCGAACTTGGCCGCCTGCATTTCCTTGACGTGTTCTTTGTAATTCTGCGCGGCATAAAACATTTTTCCCGGGGCGAGAATCGGCGGCAGCTTTCGCAACTCCGCGAAGCGGCCTTCGCGGTCTCCTATTGTTTCGTTTTTTGCGAAAGCGGCCATGTCGGCCAGCGTTTCGAAGTTGGCATCCCAGTCCAGCAACAGGCCAAGCATGCTTTCGCTGCCCGTGAGCCGCTTCGCTCTTTCGGCGCGTACACGGCAGTAATGCGCGTAGAGAGCCGCCAGAGACAGCGCGCGCGCCCCCAAGACCATAACGACAAAGGGCGGGCTGCCCGTGCTCGTCACCGTCGCAAGCGCGAACATTGCCGGCTATTGCTGCGGGGGCGCGGCTGCAGGCGCACTAGCCGGCGCGGCAGGCGGCGTCGCGACTGCCTTTGCCCGGGCAAGATCCTTCATTTTGGCAAGCGCCTGACCGAAGCCATTGAATGAGAGCGGAAGTCCCACCTGCTTGTTATCGCGGTAGAGCGCAACCGTAATAGCACCGCTGTTGCCTCCGGCTGGAAGGCCCTCGACCGCAGCGCGGGTCATGCCAGTCTCGACGTAACAGCCGTCATTCTGGCAGCGGCGGAATTTGAGGCCTTCAATCTTGCGGTCTCCCGACGAGAGCGTCAGGCCCGCTGCAAAGGAAACACCGAGCGGCACGACCACCTGGAGAGCATAATTATCGCGGCTGGGGACGTAGGCAAGCGAGACGCTGCTGACTTTCTGCTTTTTTTCCTTGCTGATGGCAACCTGGATCATGTCGCAGGGCGCCGGCGCCTTGATGGGAAAGCAACGCACCGTCCAGTCCCCGATCGTCTGCACGTCGGTGGCATTCTGCTGACCTTGGGCCGTGGCGCGCGCGGGCGCGGTACGCGCAGCTGGCGAGGCCGCAGCAGGCGCGGCTGGAGCAGGAGCGGCTGGAGTGGGAGCGGCTGGCGCCACCTCCTGTGCGAATGCCGCGCCAGTCAGGAGACCGAAGACAATCGCCAATGGCAACGTTCCGTATTTTGCGATCATGCGCTTTCTTCCCAAGAGATCAGTTTAGGAAGCCCCAAAACTCGCGCGAGGCGTTGGCGCTTTCAAGTTCCTCGTAGCCGACCGCGAAGCCTTTGAGCGAAAAAGGAACCGAAACCGGCGTTCCATTGCCGGGAACGACGACAATCTGAGCCTGCTGATTGCTCTTGAGCGCATTCAGCGTCTGTTCGTCGAGCACCATGCTGGCGACGCAACCGACGGTATCGCAGGTCTCGTATGGGCGTACTTTCATATCGACACCGCTGACCGAAATCCCGAGCCCCTGATCCAGCAGCACGCCGTGCGGCACGGTGATGCGCAGCGTCGGATTAGGATCGGTCGCGGTCAGCGAAAAGCGCAGAAGTGTTTCGCCGGTGTCGCGTGACACATCCATATTGAGCATACAGCCCGTTCCCGGATCCTTCACCGGCGGGCAAATGACCCGCCAATCGTCAAATCCGACGATTGTCACCTCGTTGCGGTCCGTACGATTGACGTGCTGCATCACTATCGTTCCCAGACTGCCTACTGCTATCAGCAACACTGCGATTGCAACGCCGAGCAGGATCGGCAAAAGGCTTTTCAGGCCAGGCGCGCGTAGGCGCGGCTCAGGTTGCGTGCTCGTCGTGGTCATCGGCCCGTCCAAATGTGCACCGCACGGGGCTTGGCCGTGCGGGCCGGGACTTGTAGCCCGGCTTTGCGCAATTTGCGACACTTCTTATTGTCGCTGCCCAATATCGGCAGCCGCCCACATTGCCGCGCTTTATCCCAAGCGTTCCGGCTGCTAAATGACCTGCGGAAGCCAAATGGGCGGGCGCGTGCACAAGGTCTCGCAGGACGCCAGGGCGGCACTCGACGGCCTTCTCTTCGACGGCATGACCATCATGTCCGGCGGCTTTGGCCTGTGTGGGATACCGGAAAACCTGATTCTGGCGCTTAGGGAGTCCGGCGTAAAAAATCTGACCGTAATCTCGAACAATGCCGGAGTAGACGATTTCGGGCTCGGGCTTCTCCTGCAAACGCGCCAGATCAAGAAAATGATCAGCTCATACGTAGGGGAAAACCAAACCTTCGAACGGCAATTTCTTGCTGGCGAGCTTGAGCTGGAATTCAACCCGCAAGGCACGCTGGCGGAACGCATCCGTGCGGGCGGCGCGGGCATCCCCGGCTTTTACACGAAAACCGGCGCCGGAACCGTGATCGCAGAAGGAAAAGAGCACAAGGCGTTCAACGGTGAAACCTACATTCTGGAGACCGGCCTTACCGCCGATCTTTCAATCGTAAAGGCGTGGAAAGGGGACGAGGCAGGCAACCTCGTCTATCGCAAGACGGCACGCAATTTTAATCCAATTATGGCGACGGCGGGGAAGGTGACAGTCGCGGAGGTGGAGCATTTGGTTCCGCTTGGCACGCTGGATCCCGATCATATTCACACGCCGGGCATTTTCGTGCAGCGAATCTTCCAGGGTATGAACTTCGAAAAGCGCATCGAAAAACGCACGATAAGGGCGGCGTGAGAACAATGGCCTGGAACCGGGACGAAATGGCGAAACGGGCGGCGCAAGAGCTGCACGACGGGTTCTATGTGAACCTCGGAATAGGCATTCCGACCCTCGTCGCAAACTATATTCCCGAAGGCGTCGATGTGACGCTCCAGTCCGAGAATGGCATGCTCGGCATGGGCCCCTTCCCGCTTGAACACGAAGTGGACGCCGACCTGATCAATGCCGGAAAACAGACCATCACCGAGCTGCGGCGCACGTCCTATTTCTCGTCCTCCGACAGTTTCGCCATGATCCGCGGTGGCCACATCGACCTCTCCATTCTCGGCGCCATGGAAGTGTCGGAAAGGGGTGACCTGGCCAATTGGATGATTCCAGGGAAAATGGTGAAGGGGATGGGCGGTGCCATGGACCTCGTGGCGGGCGTGAAACGCGTGGTAGTGATCATGGATCACACCAGCAAAAGCGGCGAACCGAAGCTTCTGAAGAAATGCACATTGCCGGTGACCGGCAAGGAATGCGTCGACCGCGTGATCACCAACCTCGCCGCGTTCGATATCGATGCTGACGGCATGAAGCTTGTCGAGCTTGCGCCGGGCGTGAGTCTCGACGAAGTGAAAGCAAAAACCGAAGGCTCTTTCCGCGTCGCTCTCTGATCACCAGAGATGCACGCGCTGCGCCGGCGGCAGAAAATACTGGTTGCCCTCCGTCACTCCGAAGGCATCGTACCAAGCATCCACATTGCGCACTGTCCCCGTGACGCGGAATTCCGCCGGACTGTGCGGATTGGATAGCACGCGCTGGCGCAAGTAGCCTTCACGCGCCTTCTCCCGCCACACTTGCGCCCAACCGAGGAACACGCGCTGGTCACTCGAAAAACCGTCCACCACGGGCGCCCGCCTTCCCCTTAGCGAGCGCCTGTACGCGGCGTGCGCGATGGTCAGCCCAGAGAGGTCGCCGATATTTTCGCCAAGAGTGAGCTTTCCGTTCACGCGCAGTCCCGGCAGAGGCTCATATTCGTCGAATTGCGTTACGAGCACCTCGGTCTTCGCCTCGAAATTTCTGCGATCCTCCGGCGTCCACCAGTTTTGCAGCACGCCGCTGGCATCGAATTTGCTGCCTTGGTCATCGAAGCCATGGCTGATCTCGTGGCCGATCACTCCGCCTATGCCGCCATAATTTACCGCATCGTCGGCGTTCGGATCGAAGAAGGGGGGCTGCAATATCGCAGCAGGGAAAACAATTTCGTTGCCGCGCGCATTGAAATAGGCATTAACGGTAGGCGGCGTCATACCCCACTCGTTGCGATCCACGGGTTGGTCGAGCCGGGCCAACCTGCGCCGCCATTCGAACACCTGCCCGCGTACCGCATTGCCGAAGAGATCGCCCGCGTCCACCTCATAGAGCGAATAGTCGCGCCACGTATCGGGATAGCCGATTTTCACGCGCATGCGCGCGACCTTTTCCAACGCCTTCGACTTGGTAGGAGGGGTCATCCAGTCGCGCGTCTTGATGCGTTCGACGTAGGTCGCCATCAGATTATCGACCAGCGCCTGGGCTTTAGCCTTGGCGGCGGGAGGAAAATACCTGGCGACGTATAATTTGCCCGACGCCTCACCCATCATCGCGTCCACGAAATGCGCGCCGCGCTTGTCGCGCTCGAGCTGCACTTCGTTGCCGAGCACGACCTTGCCGTAGAAATCAAAGTTCGCATCGTCGAAGCGCCTTGGCAGAAAATCGGCGTGCGTGCGCAGATAGTGGAAGGTCAGGTAATCGCGCCAGACCGCGACGGGCGTTTCCCGGAACAACCTTGCCAGCGCCGGAAATGCGGTCTGCTCGCGTACGATGAGCGTACGTTTGCCGCCAGGCAGCTCTCCAATGCCGGTTTCCGAGACGAAGGCGCGCCAATCGAATTCCGGGGCGAGCGCCGTGATATCCGCGAGTTGCATGGGATTATATGTCCGATCGGCATTACGCCGCTCCGCTGCCGGCCAGTGAATCTTGGCGATGTCCGTTTCCAGCGCGAAAACGCGTTCCGCCTTGCGTCTTGCATCCGGAATCTCGGCAAGGCGCAGCATTCTTTCTATGAAGCTGCGATAGGCTTCGCGTACCGCAACGGCGCCTTTTTCGCCGATCAAGTAATAGTCGCGGTCGGGAAGTCCCAAACCCGATTGCGTCAGATACATGGAATAGGCGTCGGGATTCTTGCTGTCTACCGCAATGAACGCCGCGAAAATGCTTTCAGTACCGATCGGAACCGAGCCCATAACACGCGCGACATCGCCATGCGTGCGCAAGCCCGCAATCATGTCGAGGTCCGCTTTCGCAGGCGAAAGGCCAAGCTCTTCGATGCGCGCGGTATCAACAAAGCTGCGATAAAGATCGCGCACCTTGACCGCCTCGGGGTCGAGCCCTTCTTTTGCCCGCAGTTCCTGCAGGATTCCTGTCAGGCGCTCTTCGCTGCGGATTCTCAAATAGGTAAACGAACCGATCGTTGACCGCTCCGGCGGAACGACGGCATCCGCATGCCACTTGCCGTTCGCGTAGCGGAAGAAATCGTTGCCCGGTTTTACGCTTGTATCCATACCGGCGAGGTCGAAGCCCCAGGCGCCGATCTCGGCCTGCCCGTGCCCGACCGACACATGTTGACCGCCAGCGCACGCCGACACGAAAGCGAACACGACGAACACGATGATCCGTTGCATGATTTTCCCCGCAGAACGCGCGCCCCCGCGGCGCACGGCATGAATCCATCTTTCGGGCCGGTATTCCAGACCATGCACCGCCTCTGTCATGGGCCGACGCCTTGGCCCTTCTTGGGGCAAACAGAGTGTTAACCGGCCAAGTGCCTATAATCCGCGCGGATTCTCGGGGACATGGGGATGAATCTCTCCACCCGATTGACTGCGGCGATGGTCGCGCTCGTGGCGCTGACGGTGTTGGCTGTCAGTTATTTTTCCTACCGCAATCTGGAAGCGGCGATCATTCCCTCGGAAATCTCGCGGCTCGAGGCGCGTGCGCACATGCAGGCGGCCATGCTTGACTCCTATGTCCGCTGGGCGCGCGCGGACGTGCTCGCAAGCACGGGCTCCACAGGGTTGAACAACCTGATAATTGCGCTATCCCGCGGCGGAACGCAGGACGGTGTTTCCGCCATAGGTTGGCGCGAGCGCTTCACTGAGAACGTGCTGGCGCATCTCAACGCGAAGCCCGCCTATTACCAGTTTCGTGTCATCGGCCTAGCCGACGGCGGGCGTGAAATTCTGCGGGTGGACCGCATGGGACCAAAAGGCACCGTCCGCATCGTTCCGGACAACGAGTTGCAACGCAAAGGCGACCAGCCCTATTTCGCGGAAACACTGCGCGCGCCGCGCGGAAGCGTTTATGTGTCGCCCATCGAACTGAATCGGGAGAAGGGGGCCATTGCCGAGCCGCACGTGCCGGTCATGCGGCTGGGCAAGCCGATCTTTACTACCGAGGGGAAGCTGTTCGGCGTCGTCGTCATTAACATAGATATGCGCCCCGCCTTCGCTGAGCTGCGCGGCATGGTTCCGGACAATGCTTCCGGTTTCGTCATAAGCGAGACGGGAAATTTTCTGGTCCATCCCGATCGCACGCGTGAATTTGGCTGGGAATTGGGCCAGCGATATCGCTGGCAGGGCGTGAATCAGGACGAAGCGATCTTCGGCGACGCCAAACTGCGTATAGCGGGCGGACCGCAGATTACCGTGGTCGACGTATTACCGCTTTCGGCTGCGCTCGCTTCGGCTAGAACAATTGGCCAATCAAGCATGATCGGCGCGATCGTAGCGGCGCTGTGCGCCGCCCTGCTGGCGGCATTGGTCGCACGTTCGTTTACACGCCCGCTGCGCGCCCTCACGCATTCGGTAGAACATTTTACCGGCGAAGAAAGTGTCGACGTTCCAGAACATGACAAAAGCGAAATGGGCGTGCTCGCCCGGGCTTTCAAGCGCATGGCTGATGCGGTACGCGAAAAAACCGGCGCGTTGCAAAGTGAAATCGAAGAGCGCAAGCGCGTTGAACAGCTGATACGCAAATATGCCGAGCGCGAAAAACTGTACATAGCCGCCGTCACGTCGGCCAACGATGCGATATTCACGAGCGATCTCGGGGGCAATCTCACCACCTGGAATCCGGCGGCCGAGCGCATGTTCGGCTATTCTGCCGAGGAGGCCATAGGCAACAACGTTTCGATCATCGCCACGCCCGAACAGCGCGCGGAACAGAAGCGATACCTCGAGGCCGTCGGGCGCGGCGAGCGGATCGTGGGCATCGAAGCCGTACGACAAACGAAACAAGGCACGCCAATCGAAGTATCATTCAACTTCTCTCCCATTTTCTCCGATTCAGGCGAGGTCATAGGCGGCTCGGCCATCGCGCGCGACATAACCGAACGCAAGCAGGCCGACCGCATGTTCCGCTTGGCGGTCGAGTCCTCGCCCGGCGCAATGATCATGGCGGATGCGGAGGGCAAGATCATTCTGGTAAACCAGGAAACCGAGCGCATGTTCGGCTATGCGCATGGCGAACTCGTGGGCAAGCCTGTCGATATATTGATTCCAAAGGAGGTGCGCGACGCGCACGTGCAGCATCGCAAAGATTACGCGAAAGATCCGGCGCGCCGCATGATGGGCGCTGGCCGCGATCTTTTCGGGATGCGGAAAGACGGGAGCCCCGTTGCCATCGAAATTGGCCTTAATCCGATTCGAACGCCAAACGGCTTACTCGTCCTTGCCTCCATCGTCGACATCACAGAGCGGAAGCGACACGAAAAGACGATGGCCGAGCGCACCGCCGAGCTGCAGCGCTCCAACTCCGAACTGGAGCAATTCGCCTATGTCGCATCGCACGATTTGCAGGAACCGCTTAGGATGGTCGCCAGCTATGCCGAGCTTCTGGCCGAGCGCTATCACGGCAAGCTGGACGAGAAAGCCGAAAAATACATCGCCTACGCGGTGGACGGCGCCAAGCGCATGCAGCGGCTTGTCAATGATCTTCTCACCTTTTCGCGCGTGGGCACACAGGGACATCCTCCGCAGCCCGCTGACGCCAACATGATTGTCAGGCAATCGTTGCGCGCCCTTAAACCGACGATCGACGAAGCGCGGGCGGAAATCGAGATCGGGCAGCTGCCGGTAATTACCGCCGACGATGTCCAGCTCGGGCAAGTGTTCCAGAATCTGATCGGTAATTCGCTCAAGTTCCGCGTGCCTGATCGCCCGCTGCGGCTGCACATCGGCGCGCGCGCGATTTCGGGCGGGTGGCAGTTTTTCGTCGAAGACAACGGCATCGGTATCGACACAAAGTATTCCGACCGGATTTTCCAAATGTTCCAGCGCCTGCACGACCGCGAAACCTACGAAGGCAGCGGCATTGGGCTCACGATCGCCAGGAAGATCGTCGAGCGCCATCGCGGGCGGATTTGGTTCGAATCCGAGCCGGGCAAGGGAACAACATTCTATTTCACGATGCCGGCAACACAGGAGAAGGCAGCATGACCCAGCCCATTCAAGTCCTCCTGGTCGAGGACAATCCCGCGGATGCAGACCTGATGTGCGAGGCAATAACCTCGGGCAAATTGCTGCTGGATATAGACACGGTGCGGGACGGCGTGGAAGCAATCCGCTACCTACGAAGGCAAGAACAATACGCGCAAGCGCCGCGCCCCGATCTAATCCTGCTCGATCTCAACCTGCCGAAAATGGACGGCCGCCAGGTGCTGGCCGAGGTCAAATCTGATGCCGATCTGCGCGGTATTCCCGTGGTCGTACTCACCTCTTCCTCGGCCGAACGCGACATCGTGCAGACGTACAATCTTGGTGCGAATTGCTACGTGATCAAGCCCGTTGATCTGAAAGCTTTTCAGACCATCGTCAAAGAAGTCGAGAACTTCTGGTTCACCGTGGTCAAGCTTCCGCAAAACACAGGCCGGCGGAAGTCAAAACTGGAAATGACCGGCTGATGGATTCCGCGGGTACGGCTTTCCGTCTGCTGCTCGTCGAAGACAATCCGGGCGATGCGGAGCTCGCGCGCGAGCGCCTGACCTCGTTTCCCGACTACGCGTTCGACATCAAGGTGGTCTCGCGCCTCTCGGAGGCCATTGCCGCGCTGGAATCGAGTTCGGTAGACGCAGTCATTCTTGACCTCAATCTGCCGGACAGTACGGGTCTCGCTTCACTCAAGCGGCTGCGCGAGATCCACAAGGAAATGGCGATAATCGTGCTTTCCGGCGCGGACGACGAAGAGCTCAGACGCCAGGCTTTGGCTGAAGGGGCGCAGGAGTTTCTGAGCAAAAACGAACCCGCTTCCCGCCTGGTGGCGCGAAGTTTTCTTTATGCGCTGGAACGCCACCGCATCCAGGAGCAACACCGGCAGATCGAACGCCTGATAGCCGCCAACCCTGACGCCGTGATCGTCGTGGACGGACAGGGTGTCGTGCGCTTTGCGAACAACGCGGCGCTCGCGCTTTTCGGGAAGAACGAGAACGAGCTTGTCGGCCGCCCGCTTCCGTACCCCATAGGCGACGCGGGTGTGAGCGAAATCGCCTTCGAGCGCGACGAAAAGCTATGTAGCGCCGAGATCCGCGCTGCGGCTTTCGAGTGGAACCACGAGCGCGCTTATCTCGCCTCCATCCGCGATACGACGGAAACGAAGCTTTTGGCCGAGCAGCTGTTGCAGTCACAGAAGATGGAAGCTTTGGGCCGGCTCGCGGGCGGGGTAGCGCACGACTTCAACAATCTTCTTACAGTCATCGTCAACTGCGCGACGTTTCTGGCCGATGCGATCCCGGAGACAGACCGCAAGCGCCACGACGTAAAGCAGATTCTGGGCGCTTCGGAGCGTGCGGAGGCGCTCGTGTCGCAACTGCTGGCGTTAACGCGCAAAAAATCGATCGAACCACGTGTTATCGACCTAAAGCTGTCGATCGAGTCGATCGTCGCTCTGCTCGGGCGCACTCTGCCCGCCAAGATTGAGATCGTGACACGGCTCGAAACTGTTCCACCCGTCTTGGCCGACAAAGGCCAGATGGAACAGGTGCTGATGAATCTTGCGGTCAACGCAAAAGACGCCATGCCGGATGGCGGCAGGTTGATGATCGCGCTGGAAACCGCAGCCGGCGGGCGTGTTCAGCTAAGCGTGAGCGACACAGGCTGCGGGATTCCGCCGGATGTGCTGGCCAAGGTTTTCGATCCCTTCTTTACGACCAAGCAGGCCGGAAAAGGCACGGGCCTCGGGCTTGCGACGTGCTACGCCATCGTGGATCAAGCAGGCGGCAAAATCGGCATCACAAGCGAACCGGGCGCGGGAACCACGGTCTCCATCATTCTGCCGGGCGTCCCAGGCTCAGTCGCCGGTGCGCAAGAGGACGCTGAGGAACCGTCCGACTCTATCCGGGGGCACGAAACCATTCTTGTCGCAGATGACGATTCGCCGGTGCTTGCCTCGATTTCAGAGCTTCTGCGCAAGCATGGCTACACGGTGTTGACTGCAGGCGACGGCGAAGAGGCGCTTCGCGTCGTCGAAGAGAAGCAGGGGCAGATCGACCTCGTCTTGAGCGACGTGGGCATGCCCAAAATGGGCGGGCGCCAGCTTGCCCGTGCACTCGCAGCAAAAAGCCCCGGCTTAAATCTTCTTCTTATGAGCGCCTTTGCCGGAGAGACGGACGAAACAGAAGAACCGCATGCGGAAATCATTGCCAAGCCGTTTCGCCCCAATGCCCTTGTGCGCAAAGTGCGCGCGACACTGGATCGCGGCCGCGTGCGGCGAGCGTAAACAACCAGTTACCTCGTCGTCATTAGTGCGCCGTGTTTAACCGCCGTTAAGGCTGGGATGCGAGTATCTGCGCGGTAGCGGCGCAGGCTTCATGGCGAACCACAAGGCAGATTCAATCGCGGAAGAACGCGCCGACACGCAGGCGCAGCGGCAGACCGTCTTTGTCGTAGACGACGAGCTTGGCGTTCTTGATGTAATTACCCGAGGACTCGAAAACGCGGGCTATCGCACCAAAGCATTCTCTGCGGGTCGCGAATTCGAGCGCGCTGTGGCGCGCGAAGCACCCGATCTTTGCATTATGGATCTTTCGCTTCCCGATCTCGACGGCGTAGCGATCTTGAACGAACTTGCTGCGCAGGACTACCAGGGCCGCATCCTTCTCATTTCCGGCCATAGCCAGCAGCTTCTCAGGTCCGTGAGCCGCCTCGCCGAGGATTACAAGCTCAAGATCATCGGTTGCGTACGCAAACCCTTCACCATCAAGCCGTTGCTGGAAGCACTGGCGGCCTACCCGCAAAAGGCGTTTACGCCGAGCCGCGACGAGGTGGTGCAGGCGATCCGCAACGAGGAAATCGTCGTGCGCTATCAGCCGATCGTGTCGCTGCCAGACGGCGAAGTGGCTTCCGCCGAGGCGCTGGTTCGTTGGCAACATCCGTCGGAAGGGCTACTGTCGCCAGCGCGGTTCTTACACAAGCTCGACAAAAGCGGCATGAACGAGCTGACCAGCACGATGCTACGCAAAGTTTTCCAGAACCGGTCGCTGTGGACCAAATTGTCTGCACCCGTGAATGTGAGCGTAAACGTTCCCATTACGACCATTCTCGATCCCCAGTTCGTGGCCGAGCTCCATCGCATGTGCGAGCGCTTTCAGATCACGCTGGACGGACTCACCGTTGAGATTCCCGAAGGCGAAATGGCAACAGACCAGAAAAGCCTCGCCGCGGCGCTTTCCGCCCTATGCCTGCGCGGCGTGCGCGTGGCGGTGGACGATTTCGGCACGGGCTATTCCTCGCTCTCGCGGCTGCAGCGCCTTCCCATCGATGAGGTAAAAATCGACAAGAGCTTCATCCGCCACTGCGCGACGCATACGGAGGATCGCAAAATCGTAGGAGCGGTGATCGCGCTTGCGCACGCGCTCGACATGCAGGTCGTGGCCGAAGGCGTAGAGACCGAAGCCACCGCGAAACTGCTGGCCGAACTCGGCTGCGATTATGCGCAGGGGTTTCTCTACGGCCGTCCGGTCACCGCCAGCGAACTCACCGGCCTCATCCAGAACTAAGAAGCGCTTCGACGGCCGCGGCGAGGCGAACGTAATCGTCCATCTCGTTGTAAATTTGTGCGGACGCGCGCAGCCAAAGCTCGCCCTGAAAAGGAAAGAACGGCGCTTCGATTCCATATTGGGTTTCGAGCGCGCGCCTGAGTTCAATCGTCTGTTCCACTGTGGCCTTCGGCGCCAGCCGCAAAGATGTCATCGCCGATTGCAAACTGCCGCGCGCCGCACGCGGCGCCTTGAGACGTTTTTCAAGATAATCGCCCGCTTGCAAAGCCAGCGCGTTGTTGCGCGCCATAAGCGACTGCCCACCGAACCAGTCATGCGCCTGCACAGCTGCATCAAAGCAGAGCCAGGGTGAAGGATCGCGCGTGCCGACCCAATCGAACTCCGCCAAATAACCCGCGCCCCAGCCATGGGACGTGACGTGAGCATGCGTCGATGCGCGCAACACGGGTGCAGTCCATAGAAGTGCGCAGCCCTTGGGCGCAAACATCCATTTGTGCGCGTTGCCCGTGTACCAGTCCGCCTGCATGGAAGCGACGTCCACTGCGAGCATGCCTACGGCATGCGCACCATCGACAAGTACGGGAACGTTTCTTTCGTGCGCCAAAGAAATGATGCGTGCAATAGGAAGCGCGGCCGCGGTCTGCGATGTCACATGGTCGACGACAAGCAGGCGCGTGCGGGGACAAAGTGCACGCGCAATTGCTTCCACAATTTCGTCTTCGCCTGTGACAGGCGCGCGAATTTCCGCAATGCGAAGACTGGCCCCTGTTTCCGACGCGCGGCGTTGAACGGTTTTCAATACCGCGCCATAGGCATGCGAGGTGGTGACCAATACGTCGGTTTCACGCAACGGAAGCGATTTGAGCACGGCGTTCGCAGCTGCTGTTGCGTTCTCGACGAACACCCAACCTTCCGCATCGCCGCCGAAGCAGCGTGCCGCGCCGGCCGCGCGCTCGCGCAAAAGCAGCGGCAGTTCGTCGAGAAAGAAACGCATGGGATTTCCTTCCATGCGCATGCGCCAGCGCTGCTGTTCTTCGAGAACGGAGTGCGGCGCTGCGCCGAAAGATCCATGATTGAGATGGAGGATGCGCGGATCAAGCGCGAAGCGCGCGAGCGCGGCATGGCCTTCGAGCGGCAGGCGCGTGTTGGCCGCTTGGCCCCCCGGCAGCACGTTCAGCAATCAGGTTTTGGGAAAAGGCCCCAGGGGGAAGGGCCGCTCGTCGCGGGTGAAGCTGATGTAGGAGAGCAGTTGATCGAGATACGCGACCACGTTGCGGCTGATGCCCTTGAGCTCCTCGTTTACGTTGCCGGCGATAGCAGTGACCACGAACTGGAGCACGGCGAGCAACAGCGCCACCCAGAACACGAACCAGGCCACCACGGCAAAGCCGATGGAAAAGAGCAACCTGTCGACGGGAAAGGGCTGTGCCGGCCGGGCCCGCGCCCCCGGCGCTCCACTGGCGCTCTGATTATCGGTCATTGTCGCGACTCCTTGACGCCTTCATGTATGCCGCGCGGCTCTTCGCTTCAAGCCGCAGCGGCGCCGATGCGCCGTGCGCGCAGGCGGTCGAGCGGTCCGAGAAGGAAGAGCCCCGTGAAATACCCGCCCAAATGCGCCTCCCAGGCGACAATCGCCATGTTGTCCGTCAGACCGAGTCCGGTGATTCCCGCGATGATGTTCACCACAACCCAGATGGCCGAAAAGAAAAGGACCGGCGGGGCGAGAATCGGGGCGATTCGCGGCCGTTCGCCGAACTGGAGCGTGCGCTCGCGATACATGATGCGGATGCCCGCCGCCATTAACCCTGCCACCGAACCGGAAGCGCCCACGACCGGCACTGGCGACTCCCAATTGAGGGCAAGGTGCACGCTGGCCGCGGCGATCCCGCAGACAAGAAAGAACAGAATGAACAGCCCGGCGCCCAGCCGGCGCGCGACCGCCGGCCCGAAGGCAAGCAGCCACAACGTATTGATGATCACATGCGTGAAATTGGCATGCAGGAAGATGTAGCTCACCGCCGTTACCGCCTGGTCGAACAGGCTCGCCGCCGGCACACTCGCTGCCGCGCCCGAATAGCGCGCCGGCACGAAGGCATAGTTGATTAGGATTTCGTTAGCCAAGTTTTCGGGCAGAAACGCGCGCGCCGCATGCAACGCCAGCAGGGCGCCGATAAGCCAGAGCACGCTGGCCGGTGCGTTCAGAAAGGGCTCGCGGGCCGGACGGGAATCCTGAAAAAAGGCCATTAGCTGAAGTTCCCGAAATTTACGCCCGCCTCGCGCCACTTTAGCGCGGCGTTCCGGCCCGCACGAGCACTACGTTTGGAGCCGTTTTGGTGCGCCCGCGAGCGCAGTTGTGCCGCTGCGGCACACAAGCCTGGGTTAATTCCCGTTTGCCTTTGGCATGACGGTTGCTCCGTGAGCTCCGCAACGAATCTGCGGCGGGTGCGATGCGCCTGAAAGAATGGGTTCTGATGGGGTTTGTCGCGGCATTGGCCTGGGCGGCGCTGGGGGCGCCTGCACGGGCAGGCGGCGGTTATGACGACGCCGCTACCTACAACACCGGAATCGGCATGGCGCCTGGCGAGGAAAACGCGCCGATTTCCGGTTCCACCCGCGACGAGAACGGCAACAAGGTTTTCGTGAACGGCGTGATGACGGGCGCGACCCACAGCGCCGCCGAAGGCGTGCACCGCAGCGGAGTGGGATTCGCGGGCCCGGGCGGCACGGCGTCGGCAACCGCCATCGGCAATGCCCTCAATGTGGTCGTCAACGGCTCCTGGAACACGGTCATCGTCGATTCCAAGCAGGTGAACAAGGGCGACCAGACCGCCACGCTCAACGGCGACATCGATTTCTGAGGAATGATCTGCATGACGCGCCGCGCCCGCAATCACTTTGCCAAGCCGTTGGCGCTCACGCTGATGGCGCTCGCCCTCGGCGGGTGCATCAGCACGTCCGCAGGCTATGACGGCCGCTATGCGACGCCCATTGGCGACGCGCCGGTGATCTCCAACGAAACGCCCTATTCGCACGCGTTGCAGTGTCTTGGTGCGTACAATCGCGGACGCCCCGCGCCCAGAATCGCAGTGGGCCAGATCGCCGACTACACCGCCAAATTCGAGGCCGACGGGGGTGGGCGCAAGATTACGCAGGGCGCCGCCCTGATGGCCATTTCTGCGCTGGCCAAGGCCGGCGTGAGCCTGGTCGAGCGTTACGATACTTCGGTCGCCGAACTCGAACTGAAATACGCCAACAACAAGCTCATCGGAGATGCGCGGCCAGAAGACGGCTATCGCAAGATTTTCGCGGGCTCCATTGCAGGATCCGAGTTCTACCTGGTCGGCGGCATAACCGAGCTCAATTACAACATCCGCTCGACCGGCAACTCCGCATTCTGGTCCGGCAGGCAGGCCGACGCGGCGGCGAACGCCGACGCGAAGACCTATGTAATGAACGTCGGCCTCGATCTCAGGCTGGTGGACACGCGCACGCTCGAGGTCGTGGACGTTATCTCTTACCAGAAGCAGATCGTCGGCCGCCAGCTTCAGGCCGGCGTATTCGCAATTCTCGGCCAGCACATCATCGATATCGGTGTCGGCGAATCCGCGCTCGAACCAGTCCAGCTTGCGGTTCGCGCGGTGGTCGAGCGCGCGGTGCTGGAAATCATGTCCCGTCTTTATCGCACAGGCCCGGAAGCGTGCCGCGGGGGCGCGGATCCGCTGGCCGACAGCAACAGTCCGCCCCCGCTCGCGGAAGCGCGCGTGGCGGCGAACGAGACCGGCGCGCCAGGAAAACAAATTGAGGAGGAGAACGGACATGCACAAACTCGTAACGATCCTTATCGCGGGTACAGCGCTGATATGCGCGCAAGCGATCCCGGCCTACGCCTCGGACTCGAGTAAGGGCAAGGGCAACAGCACGGGTGCCGAAATCATCAACGGCCAGGTCAATCTGGGAACGATCTGGTCGCAGATGAATTTCGACGTGGCCCATGTCGGCGGCGACGTGACGGAAACAGTCGCCGCCGTCAGCAACATGGTCGAAATCTTCACCATGACGGACAGCAAGGTGAAGAACAGCCAGGTGAATATGGGCGACGTGGGGGCCAAGCTGAACGCAACGGTCTTCAACGTGGGAAAGGACGTGTCGCTTTCAGTCACGGCCGTCTGCAACGCGGCAGGCATCTTCAGCGATCCCGCCAAGATGACGGTGGAAAGCGAACAGATTTGCGGGGCCGCCGATCCGTCGGCGCAGCTGAACGCCCAGGTGTTTAACGTGGGCGACGATGTTTCGCTCGCCGCGACGGCGATTGCCAACCAGATCCAGATCGTTTCGAACGCCGCGAACTTCACAGCCGACAACTTCCAGGAAAACAGCAGCGGCGTTTCCTCGATCGTGAACGCCGCCGTCGGCAATGTGGGGGGCGACGTTTCGGGTTCTTCGGTCGCCGCCGGCAATACGGCACAGATCATCCATTGCGACTCGGGGCCCTGAACCGGGGGAGGGGGCGCGCAGGCGCCGGGGCGATTGCCCCGGCGCCGCGCGGTTGTAGCGAGGTAACGGCGGGCCGCTTGTGGCCGTGAAAGAGCCGCCGCGCGCCAACTGCGTCTTGCGTCAATGGGGGCATGAACGCCGCAGTAAAACGCACATTGCTGTTGCTCGCCGTCGCTTTCGGCACGCCCGCCGGCGCTTCGACTTTTCTTCCTCCCAGCAACTACGACCGGCCCTACCCAGGCCTTTTGCGCGTAGTCACTTTGCCCTACTGGACGGTTTCCAAGAGATGCGGCGTGCGGCCCTACGACGGCCACCGGGCCGAAGCGTGCGCGTTCCGCGGACCCAACACGTGCCTCATCGTTTTGCCTGAAGTGGCGGAAGTTGGCGAAGAAGAAGCCGCCTTGCTGCTTCGCCATGAAATCGCACATTGCAACGGCTGGCCCCACCATCACCCCTCGGCGCACTTCTAGTTGGGGGGCGCACGCCCGAGCAGGGATTCCGCCGCAGCTATGGCAGCCCGCGCCGCCTGAATGCGCTCGCGGGCCATCGCGCCCAGCGCGCGCATTTCCTTGCGATAGCGGCCGTGCTTGAGCGCGTTGCGGTTGCCCAAAGGCGCACCGCCGCGGTTCTTGTATGGGGTTAGTGCCTTGTTTTTATTGCGATATTGGCCGGAGGTTGTTTTCACTTTTCACCCCCCTCCCTCTCCCCCTCGCCCGCCGGGCCCACATGTTCGACCGTAATGCGCTGACGGACTTCGCCCGAGAGCCGCGCGATGGACGCCGCAAGGGCCGCCGCCGTACGCATAAGTTCGCCCGCCGCGCGTCCTGCCTTGAGCCGCGAATCCCAGGCATAGTCGTTTTCATCACGAAGAATCTCCATGCAAAAAGCTATTGCGGCGCGGCAATGGGCGAGTTCGCCGCAGAGCACGTCCGCCGCCACCTTTGCCACGTCCGGCTCGCGCATCGCGGACAAAACTTCGCATCCGGCTGTTCCGGCCGCCGGAGCCTTTCTCTTGCTCATGCTCTTGCTCATGGGCGCGATTCTGGCCGCGCGCCGGAAGTGTTGGACAAAAAATCCTGCCTTGGGCCTAAGTACGCGCGGCACAAAAGGAATTTTCCCGCGGCCGGGGGGATAACTTGCGGCGCCGGTGCCCATCCTGTCTAAGAGAACCATGTCCGGCGTTCCGCCCGTAAGACCCATTACGCCCGACGAAATCCGCGCCGCGCGGGAGCGCATTGCCGGGACGGCCGTGCGCACGCCGATGGTACGCCTCGAATTGGGCGAGGGCTTTCCCGATATCCGCCTCAAGCTGGAAAATCTTCAGCCCATCAACGCCTACAAATTGCGCGGGGCGGCCAACGCCGTAGCAATGCTTTCAGATGGCGAACGCAAGAAGGGCGTGTGGACGATAAGCGCCGGCAACGCGGGACAGGGCGTGGCCTATGCCGCGCGCGCCTTCGCCGTGCCGTGCACGGTCGTGGTCATCGATACCGCGCCGCAGTCCAAGATCGAGCGCATGCGCGCATTAGGCGCAGAGCTCATTCCCGTTCCTTACGACATTGCCTGGAAGGCGCTGGGCGAGCGTGCCTATCCCGGTCTCGCGGGCACCTTCGTGCACCCGTTCGACGACGACAATTTCATCGCGGGCAACGCCACGATGGGTTTGGAAATCCTGGAAGACGCGCCCGAGGCCAGTTGCGTCATCGGCGGCATCGGCGGCGGCGGACTGGTAGTAGCGCTGGCCAGCGCCATCAAACCGCAAAGGCCGGGCGTAAAAGTGTTTGGCGCCGAACCCGAAACGGCGGCGCCCGCCGCGCTTTCGTTCCGGACGGGCAAGCCGGAAGTGTTCGAGAACTGGACCGCGTCCTTCGTGGACGGCGCGGGCGGGCACAGCATGTTCCCGCGCATGTGGGAGCGCATGAAGGGAATAGTGGACGGCTCGATCGTTGTGACGCTTGAGGAAACGCGCAAGGCGATGAAGCTGATGGCGGAAAAATCGCGCATCATTGCGGAAGGGGCGGGCGCGCTTCCCCTGGCGGCCGCGCTCACCGGCAAGGCGGGCGACGGGCCCATCGTGGCCGTAGTCTCCGGCGGCAATGTGGATCTGAAAAAATTCTGCGAGCTGATTGCCGGCTGACGGGCGCACAGGCGCGCGGACACAGCCTCGCAGTCGTCGTGGTCACGCATGACCACAACTTCGCCGCCTCGGCCGACCGGGTGCTGACGATTATGGACGGAAGGATTCAATAGCCGGGCGGCGGCGCCTAATAACCCACGCCGCCATTCAGGCTCATGCCGGTGAGCTCGAGCTCGCGCGAGGCGCCGTAAGACATTTTTTTCGCCTGATACGAAGCGACGTAGCTGCGCGCGCAAACCCTGGTCTGATAGGAGAAGAAGATGTCGCCCGCGCCCCAGGCGCGCAGATTGCGCCGCTCGGCGCATTCGGGCACGCGCTCGGCGGTGGCGCATTTCACCAACCCGTCGGCGTAATGGCGCAGCGCCTCGCCCGGACGGCAGGCAAGTTCGTCTGCGCCTTCGTAGACGGCCGCCATGCCTTTTTCGCTTTCCACCACGTGGCCGATGCGCACGCGCAGGCTGGATCCTTCCAGGCAGCGATAGACTTCGCCGGAGTAACTAGCATCGATCCAGGTTTCTGGGCGCATACGCGCGGCGGGATGCGAGCGCCCGCGCACGTCCACGCAGACCGCATGCACCGCGCGCACGAGCGTCGCCCATTGCTCGATGCAGGGCTCTTCCACGGCAAGCGCGCCTATATCGCCGCCGCCGCCATAGGACACGGCCTGGTCCACATAGCCGCCGCCATATACGATGGCATTGGAACGCGAGCTTGCACGCGCGAGCGCGAAGGCGAAGGCTTCCGCAGTCGCGTCGCCCTTGCCCTTGTTGATGATGATCTTCTTGTTGATGCTTATCTTCTTCGAACTGTCGATGTTCTTGATGATGTTGACCGACTTGTCGATGGAAATGCTCTTGTTGATGGTGACCGGATTGTAGATCGAGATGGATTTGTCGATCGTCACCGGCTTGTTGATGCTGACGTTCTTGTTGATTGTGAGCGAATTGTTGAAGGTGACCGGGCCCACGCATTTCAGCCCGCCGGCGAATCCGCCGTCCGCGCGGGCAGGCGCGGGCACCAGCGGCAGCGCCGCCAGCGCAAGCGAAAGCGCGAGAGCAAGCGGTTTCGAACGGATCATCAAGAGTCCCCTCGGCCTCATGCTGCCCGGGCCCACCCCGGGGCGCACGCCCCTTCTTGACAAAAGCTTAATTCCCGGCGCTTGAGTTTCATGTTTCGTGCCAGAAACGCGCGCGGATGCGCCGCGACAGGTGGGCGGCGATGCCCCAATATGAGACAAGAGGCAAAGTGGCGCGCGCAGGGCTTAACGCATGATCCCGATCTCGGACGACAACCCCACGCGCATCGTGCCCTTTCTTACCTGGGGCATCATGGCGCTCTGTATCGCGGTGTTCCTCTGGCAAGTCTCCCAGGGGGCGGCCGGCGGCGAGCGCGCGGCCTATACCTACGGCTTCGTGCCCGCGCTGCTTCTGGGCGACGCGCGGCTCAACCCGGCGCTGGAAGCGCCGGCTCCGGTGCTTACCCTCTTTACCTCGATGTTCATGCACGGAAGCTGGCTGCATCTGGCTGGCAACATGCTTTACCTCTGGATTTTCGGGAACAATGTGGAAGATGTGATGGGCCATATCCGCTTTCTCATCTTCTACCTGCTCTGTGGGGTGGCGGCGGCACTCACCCATGGCTACGCCAATCCCGATTCGACAATTCCCATGGTCGGCGCCTCGGGCGCCATATCCGGCGTGCTGGCGTCTTACGTGCTGGTGCACCCCGGCGCGCGTGTAACCGTGATTCTGCCGCTGGGGGTGCTGCTTTACCCGATGAAAATCGCGGCGGTGTTCGTCGTGGGCTTCTGGTTCCTGATTCAGCTCGTCAGCGCCGCGATGACCGATCCGGGCCGGCCCGGCGTCGCATTCCTGGCCCATGTCGGGGGCTTTGTTGCCGGGCTCATACTCACGCCTTTCTTCAAATATGCCGACGTGCCCCTCTTCGGGCGCCGCCGCGGCCCATGGGGCTGATTGCGGCCCCGGCGCTCGCGCGTTTACCAACATCCTCCGAATAGGCCTCGCAATTTCCCGGCTTCTTGGCGCTGGCATGCATTTCGCTCCTGCTCTCGCGCAGGACGGAATTTGCGCGTTTTCCTGCCTCAGGGCGGGACAGGGCGCGCGGGGAGCAGGACAGTTCGATGAAGCACCGAAACAGCCATTTCGTGGTGGGCTACTGGGGCCGCATCAAGGGCGCCAAATCCGTTCCCGACCAGGCCGATATCGATCCCCGCGCGCTCAAGCGTCTGCTTCCTTTCGTTTTCCTTCTCGAAACCGGCGGCCAGAGCGGCGCGCTGTACCGTCTCGCGGGAACCACGCTCTGCCACTATTTCGGACACGAACTGCGCGACGCGGCATTCCTTTCCCACTGGGATGAGGGAAGCAAGCCTGCGCTGAGCGTGCTGCTGCGCCAGGCGGAGCGGCTGTCCGCGCCCATATGCCTGGTGTCGCTGGGCGCAACCGATGACGGGCGGATGGTGGAAATCGAGACGGCACTGATGCCCATCGCGCATAGCGGGCGCGCGCGATTTCTGGGCGTCATCTCCGTGCTGGGCGATGCCGGCGTGCTGGCAGGGCGCAATATCGTGTTTCAGCGCCTTGTGTCGTCCACCATGGTGCACGAAGACGGCGAAACGACGGACACGACGCCGCCCAGTTTTGGACAGCGAAACCGCGCGCCCACGCGGCCCACTCGCGTGCCGCATTTGCGGCTCGTCGTTCCCCAACGCGCCGCGCATGACCCGCTGCGCCTGGAGGTTGCTGATTTCGACGGTTTCGCGCCGCGCTGGGAGGCGGCCAAAGCGCGCTGCTAATGGGGCGACGGCGCGATAACGTCGGGCGGCGCCGGCTGCTGCGAATGATCGCGTCTTAGCACGTCGCGTTCGAACTCGTATTCGCGCGTGCGCTCCATCTCATAGTCCAGATCGTAGCGCTCGACTTGCGCGCGATACTCTTCGAACGCCGCCACGTCCGCCGCCAGCCGCTGGTCGCAGCGCGCGACGGGATAGCGCTGATCTTCCTGGCACCAGCGGTCGAAAGAGAGCGTCTTTACGCCGTAGGTGAGCGGCGGCGAGATGTAATTTGCGGACTGCGCGTGGGCAGAAAAAGGGAGCGCGATCAGAACGAACGCAAGCATTGCTGTGCGACGCATCGCACCCACCCCCGGAACGCGAGAACGAGCATACGCCGCACACATGCCGTGCGAAAGGCAGGGCTCAGCAAAGGGGACGGGCGTTACCGCACCGACACACAAGGGGTCCATGCAATGCAACGTGACAGCGACGGGCCGGTTCCGCATCCGCGCGATGGCCGCCCGGTTTGCGCGGGCATACAACGGGATTTTGCCTGCGTCGCAGCCGACGAATGTGCGACCGGCTGAAATCAAGCGGCGGCCGTGCCGGCGCCAGCCGAGCGGATCGATCTTGCAGGGTGTTTGCCGCAGCGCAGGAGAGTTAAGAGGCTTTAACCGCGGCGATCCCTTTCCGTTCTACACGCCCGATCAACCAATTGTTGAACAATCGCCGCCTAGAATTCCCGGCAAAAGCGCGGAAAGACGCAAGGCCGTCAAATGTCCGAGAGCGAAAAGCGCAACGAGGCGTTGATCGAGCGCGCGCGAAAGGAGCGCCGCCGATTTCGCCGCGTGCGGCTGGCCATTTCCGGCCGGCTTTACATTCCCGCGACGCAGGAAGAAGCGGTTTGCGCCGTCGAGGATATTTCCCCCGGCGGCGTTTCCGTCACCTGCGAGCTGAAACAGGAGCCGCAGGGGAACATCGTCATCTATCTGGACGGCTTGGGGCGTTTCGAGGGCGCGATTGCGCGCCGTACGCCGTCCGGCTTCGCGGTGGCGTTTGCGTCTTCGCTGCAAAAACGCGATCGGCTGGCGGACCAGCTGACGCTGCGCCTCAACCGCCACCTGGTGGGCGAGTCGCATCTCCGGAATTACGAGCGCGCGCCGGCCGCGGCAGGGAGCCATACGGTTTTCACGCGCGCAAGCGGCGAGCAGATCCGTTGCGATGTACTGGACTTCTCGCTGACCGGGATTTCAGTGAGGACGGAATTGCGGCCCCCGGTTGGCGAGCACATCCTGATCGGCCATCGCGCGGGACGCGTGGCGCGCCACCACAGCGAAGGCATCGGCATCGAGTTTCTGGGACTCCTCTTCCCCAATACGAGCCTTTTCGAGCGGCCTTCGGCTGCCCAGCAGCCGCAGCCCGCGCAGAGTGCGCCGCTCAGCGCCGCCGGCGGCGCGCGCTAGTTTTCCTTTCCGCTTTCCTGCTTACGGACCGGATCAGTGCGGCTTGCGCCTTTTTAGGCAGGCTTGCCGCCACCAGCAGATGGGCGCGGGTGAGATATTCCTTGAGCTCGCGTTTGGGAAGCGCGCCCAGCCGTTCCAGATAGACCCAATGGGCGCGCGCCAGATACGGCGCGGGCCGGATGTGCTTCATTTGCGTGAGGATGTGAAAGCTGTCGTCGCTTGTCTTGAAGGAAAGCGTCGGCGGCTTCTGACCGGGCGGGCTCAGCACCGCGAACATCTTCCCGGCCACCTTGAAAACACGATCGTTGCCCCACTGGATGGAAAGCATGGCACCGGGAAGGGAAAGACAATGCTTCTTGATATCTTCGTATCGCATCAGCGCGGCGGCCCCGCCAGAGAAGCCACCTGGAGCAGCGCGCGG
This sequence comes from Alphaproteobacteria bacterium, assembly GCA_052389895.1. Taxonomy (GTDB): domain Bacteria; phylum Pseudomonadota; class Alphaproteobacteria; order Micropepsales; family Micropepsaceae; genus CAVVXX01. The sequence goes on along the minus strand of JBQTHM010000006.1, from coordinate 8,481 downwards.
CCGGCGGCCGCCTCGGCGGGAACGGCCGTGGTTTTGCACAGCACTTCGGCCTCATAGAGAAGCTCGAGCGCCTCTTCGAGGCGCGCCACGTTCCATGCCGTGAGTTGATGGCGGAGCGAAACGTCGCGCGAAAATTGCGCCGAAGGACGTAGCGTCTTGATCAGGTCAGCAGTCGAAGCGCCAGCGTCCATGCGCGCTCGCGCCAATAGCAATCGCTGAAAATGGCCCAGCGCCACGCGGATCATGCCGACGGCCGGGGCGCCGCTGTCCCAAAGGCGAGTCAGCTCGCGGTCAACGCGCACATAGTCGCCTTCGCCCGCTGCATCGCAGACTTTGTCCATGCGCAATTCGGATTCATCGCCCATCACGGCCAGCACATGCTCGCGCGTGATGCGCTTTTCGCCCTGGGCATAGAGTACGAGTTTTTCCACTTCGCGCCGCGTCACCCCGCGGTCGGAACCCAGCCGCGACACGGCTTCGGCGAGCGCCGCGGGTTCGATCGCCAGTCCCGCCTGTCTGAGAGACTGCTCCACCACTTTTTCCAGCGTTTCTTCCGAGTCGAGGTAACAAGGAACGGCAGCGGCGTTCTTCGCCTGCTCGAACAGGCGGCGCAGCGCGGACGCCTTGGTGAGTTCGCCCGCTTCGGCCACGATGAAAGCATCGCCCGGCGGGGCTTCGAGCAGCGCCTCGAAAATACCGGCAAGCGCATTGGAGACGCCTTTCACGCGCACCACGCGTCGGCCGCCCAGCATCGGGATCGCAGCGGCTTCCTCCTGGAGCCTTCCCGGGCTTTCGGAAAGCGCGTCTTCGCCAAGCTCGCTGACCTGGAAGGGATCTGCGGGGTCGGCTGCGCTTTTCACCAGCGCGTCCGCGCGCTCGCGCACCAAGCCCTGATCGGGCCCGTAAACGAGCGCGGCGACAAGCTTGGGCGGAGGCTTGGCGGCGAAGCTTGCGGCTTCGCGCGACTCGACTTTCACGGCGCCGCCTTTTGCGCGTTGATGAAGTAGACGGCCAGCTCCGTGCGCAAGCGCTCGGCGATGTCCTGCGCCGCGCGGTCCTGCGCGTCCCTTTCCGCCACCACGGTCGCATAGGGCGACTGCACGACGTCGTAGCTGGTCAGCGAGTAGACCACGCCCTTTTTCAGCACATCGGTGCTGCCCGCACGCGTGAGCCGGTAGCGAGCGGCAAGGCGATACGAATAACGCGTTACGGCGGCGGTTTCTTCGAGCGCCAGCCCTTTTTCGTCCGACCGCAATTCAATTCGCAAACGATACATCGCGCCCTGCGGCGCGGACGGCGCATCGAAGAGATCAAGCAGATTGCTCCTCAGCTGATAGCCTACGCGCTCGGGAATCGCCTCGACATAGATGGATTGGAAGGTAACGTCCGCCGACTTGCCGCCGATCTTTCCGTAGAGCGGATGAAAGCCGCATGCGGCGAGCGGCACAAGAAGCGCCGCGGAAATCAGAAATCTGAATCCAGAAATCGGAAATCGGAACATTCCGATCCGCGACTTTCTATTTCTTATCTCTGATTTCTGAGCCATGACCCCCACCCGGCTTGCTTGCGCAAACCGACCGCCCCCTTCCAGGGGGAGGACAGCCAGAGCATAGCACCCATTTTTCCTCCCCCTGAAAGGGGGAGGCAGCGAACGCAGGATGCGATCCGAAGCGAGCGGGAGGGGGTCAAGGTCATGCCACCACATTCACGATGCGCCCCGGAACCACGATCACACGGCGGGGAGACTTGCCCTCCAGCGCACGTTTGACGGCGTCCAGGGCCAGCGCCTGTTCGCGCACGGTCTCCTCGCCCGCTTCCGCGTCAATTTCGATTTCGCCGCGGCGCTTGCCGTTCACCTGCACTGCGATGGTGATGGTCTCCGCGCGCACCAATCCGGGGTCGGCCTTGGGCCAAGGCGCGACGGCAACCATCTGTTTGCGGCCGAGCGCTCCCCAGCAAGTCTCGGCCAGATGCGGCATCATGGGGCCGATCAGCAGCACGAGCGCTTCCAGCGCCTCGCGCTTCACCGCTCCTTGCACTTCTCCCGCCGCACTTATGGCGTTGGCCAGTTCATAGATGCGCGCGACTGCGCGGTTGAAGCGAAGCTGTTCCAAATCATCGGTGACGGCGGCGATGGCGCGATGCGTGGCGCGGCGCAGCTCGAGCGCAGCGCCGCTTGTCTCGCCGATCTTCGTGGCGGGCGGCGGCAGATCGCCGGCTTCCGTGACAAGACGATACACGCGCTGCATGAAGCGCCAGCATCCTTCCGCCCCCGCCTGCGTCCATTCCACATCGCGTTCGGGCGGCGTGTCGGAGAGCGTGAACCAGCGGATGGTGTCGGCGCCGAACTGTCCGGCGATGACCTCGGGGGGCACAACGTTTTTTCTCGACTTCGACATTTTTTCCGAGGCGCCGACGGTCAACGGCTTGCCGGTGCCGCGCAGGAATATGCGCCCGTCGCGCTTTTCGATTTCCTCGGGCAGGTAATAGCGCCCGGCTTCGTCGCGGTAGGTCTCATGGCAAACCATGCCCTGTGTGAAAAGCGAGGCAAAGGGCTCATCGAGTCCCACGTAGCCCGCCTTGTGCAGCACGCGGGTGAAGAAGCGCGCATAAAGCAGATGCAGAATCGCGTGCTCGACCCCGCCGATATATTGATCGACGGGCAGCCAGTAATTCGCCGCTTCCGCATCGATCGGCGCTTTCGCCTGCGCATCGCAGAAGCGCGCGAAATACCAGGATGAGTCGACAAAGGTGTCGAACGTATCCGTCTCGCGCCGCGCGGGCTTGCCGCAGTCCGGGCAATTCACCTTTTTCCACGACGGGTGGTGATCGAGCGGATTGCCCGGCCGATCGAAGCGCACATCGTCGGGCAATTTGACCGGCAGGTCTTTCTCCGGCACCGGCACCATGCCGCAAGAATCGCAATGAATGACGGGAATAGGACAGCCCCAATAGCGCTGGCGCGAAACCAGCCAGTCGCGCAGGCGGTAATTGACCGTGCGCGTTCCCTGCCCCGCCTGTTCGATGCGTTTGGCCGCTTCGTTCTTTGCGCGATCCACATCCATGCCGTCCAGGAAACGCGAATTGGCGAGACGGCCCGAGCCCAGATAGGCCTCGTTCCCGATCTTGAATGTTTTCGGATCGCTGCCTTCAGGAATGACAACTGGCACCACAGGCAGTTGATATTTGCGCGCGAAATCGAGGTCGCGCTGGTCGTGCGCGGGGCAGCCGAAGATGGCACCGGTGCCGTAGGCCGTCAGCACGAAATTGGCGACATAGACGGGAAGCTCCCATTTCGCGTCGAAGGGGTGCACGGCCTTTATGCCCGTATCGAAACCCATCTTCTCGGCCGTCTCGATCGCCTCTTCCGCAGTGCCGATGCGCCTGCATTCGGCGACGAAGGCGGCAAGCTTTGCATTGCGCTTTGCCAGCTCCTCGCTCAGCGCGTGGTCGGGCGACAGCGCAATGAAGCTTGCCCCGAAGAGCGTGTCGGGACGCGTGGAAAAAACTTCGATGCCGGGAAAACCGGCGGGCGCGCCTTTCAGTGCGAAATTGAAGCGCAAGCCTTCCGAGCGCCCAATCCAGTTCTTCTGCATGAGGCGCACTTTTTCCGGCCAGCGCGGGAGGCGATCGAGCGCCTCCAGCAGATCGTCCATGAAGGCGGTGATCCTGAAGAACCATTGCGCCAGCTTGCGCCGCTCGACGTCCGCGCCCGAGCGCCAGCCCTTGCCGTCGATCACCTGCTCGTTGGCGAGCACGCTGTGCTCGACCGGATCCCAGTTCACGTCCGCTTCCGCGCGGTATACGAAGCCCAGCCGCCAGAAATCGAGAAAGAGCCGCTGCTCGTGGGCGTAATATTCGGGATCGCAAGTGGCGAATTCGCGGCTCCAGTCGATGGACAGGCCCATCAGCTTTAGCTGCTCGCGCATGACGCGGATGTTTTCGTAGGTCCACTGCCTCGGATGCACGCCCTTTTCGCGCGCTGCGTTTTCGGCAGGCAATCCGAATGCGTCCCAGCCCATGGGGTGCAAAACGTTGAATCCCTGGGCCCGGCGGAAGCGCGCAATCACGTCGCCCATGGTGTAATTGCGGGTGTGGCCGATATGGATGCGCCCCGAAGGATAGGGAAAGAACTCCAGCACATAGGCTTTGGGTTTTTTCGAGGCGTTGTCTGCACGGAAGACGCCCGCCTCTTCCCAGGCCTGCTGCCAGCGCTTCTCGGATGTCCTGGCGTCGTAGCGCGCCATCGATTGTCCTTTCGCCCGCATGCACCGGGGCGAACGGGCTTAGCGCGGGAAGCCTCTACCGCTCAATAGCGGCCAGGCGAAGCTGGCGCGCGCGGCCGAGAATTGCGTTTTCCAGCTTGGTGGCGGTTTCGGGGTTAACCTGCGCGTCGACCCATCCCAAACTCGAACGGGTCTGGCGAAAGACAGAGGCCTTGAGGCCGTCGGCGCGCAGGCGCTTGTCGAGGATGTAGACCGTCACCTTCATTTGCTCGTTCGGATTTTCGGGGGCGGAATACCATTCGGTGATGATGATGCCGCCGAAGGGGTCGGCCGACTGCAGCGGCATGAAACTCAGCGTGTCGAGCGAGGCGCGCCAGAGAAATTCGTTCACGCCGATGTCGGCTTTCGCCATTGGCACGCCCTCGTCGAAACCCGAACGGCTCGAACCGCAGGCGGCGAGAAAAAGAGCCAGGAGGAGGGCGGCGTAGCGCATGTGCGGCCTTTCGTTGGATGCGTGCGAATCGCCCCCGGGACCCGCTCGCGCTGGGGCGCGTGTATAATAAGGAGTAGGCGTCTTAGCAACTTAACTCGTCGCCTCGACCGAGCGGCCGGAGGGCGCCACGCTCAACCCGTCCACTGCTGCGATGCCCGCAATGGGCGCACCGGCAAGGCGGCCCACATTGGCAGCCGTGATCCCCCCCAGCGCGTAAACGGGAACGCGCGATGCGCGCGCGATCGCCATGAAACGCAACGGCCCCAGTGCGGCGCGGCCGGGATGACTTGCGGTTGCAAAAACAGGCGCAAGGAAGGCGGCATCGGCGCCGAATTCGCTCGCGCGCCTGAGCGCATGCGCCGAGTGCGCAGCAACCGTGATAAGCCATTGCGGCCGCCTGCCCTTCCATTGCGCGGCTTGCGCCATTCGCGCCTCCGGCAAATGCAGCCCGTGCCCATTCACCGCGTCCGCCAGCGCGGCATCACCGGCGATGAGAAGAACGAGCCGGTTGGCCCCGGCAATGCTTGCGATTTCCCTCGCCAGCATTGCGCGTTCGCGTTCGCGCCGCGCGCGCACGACGACACCGGCGCCTTGAGGGAGCGCGCGCACAGAAGCGAGCGGATCGCGCAACCGCTCATCGGTCATCAGCACGAGCGGGGGCAGCATGCCCGCAAAGCCAGCAGCCCGGTTGAGCAGGAATGCCGCCCTTGCAAGCCGCGCACGCTCGCGCTCCGATGCCATTCATGCCCTCGCAGACAATCGACGTGGCCGCCAATCTCGCCACCATACTCGCAAGTGTGGAAGCCGCGCGGAAGAAGGCGCTGAGTCCTGCGCCGGCCACGCATGTCGTGGCCGTAACCAAGGGCCATGGCGAGGAGCGCATTCTGCCCGCGCTTGAGGCGGGACACAGCTTGTTCGGGGAAAACCGCGTGCAGGAGGCCAAGGCCAAGTGGCCGGCGCTGAAAGCGCGCTTTCCCGGCGTGCAACTTCATCTGGTCGACTCCTTGCAGACCAACAAGGCGCGCGAGGCCGTGGCGCTGTTCGATGCCATTCATTCGCTCGACCGCGCCAAACTTGCGCGGGTACTGAAGGAGGAAATGGCGCGCGCGGGAAAACCGCTCGAGCTCTTTGTCCAGGTGAACACGGGCGAGGAGCCGCAGAAGGCGGGCGTGCCCCCGCGCGAGACGGTCTCCTTCGTGCGCGAATGCCAAGAAATGGGGCTCGACATCGCCGGGCTCATGTGCATTCCGCCGCTGAACGAAGAGGCGGCGCTGCATTTCGCGCTGCTGAAAAAGCTTGCGGGCGAATGCGGACTGTCCCGGCTCAGCATGGGCATGAGCGACGATTACGAGACCGCGATCAAATTCGGCGCCACGCATGTTCGCATCGGCACCGCGATCTTCGGCCCGCGGCCCGCGCGATGAGCGCCAAGACGTTTGAAACGAAAAACCGATAAGCCTTTCCACTAAAAATCTGCCGGCCGCTGCACTAGCTCTCGATCCTGATCCGGTCGCCGCGGGAGAGCTGGGCGAGCGCTTCCAGCAAGTCCTCCTTGTTCGCCGCCACGCAACCCTGCGTCGGCGCATAGTCTTTCCTGGCCAGGTGGAGAAAAATCGCGCTGCCTTTGCCTTTTATTATGGGCGCATCGTTGAATCCGATCACCACGACGACGTCATAAAGATGATCCCGGCGCCAAAGCGCCTCTGCATGCGAGGGATAAGGAAGCTGCACCAGCTTGTTGTAATTCACGTCGTCCGGCGCATCGCACCAGCCGTCTTCCTCTTCGATCTGAATCACCGGCAACACGGTTTTCGGCGCATCCAAACGGTCGGGACGGTAGAACACGCGTCTGAGCGGCCATGCGCCCATGGGCGTGACGCCATCGCCCTCGCGCTGTTTTTGTCCGACACCGCCGTGGCCGACCGTGCAGGGCCGTGGCCCCGCGCCCCAATCGAGCACGTGACGCGCGCCATCGCGTCTGACCGTCAGGTTCATGCTTGCCCTCCGGCCCCGGCCCGACATACACCGCTTGTAGGAAAGGCGATAGAGTGCGCCGCCGGGACGGCCGAAGGAGTTGCAGATGCCGAGCGCGAAGCGCGTACTTCTCGTGGACGACGACGAGATGCTGCGCAGTTCGCTGGCGGAGCAATTGACCGCCGAAGGCTATGAGTCTGTGCAGGCCGCCAACGTGGCCGACGGCCGCGCGCGTGCCAGCGACGGCCTGTATGAATTCATGGTGCTGGATGTTTCGCTGCCCGACGGCGACGGAAGGAAACTCTGCCGGGAACTGCGCGATTCCGGGATCACCTGCCCCATCCTGATGCTGACGGCTTCGGCTTCCGACGAGGACACCATCGAGGGGCTGCAATCGGGCGCCAACGACTACATAACCAAGCCCTTCCGATTCGGCGTTCTCATGGCCCGCGTGCATGCGCATTTGCGCAGCCACGAAGCAAGCGAAGAAGCGGTTTACACGATTGGCCCCTATACCTTTCGTCCGTCCGCCAAAATGCTGGTGGATTCCGGGGGCAAGAAGATCAGGCTGACGGAAAAGGAAACCAACATTCTCAAGTTCCTCTACCGGCAGCGCGACACGGTGAGCCGCGAAGTTCTGCTGCACGAAGTGTGGGGATACAACCCGGCCGTCACCACGCACACGCTGGAGACTCACATCTACCGGCTGCGCCAGAAAATCGAGAAGAATCCCGCCGAAGCTCAAATTTTGGTGACCGAAGCGGGCGGCTACCGCCTAATGTCCTGACCGCCCCCTCTCCTTACGGGAATGTGAAGGGCGCCGTACTTGCCCTTAATGCGCGCGCGATTAAACAGGCAGTCGCAATTCCGCTGCCGACGCCCCAACTGGCTTCGCGCCCTCGGGCCCTTAAGGAGGAAACAATGTCTCGCAATTGGCTTTTAGGGTGCGCGTCCGTTCTGGTCGTCGCGGGCACGGTGGCGCTGGCTGCACCACCGGCCCCTCCGGCGGCGCCCGCCGCGCCCGCGGCGCCGCGTGCGGCCGGCGCCCATTCCGCGCACGCCGTAGTAACGCGCAGCGGGCGCTATGACGTGAAAGCAATCGAAATCGAGGACGTGTTCGGCCATGTGACCGTGAAGGTGACGGAGCGCGGCCCCGTTACGCTTTCCATCACGGGCCCCAAGCCAGTGGTGGATGCAATCCGCGTGCATGCGGGCAACAAGTTGCATATCTCGGAAGAGCACAAGGGCCATGTGTGGAATTGGCGCGAATGGTTCGAGTTCAAGCGCCAAAAGAAACAACGCGTCAGCCTCGTGCTTACGGCACCGCGCGGAACGCCGCTTCGTATCGACGACTTCGTCGGCGAATTCAATGTGGGCAATCTGCAGTCGCCCGTGCACATCAGTGCGGCCGCGGCCAAGGGAACGGTTGGCAACGTCCAGAGCGCGCGCATCGAACTCGCCGGATCGGGCACCGTGGATATCGGCACGGTCTCCGAACAACTGCGCATCGAAATTGCGGGCTCGGGCACGATCCGGGCGGGCGCTTCCGCGGGAGCGGTGATCGAAATCGGCGGCTCGGGAGATGCCAAGCTCGGCCCCGTGCTGGGCGGACTGAAAGTAGAAATCGCGGGCTCCGGCGACGTGCATGTCGCGAGCGTCAATGGGCCAACCAGCATCGAGACGGCGGGCGCGGGCAACGTGCGCATCGACACGGGCGAGGCCGACCCGTTCAAGGTCTCAGTGCTTGGCGCGGGCAACGTCGTTTTCGGCGGCGAGGCAGTGAACCCC
>JBQTHM010000005.1:0-7075 GCA_052389895.1 Alphaproteobacteria bacterium | reverse complement strand
CCTCGCATTCGCTCGGCACCTCCCCCAGTGGGGGAGGATGAAAAATCTCATGCTCCCCCTATGGGGGAGCTGTCCGCCGAAGGTGGACTGAGGGGGCTACGTCTCTTCCACCACCGCGCGGTAGCGGGCGATGGCGTGGAAGGTGAGCGCGTCGGATTCGACGAGGACCTGCGAAAGCAGGAAGCGCAGGTTCACCAGGTGAAAGCCGTCGAGCGCAATCTCGGCGCCGTGCAGGGCGTTGTACACGGCGGCTAAAATCTCGCGAGATTCTTTCCGCCCGCCCGCGCGCGACCAGGCGTGGAGCGTCAGCGTGTGCTCGGCGCCTTCGCCGGTGGCGGTGCCCCATTCCTCCTCCACGCCGTCGCCCACCAATAAATAAGGAAGCGGTGCATCGCCGGGCGGCTTGTCGTAGATGCGGGGCGGATCGCCGAGCATGGCCTGCACGCCCGCGTCGTTGACGAGTGCCGCGAACACCGCCTGCTGCAAGGCCCATGCGCTCGCGCTCATGCTTTCAACGCCTTTGCGATGTGCTCGCCGGTGGCGCGCACGATTTCGCGCCGGCGCTCGCGCAGCGCGGGGCTGAGCACGGGCCGCGCGGGCGAATGAAGCGTGCCGAATTCGTGGGCGACCGCGTTCGCCCCTTCCAGCACAACGGAAATCGTGCCTTCCAATTCCGCTGCGTTGGCGCCCGTTTGCGCCGCGAATGTGCGGGCGGCGGCGATTGTTCCTTCGTTCGCCGCGCGGGCGATATGGCGCGCGGCATCGTCGAGATATGTTTTCATGATGGCGCTCCTTCTTCGCATAGCAATGTCATCCAGGGCGCGCGCGAGCCCGCATCGAGCACGGCCACGATTGCGAATGTGCGCGTGCCCTGCCGCGCGCGGTGATTGGCGGAAACGTCGCTGCGCCGGCGGATGGTGAGGCGGTGGGTCACGCGCATTTCGGGGCGGGCGGCTTCCACGGGTTCGCGCCCCGATTGCGGCGCGAGCGCGCCCCAGACGGTGGCATAGGACTCCCAGGTTTCCGCATATCCGCCGCCGCCGTCGGGCGTCAGCGTTTTCGCTTCCAGCGTCACACGCGCATTCGCTTCGCCGATCACAGCGCGAACACCCGGTAAGGTGCCAGCAGGGCAAGCGCCTGCGCCGGCGGCGGCGTTTCGCTCTCGCCGCGCAGTTCGTAGAGATGCGCGATCCAGGCCAGCACGCCCGCCACGATGCCGGCCGGCACGACGGCCGCGGCGCCGTAGCCCGCGTCGAACTCAACCGCGATGGCGTTGGCCGCGCGCAGAATTACGGGCGGCAGCACGGTCGTGTCGAACACCACACGGCCGGGTCTGGCGGCTGCGTCCACCAAATAGGTTTCCGCGTCCACCACCGTGGCGTTTCCGTTTCTGTCGTAGGCGGTGATGGAACTCACGCCGATGAGTGGCGGGCGCGGAAGCTCTATCGCCCATTCGCTGGGCCAGCCGTCGAGCCACAGGCGCCAGGTTTGCGCGACAAACGCGCGGCCGGTGGCCTCTTCGGCCGCTTGCCGCGCGGCGGCGATGAGGCGCGTTATCAGCGCGTCGTCGTCGTTGGTATCCACGCGCAGATGCGCCTTGGCGTCGGCGAGGCTGACGGGCTCCTCCGCCGGCGCGGTTATCAATTCGAGTGACATTATGTGCTTTCGTGGCGTGCCCCCTCCGTCGTCCTGCGGACGACACCTCCCCCAAGGGGGGAGGATGATCAGAAGTCTGAAACCGGAATTCGGAAGCCAGACAGCCATTTCCGATTTCCGAGTTCCGATTTCTGATTTCCGTTTCATGCTCCCCCTCTGGGGGAGCTGTCGGCGAAGCCGACTGAGGGGGCTTGTGGTTACGGATTTGGCGTCGGTGTGACGTGCGGGTGGCCGAGGATGCAGACGGCCGAGATCAGCGCCGCCGAGGCGTTGTTCGACGGCGTGACGGTGAGCCGCACATAGCGCTTGCCTCCCGTGTAGCCGATCTTCCGCGTTTCGTTGTCGTCGGCGAAGGTAAAACCCGCCAGCGCTTCGCTTCCCAGCAGATCGGCGTCGGCGACGGCTGCGGCATCCGACAGGTTGGCCGCGTCGCCGTGCTCCACAAGGACGGCGAAGGTGGCGTCGGCATCGGCGATGTCGCCCGTGGCAATGGCGAAGGTGACGGACTCGTAGCCGCGCCGGTCGATGATCGAACTCACTTGCGCGGTGTTGTCGGCGACCGATACGGGCGCAATCGCCGTTTTCACGGCGATGTTGTTGAATAGGTCTTTCATTGTTGCTCCTTTAATAAATTGCTGTCATCCCGGAAGCGCGCGCCAGCGCGCGAGCCGGGATGACAATGTTTTTGTTTACGACGCGGCGAACTTCATCAGCTTGATGGCTTCGAAGTTCTGCACGCCGCCGCCGACCCGCTTTGTCGTGTAAAAGAGAACGAACGGTTTTGCGCTGTAGGGATCTCGCAGCACGCGCACGCCGACGCGGTCCACGATCAGATAGCCGCGGCCGAAATCGCCGAAGGCGATGGAAAGCGAGTTGGCCGCGATGTCGGGCATGTCTTCGGCTTCGGTGATGGCGTAGCCCAAAAGCGTCGCCGGCTCGCCCGCAGCTGTTCCCGGCTGCCAGATGTAATTGCCCTGGCCGTCCTTGAGCTTGCGGATGGCGGCTTCGGTCTTGCGGTTCATCACCCAGTGCGCGCCCGCGCGGTAGCCCTGCTTGGGCGCGTAGGCGAGGTCGATCAGCGCGTCCGAGGGATCGGAGGAGGCGAACGCGCCGGCCGCTCCGGAGGCGATGTAGCCGATCTTCTCCCAGGCCCAGCTCGCGTCCGCCACCGTGTCGTAGGTGAGGAAGCCGCGCGGCTTGTTCACCCCGTCGCCGGAAACGAAGGCTGCTCCTTCCTGCTGGGCGAATTCGGTCTGCACCTCTTCGGCGAGCCACTGCTCGACGTTGACATAGGCGTCATCGAGAAGGGACTGCGTAGCGGCGGGCATGGCGTAGAGCTCCATGGCCGGGAATTCGATGACGGAAATCGTGGGCGCCGTGGTTTCGGCGCGGCTGGCCGCCTCGCCGACCCAGCCCGAGTCCGCGCCCGCCGTCGCGATGGGTTTGCGGAAGCTGGCCGCGCCGATCTGGCGCACGGTGGCGATCGCGCGGATGGGCGAAACTTTCGCGAGAATGCGGTCGATGGCGTTTTCCGTTTCCGTGGGCACCAGGTAGCCGCCGTCGGGATCGGACTGCGAGCTCAATGCCTTCAGCTCGAAGGACGCGAGGCCGCCCGCGTCCCCCTTGCGCACGTAGCGCTCGAACGCCTTTTTGTGCGCACGGGTGTCAGGCGTGCCTGCGGCGAGCGCCGGGCGCTGCGCTGCCAATGCGAGTTCATCCAGCGCGCGCTTCTGTTCGTCGAGCGTGGCGCTGATGCGCTCCACTTTTTCGGACGTGACGACGTCGGCCGAGCGTTTTTCGAGCTGCGCGAGCCGCTCGTCGTTCGCATTCTTGAACGCGTCGAAGGCGTGCAGGAATTCATCGAACGCGTCCTTCAATTCGCGCTCAGGTGCCTGCACACCTTCAAGCGCCTTGGTTTCCAAATCCATTCGTTTTCTCCTTTTGAAAATCCGTTCAACACGCCCCCTCCGGTTCGCTTCGCTCACCACCTCCCCCAAGGGGGGAGGATAAAAAGAGTTCATGCTCCCCCTCTGGGGGAGCTGTCGGCGAAGCCGCCTGAGGGGGCTCACAGTGCCGCGGCTGCTTTCCTGATCGGTCCGGCGAGCGCGCGGCTATTATGGACTTTGGCGTCGCCCACGGCGGTGACGGCTGCCGCTTCGAGGAGCGGGAATGTCACCACCGATATTTCCCACAAATCCACCTGGATGCGCGCGCGCACACCGTTGGGTTCTTTGCGCGCTCGCTGCGTCTTGAAGCCGATGGAGAGGCCGCCGAGCGCGCCTTCGCGCAACAGCGCGGCCACATCGCGCGCGCGCTCGACTTCCAGTATGAGCGAGCCCCGCACATAAAGCCCGCGCGCGTCCTCGCGGATTTCGTCCCACGCGCCGATGGGCTCGTGGGCGAAATGCTGATAGAGCATGCGCACGCCCTTGGGCCCGCGCCGGCGAAGGCTCGCCGCGAAGGCGCCAGGCGCCACCACGTCGCCCGCGCCGTCGATCGAGCCGAACAGGCTCGCGTAGCCTTCGAATCCTTCCACTCCGAGCGCGGAAAGGCGCGCAGGGGCAAGCTTGCGCGCAAGCCTGTGCTTCACGCGGGTGACAATGGGCATTTCCATTTCCAAAAAAATTGTCATCACCCGCGAATGCGGGCCTTCGCCGCGCCGGAGCGGCTTCGGCCGCGCAGGCGGGTGACCCAGGTTATGCAGGCTGCAATCTGGCCATGTCACCTGGGTGGCCCGCATTCGCGGGCCATGACATTGTTGGTGTTACTTCCGCCGCTCGGGGGCGTTCATCTGGTCTATCTTCGTTTCGATGCGCGCGAGCTGCTGCTGCATGGCGGAGACGCGCTCTTCCAGGCGCACGACGCGCTCGATGGCGCCCGCGTTGGTTTGCGTCTGCCGCTCGACTTCGGCGATGCGCTGCGCGGCCGAACCGGCCCAGAACAGCGCGCCGCCCGTCTGCAGAACAAACGCCAGCACCAGCGCGACCGGCACGCGCCGGTCGAGGCGGAATGTTTTTTCGTGGGTCATTTCTAAAACAGCTTTGTTTTCCTCCCCCGATTACGGAGGAGGAAAAAACAAAAAGGGCCGCGGGAGGCGGCCCTTTGGAAATCCAGAAATGGCTCGTGCGGTGCGGCTATTTGATCTCCAGCGTCTTGAAGCCGGGGATGTCGCCGCACTGCGTCACCCGGAACGCGGACGCGACGTTACTCTTCACGTAAGCCGCAAGCTGCCCGCGCGTGGGGCCGGCGGGCTCGTTCACGTCGAACAGGGTAACGATGGAGCCCATGTCGCCTACGTTGGAGGTGACCGCAAGCTGCACCGTGGAATCGCCGTTGCGCCAGGCGGTCGTATTCGGCCCCTGGTTAGACAGCTTCCTGAGCGAGCGCGCGTTGGCGAATTTGCCCAGCGTGTCGGTCAGCAGCTTGTTTTCCGACACACCGTAGACGGAGACGGCTGCACAGTATTTCGCCTTGATGGGCGCGGCTTGGGCGCCGGCGGCGGCCAGCACAAGCGCGGCGGCTATGGCAATCTTGTTCATGATCGGGTTTGGGCTCCAAGAATTGGCGGGCGTCACCTAAAACATCGCCGCGGCAAAGGCAAACGCGCGCTCTTAATCATAACGCCGCACCCGTGATTGCGTTCTCGCCCTGAATTTCGCCGTATCCCGCGGCCGCACGCTTTTCGTTCACGGAGAGGAACGTGGCGGCGTTCAGCCTGGCCCACACGGCCTCGCGCTCGGGGGCGAGCGCCTCCACCGCGTCAGCATCGAAGCCAAGCCGCAGAGACCCGCCGAAGCGGGGCGCCAGCCAGCGCGTGAGCGCGGCCGCCGTGCGCGCTACCAGCGGCAGAACGGTCGCGCGCCAGAAGGCGAAATTGGCCTCGCGGTAATTCGCATAGGTGTTGTCGCCGGGAATGCCCAGCAGCATCGGCGGCACGCCGAAGGCCAGCGCGATTTCGCGCGCGGCCGCCGCGCGCGCGGCGGCGAAATCCATGTCGGCCGGCGAATGGCTCATGGCGCGCCAGTCGAGCCCGCCTTCCAGCACCATGGGGCGGCCCGCATTGGTCACGCCCTGATAGGCGTCTTCCAGTTCGCGCTTGAGGCGCTGGAATTGCTCGTCGGAGAGGTTGGGCGCGCCGTCCGGGCCCTTGTAGATGAGGGCGCCGCTGGGCCTGGCCGCATTGTCGAGCAGCGCTTTGGTCCAACTTGCGCCCGCATTGTGCACGGCGATGGCGGTGGCAGCCGCCTCGATGGGCGAGAGGCCGTAATGGTCGTTGAGCGGATGAAACAGCCGCGCATGCAGCACGGGCAGGAAGCCGGAGGCGTCGCGCGCGAAACGCACGGTGCGGTTGGCCACCGTGTAGTCGTAGGCATCGGCCTGCCCGCGCGCGCCCGGCACCGCCTTCATGCGGTCGGGGCGGAGCGTGTGCAGCTCGCGCACCTCGCCGCGAAGGCTGACGGCCTCGAGATAGGCGTTGCCCGCCGTTTGCAGATGGCCGTACCAGTGCGTGAACAGCTCGGCGCCGGATTCATCCGGGTTGGGGCGCGCGAGGATGTCGAGCAGCGGGTGCGTTTCGAGTTCGGCCGCGCCTTCGTAGAGCAGCCAAGGGACGCTGCTTGCTGCTTCCGCGATCATGCGCACGCAGCGATAGGCGACCGCGTTCTGCATGACGCCTTCGCGCGCAAGGCTTGCGTAGTCCCTCGGCGTCCACTGCGCAGCCCCGCACAGTTGCAGCGCGATGAGGGGCGCGGATACGCCTTTTTGTTCAGGCGTGCGTTTTTGCGCCCGGTTCTTGAACCAGCGTTGGAACATTTTTCTCTTTCAACAAGACGGATAATTCGTTTCCTCTCCCGTTGTTACGGGGGAGGTGCTGAACGCGCTTCTGCCGCGCGAAGCGGAGGGGGATGGCGTTGTTGCCCCCTACCCCGCGCTTCGCGCGGTACTCCCCCCGTAACAACGGGGGGAGAAAGTCTTTTTCTAAACTCCCCGCACCTTCGGCATTGACGGCGCGGTGGGCGGAAACAGGTCCGCCAGCGCCTAGACCAGTGCGTCGAGGCGGTCGGGCGAGGGCGCATTGTCCGAGCCGTCGAAGTTGCACAATTGATCCTCGAGTTCGGGAAACACGCCCGCGTGGTGCACGAGGCCGCGTTCGTACAGAGCCGCCGCCGGCATGGCGCGGACGTGCTTGCCGCGCGTGGCGTGCACCAAACGCACATGCGCGAAGGGCACGGACTGGCGGATCACCGCTTCCACCATGGCGCCGCCCTGGTTGGCCTCGGCCACGATCGCATCGGCCTTGAACTCTGAATAGGCGCGCGCCACGCGCATGGCCCAGTTCATGGGCGAGAGCCCGCCTTCCGAACGGTCGGCGAGGACGTATCCATGTTCCTGCCCGAGCCCCCTCCGGCTCACTTCGTTC
>JBQTHM010000004.1:0-12867 GCA_052389895.1 Alphaproteobacteria bacterium | reverse complement strand
AACGCACACAAACTTTAGCGTCTTCGGCACTTGCGGGCGCGATAGCTGTGCATGCGCGCGGCCATCGGCACGCTCGTTGATGCAGTCATAGTTTGTTTCACGTGAAACGTTTTCGGATTCTCTGTTGAAGGGAGCGCCCAGAACGACGAACGGCGCGGAGCCCTTTCCGGGCCTCGCGCCGTGCGCACTGTTTGCGAATATAAGAGATTTGGTGTGAGCAGCGCCGCGCTGCACGACCCCCGGCGAAAATTATTTTTTCGGCAGTTATCCACGCGGCATTCGCCTTGCGCTCAGGGAATGTGCGGCGGTCTTGTGCGGGCCGCGCCAAGTTATCCCTGCGCTGTTCATTTTGGCGGGAGACTTGACAGGAAAAAAATATTTTTGCGGCACGAAATCAAGGGATTCCGCCGAAGGCGCGAACGTCCCAAAAGGAGGGTGAGGATTATTTCTTTATGGCACCAGGTTGCGCCTACTTATTTGCGAGCGATCCCAGCGGATAGAGCCTCGTGAGGTGGCCCATCTTGCGCCCCGGGCGTGCTTCGCCTTTGCCATAGAGGTGCAGGCCGCAAGGTTTCGAGGCAAGCGCAAGCCACTCGTTCACCTCCTCGCCGATGATATTTTCCATCACGGCGTCCGAATGGCGCGAAGTCTGCGCCAGCGGCCAGCCCGCAATGGCGCGGATGTGCTGCTCGAATTGCGAGACAAGGCAGGCATCCAAAGTCCAGTGCCCCGAATTGTGCACGCGGGGGGCGATTTCGTTCACCAAGAGGCGGCCCTCTTTTGTCACGAAGAACTCGACGCAAAGCACGCCCACATGCGCCAGTGCGTCTGCAATTTTTTTTGCAATACCGGCCGCATCGCTGGATTGCGCCGGCGTCAGCCGCGAGGGCACCGAGGAGCGCCGCAGAATGTGCTCGCCGTGCAGGTTCTCCGGGGAGTCATAGGCCGCGAACGCGCCGTCCTGGCCGCGCGCCGCCACGACGGACGCTTCGAAGGCGAAATCGACGGACGGCTCCAGGATTGCGGGAGCGCGGCCGAAACCGGCGAATGCCGCCCTGACGTCTTCGATTTTGGCCACGCGCTTCTGGCCCTTGCCGTCGTAGCCGAGCCGGCAGGTCTTGAACACGGCAGGCGCGCCGATGGCGCCAAACGCGGCCTCCACATCGGCGTCCGCCGCAATGGCGCGGAATGGCGCCGTCGCAATTCCAAGTTCGGCAAGAAAGTTCCGTTCCGCCAGCCTGTCCTGCGCAACCGCAAGGGAGCGCACAGTGGGCGCGACCCGCACATGTGCGCCTAGCGTACTCAGCGCGGCATCGGGGATATTTTCGAATTCGAAGGTGACGGCCGCAACGCTCTTTGCGAATGATTCCAGCGCGCGCGTGTCTTCGTAAGCGGCGTTCGTGCGCATATGGGCGGTCTGGAAAGCACAGGCATTGGCTTCGCCGGAATAGATATGCGTCTTGAAGCCGAGGCGCGCCGCGGCGAGGCTCAGCATGCGGCCCAATTGGCCGCCGCCGAGAATCCCTATTGTCGCGCCGGGCTCGAGCGGACGCGCAAGCGAATGTGGCACGCTCACTTTTTGCGCTTTCCCGCCGGCGAATGTTCGACCGATTTGGTCTGTTTCCGGCGCCAGGCTTCCAGACGCCTGGCAACGCCAGCGTCGCCGGTTGCAAGAAGCGCCACGGCGAACAGCCCCGCATTCTTGGCGCCCGCTTCGCCTATGGCGAAGGTGGCGACGGGAATTCCCCCCGGCATTTGCGCAATCGAAAGCAGACTGTCCAAACCTTTCAGCGATTTCGTTTCGATCGGCACACCAAGCACGGGCACGGCCGTGATCGCCGCCGTCATGCCGGGAAGATGCGCGGCCCCGCCCGCGCCCGCGATGATCGCCTTCAGACCGCGCGCGCGGGCGCCCTTCGCGTAATTGTAAAGCCGTTCGGGCGTGCGATGCGCCGAAACCACACGTGTCTCATAGGCAATGCCAAGCTCGTCCAGAACGCGCGCGGCTTTTTGCAAGGTGGGCCAATCGGAGCGGCTTCCCATGATGATGCCGACAAGGGGTGGTGCCTTCGCCCGTTTCGATTTGGCCATTAGGCGCGATGTGCCCCGCAAAGCGATTGGCGCAAGGGTGCGGATTATAGGGACAGGATTCCCCGCCGCAATATCATGGCGAAGTGATTCGCGGAGGGCCGGAACGCCGGGCGCGCATGGGGCTGATCGAGCGCACGAGAGAGGCCGGGCAGAGGGACGCGGATCCGGCGTCCGACTCCGATCGCGCTTCCGCCGCGGCCGCGCGCCTTGGCGTGCCCGTAGGCGAAGTCACCCCGCATGTGCGGACTGCGCTGGCGGCGCTCACGCGCGAGATCGAGCGCCTGAAGCGCGAACTGGCGGGCCTGCGCCGGCGCGCCGATGAAGCCGAACGCGCCGCCAATCAGGATACGCTGCTTTCGCTGCTCAACCGCCGCGCCTTCCTGCGCGAGGCCGGTCGCGCCATCGCGGCATTGGCGCGTTACGGCACGCCTGCCAGTCTCGTCTATTTCGATCTCGACAGTTTCAAGGCGATAAACGATGCGCGCGGGCATGCGGCGGGCGACGCCGTGCTGAATCATTTCGCATCCATACTCGCCGCCAATGTGCGCGGTACGGACGCCGTGGCACGCGTCGGCGGCGACGAATTCGCCGTGCTTCTCTTGCATACGGGAATCGAGCGTGCACGAGCCAAGGGCGAAAGCCTTTGCGCCGTGCTGCGCGACAATCCGCCGATATGGGAAGCGGAGCCGCTTTCCGTCACCTGCTGCTTTGGCGTGCACGAATTGCGTGCGGGCGACACGGCGGAAAGTGCTCTGTCGAACGCCGATCTTGCCATGTACGTGCGCAAGCAGGCCAGGGGGGATCAGAAATCAGAAATCGGAAATCAGAATTCAGAAATTTAACTTTTTCCGATTTCCGATTTCCGAGTTCCGATTTCCCATCATGCGATGATGTCCGGCAGCAGCGAATCCTCGATGCGCTGAATCTGATCCTTCAATTGCAGCTTGCGTTTCTTCAGCCGCGTGAGCCGGAGCTGGTCGCGGACGGTCGAATTCACCATAGCCGCGATGGCGGCGTCCAGATCGCGGTGTTCCTCCTTGAGCTGGGCGAGTTTCGCCCGAAGGGCCTGTTCTTCTTCGTCGGTCATCAGGTTTCCGGCGCCCGCCAGTATGCCGCCAGCGCCGGGCGTTCCCAAGAGCGGCGCCGGCCGCAATCGATTCGCATATGGGCGGAACAGGCAAGGCGAGCAAGGCTTTAGCGGCTTGCGCCTGCGCACCTGCGGGCGTGACAAGAAGGGCCGTTGGTGGTCTAATTCCTGTTCCTTCGACCGAAATGAGGGACAGCAATGGCCTTGGAGGCACATATCCAGGAACTCACGGACAAACACAGGAAACTGGAGGAGCAGATTCAAGCCGAGATGACCCACCCCGTTTGGGATGACATCCGGGTCGCGGCGCTGAAGAAAGAAAAGCTCCGGCTGAAAGACGAAATCGAGCGGCTGAGAACGCTCGCGCACTGACGGCCCCCATTGGGAGGCCCCTCCGGCCCCGCCTGATTCCGGGGAGGGGGAAGAACGTAATTCGAGAACAAGTAAGCCAGGACGCACACAGGCGCCGCCTCGTCTGTTGCTAGCCGCCGAGGCGGCCCGGCTCAAATTTGCATCCGGACGGGGGCGGGTTCTACAGCGTCTTGGCCATTTCGCGCAGACGGAATTTCTGAATCTTGCCCGTCGAAGTCTTGGGCAGCTCGCAGAGCACGATGGTTTTTGGGCACTTGAAACGCGCGAGATTCTCGCGGCAGAAGGCGAGCAGTTCCTCTTCGGTCACGTTATAGCCCGGCTTGCGCTCGACGAAGGCGCAGGGCGTCTCGCCCCATTTTTCATCCGGGCGCGCGACGACGGCTGCGAACATCACGCCCGGGTGCTTGTGGAGCACGTCTTCTACCTCGATGGAGGAAATGTTCTCGCCCCCTGAAATGATGATGTCCTTCGAGCGGTCCTTGAGTTGGATGAAATTGTCGGGATGGCGCACACCGAGATCGCCCGAATGAAACCAGCCGCCCCTGAAGGCCTCGCGCGTAGCTTTCGGGTTTTTCAGATAGCCCTTCATCACGATGTTGCCGCGAAACATGACCTCGCCCAGCGTTTCGCCGTCGGCGGGCACGGGCTTCATCGTTTCTGGATCGAGAACCGAGAGGGCCTCGAGTGCGTGATAGGCCACACCTTGCCGCGCCTTTCTCGCCGCGCGTTGCGGGGAAGGAAGCGAATCCCATGCGGGCTTCCAGTCGTTCACCACGGCCGGGCCATATACTTCGGTCAGGCCATAGACGTGGGTCACGTTGAATCCCGCTTCCGCCATGCCGGCCAGCACGGCTTCGGGCGGGGGCGCCGCCGCGGTGACGAATTCGACCTTGCCCGGCAGCGGGCGGCGCTCATCGGGCGCTGCATTGAGCAGCGCCGCCATGACGATGGGCGCGCCGCAGAGATGCGTCACCTTCTCGCGCGCAATGAGCTCATAGATTGCCCGGGCGCGCACCTGGCGGAGGCACACATGGGTTCCGACGACGAGCGAAAGCGTCCAGGGGAAGCACCAGCCGTTGCAGTGGAACATGGGAAGCGTCCACAGATAGACCGGGCGCGGACCCATGTTGACGGCGAGGATGTTGGCGTAACCCATCAGGGCCGCGCCGCGGTGGTGATAGACGACGCCCTTGGGATTTCCCGTCGTACCCGACGTGTAGTTGAGCGTGATCGCGTCCCATTCGTCGCCGGGCAGTTTCCAAGCGAACGCGGGATCGCCTCCTGACAGGAATTCTTCGTAATCGACGGCGCCGCGAAGTTTTCCCGCCTGGGGAAATTCGGGATCGTTGCAGGCGATGAGGAGCGGCTTGCGCTTCGATTGGGCGAGTGCTTCCCGGGCCAGATCGGCAAACTCCAGATCCACGATCAGCGCCTTGCTTTCCGCGTGATCGAGCATGAAGGCGATGGAGGTTGCGTCCAGACGCGTGTTGATCGCATGCAGCACCGCGCCCGCCATGGGAATGCCATGATGGGCCACCAGCATTGCGGGCGTATTGGGCAGAAGCGCCGACACGGTGTCGTTCTTGCGGATGCCGCGTCTGGCGAGCGCCGAGGCAAGACGGAGCGAACGGAGATAAAAATCGGAATAGGTCGTCCGGCTGCCGCCATGCACGATCGCGACCGCTTCCGGATGCACTTCCGCCACGCGCCTGAGGAACGACAGGGGCGTCAGCGGCTGATAATTGGCCTCGTTGCGCTCAAGCCCAACGTCATAGGCGCAGGCCGCACGCGGTTTTGCCGCGCGCGTCTTGCGTTTTTTCGGGTTTCTCGAGCGCGTTTTCATTTCGCAGACAGTGAAATGGCGCGCGAAGCTAAAAAATACCCGCCACCGGGGCAAGCAGCGCTTTGACTTGAACACACGAAACAGCTAGCAGCGCGTGTCCGGCCCGGCCAAATGGCGTCCCAGCTCGCAAGCATCCGCGCAATTCTGCTTTCCACGGGCCTGTTCCTGATGGGAAACGGCCTGATCGGCACGCTCACGCCGCTGCGCGGGCACATGGACGGCTTCTCCGATCTGCAGATCGGCTTTCTCGGCGCCTTTTATTTCCTCGGTTTCGTGCTGGGCTGTTTTGCCGGTCCGCATGTGCTGGCGCGCGCGGGCCACATTCGCACGTTCGCCGTAGGAGCGGCGCTCAGCGCCGCCGCCATTCTTGTGCAGCCGATGTACGCCGACCCTTTCGTGTGGTTTGCCGTGCGCGCCTTGATCGGATTTTCCAACGCGCATCTCTTCATGGCGCTGGAAAGCTGGCTCAACAACCGCGCCACCAACGAGACGCGAGGGCGGCTGCTTTCCTATTACGTCATGGTCAATTTGATGTCGCTGATCCTGGGCCAGTGGCTGCTGCTGGCCGCCGATCCGTCGGATTTTCAATTGTTCAATCTCGGCGCCATCG
The DNA here is from genome assembly GCA_052389895.1 of Alphaproteobacteria bacterium. Classification (GTDB taxonomy): domain Bacteria; phylum Pseudomonadota; class Alphaproteobacteria; order Micropepsales; family Micropepsaceae; genus CAVVXX01. The sequence continues at coordinate 6,864 of JBQTHM010000004.1, read as the reverse complement.
TTTTCTGCCTTTGCGTGGCACCTGTGGGCATGACGCGGTTGCCCCAACCGGCGCCCGCGCCCGCACCCACGCTGAGGCTGAAAAGGCTGTTCCGGATCTCGCCCGTGGGCGCGGCGGGATGCATCACAGTTGGCTTCGCAAACAGCGCGTTCTGGACCTTTGCCCCCGTTTACGTGCACGAGCTCGGTTTCTCCACCAATGCGCTCGCGCTGTTCATGAGCGCCTTCATTGCCGGCGGCGCTTTCATCCAATGGCCCCTGGGGCGCTGGTCCGACCGCTTCGACCGCCGCTGGATCATAGCCTCGGTGTGCGCCATCGCCTGCGTGACCGGCATCGGGCTTGCGCTGCTGGGCGGCACGCCCTGGCGCGCGTCCGTTTGGCTGTTCGTGCTGATTGCCGTGTTTGGCGCAGCCATGCTGCCCGTCTATTCGCTCTCCATCGCGCACGCCAACGACCGGCTTCCCCGCAGCGAATTCGTGGAGGCATCGGCGGGATTACTGCTCATTAACGCGTTCGCCTCCATTCTGGGCCCGGTTCTCGGTTCGCTGGTGATCTTGGGGGGCGGCAATCGCGCGCTGTTTTTGTATACCGCGCTCGTGCATGGTGCGATGGTGATTTTCACGGTTACCCGTATTCTCGCGCGCGAGGCGCCGCAATACGAAACGCGGGACCGTTTCGAGCCTGTGCCGCAGGGCTCGCCCGCGTCGCTTCCTCTGGACCCGCGCGCACCGGAGCATGCGAGTAGCTGATGAGTAAGACCCAATCGATTGCCAAACCGCGCCGCGGCTATATCAGGCGCTGGTACGAATGGACGATGGAGCATGCGAAGGGGCCGCATGCGTGGAAAACGCTGGCGCTTGTCTCCTTCAGCGAGAGTTCGTTCTTTCCCATTCCGGGCGATCTTTTTCTCATTCCCATGTGCCTTGCCGACCGCAGGCGCGCATTTTTTCTCGCGGGCGTGTGCACGCTGGCGTCCGTCCTGGGAGGGATATTCGGCTATGTGATCGGCGCCTGGCTCTACGACTCGGTCGGCAAGTGGCTGATCGCGATCTACGGCTATGGCGAACAGGTGGAATGGTTCCGTGCCATGTACGCGAAATACGGCGCGTGGATCATTCTCATTAAAGGGTTGACGCCCATACCCTACAAGGTGGTGACAATCGCCTCCGGATTTTCCGGATACGACCTCGGCGCCTTCATCGCCCTTTCCGTGCTTACGCGCGGGGCGCGATTCTACCTCGTGGCAGGGCTCATTTACGTCTATGGCGATCGCGTGCGGGACTTCCTGGAAAAGCGGCTCGAGCTATCCCTCGCTGTGTTCCTTGTGGTTGTCGTGCTGGGCTTCCTCTTCGCGCGCTACGTCATCTGAGGACGCCGGGGATTCCTCGGCGGGCTGCGGTTCTTGTGCTTTTTCCGCGGGCGGGGTTGCCGCCGGTTCTTCCGCGGGCGTCAGTTCCGCCGCCACTTCGCCAGGAGGAGATTCCGCCGGTTCCTCCGCCGGCGGCGGTTCGGCCGTTGTGACCTCGACCGGTTTCAGTGTCACTGCCGCCTTCTTGGCGCGCGTCGCGGGCTTGCGGCGCGCGGCGCGTTGAACCGCGGCGTCGAGCTCGATCTGCGTGCACAGCCCGAGCGTCACCGGGTCCACCGCTTTGATGTTGGGCGAATTCCAGTGCCCGCGCTCGCGGATTTTGGCGATGGTGGCTTTCGTGGTGCCGATGAGGCGAACGACATCGGCATCGGTTAGCTCAGGATGGTTGCGCAGCAGCCAATAAATGGCGTCGGGCTTGTCCTGCCTCTTCGAGACCGGCGTGTAGCGCGGCGTCTTTTTCTGCTTGCCGTGGGGAAGCTTGTATTTGGGCTGCGCGATTTCGAGCCGCCTGGAAGGATCCTGCTCAGCCTCGTCGATCTGCTCGCGCGTGAGCTGCCCCGCGACAACGGGGTCGATGCCTTTGATTCCTTTCGCGACATCCTCGTCGGCGATGCCCTTCACCTCGAGGGGATGCAGCCCGCAGAAGTCCGCGATCTGCTCGAAAGTGAGCGTCGTGTTGTCCACCAGCCAGACGGCGGTCGCCTTCGGCATCAGGGGCCGTTCTTTTTGCTGCGGCATAGGTTTTTCCTTTCCCGGGCAGGGTTATCCACCCCGTCCCTTCGCTCGGAAACGTCCGTTTTCGAGGAAGGCCGGTGTTTTAGCGTGGACACGCCGGGAGGGGAAGCAAAATCAGGGGATCAGCAGGATCTTGCCTATGTGGCTTCCCGCGCGCATGTGCGCGTGGGCTTTGCCCGCCTCGGCCAGGGGAAAGACCATGTCGATCACGGGGCGGATGCGGCCCTGCGCGAAGAGCGGCCACACCTCCCGCAGCAAGGCGTCGCGAATACTTCCCTTTTCCTCGTTGCTGCGCGGGCGCAGGGCGGAAGCAGTCATGGTGAGCGAGCGCGCCAGCATGATTTGCAGATCGAGTTCGACCCTGCTGCCCTTTTGGTAGGCGATATTGACGAGGCGGCCGCCGCGCGCGAGCGCAGCCAGATTGCGCTCGACGTAATCGCCGCCCACGATGTCGAGGATGACGTCAACGCCCCTGCCGCCGGTTTCCTCTTTCATTGCTGCAACGAAATCCTCGCTGCGATAATCGATCGCGCGGACGGCGCCCAGTTCGATACATGCCTTGCATTTCTCCGGGCTGCCCGCCGTGGCAAAGACAGGGTGCCCGCGCGCACGCATGAGCTGGATTGCGGCCGTACCGATTCCGCTCGTGCCGCCATGAACCAGCAAAGTCTCCCCGGGCCGCATGCGCGCGCCGTCGAACAGGTTGGCCCACACCGTGAAATAGGCTTCCGGAAGCGCGGCCGCATCGCGCAGGGCAACGCCCTCCGGCGCCGGCAGCACGCAAAGCTCGCTTGCCGCGGCAAACTCGGCATAGCCGCCGCCCTGAAGCAGAGCGCAGACCGGGTCCCCTTTGCCATACGCGCGCACACCATCGCCCGCAGCGACGATGGTTCCGGATACCTCGAGCCCCAGCGTTTCCGGCGCGCCTTTGGGCGGGGGATAGCGGCCTTCGGCCTGCAACAGATCGGCCCGGTTCAAGCCCGCCGCGGCGACCTTTATCAGCACCTGTCCCGGCGCCGTCCCGGGCACACGCAATTCCGCTTGTTCGAGGCGGGGCGGCGGGCCCGCCGCGATGCGGATCGCCTTCATGGTTAGGGTTCGGCCTGACATCGCGCCCGCCATCTGGCAAGATTAACAGAGCAATCGTTGGGGATCATGCAAGATGGCGATCGACCCCGAGGAACTGCTGCCGCGCAAGCCGAAGGCGGAAATCGTCATCGGCGAAGATTTGTCGGCTATGTCGGGATTCGAACTGGAAAAGCGCATTGCCGCGCTGGAAGCGGAAATCGTGCGTGCGCGAGAGGAGCTGGGTGCCCGTTCCGCCACCAAATCGGCGGCCGAGAAATTCTTTAAGCAATAATGCGCCGCAAATTAAGGTTGCAGCGCGCGACCTCAGGTTTCGCAGTCTGTTGCATCCCTGCTGCGTTCATCTCCATTCGTAAGGATTAACGCGCCTTTTCCGGCGCCTGCGCTTGCCATTGCGCCGCCGCTTGCTAGCCTGCGCGTACGTGCGGGCCGCCGGGCGGGGGAACATGGCAGCCGAATTAGCCGAACAAGATTCGTTTCACGGACTGACGTTGCAGACTTTTACGTCTTCGGCGCTCTTCTCGCGTACCTTCGACGAAGGCATGGCGCTGGTCGAGGAAACGGCGCACTACCTCGACGGCCGTGGCCGCGACGAGGCGAAAAAGCTCCAGCGCCGCGAGCAGCTCGTTTATGCCAGCGAATCCATGCGCGTGACCACGCGCCTCATGCAGGCGGCAAGCTGGCTGCTGGTGCAGCGCGCGGTTCTGGAGGGCGACATGACCTCCGAGGACGCCGCAGCCGAGCGCTACCGGCTCGGCCAACGCGAACATTGCCTGTCGCGGCGCGAGGATACCGGCGAACTTCCGCGCAAGCTGGTGGACCTACTCGAGCGCAGCGAGAGTCTTTACCGGCGTATCGCGCGGCTCGACGAGGTGCTGTTCGGTTGCGGCCAGCGCAGCGCGGGCGTGCTCACCCACTTCCGGATGCTGGAACAGGCATTCGGTCGGATGGGCGCGCGCTAGGCGCTGCCCTTCACGAAATCCTTGAACTTCCTGTTGAAGCGCGTAAGGCGCCCGCCGCGATCAACCAGGCTTTGCTGGCCGCCGGTCCATGCCGGATGCGTGCTGGGGTCGATGTCGAGCGTGAGCTGCGCGCCCGGCGTGCCCCAGGTGGTGCGCGTGCGGTACGTGGTGCCGTCGGTCAGCACCACGTTGACGAAATGATATTCGGGATGAATGCCCTTTTTCATGGGCCGCGCTTATAGGCGATGGGCTTCGCCCTGGCAAGAAGCCTAGCCAGACCTCACGAAAACATCGACGCGGTCGGGCATGCCGCCGTCGGTAATGCCGCCTAGCGCGCGCACATCGATGCGCTCGGCGGGAACGCCGCTTTCGATAAGGAGTGCACGCACGGCAAGCGCGCGCTTGAGCGACAATCTGCGCGCATCGGAAGATTTGTCGCCGGGCTGGCCGCCAAAGGCCTCGAGCTGCACGCGGGCTGTTCCGCGCAGCGCCGCCGTAAGCTCGGCCGCGAGCCGGCGTAAATCCGTGACCGTGTCGGGCGACGGGTCCACGGCGCCTTCGGGGAAAACAATTTCCGAACGCTTGCTGAGTCCGCGAAGAGTATCCGCGCTGGGCGCGCGCGGAACGGGCGCCAGCGACGCCGCAATGGGCTCCGGCGCAGACTGCGCGGGCGCGGCAGCCTGGCCCGTGCCCGGACGGGCTATCGCCGCGGCCGCGGACGGCCTGGATTTCCGCCGCGTGCCGCTCGAAATGGGGTTGCGAGGTGGCACAAAGGCTTCGTTTTGCGGCTCTCCGTGTAGGCCGATGATGATGTCGGGCGAGCTGGGCGTCAGCGCCAGCGGAACGCGGTTGGCCGCCGCGTTTTCATTGGATGCGGATGCGGGCGTCGCCGGTCGCGTCTGCGCAGGCGACACAATAACGGTGTCCTGCACGGTCGTGACCGCGCTCGGGATTCCGGGATCGAATTGCGGCGGCGCATAGGCCGCCGTGCCGCTTGGGGGAGCAGGAGATTGCGTTGCCGTCTGCGCGGGCGGCGCGGTTTTTGCCGCCTTCGCTGCTTCGCGCTTTTTTACTTCTTCGGGTGGAATGAGCTTGACGCGCGATTGCTCGGCTCCGGAATAGGGCTCGCCGGGATGCAGCAGCGCAGCGTCGCTCGCCTGGGCCGCCGCAGGGCCGGCGAAAACGGCGAGAGCGGCCGCAAGGACCGCATACGAAAACGCCTGGCACGCTTTCATGTCAGCAATCGCGAAGTCCCAAGGGCATTCCCCAAGCCTCACCCGCGAGGGGAGGCCATCCGCGTGACGGCAGAATAAAGCCTGTGGCGCCGCCGCTCAACCGATCCCCGCGCGCTTCAGGAGCGCGAGCATGGGCCCGTGCAACGCCTCGTTGGCGGCCAGCAAATGGCCCTTCTCCAGCATGCGCTGGCCGCCCTCGAGGTCGGTAACAATGCCGCCCGCCTCGCGCACGAGAAGGATGCCCGCCGCGATGTCCCACTCGCTGAGGTCGCGTTCCCAATAGGCATCGAAGCGGCCCGCCGCCGTCCAGGCGAGATCGAGCGCGGCCGCGCCAACGCGGCGAATGCCCGCCGTCGTGTTCATGACCGCGCGGAGCTCGCCCAGGAACTGTTCATGGCCTTCGGTGCCGTGAAACGGCGTTCCGGTGGCGACAAGGGAATCGGCCAGCGTCTTGCGCGCAGCCACGCGCAGGCGGCGCTCGTTCAGATAGGCGCCATGCCCGCGCTCGGCGACGAACATTTCGTCGGTGACGGGATTGAAGACGAGCCCCGAGACAAGCGTGCCTTCGCGTTCCAGCGCGATCGAAATGGCGAATTGCGGCATGCCATGCAGGAAATTCGTGGTGCCGTCGAGCGGATCGATGATGAAGCGATGCGTCTTGTCGCGCCCTTCGATCACGCCGCTTTCTTCCACGAGAAATCCGTAACCGGGACGCGCCCTGGAGAGTTCTTCGATCAGGATGCGTTCGGTGCGTTCGTCCGCTACGGACACGAAATCGGATGGGCCCTTGCGCGAGACCTGAAGATTTTCCAGTTCACCGAAATCGCGGATGAGCGCGCGCCCGGCCTTGCGCGCGGCGCTCACCATCACATTCAGCGCGGGCGAAAGGTAGGGCACGTTATTCCGCGCGGCGCAGGTAGGAGCCGTCGTCCGTGGCGACCACGATCCTGGCGCCCGCCTCGATGAAAGGCGGAACCTGGACTTTCATTCCGTTTTCCAGCACCGCGCTCTTGTAGGAGGAGGCCGCCGTCTGCCCTTTGATGACGGGGTCGGCCTGGACGACGGCGAGCGTCACGTTCGGCGGCAGCGAAATGCCGATGGGGCGGCCATCGTAAAACTGAACGACGACTTTCATGCCGTCCTGAAGGAATTGCGCGCGCTCGCCCATGAATCCGGAATCGAGCTCGATCTGGTCGAACGTCTTCGTGTCCATGAAGGAGAGCGTGTTCCCGCCGGCATAGAGAAACTGAAAGTCCCGGCGGTCGAGCTGGACTTCTTCCACCGTTTCAGCCGCACGGAAGCGCTCGTTCAGCTTCGAGCCGTTGACGATGTTCTTGAGCTCGACCTGTTTATAGGCGCCGCCCTTGCCGGGCTTCACGGCTTGGGACTTCACGACGGACCACAGCGATCCGTTGTGCTCGATCACGATTCCGGGCCGAACTTCGGTGCCGTGAAACGGCGTTCCGGTGGCGACAAG
>JBQTHM010000003.1:0-98065 GCA_052389895.1 Alphaproteobacteria bacterium | reverse complement strand
AGTAACCGCCATAGACAACGGCAATCACAAGCAGGACAAGAAAAATGAGCGACCCCTGAGGCATGCGCCGCTCGTCTTCGACGTTCAGCTGGGGCTGGTTCTCACCGTCGTCTTCGCGACCCGCGATCTCCGCCTTGAAGCGCTCGACGCATTGGGCGGGATCGAGCCCGAGATACTCCGCGTAGGAGCGGAGAAAGCCGATCGCGTACGGGCGGCCGGGCAACGCCTCGATGTTGCCCTCCTCCAGCGCCTCAAGATGGTCCTTTCGTATCTTCAGAGCTCGCGATACCGTCGCAAGCTCTTCTCCCTTGCGCTGGCGTGCGGCGCGGATGTCCTGACCCACCGTCTCCAGCGGGGCGTCTGCCTCGTCTGAAATTTCGCGCAAATGCAGGCGGCGCTGCTCCAGCCCGCCGCCCTGCTCGAGCGTTAGTCGCGTTACTTTGGTCATGCCTCTGCGAACGTGGCCGCCGCGCCCACCGCGCGCGGCTGGTGCTAATCTTCTACCTGTTTGAATTAAATCAGAAGGCGTCGACCGCCACAATCAGCCCTATGGAAACACGGCAATCGATGTGGCCAACGGTGGCCTAGCGCGGAGGCGAAGAACGCCGTCAGCCGCCGGGTCTGGTCGGCTGCTGACCCTGCAGCATGCGCATTTGCGTCTCCGTGGCGGCCTCACGCGAGGCACGTGCAATTTCATCCCACTCTGCCTTTGTATGGCACTCGCGCGGGCCGGGAAGCCGTGAACCTGGGGGTTTCCCTGCCTTGCAGACGATACGGTTTGGATCATCGTTGCCGCTCGACTGGCTTTCGTCGGCCGCAAGCGCGAACCCGCCCATGACCAAAAGGCCGGCAAACGCGAAAATGGTAAACTTAGCGCTACGCAATGCCCTCTCTCCCTCTTGTGACGATCGAGCATAATTGCTTGAAGGTCCGCCGGGCGCAAGGCTGCGGAAGGGGAAAGTTTGTGGCTTGCATGCCTTTCTAAATAGGGTGCTCGATCGCAATGCCTTCGGATCGTGCAAACGCCGCAAGGGCCTCCCGTGCGGACCCGTGATGCTCGTTGCACAGCTTTCGCAACAGGGGCGTCAAGCGGCGCGTCTCAAGGCTGCGCACCATCAGTTTGACAGGGCCAACCATGGTCGGCTGCATGGAAAGTGCTGTAACGCCCAAACCGATCAGGGCCATTGCTTCCAGCGGACGGCCGGCCATCTCTCCACAGAAGCACGCTTGCGTATCCGTTTCCCGCGACGCCTCTGTTATCCCATGAACGAGATTGAGCACTGCTGGGCTCAGCGCGTCGTAGCGTCGTGCCACCGCGGGGTTGCTTCGATCGGCCGCAAAAACAAATTGCAGCAAGTCGTTCGAGCCGACAGAAACAAAATCCGCCTCTAGGAATATCTGCCGCAATTCGAAAAGTAGCGACGGTACTTCCAGCATAGCTCCGACGAACAGCTTATCGGGACGCCTGGCGCCGATTTTCGCCGCACGGTCCATCTCCAACGATATTTGCTTCTTCGCAAGCTGAAACTCGGATACTTCGCTGACCATTGGCAATAAAATACGCAGCGGGCGCCCATTGGCCGCCACAATAAGCGCGCGAACCTGGTAACGGAGCAACGCCGGCCGATCGAGCGCAATGCGCAACGCGCGCCATCCAAGGGCAGGGTTCGCCTCGCGCGCGCGTTTGCCGAAGCTCGGAACCTTGTCGCCGCCCAGGTCAAGTGTCCGAAACACGACGGGTTTGCCGCCAGCCGCATCGAGCACCTGCTTATAGAACGCAGCTTGATCCGCGAGGCGTGGCATAGAGCGCCCCAGCATGAACTGCAGTTCGGTCCGGAACAGGCCAATCCCGTCAGCGCCCGATTCCGCAAGATGAGGCAGGTCAGCCAGCAAGCCTGCGTTCATGTGCAGGCTGATGCGAACGCCGTCCTTTGTTATTGCTGGTTGATCCTTAACAGCTGCGAACCGTGCAACGCGCTGCGCGGCCAGCGCCTGCTTGGACCTGAAGGTGTTTATAATCCCGGAAACAGGCCGCAGGTCAATTTCGCCAGTTTCCGCATCCACTATGATGCGGTCGCCGGCCCGCGCGGCATCCGAGACGCCTTCGACACTGCCCACCAGTGGAACTCCCAATGCGCGCGCGACTATGGCGATATGCGACGTTTGCGTCGCTTCCTCGACTACGAGGGCCTTCAGGGTCCCGCGTCCGTAGTCCAGCAGTTCCGCCGGCCCCATTGCACGCGCGACGACAACCGCATCTTCGGGAAGCGGCTCGTGGCTTCCGCTGTTGGTCGTAAGATGGCGCAGTAGTCGGCGCGCCAAGTCATCAAAGTCATGCAAACGATCGCGCAAATACAGATCTTCCGTACGCGACAACCGCGCACGCGTTTCGTCCTGAACGCGTTCGACGGCTGCCTCGGCGGTTAGGCCAGAGCGTACCGCGTCGCCCAACCGCTGCCGCCAGCCTTGATCGTGCGCGAACAATCGGTAGGCCTCGATTACCTCGCGCGATTCGCCCGCGAGATTGAATTCCTTAGAATCCAGCATTTTGTCGACGGAGGTGCGTAACGTAAGGAGCGCACTCTCGAGGCGCTGTAGCTCGGTCGTGGAGTCGTCGGCAATCAAACGTTCGACTTTTACGCGCGGATCGTGCAGTACAACCGACCCAATCGCCAGGCCCTCGGCCAGCCCCTCGCCCTGAAACACCGCCATCTGAGTCGGTGAGAGTTCGCGTTCATCGAGCTCCGACAGATCAACCAGCGTGCCTTGCGCCACGACCTCCGCAAGCACCATCGCTATCGTAAGAAGCGCCTCTTCTTCCTCTTCATCGTATTGGCGCTCGGTCTTGTTCTGAACGGTGAGAACGCCGAAAACGCGGTCGCCGCGGACAATGGGTACGCCGAGAAAGGAATGGTAGGGGTCTTCGCCCGTTTCCGGCCGGTACGCGAAGCGGGGATGCGCCGGCGCATTTGTCAGGCTCACGGGCGTTGCCGATTCCGCGACCAAGCCAACAAGGCCTTCGCCAAGCCTCAGGCTCGTGCGGTGCACGGCTTCCCGATTCAGGCCCTCGGTTGCAAAAAGCTCGAACACGCCGCCAGCGCGCCGCAAATATATGGAACAAACTTCTGCGACCATGTTTGCCGCTATAAGCGACACGACCTTGTCGAGACGCACCTGGGCGCTCGCCTTTTCCGCCATAATCTCGCGTAGGCGGCGCAGAAGGATGCGGGGGCCGCCCTTGGCGAGCGCGGGCATCAGAAAGGCTCTTGTGTGCGGCTTAAGGCTATCATGCCAATTCCAGTTCGTAAGCGGCGTGAAGCGCACGCACAGCCAGTTCCACGTATTCCTCCGCGATCAAGACGCTTACCTTAATCTCGGAGCTTGAGATTACCTGAATATTGATTCCCTTTTCGGCGAGTGTCCTGAACATGGTTTGCGCCACGCCGGGGTGTGCGCGCATTCCGATGCCCACGATGGATACCTTTGCCACGTTGGCGTCCGAAATGATGTCCTTGTACCCGATTGTAGGCGCGGCGTTCTGAATGGCCTCCAACGCGCGGGCGAGATCCGCGCGGCCCACGGTAAACGTCAAATCTGTCTTGCGGCCGTCGTGGGAAACGTTTTGCACGATCATATCTATGTTCACGCCTGCGTCCGCCAGCGGCCCGAATATAGCCGCAGCTACGCCGGGCTGATCTGGGATACGCAGCAGCGTGATCTTCGCTTCGTCGCGTGAATAGGCGATGCCGGTTACGGGTTTTCTTTCCACGATATCTTCCTCGCCGCAAAGAAGCGTGCCGCCGTTGTTCACATCAAACGTCGAAAGGACCCGGAGCGGCACGCGGTGAGCCATGGCAATTTCCACTGCGCGCGTCTGCAACACTTTCGCGCCCATGGAGGAGAGTTCAAGCATCTCTTCGTAAGTAATCCGATTGAGCCGTCGCGCCTTAGAGACGATACGGGGGTCGGTCGTGTAAACGCCGTCCACATCGGTGTAGATGTCACAACGGTCGGCCCTTAGCGCCGCGGCGAGGGCAACGGCACTCGTATCCGAGCCGCCTCTGCCAAGCGTGGAAATGCGGTTGTCGGGGGCTATCCCCTGAAATCCGGCCACGACAGCCACCTGCCCGTCCGCCAGTCGCCTGTTCATGAGCTCCGTTTCAATCGACTCGATGCGCGCCGAACCGTGCATGGCAGAGGTGCGGATCGGAACCTGCCATCCCATCCACGATCGTGCCGGCACACCAATGGCCGTCAGTGCGACGGCTGTGAGACCTACGGTCACCTGCTCGCCAGCGGCCACCACCACGTCGTATTCGCGCGCGTCGTGCATGGGTGCAAGCTCGCGTACCCAGCTGACCAGCTTATTCGTCTCGCCAGCCATGGCGGAAACGACGACCGCAACCTGGTATCCGCGGTCCACTTCCCGTTTGACCAGGGTAGCTACGTGCTGAATGCGCTCGATGTCGGCGACAGATGTGCCGCCGAACTTCATGACGATCTTCCAGGCCGCGCTTGCCATGGCAACTATGCCCTTACCCCGCCGCCGCCAAAAGTTCTGGTGTGCACCGACGGCGAGCCCTACATAGCTGCCGCACCCCTGCTGCTCAACGCCAAATGCCGGGAACGACAAATAGAGCGCCAAAGCTCGCGGTCAGCGTGGACGAAGCCGAGGTCGCGAAGTTCACACGCCTGGCGGGCGAGTGGTGGGACCCGAACGGCAAATTCCACCCGTTGCACAGGTTCAATCCTGCTCGGCTTTCCTTTCTGCGTGACACGGCGGCACTGCATTTCCGCCGCAACTCACGCAGCCGTGTGCCATTCGCCGGCCTCACACTGCTCGACATCGGCTGTGGCGGAGGGCTTCTTTCCGAACCGCTAGCCCGCATGGGATTTGACGTGCTCGGAATAGACCCCGGCCTAGAAAATGTGATGGCAGCCTCGCTGCACGCACAAGCCACGGGTGTCACGCCCACATACCGGAGCGTCACGGCGGAGGAACTGGTTACCGAGAACTTCCGATACGACTGTGTGATTGCAATGGAGGTCGCCGAGCATGTGGCCGATCTCGGCGCTTTCATTCAGATCTGCGGCAGACTGGCCGCGCCTGGAGGGCTGCTGGTCATTGCCACAATCAACCGGACATTAAAATCGCTCGCGCTCGCCAAAGTAGGCGCCGAATATGTCTTGCGTTGGTTGCCGCCCGGCACGCATGACTGGAACAAGTTCATTACGCCCGCAGAGCTGCAACGCCACATCAGGGCCGCGGGAATGGAGGTGGCAGACCTCCAAGGTATACGCTTCGATCCACTTCGCTGGGAGTGGCGGCTCTCGCGCAATACGGCAGTCAATTATATGATTGTCGCCGAAGTACCGCGCAATACGCATGTTTAGAGCGGCACGACGTTTCATTGCGATGACGGGCGCACTTGCAATCACGCTAGCCGTCTTCGCATTCTTCTTCTGGGTGGTCACGTTCTTGCCCAGGCCCAGCCCAAGCGTCGTGACAGTAGATATCTACAAGGACAGTTCCAGTCCGTGAGTGCAGCGGAGCACAGACATGGCTGAGACACACAAAGGTTTGTGTTATTGTGGGGCCGTCGAATTCACCGTAAGCGGTGACCCCGCGGCCATGGGGTATTGCCATTGAACTGTAAAATTCAGGCCCGCGGTGCACGTCCATTATCAGGAGGCCGCCCTGCCGATGCGCGACGGCCTTCCAAGACAAAAAGACCTGCCAAAGGAAATGGGCGGCTCGGGTGTTCTCCTGCCCGAGTGAAGAGTCAATTCAGCTTGTCGGGATCTGGCGGCAGAGGTGCAATTGAAATCCCTTCCTCAACCAGGTTTCTTGCTTCCTTGAGCGTGGCTTCGCCGTAGATGTGACGATCCTCCGTTTCGCGGAGATGAATGCGGCGCGCCTCTTCGGGAAACCGGGCGCCCACATATTCGGCGTTCTCTTCAACAAACTTGCGAATGCCCGTCATGAACTGCCGCGTCCTCTTTGCGTCGTCTGACAACGCCGGTGCAGTCGGGAGTTCTTTGGCGCTATTGGCCTTGGTGACGGCGGGCGCCATGGGCGCCTTACGAATGGACACGTCGCCGCACAGCGGACAGGCGAGCGCGCCTTGCTCTTCCTGCGCGTCATAAGCCGCGCTGTTCTTGAACCAGCCTTCGAATTCGTGGCCGAGGCCGCAAGCCATGCGATAGACGATCACGCGTTACCTTTCCGCTCCGCAATTATGCATTCTCTCATAATATGGCATTTCATGGCGAAAATTTGCAGACACAGTTACCGCGAATTCTACTCTATGAAATCTCTGCCGTGTTGCAGCGAGGGTATGCGGGCGCGCGCCTCTACAACTTTAGTCAAATCGAGATCTGCAACCAAGATTCCGGGTTCGGTTCCACCTTCCACCAGAACATCGCCCCACGGCGCAATGATCGTGCTGTGGCCGTAAGTGCGGCGCCCGTTGGCGTGCAGGCCGCCCTGCGTCGGGGCAAAAATGAAGCACCCGGTTTCGATCGCGCGCGCCCGGATCAAAGTCTGCCAGTGCACCTTGCCCGTCGTTTCGGTCCAAGCAGCGGGTACCGTAATTATGTCTGCGCCCGCTTTCGCGAGCGCACGGTAAAGATGCGGAAACCGCAAATCGTAACAGACGGTCATGCCCACCTTGCCCCAGGGCGGCGACACGAGGATTAGGCGATTCCCTGGGGCCACGGTATTTGACTCCCTGTAACTTTCGCCGGACGGCAGATTGACGTCGAAGAGATGAATTTTGTCGTAGCGGGCGAGAATGCGCCCATCTGGTCCGATGAAGAACGATCGATTCGCCGTTTTCTTTTCGGACACCTTGATCGCAAGCGAACCGATCAGGAGCCAAATACCAAGGTCCTCCGCCAGCCGCTGAAATGACGGCAGGGCGTGATCTTTGTCTTCAGAAAAACTCTTTTCGAGTTTCGCGCCGCCATCAGGGGCCATCAGGCAAGTGTTTTCCGGCGTGCCTATGAATCGCGCGCCCTTGGCGTGCGCCTCGCGGATGAACGCGCTCGCGGTACGCAAATTCTCCTGCACGTCGTCCGACGAGCGGAGCTGAACACAGGCGGCGCGGATCGTTTCTCTCATCGTGCTGCGAGCAAGAGATCGAGCTTACCCTTCTTGTCAAGCGCGTGGAGGTCATCGTAACCGCCTACATATGTCGCGCCCACGAAAATTTGCGGGACCGTCATTCGCCCGCCGGCGCGCTTCACCATCTCCTCTCGCAGGGCGGCATCGAACGCGACGTTGATTTCCTCGAAGGCTACGCCTTTTTGCTGCAACAACTTCTTGGCAAAGATGCAGTAGGGGCAAATTGGGGTCGTATAGATCGTGATCTTGGCCATGTGATCCGCGCCCGCCCCGGATGATTCATATATCGGCGGTGGGCGCACGCACAACGCGCGCCAGGGTCAGCGCAAAAACGCGGGCGGCACCCGCCCGATTCAGTGCACGAGCACAGGCGTCTAGCGTTGCGCCGGTCGTAAACACGTCGTCCACAAGCAGAACGGTCCGGCCCTTCACCATGCTTCGCGCGGTCGCACGGACGCGAAATGCGCCAAGCACGTTGCGACGCCTTGCCTTGGCGGACGGCATCGCCCCTTGGCTTGGTGTGGGGCGCTTGCGCTCGACGAGAAGCGGATGCCACGGGCGCTTGCACAGCCTCGAAAGATGCGCTGCGAGAATGGCGGATTGGTTGTAGCGGCGGAACCAGAGCCGCCAGCGATGCAGCGGTACGGGCACAATGAGATCGGCCTCCTCCAGGAGCGCGCGGCCAGTGCGCTCGAGCCAGCGGCCGAAAGCCGGGGCATGGTCCAGCCGATCCGAATGTTTGAAACGCAAAATGAGTTTCTTTGAGACCTCATCGTAGCGCATTACAGAACGCGCGCGTTCGAACGCATGCGGGTGCAGCATACAGGCGCCGCAGATGGCTTCGCCCCCGGGATCGACGTCAAAAGGCGTGCCGCATTGCTCGCAAACGGGCCCGTCGAGAAAATGGATTTCGCGCCAGCAATTGCCGCAGAGCGAATGCGCCTCAGACACGCGCGCACGACAGCCGACGCAGAGCGGCGGAAAAACGACGTCTAACGCAAACCGCGCCGCACGCAAGTGCCAGCCAGCAACGGCAATTTCCCTTGCCCCGCCCATTGGCCTAATTCTAGCGCATGGCGGCCAGCTCACGAGAGACGATTCCACAGATATTCGATACTGCGGCGTACCGGGTCAGGCGGGCACGAGCGGCGCAGAAAAGTAGCGATCTGTTTCTTGCGGAAGACGCGACGGCGCACATAACCGAGCGCCTGACCGCCCTGAATCTTATGTTCGATCGCGCAATCGACCTTGGCTCGCGCATGCGCGGGCCTTATGCGGCTTTCGCGCGGGAATGGACGGGGTCCGAGGCAACCGTAGACGAGATGTTTTCGTATGAACCCGGAAGTTTTGATCTGGTCGTCAGCGTATTGGCGCTGCACGCGATCAACGACCTGCCGGGCGTGCTCACGCAAATACGCCGCGCGCTGAAGCCTGGCGGCCTTTTCATGGCCGCTTTGTTCGGCGGAGAAACTTTGAATGAGTTGCGCACATCTTTTGCCGCGGCCGAGGCCGAGCTAACGGGGGGCGCAAGCCCACGTGTGGCCCCCTTCGCTGATGTGCGCGATCTCGGCG
Organism: Alphaproteobacteria bacterium; assembly: GCA_052389895.1. GTDB lineage: Bacteria > Pseudomonadota > Alphaproteobacteria > Micropepsales > Micropepsaceae > CAVVXX01. The sequence goes on along the minus strand of JBQTHM010000003.1, from coordinate 89,367 downwards.
CACTGTTGCAACGTGCGGGTTTTGAGAAGCCCGTCGCCGACGTGGAACGCACCGTAGTTCGCTACAGCGATATTTTTCGTCTTTTCACCGACCTCCGCGCGCTGGGAGAAACGAATGCGTTGGTTGGCCGTCGCAAAAACCTTCTTTCACGCCGCCTGCTCTCGGCCATGATCGGCGAATATGGCGCGCGCTTTGCCGAACGCGGCAAGCTCCGCGCAACGTTCGACATTGTTTACTTAACAGGCTACGCCCCGGATCAAAGCCAATCGCGCAGCGCGGGGATAAGAGGTGCGTCCGCAGGCGGCATGGGATAGTCCTTCATGTCCTTCGGCCGCACCCATGCAAGTTTCTGGCCTTCCAGCGGTCGCGCGATGCCTTCCCAGCGCTTGCAAACAAAAAGCGGCATCAGCAAATGGAAATCGGGATAATTATGCGACGCAAACGTAAAGGGACGCAGGCACGACGCGCTAAGATTAAGCCCGAGCTCTTCGCGGAATTCGCGTATGATCGTTTTTTCTGGTGTCTCGCCTGCGTGCACTTTGCCGCCGGGGAATTCCCATAGACCGGCCATCGGTTTCCCTTCCGGCCGTTGGGCCAAAAGTACGCGCCCGTCCACGTCGACGAGTGCACATGCGGCGACCAACACAATGGGATGCGCCGTCACGTGCGGTATGATCCGTTGATGCGGATATATTCCTCGGTGAGATCGCAAGTCCAAACGCGCGCCGCGCCTTTGCCAAGACCCAGACCCACTTCGATGTGCACCATACGGCCCGTAACCGCCTTGGTCGCAAGTACCTCCTTGTAGCCGGGCGCGCGTTCGCCTTTTTCGGCCACAACGTGCCCGCCGAATGCTATCTTCAGCCTATCGCGGTCGGCAGCTTCACCCGCCTTGCCCACAGCCATGACGACTCGGCCCCAGTTCGCATCCCCACCTGCGATGGCGGTCTTTACAAGCGGAGAATTGGCAATAGAGAACGCAATGCGTTTGGCTGCCTGATCCGATTTCGCTCCTATCACATCGATCTGGATAAGTTTTTGCGCGCCTTCGCCGTCCTTTACAACCTGTAACGCGAGATCGAGCAGAACCGAGTCGAGCTTATCTTTGAAGTCAGAGAGCATTCTATCATTGGGGCTCTTTACGGCGGCGTGCGCGCCGCCTTTTCCCGTGGCAAACAATAGAAGCGTGTCGCTGGTCGATGTGTCGCCATCCACGGTAATACAATTAAAAGATTTCGCCGCGCCGTCCCTCAGGAGCGGCTGCAAAACCTTGGCCGGCAAGTTCGCGTCCGTGAACACGAACGCCAACATGGTCGCCATGTCCGGTGCAATCATGCCAGAACCCTTGCAAATTCCATTGATAATCACCTTGCGGCCGTCAATCGTCGCGGCCGCGGTTGCAAGTTTCGGAAACGTGTCCGTCGTCATCATCGCCTCGGCCGCTTGGCGCCAGCCGCCAGCTGATGCTTTTTCCGCGAGCGCCGAGAGCACCCGCGTAATCTTTTCGTGCGGTAACGGCTCGCCAATTACGCCGGTGGATGCCAGGAATACGTCGTTCGTCGTGCAGCCGATTGCGTCCGCCGCCGCCCGCGCTACCGCTTTCACGGCTTCCATACCGGCGCCACCCGTAAATGCATTGGCATTTCCACTGTTAACCACCAACGCGCGCGCCAAGCCGCCCACATGCCTGCGGCACCATTCAACCGGAGCGGCCGCGGTTTTGGATTTTGTGAAGGCACCTGCAACCTGCGTTCCCGGCGCGAGAACGGCCAGCAGCACGTCGGTTCGGTCGCGGTATTTTATTTCGGCCCGGCCCGTCGCCATCCGCACACCGGCAAGCGGCGGGAGGCTCGGAAACGCCCTGGGCGCCAGCGGCGAAGCGTCAAGTGACTTCGATGGCGAGGCCTTCCCGCGCGCCCTGCCCGCATTGGCTGTACGCGCCCTCATTCGCCGCTCCCGTAAGCGCCTGCACCCAGTTTATGCCGTCGGCGGGCGCCGCATTAGGGGCAAAGTGCCTGAATTGACAAGGGGGTGCCCCGTTCTTATCTCTCCAGCCGCCCTCGTGGGCACAAAAATTCATTCCCGCGTGCCGCCTTTCGCCCCGGCGCCCGCTAAATGCCAGGGCGGCTTGAGGAATTAATGCTGGACCTGCAAACCTTTACGAGCAAGTTCTTTGGCACGGTCAATGACCGAAAACTCAAGCCGAAATTCAAGGTCGTCGAGGAAATCAACGTCCTTGAGCCAGAATTCGAAAAGAAATCTGACGACGAACTGCGTGCAATGACGGCGCTGCTCAAGGAGCGGCTCCAGAAAGGCGAAACGCTGGATGACCTCCTGCCGGAAGCCTTCGCGGTCGTACGCGAGGCGGCCAAGCGCACGCTGGGGCAGCGCCATTTCGACGTGCAACTCGTGGGTGGCATGGTTTTGCATGAGGGCGCAATTGCCGAAATGAAAACTGGCGAAGGCAAGACGCTGGTCGCAACCCTTCCTGTCTATCTCAACTCGCTAACTGGCAAGGGCGTGCACGTTGTCACAGTGAACGATTACCTGGCCCGCCGCGATGCTGAGTGGATGGGACAAATCTATAAATTCCTCGGCTTGAGCGTGGGCGTCATCGTGCACGGGCTCACAGATGAAGAACGGCGCGAGGCATACGCGTGCGACGTCACGTACGGCACCAACAACGAGTTTGGTTTCGACTATCTCCGCGACAACATGAAATACAGCCTTACTGCCATGGTGCAGAGGGGCCACAACTACGCCATCGTGGACGAGGTTGATTCCATTCTGATCGACGAGGCGCGCACTCCGCTGATCATTTCCGGCCCAACGGAAGATCAGTCCGAGTTCTATCGCACGATCGACGCGTTGATGCCGAAGCTTGAGCCAAAGGATTACGAAGTAGACGAGAAACAGCGTGCTGTCACACTCACTGAGGAAGGCAACGAGCACATGGTGCAGTTGCTTCGCGAAGTCGACGCGCTGAAGGAAGGCGATCTCTACGACATCAATAACATCACGGTCGTGCATCACGTAAATCAGGCGCTGCGCGCGCATAAGCTTTTCCAAAAGGATCGCGACTACATCGTCAAGGGCGACAAGGTAATCATCATCGACGAATTCACCGGCCGTATGATGGAGGGCCGCCGCTATTCCGAAGGTCTGCATCAGGCGCTGGAAGCAAAAGAGTCGGTCGCGATCCAGCCGGAAAACGTAACGCTCGCCTCCATCACGTTCCAGAACTACTTCCGGCTTTACAACAAGCTTGCGGGCATGACCGGCACGGCCCTGACCGAGGCGGCAGAGTTCATGGACATTTACAAGCTAGATGTCTCCGAGGTGCCGACCAATATGCCCATGATCCGAAAGGACATGGACGACGAGGTGTACCGTACCGTCGAAGAAAAACACGACGCCATCATCAAGCTTATCGAGGATTGCCACGAGCGAAGCCAGCCAGTGCTGGTGGGCACGGTTTCAATCGAAAAATCCGAAACCCTTTCTGCCCTACTGAAAAAGCGAAAGATCGAGCACAACGTGCTGAACGCCCGCTATCATGAACAGGAAGCCACGATCGTCGCGCAGGCGGGCGTGTCAGGCACGGTCACCATAGCCACCAACATGGCGGGTCGCGGCACCGATATTCAGCTGGGCGGCAATCCGGACATGCGGATTAAGACGGAGCTTGCCGGCATAACTGACCCGGGCGAAGAAAAGCGCCGGATCGAGGCGATCCGCGCGGAGGTTGTCGCTGACAAGCACAAGGTGATCGCCGCCGGTGGCCTCTTCATCATCGGCACGGAGCGCCATGAAAGCCGCCGGATCGACAACCAGCTGCGCGGCCGTTCGGGCCGCCAAGGCGATCCTGGCGCATCGAAATTCTTCCTGAGCCTCCAGGACGACCTCATGCGCATCTTCGGCTCCGAGCGCATGGATTCCATTCTTCAGCGGCTTGGATTGGAACAGGGCGAAGCCATCGCACATCCCTGGGTGAACAAGGCGCTGGAAAAAGCGCAGCAGAAGGTGGAAGCGCGCAACTTCGAAATTCGAAAAAACCTGCTTAAGTATGACAATGTGCTGAATGACCAGCGCAAGGTAGTGTACGAGCAGCGCCTTGAAATCATGCGCAGCGAGGACGTGAGCGAAACTATTGCCGAAATGCGAATGCAAGTCGTGGAAGATCTCGTGACGCGCCATATTCCCGAGCATGCCTATGCCGAGCAGTGGGATGCACCGGGGCTGCAGGCGGAGGTCGAGCGCATCTTCGGACTTCCGCTTCCGATCGTCGAATGGTCAAAGGAAGAGGGTATCGCAGACGAAGAGATGCGCGAGCGCGTAACGGAAGCGGTTAACCGGCGAGCTGCAGAACGCGCGGCCAGCATCGGACCGGAAACGATGCGCTATATCGAAAAGGCTGTTCTGCTCCAGACGCTGGATCACGACTGGCGCGAACACATCATTCAGCTCGATTATCTACGTCAGTTTGTAGGCCTCCGCGGCTATGGCCAGCGCGATCCGCTGAACGAATACAAGAGCGAAGCCCTCGCGCTTTTTGAGGCGCTTCTGGCCCGCCTGCGCACCGATGTTACGCAGCTAGTTATGCATGCACAGGTCAGCGCCGCACCGCCGCCGCTGGAGGAACGCGAACTTCCCGAGATGCGCGCACACCACGTGAATCCGCTTACCGGCGAAGACGAAATGGACGAGGACATGCCTTCGCCGCTGCTTGCCGTGCGCCAGCGTGGGCCAGCGGCGCCGCCCGATCCCAATAATCCGCGCACCTGGGGGAAAGTCAGCCGTAATGCCCCCTGCCCGTGCGGCTCAGGCCGCAAATTCAAGCACTGCCACGGCGCGCTGGTTTAGCGATTTTTTATTCCTAGTCGGCCACAGACGTGGCGCATGCCCTAATTTTTGCTAGAATTGCGCCGCTCGGACTAGCGACAGGGGATCCCATGAAAACGATGAGTTCGATTTGCGCAGGTATTGCGCTTGTAGCGGCGTTTGCGGTTGCCATGCCGGCAATGGCGGAAAGCGCGCGGGACAAACGAGCGCGTAAAGAAGCCGAGATGCCGCAATGTTACAAGCGGCTTGGCACAATCTCCGTGCAGGAGCCCGACCGAAATTGGTGGTCCGAATACCGTTTGGGATCGCCAGAGGCGCTGATCAGAGTCTTTGTCATGCGCTCGAACTGTTTCACGCTTGTGGACCGCGGGAAGGGCCTCGCAGCCGTGGAGCGCGAACGTGCTCTCGCCTCCGGCGGTGAATTGCAACAGGGCTCGAACATCGGCAAGGGCCAGATTAAGGCTGCAGACTACGTGCTTGTTCCGGACCTCGTTTCGCAGAACACAGATGCCAGCGGCAATGCAATTGGCGCCGCGCTCGGAAGCTGGGTGGGAGGCCATGCCGGCGCCGCTATCGGAGGCATAAATTTGCGCACGAAGACCGCAGACGTTTTGCTAACGATCACCGATGTGCGCTCAACCGAGCAACTCGCGATGGAGGAAGGCCACGCGGACAAGACCGACCTTTCTTGGGGCCTAGGAGGCGGCGGATGGGGCCGTTGGGGTTTCGCAGCCGCGGGCGCCTATGGGTATGACAATACCGAGATCGGTCAGGTGATTACGCTCGCCTATCTCAATGCCTATACGAAACTGGTTCGCCATATGGGCGGGCTGCTTCCCGATAACGCGTCGGCGGCCAATGTCGAACAGGCCGTGACGCTAACCAAGTCTGCTCGCATGTACGTCAAGTCTTCGGGCACCGGAAAGGTTGTTCGTATGCTGGATCCAGGAACGATGCTCTATCCAACCGGGAATAAAGAAGGCGCGATGTGGGAAGTGAAGGATGAGCTCGGCAACTTGGGCTGGGTTTCATCCATGGCTTTCGAACTGGCGAAATAGTATTTAGGCCGTCTCGAGCTTCCCGATCTGAAGGAATTTGTCGCGGCGCATCGCACGGATGTCTTCTGACGAAAAGGCGCTAAGCTCGCGCAGCGTGCGTTCAATTGTCTCGCCGGTTACAGCGATGGCCTTGTGCGGATCCCGGTGCGCGCCGCCTACGGGCTCCGGAATGATGCCGTCGATGATCTTCAGCCCGAGCAAATCTTCGGCCGTGATTTTCATGGCAGCAGCCGCGTCCTGGGCTTTCTCCGAATTGCGCCAAAGAATGGAAGCACATCCTTCGGGGGAAATGACCGAATAGATTGCGTGTTCAAGCATATAGACGGCATTTGCCGTGGCGATCGCTATCGCCCCGCCCGATCCACCTTCGCCGATTATCACGGAAACAAACGGCGCACGCATGCTCAGGCAAGCCTGCGTGGAACGAGCAATGGCTTCGGCCTGACCGCGCTCTTCCGCGCCCACGCCGGGGTAAGCGCCAGCCGTATCCACGAGCGACACGACAGGTAGGGAAAACCTGTCGGCCATTTCGAACAATCGCTGCGCCTTGCGATAGCCCTCCGGCATTGCCATGCCGAAATTGTGCGTCAGCCGCGACTTCGTGTCATTTCCCTTCTCATGACCGATGACGGCAATCGAGCGGCCGCGAAAACGCCCCAACCCAGCTATGATGGCGCGATCCTCACCGAAGAGACGGTCGCCGGCCAGCGGCGTGAAGTCCGTAATCAGGCGCGAAACATAATCCGAAAAATGCGGGCGTGAGGGATGCCGCGCAACTTGCGTTTTCTGCCAAGGGGTCAGCTTGGCGTAGGTATCCTGTATAAGCTGTTGCAATTTCGATTGTAGCCGCGCCACCTCTTCGTCGATGTTTGTGGTTGCACCTTCGGCCGCTAGCTGGCGCAGCTCCTCAATCTTGCCTTCGAGCTCGGCAATGGGCTTTTCAAAATCGAGAAAGGCGTGGGCGACGGCCAAAGGCGGCTCCGAAGCGTTCGCGTTTACACTGGCAAGCGCGCCGGAAGCTGTCAATTGATCAAAGGGTTAGACGCCAAGCCTAACGGCCGCGTGCAATGCGTTTCCGAGCCAAGGGATGGCCGCTTTCCACCGCGCGCTTGAGCCGCTCGCGAGCGACATGCGTGTAGATTTGCGTCGTCGCGATGTCGGCGTGCCCGAGGAGAGTCTGAACACTGCGCAGGTCTGCACCGCCTTCCACCAGGTGCGTTGCGAACGCGTGCCGAAGCACGTGCGGCGATAGCTTGGCGGGATCGATACCGGCCTTCGGCGCAAGTGCCTTAAGCATCTGGTGGCAGCGGCGGCGCGTGAGATGTCCTTCTCTGCCACGCGAGGGAAACAGGTATTTCGACTGTTGTCCCTGGCGCAGGAAATCGCCGCGAATTTCCAGATATTCCTTCAACGCCTCGCGTGCCGGCGCGCCCAACGGCACCAGCCGCTCCTTGTTTCCCTTGCCATGTACAAGGAAAAACTTTTCGCCGGCACGCACGCTGGCGAACGGCAGCGCGACGAGCTCGCTTATCCGCAGGCCAGAACAATACAGCATCTCGACAATGCAGATAAGACGGAGGGCGGCTGCGTCTTTTTCTTTGTTGCCACGCGCAGCTATCAGCAGTTTCCTGACGTCATTTGCCGAAAGAATTCTTGGCAACGGCCGCGAAAGTCTGGGCGCATCGATAGCGCCGCAAGGATCATCGTGGCGGATGCCCTCCGCATAAAGAAACCCATAGAATCGCCGCAATGCGGATAGTTTGCGTGACTGCGAAGATGGCTTTAGCCGCTGGCGCGATAACCGCGCCAAATATCTTCGAATGTGCACGCGCGTAGCGCGCTTAAGATCAACGCCTTCCGAATTCACAAATTCGAAAAATGCGACCAAATCGCTCTTGTAGGCGGCGAGCGTATTGCGGCTGGCGCCGCGCTCAGCGCTCATCATGTCGAGAAACATCTCGATAAGACGGGCCGTGCTTGAGTTTGCCCGGGTCATCCATGCGCCGCGGGGGCGGGTATGATGACGGCCTCGGCAGCCAACATGCGTGCCGGCTCGTGCAGGCCAAGCGATTGGAGCGACCGGACAAAGCGAACAGTCACGTCCGGCGCAAGGCCGGCAGGTCCTGCTGGCCCCATAGCTTCCAGCATCGCTAGCACGGCCTCGCCCCGCCTGCCCGCCGCAACGGCGTTCTGAACGCGCGTCAATAAAGCACGCGCGGGACGTCTGCCGGGAAGATTTGCGTTGATCAATTCGTGCACCCTGCCGTGCAACGTCGGCGACAGAGGCCGCTCCAATGCATCGAACAGGCCAAGATATAGCGCAGCGAGCGCACGCTGATCCAGCGATGCACCCGGTTCGCTCGCCTGATCCACAAACCAAGAGAGCGAAGCCTGGGCCAGTGCATCACGCGCTTCATTCGGCGCGCCCAGGGCAAAGATGAGAGTCAGTTCGTTTATCGAATTCTTCAATTGCGGCAGGTGCAGGTTGATCATATCAAACCACAGCCGCGCTGCGTCGGGGCGGCCAGCCATCAAAAGACCGCGCGCCATCATGGGTGCCCAGTTGCTCCAATCGGGGGAAGGAGCCAGCGCGGTCGCTTCATCGGCGAATGCCGCCGCAACCTGCGCAAACAGGCCTTCGCGTTCGCCTATCCTGAAGGCGGCATTGACCAGCTCCGCTCGCTTACCGGGATCGGTTTGCGTTTGCAGTGCCGCCTTCAAGCGCGCCAGCCCATGCAATGGCGCTTCGCCGGGGGCCTGCGCGGCCGCATAGGAAAGTTCCTGCGCCTTGAACTTGGCAAGTCCAAGGACCTGCGATGCCGGAGGGCCCGGCAACGCGCCCGCGCGAAACGCGCGTTCGGCCGCGGCAAAGCGAACGTCGGGAGGCGTCCTCTCTGCTCGCAGCGCAACCAGACTTTCGGGCATTCCCGCGGACGCTATTTCCGCGGTGACGGAAATATTGAGCCGTTCAAACATGCGGACATGCAAAGCGGTCGGTGTAGCTACCGTGACAGGCTCCTTCAGTTTCGCACCGGCCATTGCATCGAGCAGTGCGACAAATGCTGGATCCTGAACTTTTTGAGCCGCCATTACCTTGCGAGTTAGTTCCAGTGCGGGAACATCCTTAGCCAGCGCGTAACAAAACGCGCGCAGCTCGATCCAGAACGGTTGGGCGTCCTGGAGCCGATAGGACGTCGCATCGCCACAGGCGTCCGCATCGCGTCCCGTGTACAGCAGGGCTTCGGCCTGCGCCCGGGCGATTTCCAGGTTAGTTGAATTCTGGATCTGTGCAGCCAGTTCCGCCGCGTCCTGCAACATTCCGGCTTCCATGAGTTTGTAGATACGCAGGGAAAGGAACGGAGTACGCCACGGACCCTCGGGCGGCGGCGCCGCTGTGAGAAGCAGACGGCGAAGCAGCATGCGCGAAGCGGGCGAAGGAGTCGCGGCCTGAAGACGCAGAAGCATGGCCTCCATAGGAGAGCGCTCGGAGCCGGCCCACATCGCGTAGCCGAGGCCGCCGTTGCCGTCTTCGAGCGTTCCCGCAAGCGGGCCCTCGACGGTTCCCAAGGCCCCCACCTGCACGGCGGCCTCGCCGCCGCTTCCAAGTACCGATGGTTTGGGGCGATAGACCGCGCCGTCCGCTTCCGTTGAGGGTTCTGCGGGCGGCGTCGACTGGAGCGGTTGAGGCTCGCCGGTCACTTCCCGTGCCGCCGCGGACGCCGCGGCGAGCAAAGCAAGCGCAAGCAGGCTATTTCGGAAAGCGCTCATCAGGCAGAACCCGCTCCACCGTCTTGCGTTCGGGCTGGACGTTGCTGCCGTGAATCGCAAGACCGGCCCCTGCCAGAATTAGAACGAGTACAGTTCCGGCAAAAATCTTGGTGCCCCACGTCATAGCTTTATTCCGCCTCAGCGAACCGGCGCTTATGTGGCGGAATTGGTGCATGCGGCGCAAGCCCCATAAAGTTAAGAGAATGCTGCCGATGGATCGGGCCTCACGAACCGGTATAAGCATTCCGTGCGCAGACTGGAAAAGACGATCGTGCTCGTGGGCATGATGGGCGCGGGGAAAACCGCCGTGGGCCGGAGGCTGGCCGCCGCCCTCGACGTGCCCTTTCGCGATGCAGACGCGGAAATTGAAGCGGCTGCAGGGTGCGCGGTAAGCGAGATATTCTCCCGTTACGGCGAGGCGGAGTTTCGTTCGGGCGAGCGGAAAGTTGTGACGCGCTTGCTAAAGGAACCGCCGCATGTGCTTGCTACCGGCGGTGGTGCGTTTATCGACGCGCAACTGCGAAAGGCGATAAAATCAAAGGCTATTTCTGTTTGGCTCAATGCCAACATCAATGTCCTTGCAGAGCGCGTGACGCGCAAAGGCACCCGGCCACTTCTGAAAGACGGCGAGCCACGCGAAGTGCTGGAACGGCTTTTGCACGAGCGCGCGCCAATTTATTCCGAAGCCGACATAACGGTGGATAGCGGCAACGAGCCTCACGCGACCGTAGTCGAGCGTATCGTTCGCGCGCTCGAAAAGCGCATGGGCCCGATATGAGCACGGAAATACGACTCCCTCTACCCGATGGTCGCACCTATACGATTCATGCCGGCGCGGGCGCCCTCGATGAAGCCGGCGATCTGCTCGCTCCTTTCACAAATGGGCGAGTGGCGGTGGTCACCGATGAGAACGTCGCGAGGCACCACTACCCGCGCCTTGCAGCCAGCCTAGAAAGAGCCGGGCTTGCGTCTTCACCCGTAATCGTTGCACCGGGCGAGGAGATGAAATCATTTCGATCTTTGGAGCAGCTTGTTGATGCGCTGCTCGTATACCGTCTCGAACGCGGCGAGCTGGTCGCCGCATTCGGCGGCGGCGTCATCGGTGATCTCGCTGGTTTTGCTGCAGGGATTTACAAGCGCGGAGTTGCGCTGGCGCAAATTCCGACTACGCTGCTCGCGCAAGTCGACGCGTCCATAGGCGGTAAGACCGGGATCAATACTGCGCAGGGCAAAAATCTCGTCGGCCTCTTCAATCAGCCGCGCATCGTTATTACCGACCCCACCGTTCTGGGCACGCTGCCGCGCCGCGAACTCCTGGGCGGCTATGCCGAAATCGCCAAGTACGGCCTCCTCGGCGATGCGGAGTTCTTTTCCTGGCTCGAGAATCACGCGGCGGCGGCGCTGAATGGCGATTCGGGCGCGCTGGTAAGGGCAGTGGAACAATCCTGCCGGATGAAAGCAGCAATTGTTTCGCATGACGAGCGCGAGACGGGCGATCGCGCCCTGCTGAACCTGGGTCACACCTTCGGTCATGCGCTGGAGGCTGCGACGGGCTATTCGGGCAAGCTTTCTCATGGTGAGGGCGTCGCGATCGGATGCGTCCTTGCTTTCGTGCTGTCGCATCGAAGCAATCTATGTTCCCGGGAGGACGTCGACCGTGTTCGACGGCACTTTGAATCGGTGGGCCTGCCCACGCGCCTGTCGCAGATACCCGGCGCGCGACCTTCACCCAATGACCTACTTTCCTACATGCAGCGCGACAAGAAGGCGACAGGCAGAAAACTGACTTTTGTCCTAGCGCGCGGAGTAGGGCGCGCGTTTATTGCTCGCGACGTTCCAATAGAAGACGTCGTCGCGTTGCTTCAGGACGAGGCTGGATGAGCGACACGCTGACGAACCTGCTAATCGCGACTTTTCTTCTTGCAGCAAATGGTTTCTACGTGGCGGCGGAGTTCGCGCTTGTTAAAAGCAGGGGATTCCGCGTCGAGGCACTTGCAGAAAAAAAGAGGTTCGGCGCCAAACTTGCACAGGACATGCTCACAAATATCGAGGCGTATCTTGCATGCTGCCAGCTCGGAATCACAATGGCGTCGCTGGGTTTGGGCTGGGTCGGCGAGCCGACAGTGAGCGCCATCCTCCTGCCGCTACTGCAACCGCTGGAGATGTCCGAGGGGAGCGTGCATGTTACCGCCTTCATAGTAGGATTTGTAACGTTTTCGTCGCTGCACATTGTCTTGGGCGAACAGGTTCCGAAGACTATTGCCATTCGAAAACCGGAACCCGTCGCCCAGTGGATTGCATATCCGCTCTATGCGTCATTTATTCTTTTCTATCCACTCAATTGGCTACTCAACACGACCTCGCGCGCGATCCTGCGCGGGCTCGGCGTCAAGGAGGCGCCACATCAGGAGGTGCTTACCTTCGACGAGATCGAGGGTCTGGTGGAGGCATCGGCCGAGCACGGCGAAATGGAAGAAAGCCACGCCGGATATATTCACAGCTTGTTCCGTTTTGCCGACCTTACTGTCCGCGACGTGATGGTTCACCGCAAAAACATGATTGTCTTCGACGCGAACGACGCCCCAGATGAAATTGTGGAGCAAATGCTAACTTCACCGCACACACGTTTTCCCATTTCTCGCGATAATCCGGAAAACATCGTCGGCATCCTGCATATGAAGGAGCTGTTGCGCTTTCTTATCCGCAGCCGCGGATCGCTGGAAGGATTCAACGTGCTCGAGCTTACGACGGCGCCCTGGTTTGTCCCCGAGACTACAACGCTCGAAGAGCAGCTGGCCGCGTTCCGCGAGCGCCACGCCCATTTTGCTCTCGTCGTGGACGAATACGGCACGCTTCAAGGGCTTGTCACGCTGGAAGACATATTGGAGGAGGTATTCGGTGATATAGCCGAGCTGCACGACCAGCGCGCGGGAACCGGCATACGCCGCCAAGCGGATGGCTCGTACAACGTGGACGGTTGGATTCCGGTTCGCGATCTAAATCGCGAACTTGAATGGACCCTGCCAGAAGAGGAGGCCACAACGGTTGCCGGCCTCGTTATTAATGCGACGCGCACAATTCCAGAAGTAGGTCAGGTGTTTTCGTTTTATGGCTTCAAATTCGAAATTCTGCGCCGACAGCGCAACCAGATCACCGCACTGCGCATTACGCCACCTCAGACGGTGCCAGCGTCGTAAGCGAAAGCGCGTGCACGCGCGTATTCATTTCTTCAGCCAGCGCCGTAAACACGCGGCGCTGGCGCTCAATGCGCGACTGCCCTTCGAATGCATGCGACACGATGCGCACACGGAAATGCGTTTCGCCTCTTGGATGCGCGCTCGCGTGCCCAGCATGTTGCGCGCTTTCATCCTCCACGATTAACTCCGTCGGCGAAAATGCGCGCCGCAATTTATCGCGCAACACGTCGCTAAGGGGCATATTCGTCATCCTGCGCGTTACTGATCGTCGGATGCTGGCGCTGTCAAGCAATACCTTTGCTTGTTTTTTTACGAGCGCTTCCCATAATCCAAAAAATGAGCGGTCCCGCCGCGTACAGACCGAGATTCGGGTTTGACATCCGCATTAAGCCTGATTTGCCGAGCAGGCAGGCTATGAATGGCCATGTCTGCGCGAGCGATGGGTGCGGGGCGGAAGCGGCCTTCAACGTGCCCAAGTCACGCAACAATCTTAACGAGCGTCACTGGCTTTGCGCCGAGCACCTGCGCCAGAACAACGAACATTGGGACTTTTTTGCCGGCATGACCGAGCAGGAAATCTACAGCTTCCGTTGTGAGGCCATTACCGGGCACCGACCGACCTGGCCCCTCGGCAAGCGGACTGCGGAAAAGCACGCGAATCGCAAAAGGGAGACACATTGGTCGTGTTACTTTGAAGACGGATTCGCCATTTTCGAGGAAGCCGAGCCGGCGCGACGGCCGAAGCCGACTAGGCTCACCAAAGGACAAATTGATGCCTTGATGGTTCTAAACCTTGAAGAAGGCGCCACCTTGCACCACATAAAGGCCAGGTATAAGGAGCTTGTGAAGCGTTATCATCCCGACGCCAACGGTGGTGATCGGGGCGCAGAAGAGCGCCTGAAGCAGGTCATCAGGGCCTATAGTCATTTGCGGGCCACGGGGCTCGCCTAAGGCGCGGATCAGCGGCAGCTCCACCGGCGGCGATTGTGCCGCGCCAACCACGGAACTTACATGACGATGCATAACGGTCTAGACCCGGCCGCCGCGCCCGACATCAGCGTCGACGTGCGCAACACCTTTGGCTTGGACGCGGCGATGGCAGTACCGGCGTTCTCCAAGGCAAACGAGTACGTTCCCGATCTGGACACTGCCTACGTTTTCGACCGCGAAACTACGCTCGCCATTCTAGCCGGCATTGCACACAACCGCCGCGTCCTGATTCAGGGCTACCACGGCACGGGAAAGTCGACGCACATCGAACAGGTTGCCGCGCGCCTCAATTGGCCCTGTGTGCGCGTGAACCTCGACAGCCATATTAGTCGCATCGATTTAGTAGGCCGCGACGCGATCGTCGTGAAAAACGGCCAACAGGTGACCGAATTCAAGGAGGGCATCTTGCCCTGGGCGATCCAGCATCCGGTCTGCCTCGTTTTCGACGAATACGACGCGGGCCGCCCCGATGTGATGTTCGTCATCCAGCGCGTGCTCGAGGTGCAGGGCAAGCTTACATTACTAGACCAGAACCGCGTGATCCGCCCGCACCAGTCGTTCCGGCTGTTTGCGACGACGAACACGATCGGACTGGGAGACACGACAGGACTCTATCACGGCACGCAGCAAATCAATCAGGGCCAGATGGACCGCTGGAACATCGTCGTGACACTGAACTACTTGCCCCACGACACCGAAGTGGACATCGTTCTCAAAAAGTCGCCTCTCTACCAGACGGCGGAGGGCCGCAAAACGATTTCCGCCATGGTGCGCGTTGCGGACATGACGCGAAATGCGTTCATGAACGGCGACATTTCCACCGTCATGAGTCCGCGCACCGTCATCACCTGGGCGGAAAACGCCACCATTTTCGGCGACATCGGCTTCGGCTTCCGTGTGACGTTTCTCAACAAGTGTGACGAGCTTGAGCGGCCAGCTGTCGCCGAATTCTATCAGAGGGTCTTTGGCGAAGAATTGCCGGAAAGCGCGGCCAAAGTCCTGGTAGCGTGAAAACACAATCCTCCAGCGAACAATTTAAGCGCGCGGTTACCGGCGCAGTGCGTGCGATTTCGGGTGAGCCAGAGCTGGTAGTTACATTTATCACTGAACAACAGAGCTGGTGGTCAAGCACCCTAAAGTTTATTGGTGTCAACCGAAATCGCGCGAGTCTGCCCAATCCGTCCCGTTCTCCAGCCGCAGAAGAAATTGCCGCAATTCGAGGTGCGGGTGACGCCCATGCACTTCGTCTCGCGTATCATGAAGACAAGGTCCACAAGCAATTGGCACCTGTAGGCCCAGAAGCATCGGCTATTTTCGACGCCGCGGAACAAGCGCGCGTTGAGGCAATCGGTGCCCTCGCTATGCGCGGCGTACGCCAGAATTTAGCGGCGAATACTAGGGCACGTGTCGTCGCTCGCGGCCTTGCAAAAGCGCGAGAACGCTCTCAGGCGCCGATCGCCGACGTGCTGGGGCTTATGGTGCGCGAAACGCTGACAGGTGAGCCGCCGCCGGAGGAGGCGAAACAGGCCGTGAACCTGTGGCGGAATCTGATCGAAGAAAAGGCCGGAGCCGAAATTGCGCGATTGCGCGATTTAATGCGCGATCAGCAGGCATTCGGCAAACTTACACGCACCATTCTGCATCAGTTGAACATGGCCGAGAATCTTGGTCCGTCGGAGTCTACCGAAGACAAGGAAGATGCCAGCCCGCAACCCGAACAGGGCAATGAAAGCGCGGATGAACAGCCGACAAAGGCGTCACCATCGGAAGCGGAGTTGGGTGAGAGTAATGAAGACTCGAGCGATGACGCCGCTCTGGACACAGATGCTGCACGTTCGCCTGACATGTCGGCATCCCAACGCGCGAAAGAAGGCCCGCGCCCGTGGCGCCCGGAAATTCCGTTCTCCGATGAAGCCTCTTGGGACTACAAAATTGCCACGACGCAGTTCGACGAAACAGTCGACGCCGAACAGCTATGCGATTCGGAAGAGCTGATGCGCCTGCGAAATTTTCTCGATCAGCAGCTTCAACCGATCCAGGGCCTGGTTTCCAGGCTAGCTAACAAGCTTCAACGCCTTCTGATGGCGCAGCAGAACCGCAGTTGGGAGTTTGATCTGGAAGAGGGGTTGCTCGACACAGCACGTTTGCCGCGCATCGTCATTGACCCCCTGCATCCACTCTCCTTCAAGCGTGAACGCGACATGCAGTTTCGCGACACGGTGGTCACATTGCTACTGGACAATTCGGGCTCGATGCGCGGCCGCCCCATAATGGTAGCGGCAATGTGCGCGGACATCCTCGCACGAACGCTGGAACGATGCGGCGTAAAGGTCGAAATCCTAGGTTTCACGACGCGTGCGTGGAAAGGCGGGCAGTCGCGCGAACGTTGGATCGCCGAGGGCAAGCCCGCGCATCCCGGCCGGCTGAACGACTTGCGGCACATTGTATACAAGGCTGCCGACACACCGTGGCGGCGAACGCGCAAAAATCTTGGGCTGATGATGCGCGAGGGTTTGCTCAAGGAAAACATAGACGGCGAGGCACTGATCTGGGCCTATAGACGCCTGATGGCACGGGCAGAACAACGCCGAATTCTCATGGTCATTTCCGACGGCGCGCCGGTGGACGATTCAACGCTTTCCGTGAACCCAGGAAATTATCTCGAATGGCATCTGCGCCAAGTCATTCACGAGATCCAAGCAAAGTCGCCTGTCGAAGTCACGGCGATCGGAATTGGCCACGACGTTACGCGCTATTACAAGCGCGCGGTCACAATTGTAGATGCGGAACAGCTCGGCGGCGCCATGACCGAACAGCTGATGGCTCTCTTCGCCACTGAAGGTATGCGCATGCCGCAGCGCCGCTCGCGGCGCCGGGCCGCGTGAGACTCAGGCAGTCGCCGCCTGTGTCTGACTGCGTTTCTTGATTTCGCGCTTCAACCTCAATGCCCTTTCAGAAAGAGCCTCGTCGCGCGCCTTGAGCAGAAAAGAATCGAGACCGCCGCTGCGGTCCACCGTGCGCAAGGCGTGCGTGGTTACGCGGAGCCTAAAGCTGCGGCCGAGCGAATCGCTCGCCAACGTGACCAACTGAAGGTTTGGGCGGAATACCCGCTTGGTCTTGTTGTTCGCGTGGCTTACTCGGTGCCCAGACAGCACGTTCTTGCCCGTGAGCTCGCAACGGCGCGACATGACAATTTCCTTTCCGAAGGCCGGCTCTCTTAGGAGGTAGGCCCCTGCCCGTCAAGCGCAACCAAGCGCGCGCACAAAACGGCGCGCCGCGGCAGGCGGGAGCTCCTTCCCGCCCACAACTTTCGCCTCGATTTCACGCGCGAATTTCGCGGTTTTCGGATCGCTCTCCACGGCTTCCAGCAGCGCGGCATGGATCTCGCTCCAAAGCCAGTGTTTTGCCTGCTCGGCGCGTATGGTGGCGAGCCTTCCGTCCCGCCTCAACGCGCTGAGCGTGCGCTCCATCACGCCCCAAGCGTCTGCAATGCCCCTTCCCTCGAGCGAGGACACCTGGAGAACGGACGGCGGAAGGTCCGCAAACTTAGGCCGCATGAGATTCAAAGCCGCTTGATAGTCTGCTGCCGCGCGTGCGGCTGCAGGCGTGAGATCACGATCCGCCTTGGTAACGAGAACAATATCCGCGAGCTCCATCACACCGCGCTTGATGCCTTGCAGGTAATCTCCTCCGCCGGGCCCGATCAGCAGTACGAACAGATCAGTCATGTCAGCGACCGCAGTCTCCGACTGGCCGACACCCACCGTTTCCACGATCACGACATCGAAACCAGCGGCCTCGACCACGATCATGGCCTCGCGCGTGCGCCGCGCCACGCCGCCTACGCCCGCACCCGAGGGCGATGGACGGATAAACGCGCGCGGATTCCGGGCGAGCTCCGTCATGCGCGTTTTGTCGCCCATGATGGAGCCCCCGGAACGCGGTGACGTCGGGTCCACCGCCAGGACCGCAGTGTTCTTGCTAAGTGCGGTCACATACGCTCCGAAGGCTTCGATAATTGTCGATTTACCGACGCCGGGAGCTCCGGATATTCCAATTCGCTCGGCCCGGCCGGAATATGGCAGAAGCTCCGTTAACATCGCCTCCGCACGCGCCAAGTCTTCCTTGCGAGTGGATTCGACCAATGTAATGGCACGCGCTAGCACCCGGCGATCACGCGCTAACACGCCCTTCACAAGTTCCTGAATGGAAAAACCGTCTTGGGCCGCAGTCATTTTTCCACCATACTAGGCGTGATACTGCCCAGACCTCGAACATGAAGGGAAGCGGCGCAATGCAGCGGGCGTATTTCTGTTTGCTTGCGGGATTGGCGTTTATGTTCATACAAGGCGCGGCGGCGGCTGTGCCTAGGGTGGACTCCCAGTCTTTTGTACGCGTCGTCTATGGCCTGCGCGTGGCGTTTCTGCCTTTGGGCAAGATGGAATTGACCCAGCGGATGGCGCCTGACGCCTATCGGGCCGACTCGAAACTTGAGACGACCGGAATCGTAACGATCTTCTGGAAATCGAAAATCGAGGCGCACTCAAGCGGCGCGTTCGAGCGGGGGCGAATCGTTCCTTCCAGATACGATTCCTTCTCGGTCAATCATCACGACAAGAAGCAAAAGGTGTCACTCAGCTACGTCGGCAATGGCCCGCCGAAGCTGCATGCCGTGCCCCCGTACAAGACGTGGAAATTCCCCGTCGCAGACAGTCTGAAGCAGAACACACTGGATCCCGTCAGTGCACTCGTGTTGATGACAACTGGCTTAAGCGCAAACGGAAAGAACCCTTGCGGCACCGTTGCGCCTGTTTTCGACGGCGCGCGACGCTACGATGTCGTGTTGACATATCGCAAAACCGAGCGGGTCAGCGTCGCGAATGGGCTATACAGCGGCCCGGTCTTTGTCTGCCAGGTACACTACAGGCAAATCGCGGGTTTCAAGCAGAAAATTCTGGAAGAAGGAAAGAAACTGCCGGATATTTATGCTTGGATTGCCTCCCTTCCCGCGCGCAACGATTCGCGCGAACATTATCTTGTGCCGGTGCGCATTTGGACCACCACCCCATTCGGCATCGTCGAAGCGACGGCCGAACGTGTAAATCTGAACGGCAACGTTTGGAAGGATCAGTCCTAGGCGGCAGCCTTGGCGCGCGCGCGTACCAACTCCAGGACACGCCTCGCAACGGCCGGGATGTTGGTGCCGGGACCGAAGATTGCGGAGACTCCGGCGCGCTCGAGCGGCAGGTAATCCTGGGTAGGAATGACCCCGCCAACCACCACCAGCTTGTCGCCTGCGCCCTCTTTTTTCAGTGACGCGATCAACTGCGGCACCAGGGTTTTGTGCCCTCCGGCCTGCGTGGAAATTCCAATTACGTGCACATCGGCCTCGACCGCGTCTTTTGCCACTTCTTCGGGCGTCTGAAATAGCGGACCAATATCCACATCAAAGCCGAGATCGGCGAATGCCGTTGCGATCACCTTCGCACCACGGTCGTGGCCGTCCTGGCCGATTTTCGCCACTAGGATGCGTGGTCGGCGCCCCTCAGCCTTGGCGAAGGCCTCCACGTCGGCCCGCAGCGATGCAAACTCGTTGTCCCCATCATAAGCACCGCCATAAACGCCGGAGATCGCATGAATTTCGGCGCGATGACGGCCGAACACATTCTCCATGGCCTGAGAGATTTCACCAACCGTCGCACGGACCCGCGCGGCTTCAACGGCCAGCTCGAGGAGATTTGCACGGCCTGCGGCGCCTTTAGTCAATGTGTCCAGCGCGGCCTTCATCTTGGCGCCGTCGCGCTTTGCCCTGATCTCTTTCAGGCGCCCGAGCTGCGCTTCGCGCACGGCGGTATTGTCGATCTCCCGGAATTCGACGTGGTCGTCCATTTCGGGCTGGAAGCGATTGACGCCGACGATGACCTCCTCGCCCCGGTCGATCCGTGCCTGACGGCGTGCGGCGGCCTCCTCTATGCGCATTTTTGGAAGCCCGGCTTCGACAGCCTTGGTCATACCGCCCATTTGTTCCACTTCATCGATCACCGCACGCGCAGCATGCGCAAGGCTATGCGTCAGTGCCTCGACGTAGTAGGAGCCTCCCAATGGGTCCACGACGTTGGTAATGCCTGTCTCGTGCTGCAGGATCAATTGCGTGTTGCGGGCGATGCGGGCCGAAAACTCGCTGGGCAGCGCAATCGCCTCGTCGAACGAATTTGTGTGAAGCGACTGGGTCCCGCCAAGCACCGCCGCCAGTGCTTCATAGGCGGTGCGTACGATGTTGTTGTAGGGATCCTGCTCAGTCAACGAAACGCCCGAGGTCTGGCAGTGCGTGCGCAGCATGAGGCTTTCAGAATTTTTCGCACCAAAGTCTCCCATGATCTGCGACCACAAAAGGCGAGCCGCGCGCAGCTTGGCAACCTCCATGAAGAAATTCATGCCGATGCCGAAGAAGAATGACAGCCGCGGCGCAAATGCATCCACATTGAGCCTTCGCGATTTCGCGGCGCGCACGTACTCCATGCCGTCGGCCAGGGTGTAGGCCAGCTCCTGCACGGCAGTCGCGCCCGCCTCGAGCATGTGATAGCCGGATATCGAAATTGAATTGAACTTTGGCATGTTCTTCGCCGTGTAGGCGATCACATCGGCCACAATGCGCATCGAAGGCTCAGGCGGGTAGATGTAAGTGTTGCGCACCATGAACTCTTTAAGAATGTCGTTTTGGATGGTGCCCGAGAGTTTTTCCTGGCTGACCCCCTGCTCTTCGGCCGCAACGATGAAGCAAGCCATGACCGGGATGACCGCGCCGTTCATGGTCATGGAAACCGACATGCGGTCGAGCGGAATGCCCTCGAAGAGCATCCTCATGTCCTCGACTGAGTCGATGGCGACGCCTGCCTTGCCTACATCGCCGGCTACCCTCGGATGATCGCTGTCGTAGCCGCGATGCGTAGGCAGATCGAATGCTACCGAGAGGCCCATTTGGCCGGCCGCAAGGTTCGCGCGATAGAAGGCATTCGACTCTTCGGCGGTGGAGAAGCCCGCATACTGCCGAATTGTCCAGGGGCGGCCGGCGTACATCGTCGCCCGCACGCCACGCACGAAGGGGGCGAAGCCCGGCAAAGTGTCGACGGATTCCAAGCCTTCCAGATCGGCGGCCGTATAGAGCGGCCTTGTCTCTAGACCCTCGGGCGTCTTCCACAGAAGGTCGGCGGGCGCCCGGCCAGCCGGCTTTTGAGCCTTCAATTCCTTGGCCGCCAGGTCCTCCCAACCCGTGGAGTTTGCCGTCTTGCCGCGCTTTCCCCGGGGCGATCTGCCGTTCATTTGCTGCTCATAGGCGAACGCCAATATCTGTGTGGGCCGCGAGCCGGTCAAACCGGCGGCACAGGTCGATCGCAAGATATGAATGCGAGGCCATGCCCACCAACCTTTGCCGAAAAGTCCATATCTGGATTGTACCAGGAAAATCAATGCGATATCTTGTGCGTGAACGAAGGCTGACGTGAAGGCCAGTTGGTGATTCGGACACTTTCTGTACTGCGCCTGTTCCCGCGATTTTGAACTCATCCACAGCGCCTTGTGCGCCGCGCAAACAAACCCGCGTTTCGGCCTTGTCAGTTGTCTGTGAAGCCATATGGTGCAGATCAATGCGTAATGAGCGTTTGCGGGGCATTGGCCCCGCCGCGCGGGCCGAAGCCGCCGGCAGCCAGCTTGGCCGGCCTGGCCGGTTGACCGCCGTGCTTGGCCCCACGAACACCGGCAAGACCCATTTTGCCCTCGAGCGCATGCTGGGGCTTCGCAGCGGCATGATCGGCCTGGCGCTGCGCCTGCTCGCGCGCGAGGTGTACGACAAGATTGTGGGCGCCAATGGTGCGGCCGATGTCGCACTTATTACCGGCGAAGAGCGCATCATCCCGGCTCACCCGCGTTATTTCGTCTGCACTGTGGAAGCGATGCCCGTCAACTTACGAGTTTCGTTTCTAGCGGTGGACGAAATCCAACTCTGCGCCGATCCGGAACGCGGGCACGTTTTTACCGATCGCCTGCTTAACGCGCGCGGCGAAGACGAAACGATGCTCCTCGGCGCAGCCACCATGCGCGCGGCGATCGCCAAGCTCGCGCAACAGGCAGTTTTCGTTTCGCGGCCGCGCTTCTCCGATCTCGCCTATACGGGCGGCAAAAAACTCACACGTCTGCCGCGCCGCTCGGCCATCGTCGCGTTTTCAACGGAGGACGTCTACGGCCTTGCCGAACTAATCCGCAGCCAACGGGGGGGAGCCGCCGTCGTCACGGGCGCGCTCAGCCCGCGCACGCGCAATGCCCAAGTCGCGCTTTACCAGTCCGGCGATGTCGATTTCATCATCGCGACAGACGCCATCGGCATGGGCCTCAATATGGACGTGGACCATGTCGCTTTCGCGGCATTGGAAAAGTTCGACGGCATAACCGTGCGTCCGCTCAAAGCCGAAGAAATCGGACAGATCGCTGGCCGCGCGGGCCGCTATATGAACGACGGCACCTTTGGTGTGACTGGCGGTGCCGACCCGCTCGATGACGACTTGGTCGCGCAGATCGAAAACCATCGCTATGACCCCATTCGCGTCTTGCAATGGCGCAATAGTGCGCTGAACTTTGCGAGTGTGGACACGCTGTTGGCCAGCCTCGATGCGCCTGTGGCGCCGCGGGGCCTCATCAGGGCGCGGCCTTCCTCCGATCACTGGACTCTGATGACGCTTGCGCAGGACGAAGATATTCGCGCGCGCTGCACGTCGCCTGCGGTCGTGGGCAGGCTATGGGAGGTCTGCCAGCTTCCGGATTTCCGCAAGCTGACACCAGACGAACATGCGCGGCTGGTCGCGCAGATTTTTCGTCACCTGATGAGCGAG
The DNA here is from genome assembly GCA_052389895.1 of Alphaproteobacteria bacterium. GTDB lineage: Bacteria > Pseudomonadota > Alphaproteobacteria > Micropepsales > Micropepsaceae > CAVVXX01. The sequence goes on along the minus strand of JBQTHM010000003.1, from coordinate 66,630 downwards.
CACGGATGGATTCCCGGCGATTGGATCGCAAGCCAGCTCGCGCGTTTGGATGTGGTGGACGGCGATGTAGATACGCTTTCGGCGCGTCTCGCCCAAATCCGCACCTGGACTTACGCCGCGCACAAGTCAGGCTGGACGGAGGATCCCGGCCACTGGCAGGAGCTGACCAGGGCCATCGAAGATCGCCTTTCAGACGCGCTGCACGAACGCCTTACCCTGCGCTTTATCGACCGGCGCACGTCGGTTCTCATGCGCCATCTTAGGGAGGGGAGTTACTTCGATGTCACCCTCGATGAATCCGGCGCAGTGTCACTGGGCGGCGAAACGATCGGCAAGCTCGAGGGATTTCACTTTGCGCCCGACCCGCGCGCCGAAGGCATTCATGGACGCACGATTCGCGCGGCCGCGCTCCGGGGGCTGGAAAGTGAAATCGCGGCGCGCACGTGGAGAATTGCCCATGCGGCCGACCCCGAAATCCACCTGAGCGAGCACGGACAGTTTTGGTGGGCGGGAGCCATCGTCGCCAAACTCACGGCGGGCGCGCACGCGCTCACGCCTCGCGTGGAAATCGTCGCCGACGATTTGCTGAAAAACAGCGCGCGCGAGCTTGTCGAGGCGCGGCTGGAGGCATGGATCACCAACCGGATCGCAAAATTCCTTCGCCCGATTGTTTTACTTCGAGACGCCGTGGAGGCCCGCGGGTCCAAGGCTCTGCCCGCGTCTGCCCGCGGAATTGCGTTTCAGCTCTGCGAAGCGCTTGGCAACGTTGACCGGCAGTCAGCCACGCTACCCTCGGATGTGCGCGCGGCTGCAACGGCCCTGAGGCCTTTCGGTGCTCATTTCAGCCGGCGCTGCATCTACTTTCAGGCGCTGTTGAAACCGCAACCGGCAGCTCTCGCAGCGCTGCTTTGGGCCGTGCACGCGAAGGAAGCGCGAATACCGCCTCCCCCGCCGCCGGGGCTTACCTCGTTCGAGGCGGATGGAGACACGCCTACGGCGTTCCTGGGAGCGGCCGGATTTAGGGTCGTTGCTGGCCGCGCAATCCGTCTCGACATCGTTGAGCGAATGCAAGGCATGTTGTGGCAGGCGTCGCGCAAGGCCACCAACGCACACGAAGCCCTCCTGGATCTGGCTTCGCTGCTTGGGTGCAGCACGGACGAGTGCATTAATGTTGCGCGTTCGCTGGGTTGGCGTAGCATGCAGGCGAAAGCGGAATCTGCGCCGGTGTGGAAACGCACTCGCCAACGCATTGGGGCCAGGGACACGGCGGAAAGACGCGCCGTGGGCAAGCCGCATTCCCCATTCGCGGAGCTTGCTGCACTTATTCAGGCGGATTGATCGTGGAGCGCGAAACGCTACGCATAGACAAATGGTTGTGGCGCGCCCGTTTCTGCAAAACGCGCGCACTTGCACAGAGAAGGGCGGGAACCGGACTGATACGCCTGAACGGCGCCCGCGTAGAGAAACCGAGTGCGACGGTACGCCCCGGCGATGTACTTACAATTCCGCGCGCGCATGACATCGTATTGCTCCGGGTCCTTGCGCTGGGCGCGCGCCGTGGCCCGCCCGCGGAGGCACGGACTTTGTACGAACTGCTGCAATAGGACCGCTTGATTGGTGAAGACCACCGGCCTAATGCCTAAGTGTTGCCGGAGATGCGAATGACCTACGTCGTCGTTGATGCCTGCATCAAATGCAAATACATGGACTGCGTCGAAGTCTGTCCCGTGGATTGTTTCTACGAGGGCGAAAATATGCTGGTTATTCACCCTGATGAATGCATCGATTGCGGCGTCTGCGAGCCCGAATGCCCAGTAGATGCGATCAAACCTGACACGCAGGCGGGGCTTGAGCACTGGCTCGAATTGAATGCCGAATACGCAAAAGTCTGGCCAAACATCCGGCAGAAAGGGGTGCCGCCCCCAGACGCCAGGGAGTTCGACACGGTTAACAACAAGTTCGAGAAGTTCTTCAGTCCCAAACCAGGCAAAGGATCGTAGCCGGGCGATTTTGAACAAAAATTGCGTGTGGTGCGCCAAGAGCTGGCGCTTCGGAACGGGCTAGAGAGAAAATAAGCTCTATCCTTCAAAAGGTTGTATCCCGGTCCTGCTTCACTTTTGACGAATTCCGTGCTATACGAGGCTTATTGAATCGGCACACTAGGCGCGCCCCTGAGTTCGAAAATTTGTGAACCGTTCGGCGGGGAGTTCCCGCGGGGGGAGTTTTTTGCGGGCGCGTCTCGCAAGTGCGAAGGCCGCTTCGTGGGGGGCGATACAGAGGACGGATCCATGGCGATTGTGAAGAAAAAAATTCCAAGCCCGGCGCCAGCGAAGGCTCCCGCTCAGGCAAAGAAGCATGAATTCCGTACGGGCGATTTTGTCGTTTACCCGACGCATGGCGTCGGCCGCATCGTCAAGATCGAAGAGCAGGAAGTCGCCGGACACAAGCTGGAATTGTTTGTCATCTCGTTCGAGAAGGACAAGATGATCCTTCGGGTGCCAACTTTGAAGGCGAAATCCGTGGGCATGCGCAAGCTGTCCACGCCCGACGTTGTGGCGACCGCACTTAACACGCTGAGGGGGCGCGCGCGCATAAAGCGGACGATGTGGAGCCGGCGCGCGCAGGAATACGAAGCGAAAATCAATTCCGGTGACCTCGTGTCGATCGCCGAAGTGGTGCGCGACCTGCACCGTGCCTCGGGCCAGCCGGAGCAGAGCTATAGCGAGCGGCAGCTTTATGAGGCAGCGCTTGCCCGCATGGCCCGCGAGGTGGCCGCAATCGAGCGTATCGACGAACAGGCTGCGATGAAGCGTGTGGAAAGCGTGCTGATGAAGAAGGCAGCGTAATCGCTAACGGACGGAACGTCGCGGCCTGGAGGTCTTGCTTCTGGGCCGCTTCTTTTTTGCGCGCACTTTTGGCGGCTCCAAATCCTCGAGCGCTTGCGGCAGGGCAAGACCCATCTGCGGGCCGTAATACGATTCCACCCAGCCGCGAACACGGACGCGGTTGCCCTTCAGCCGCCGCAAGACAACGCCGGCTTCGCGAAAGCGCGGCATGTCCTCTGGTGCAACCGTGACCGTAAAATCGGTGCGCCAATCGGCTCCGAAATTCACATACGCGCGGCCGCGGCGCATGGTTACATTCTGCACGGTTCCTTCAACGACCTGAAAAGTACCGATCGTTCCGTCCAGTTGCTCCGGCGAACGTACGGTGAATTGCCCGCCACCCCAATGACCGCGATGCTGCGTTCTTGCTTCCGACTCGATTGCCAGAAGTTCAGCGGCGCATTCGCTGCTGAATGCATCAGGCACCGCACGCACCTGACCTTCACGTAATAAGACGCCCTGCGCCCAGGCGTCATCCACGAACACTTGCGCCCGCAACCGGCCATAACGGTCCGTCGCCGCCGCAGGGAGCGCCAGGCTAACGGCACCGCGATTGAGCAGCTTTGAAAGTGTCTCACGCGCCCGGCGCTTGTATTGACCGGTGTTGCCGTCCGATCCCGGCGCGAGCACTCCCGCCAGCTCCACCTCCCGCCCGTCAGCCGTGACGAATGTGTCGCCATCAGTAATGCTCTTTACCGCGACGTCTCTTTGCCCCGTTTTCGGGCAGGCGGCGTCTACCCGTCCGATGCAGGCAAACAAGCCGACTGCCAACGAAATTAGGCGGAGCTTCCCCACACGCCCAGCATACGCCGCGCCTATGCAGTACGCACAGCTATTGCCACTCCAAACGGGGCATTTGCGGTCTACATACGATCGGCTACCTTGCCCTATGGACAGGAGCGAACTCATGAAGCGAATTGTTCTTGCGGCGGGCATTTTCGCCGCAACCGCAGCTCTCGCGCAGCCGACTGTCATCACGGACCCGGCGGTTGCGCCAAGCGGCAGTTATCGGGTCGAACCAAACCACACACAGGTGATCTTCACTATCCTGCACCTGGGGATCAGTCCCTATTTCGGGTCCTTCGGCAAGGCTTCGGGTACTTTGAAGTACGACGCCAAAAATCCCGAAAAAAGCAGGGTCACGGTTGACGTCGATATGACCAGTGCGAACACTCCGAGTGAAAAACTTCGCAACGAGTTGCTCTCCGCCGCAGTATTCCATACGGACAGGTTCCCCAAGGCGACATTCAAGTCCACTGACATCAGGCGGACCGGACCCAATACCGGGGACATCACAGGCGATCTCACACTGCACGGCGTCACCAGACCGGTGACGCTGCGCACCCGATTTCACGGCATGACAGAGGCCAATAATGGCGCAGCACGCCTTGGATTCTCCGCCACTGCGGAATTGAAGAGAAGTGACTTCGATCTCGTCGTCATGCGTTGGGCGCCAATGGTGAGCGATGCCGTCACGCTTCTCATCGAAGCGGAATTCATCCAGGAAAAGAAATAACTTGCCCGCGCGCGATACGGATGCCCGCTACGGCAATGTGGCCGCGGGACTGCATTGGCTGATTGCAGCCGCAGTAATTTTCAATCTGTGGCTTGGGCTTTATTTGGGTGAATTGCCGCGTTCCGACCCAAACCGCCTCTGGTGGATCCAGATTCACAAGTCCAATGGACTGTCCATTCTCGTTCTGAGTGTGACGCGCGTATTATGGCGTGCCGTCAACCCAATGCCTGGCCTCGTGGCCGGCACGCCAACTTGGGAACGCGTCGCAGCGCGTGCAGTGCATTACACATTTTACGTACTCATCATTGCCATACCGCTTTCTGGTTGGGCCATGGTGTCCTCCTCGCCACTTGGCATTCCCACAATCTGGTTCGGCTTGTTCGAATGGCCTCATCTGCCGTTTCTGGCAGAACTTCCTCGCGTACGGAAGCAGCTGATAATTGGCGATATTCGCGAAACGCATAAATGGCTTGCCTATCTTGCCATTGCGCTAATCACGTTGCATGTGGCCGCCGCCCTCAAACATCATTTTTGGGACCGCGACACCACATTGCTCCGCATGCTTCCTTGGACCCGAATTCCGCGATGAGATTAACCGCCTTCGCCGTTTTGATGCTGCTTGGTGCGCCCGCCCACGCGGCGAGCTGGGCGGTCGACCACACGCAAAGCAAGCTCGGCTTTGTTGCCGAGTGGAGCGGGTCTTCATTTTCCGCGGTGTTTCGCAAATGGGACGCAAAAATCGAATTCGATCCTGCCGACCTTCCTCGTGCCCGCGCCGATGTTAAGATTGACATGACAAGCACCTTTTCCGGCGAAGCGGAACTCGATGAAAACCTTCCTGGCGCCCAAGGCTTCGACGCGGCGCGCTTTCCCCGTTCCCGTTTTATTGCGCGGAGTTTTCGTGCCCTAGGCCGAAACCGGTATGAAGCGGCCGGGGATCTCACGATACGCGGTGTCACGCGGCCCGTCACGATGCCATTCACGCTGAATATTTCGGGCGACCGCGCGCATATGAAGGGAGAGGTCACCGTCATGCGCTCAGATTTCGGCGTGGGTTCTGGTCCTGAATGGTCCGGCGAAACGCCAGTCGCTCATGCCGTCAAAGTGACTGTTGATCTGGTCGCCGTCCGGAAGGACTAGCAGAAGCTCCGCACGCTCCCTCCACATTGCTTTCACAGCAACGGCTGAAATCTGTAAACTCCTTCCATGGAATACGATGTGCCCACTTTCCCCACGCCAATTTCCCCCGCAACGCCGCGAGCGATTGCCGAGGCTGCGGCGCTCATTCGTGAGGGGAAACTGGTCGTCTTTCCCACCGAGACGGTCTATGGGCTTGGCGCGAACGCACTGGATGATTTTGCAGTCAGCGCGATATTCGCAGCCAAAGAAAGACCACGCTTCAATCCCCTCATTGTGCATGTGCTGGATCGGCTTGAAGCCGTCGAGATTGTGGAATTTAACCCGACCGCGCGCTCTCTCTCCGATGCGTTTTGGCCGGGCGGCCTGACCCTCGTGCTGCCTAGACGGGAGCCTTCACCCCTTGCGTTGCTTGTTAGCGCGGGCCTTGACACGGTGGCGGTCCGCTCGCCTTCGCATGAGGTCGCGCGCGCTCTTCTGGACGCGTCCGGTGTTCCAATAGCAGCGCCGAGCGCCAACCGCTCGAGTCGAATCAGCCCGACTACTGCGGCCGACGTAGCGGATGAACTGGGCGGCCGCGTCAACCTGATCCTGGACGGCGGACCTTGCACAATCGGGTTGGAATCGACGGTGGTCGGCTTTGAAGACAGTAAGCCCGTACTGTTGCGCAAGGGCGCGGTCCCACGCGAAAAAATCGAACGGATTGGAGGCCTACTCAGTGAACCGACGGGCGATGCCATTCAATCGCCCGGGCAGATGCAAAGCCACTATGCCCCGCGCGCACGCCTCCGCCTGAATGCACGGGACGTACGGGACAATGAGGCGCTGCTTGCATTCGGGCCGGAGCTCCCGCAAGGCGCGTGCGTAATGCAAAACCTGAGCCTTCGCGGCGACCTGCGCGAGGCGGCGTCGAATTTCTTCGCCATGCTGCGTGCGCTTGATCGCGCAGGCGCACAAACAATAGCGGTCATGCCGATCCCGAATTCGGGCCTCGGCGAAGCCATCAACGACCGGCTGCAGCGTGCGGCTGCACCGCGAGCATGAACAAGACGATCTCCCCTATCGTTCTACGCCGCCTCAAAGATGCTGCCGGCGTTGGCGGTTTCAGCGAAAATGCAGATGAAATCGCGCCTCACCTCTCCGAATGGCGTGGGCGCTGGCACGGAAAGACGCCGCTCCTGCTCAAACCAAACACGACCGGTGCCGTTTCGCGCATCCTTGCTATCTGCAACGAGATGCATACACCGCTTGTGCCGCAAGGTGGCAACACGGGTCTGGTCGGCGGGCAAATCCCGACGCAGGGCGAAGTGCTGCTCTCGCTTGAGCGCATGAATCGCGTTCGCGGCGTAAACGCGGTCGAAAACTCGCTGATCGCAGAGGCTGGCGTTGTGCTCGCCAACATTCAAAAAGCGGCGACCGATGTTGACCGGCTGTTTCCGCTTAGCCTTGCTGCGGAAGGCTCCTGCACCATTGGCGGAAATCTTTCCACAAATGCCGGCGGCGTCGGAGTGCTTCATTACGGTGTGGCGCGGGACCTTGTGCTCGGCATAGAGGTCGTGCTGGCCGACGGACGCGTGCTGGATATGTTGCGTACGCTGCGAAAGGACAATACGGGTTATGACCTGAAGCACCTGTTTATTGGCGCCGAGGGCACGCTCGGGATCATAACCGCGGCCGCGCTTAAGCTGTTTCCGAGGCCACGTTCGTATTCCACTGTTTTCGCCGCCATTGCATCCGCTGCGGCCGCCCTTCCCCTTCTCAACCGGCTGCAGGAGGCGACGGGCGGGCTCGTGACGGCCTTTGAGATCATCTCGCGCGCGGGCCTGGATCTCGTTCTCAAGCACATTCCCGGCACGTCCGACCCCCTTCAGCCGCACAAGGGCTGGTTCATGCTGGCCGAGGTTTCAAATCCGCCAGCTTTCGACGCGCTACCCGCGCTTGAAAGCGCCTTTGAACAGGCAGTTGACGCCGGACTTCTCACCGATGCCGTGTTTGCAAAGAACGAACGCGACCGTGCTGCCCTTTGGCGCCTTCGCGAAACGCTTTCGGAAGCGCAAAAACTTGAGGGCGCGTCGGTCAAGCACGATGTCTCTTTGCCGCTTTCCCGGATCGCCGAGTTTCTCGAACGCGCCAATACGGCGGTTATCGCCGTCTTGCCCGGTGCGCGACCCGTAGCATTTGGTCATATCGGCGACGGTAATATCCACTTCAATATCGCTGCTCCGCCGGGTGACGACGCCGCACTTTTGACCGCGCGCGAGAAACTCGAACGCGTCGTGCATGACGAAGCACGCCGGGCCGGCGGTTCAATAAGCGCTGAACACGGAATTGGCCTTGCCAAACGCGACGAGCTTTCACGCTACAAGAACGCCACCGAACTCGAAGTCATGCGAGCGCTCAAGTGCATGCTGGACCCAAACAACATCCTGAACCCGGGCAAGCTGCTGGCCTAGGCCGCTTGTTTCTGCGCTGGAAGCGGCGCCGGCTCCGGCTGTGGGGTAGCCGCTGGTGCGGGCAGACGGCCGGCGGCCACGCTGACAGAAGCAGTAACGATTGTCGCCGCGTAAGGCAGCGCTTGCACGCAAAGCATCATCACCCACAGCAGCGTGGCGGGATCGCCGATTCCGTGGCGAGAGATCACTGTTGCGGCCAGCGCAGCCATGCAAGCGGTGAACAACGTTACTTCCTGCCACGCCACGCGCAAAATTTGCTTTAGTGGCGTCGCGCGTTCGCACTTGGGAGTGCGCATAAAAGGATGTCGCGATGTGAAGATGCCCATCAGCATCGCCTTGCCCACCGTGTGCGTGAGTGAAAGCCCGGCCACCGACGCCATGATCGCGCCCTTGACGCCCGATCGTACCTTAGGCGGGTAAAGCAGCAGGGTCTTCAATGTCTTCACTGCAAAGAGCGCCAGCGCGCAAGCCGATAGCGCAGCCATCGGCACATCGAATATTTTTGGCGCAGCGATCATAAGCACAGTCCAAACCAGTGCGAAAAAGGACACAATCAGCGCGGGGCCATCGGAAATCCATGGCAGCCAGCCGGCGAGGAACTGGTAGCGCTGCGCGCGTGTCAGTTTGGTGCCGCCCAGGAACACCGCGCGGGCATGACGCTTCATGATCTGCATGGCCCCATAGACCCAGCGGTAACGCTGCAACATGAAAGCAGCGAGCGTGTCGGGCATCACGCCCCGCCCCAAGCTGACCGGAATATAGGCAGCGCTGTAGCCGCGCTCGAAAAGTTTTAAGCCGAGTTCCGTGTCTTCCGTGATGCACCACGCGCTCCAGGCGCCGACTTCTTCCAACGCGCGGCGACGGACAATAGTCATGGTGCCGTGCTGGATTATGGCGTCGGCTTCGTTGCGCTCCACCATCCCGATGTGGAAGAAGCCGCGATACTCCTCGTAACACATCGCCTTGAAAAGGCTGCCGTGCCCATCTCGGTAATCCTGCGGCGCCTGCACCACGGCGATTTGCGGCTTGGCGAAGAATGGCATCGCCACTTTCAGCCAGTTGGGCGATACCTGATAATCGCTGTCGATTACGGCGATGAATTCGGCCTCTGGGTCGGTGCGTTTCATGGCTTCGTTCAGAGCGCCCGCCTTGAACCCCTTCACATTGCTCAGATGAAAAAAGTGGAAGCGCGGGCCCAGCGCCGCACAATGGTCTTCCAGCGGGCGCCACACGGCGGGGTCGCGCGTGTTGTTGTCGAGCACAATGACTTCGAAGCTTTCGTAATCAAGCCGCGCCAACGCGTTCAGCGTGGATTTCACCAGCTCCGGCGGCTCGTTGTAACATGGAACGTGTATTGAGACGCGCGGCGGCCTATCAGGGGCAGCTGCAAGCACGAGCCGCCTTTCCACGCGCCAAAGGGATAACGCAAGCTCCGCTCCCTCGGTCAGAATGATTGTGGCCGCGAGCAGCAACAGCGGAACAAGAGCGGAATAGAAAACGATGTCAGAGGGTTCGAGGTACTCGAGCGCGCTGGCGTCGACCAGCATCAGAATGCCTGTCGTGACTATGGCAACGAGCCCGCCCATCACTACATATCCCGTGCTGCGAACACGCGGCATGCGGCCAAGAATTGTCAATCCCAATAGAAGCGTGAGCACGGCCGCGGCGCCCGCGTAATTACGCCATTCGGGAAACGAACGAAGCATGCCGGTGAAATTGAACTTGGGTTGCCCTTCGGCGTCGAACATGCCCCAGAATGCACCTACCGCGCCTTCCGGATCCGCCTTCCAGGGCTGATCGTACGCCTCCATAATGTAGTAGTCGTAGCCGTGCTCGGCAGCGTAGGCGATGAAAGTGCGCACGAAATACGCCTGGTTGGCGAGCGACGCGGTCGCGCCCTGGCGCGTGCGACCATCGGACGGCCAGCCCACCTCTCCAATCACGATCGGCTTGTGTGGAAATTTCTCGGCAATCTGCTTGAAGCGCTCGATGCAGAACTGCAGCGCATAATCGATTGGAATTCCCTCCCAGTAGGGAAGCAAATGAATCCCGACGAAGTCCACGTGCTCGGCAAGCTCTTGATGCTCCAGCCAGACATGCCAGGGCTCCGCTGTGCCTACTTTAATGCGCGGTGGCAGGGCGCGGCGTATTCGGTCAAGATACCTTGCAAGATCGGCGACGCTCAGATCGCCGCGCAGGATGGCCTCGTTGCCGACGAACACGCGGTCGATCACGCGCCGGTTTGTGCGGATCAACTTTATCGCGTCCGCAATCTCTTTTTCGTTGGCCGCTGTATCACTTCCGATCCAGAGCCCGATCGACACAGTGATGCCATGCCGGTGAGCAATCTCCGGAACCGCCGCCATGCTTCCCTGCACTGTGTATGTGCGAATCCTGCCTGTGTAGTTCTCAAGCTGCGCGAGGTCTGCATTAATGCGCCGTGGCGAGGTCTCAACTTGCTCTGAGATTGTGTACAGGTGACTCGGGCTGTAGGAGAGGCCGCGTATCTGGCCGTAGAGATCGGGCGCGATTACGGCATAATCGCGGCTTGCCCAAAACAACATGCTTGCGCCCACGACCAGAAGGAGCGCCACCGCAATACGCAATAAACCGGACGCTAAACGCATTGAAATCAGCTCAGGCCAAATTCCTCGACTATTTCACCTCGATCAACGCCATCCGGAACACGAGCGTCTGGTTCGGCGGGATCACGTCACCCGCACCACGTTCGCCATAGGCAAGATTCGAAGGGATAACGAGTTCCCATTCGTCGCCCTCTTTCATCAAGGAAAGCGCCTCGACCCAACCGGGAATGAGCTTCCCCGCCGGAAATTCGGCAGTTTGCCCGGGGCTCGTCTGGTCGAAGACCGTCTTGTCAATTAGCCAGCCTTTATACGTGACTACGACCATGTCGGTTGTTTCGGGCGTGCGGCCCGACCCCGATTTGATGACTCGGTACTGCAACCCGCTTGGGCGCGTAATCACGCCCGGCTTGCTGGCGTTTTCCGCTAGAAACGCCTGATTGGCCTGGGCGCTGAGGTCGCCTGCCATGGCTGCTCCTGCCGAGTATGTGAAGGCCAACGCAGCAAAGGCTGCTGCCAAAGTCGCAAATCGCATCTTTGTCTCCTGTATCCCGGCGAAGCGCCCCGCCCCCGGAACGAATCCGGTAAACCAGCCAGTTATGGCGAATTCGTGTCGTAAGCCAGGCGCATATTGGCACGGGCCAGTCGCCCGCTGGCCGATGATTTCGGGAACCCGCCCATGCCGCTCAGGAAAGATCGCGTTGAGGCGGAGGCGGACGTTCCATGCGCGCAAGCGGCATTGCGAGTTCGGGCCCATCATTGGAGGCTCGATTTACACCGTAGCCGACAGGATAAGCTTCCAGCATTCCGTCAGGCGCGGGACGTAGAAAGGATTTCGCTTCCGCCGGCGCCAGAGCCGGATCAAGCCAGTTTGCCCAAACTCGCTCGGGCAAGATCACGGGCATGCGTTCGTGCAGCGGGCGCAGCAAACCGTTGGCCTCGCAGGTTATGATGGTAACGCTGTCATGGTTTATGCCTTGCGTGGCGAGCGAAGGTTCCCAGAGCGCAGCCATTGCGAACGGCACGCCGCCGCGCGCGCGAATATGGAACGGCTGCTTGGGCCCTTTCGGCGCGGCTTGCCATTCGTAGAACCCCGTCGCTGGCACGATGCATCGGCGCAAGCGGAACGCGTCACGAAACACGGGTTTGCTATCCACCGTTTCGCTGCGTGCGTTGATCAGCGGCTTCACGGCGTCGCGCGTCCAGCGTGGCACTATTCCCCAGCGCAACAGAGCAACGCGCCGCTCGCCGTCTTCCAGCCGGATGACGAGGATATCCACGCCGGGCGCAATGTGGTAGCGCGGCGGAAAATCGGGAATCTCTCCATGCACTCCAAACACGCCGCGCATGGTTTCGTGCGGCAAATTTGCGGCGTAACGGCCGCACATGAGACCCTCATTTGCTGGAAAGCTGCCCAGTGAACATAGTGTTTCGCATGGCGGGTTCCAGTCCCACTCTAGTTCTTGGCGTAGGCGCGGTCATCTGGAATGCTTGCGGCGAAGTGTTGCTCATCCGCCGTGCAAGGGCGCCGCACGCCGGTAAATGGAGCATTCCCGGAGGCAAGGTCGAACCGGGAGAATCGCTCCACGAAGCGCTCAAGCGCGAAGTGCGGGAGGAAACTGGAATCGAAATCGAGATCGGCGCACTCGCCGGCGTAGCAGAGTTATCCGAAGATCTCTCTCATTACGTGTTGATTGATTTCACGGCGCGTCACGCGTCAGGTAACCTGCATGCAGGCTCGGATGCAATAGACGTGTGCTGGGTCTCGCCTCGCGAATTGATGCAATTCGACCTTTGGAAAGAAACCAGGCGTATCATCGAAAACAGCGCGCGCGAACTACTAACCGGAGAGTAGTCGTAATAGCCACGGGCGCTTGTGCATCGTCTTTTTGTATGCGAAGGGGCGGCGCATGGCCCTCGTGCCGATGCAGCCGCAGCCGTCGGCGGCGGCAACGCGCGCAGCCAGTTCGCGCATGAGCTCGTCACGCGGGGGAAGACAAGTGCCGTCTTCGAAGCAGACAATCGGCGCGCCATAAGCCGCTTCCGGACCAATGCCCTGGGAGAGATATTTCTTTGACCATTCCTCCGATGGGCTGAAAACGTGGCGCTCGCGGGCCGAGCCCTCTTTGAAGGCGCGACGACTGTCGTCAAGCTCGCCCATAACCACATCAAGCTTTTCCCCGCGCGGACGCAGAGTGGGCACCTTCTTTTTGCGCCAGAACAAGAACATTTTATGCTGCTCCGGGTTTTGCTACCCACTGGAAACCGCTGTCGCGGCTGATGACAGCGACGTCGATTGCTCCGCCGACGGTTTCCTTTTGCGCCATTATACGCTTTTTGAACACGTTCAACTCGACTAACGATCGTGCGGTTTCCGCCAGTTCCTTCTTGCCCGCAATTTCGAGCACACGCAATACGGGGTTGATGAAGGCGTGCTGCTGATACTCCCCGATCATGCCGCGAAACGCATCGAAATAGCGCGGTACGAAATCGGTCTGAAAACGCTCACGAACCTGTTTTTTCTGCGCCTCGGGAGCGCGAAACACCGCGATCACCTCGTCGACGACGCCGTGCAGCAGCATGCGGAAGCCGGCATACAGCCGCCGTTCAAGATTAAAATCAATTCCGCGAAGAAAGGCATGTGTCACCTCGCTGTCAGCGAATATACGCACGCGCGACCGGATTTCATTGTCGATAACGTCCACACTTACCTCGCTGCGCTTAACGATTCCGTCCACGACGGCCGACACGTAATAGGTGACGACAGACGGATAGCGCTCTTGCGATCCGAAGCCTGCAAAGACCAACCCCGACACGTCCTCCAGAAACAAGTCCTTAGTGACGCAAAACGCCGCAATGTCGTGCAAATGCTGTTCCGCCTGTTTGGAAATCCCGAACTGGCGAAAACCGTAATCGATCAGCTCGTTGATTTGCGCGGCATGACGCGACGCCACGATTTTGCCAAAGCCCTGCGGAAAGCATGGCAAGTCGCGCCGCGGCGCCCCGTCGTCGTGAACCTGATATTCGCGCCAGATGCGTTCGATCGCGCTTTCAAGAAGGCGGGTGTCGTCGGCACCCAGCGAGGCATCCTCACTGTTCTGCCGCAGAAACTGCGCATAAGCGAAAATGTGGCGGAACACGGAGGCGAGCAGCCGCCGGTAATCCTCGCGTTGCCGCTCCGGCGGAAAGAACTCGTCGAGATGGTCCAGCATGCCGGTAAACGCGGCCGCATAGTCGCGCACGCGCGGTTTGAGGGCATCCCGGCGGTGCTTGGTTTGATAGTGCTCGACTAGATGGTCCCAAGGGTGGCCCAGCATGTCGGCCACACCAAAGAACATGATGGCGATGGGGTGACCGTCGGCTAAGTTAAAGAGCTTTTGCTGCTCATTGCGCACTACAACCGTGCCGTCATCCACCAGCGTCACAGCAGTATCCGCCGCAAGCGCAACCGCGCGCTGGTTCATGACAGCAATTTCGGACGTCATCCCCGCTACTCCACCGGCATTTGCGCGGCCGCCCCACACGTTAACTGAAGCATGTCACATAGCGGGCTCGGCTGTGAAGACCTCCGGCCACCTATGGTTGATACGCGATATGTCAAGAGAACAGCGATGCCGCCAGATGCGCGAGCACGGCCACACCAAACAGTCCCACCACAACTCCAGAAAATTGATTGATGTGGCGCATGATGCGGCTGTCCATATGCTTGTGAAAGATCGCCGTTATCGTGGTAATGGCGAACCACCATCCGGCGGAGCCCGCCACGACGCCGCCGACAATGACTGCGGCTGCGGCAAAACTGGTCGTTTCTCCCGTAATAGTGCTTAAGCCCGCGAACAGGGCGGCAAAACCCAACAGCGTTGCAGGGTTCGTCAAAGTGAGCGCAAACGTGGAGACCACATCACGTACGACACGTGTGAAAAACGGCAGATCCCTGACCGGTGGCGCAAGCTTTTCGCGCGCGCATGTCGGGTCTGCGTGATAAGTGTACCAACCAAAACCGAGAAGGAGAATGCCGCCAATCACCTGTAGTGCAATCGAATAACCTTCAATCAGCTGTGCAATCGCAGTCAAACCGAACGCGGAAATAACGGCGAAGACGCCGTCGCCAAGTGCCGCTCCCAATCCCGACAGAAATCCATGCAGCGAACCGTAGGCGAGCGTGCGGCGAATACAGATTACATTCACGGGACCTATGGGCGCCGCAACTATGACGCCGATAATCGCTCCGCTGATGACGAGGAAGACATAATCCATTTTTTTAGTCTGATGTGTCCGCCATGCCGCGTGCGTAGCACTCACGATCGGTTGCTGCCAGATGCGGCGATCGCCCGTTACGGGCCGTAATGCCGCCATGAATCATAAGTAACGTGTTGCCCCGGTAAGGAACCGAGCGGAAAACTACTGCGCCGTCAAGCAAAGGAGTTGACGAACGCCGCAAAGGCGCCGGTAACCGTTATTGTGCAAGGATTTCGGAACACGACTCGCTTCTCATGGGTTTAGGAATGACGATGAGTGTGTTGGCGTTATTATTGAACGGGTACAGGCTCACGACTGCGGAGATTCTGTACCACCTGCCCGATCATCCCGCCGTGCTGCAAAGCTACATCTGGCAGGAATACGATCTGGTGCCCCGTTTCCCTGTGTTGAACCGTTTCCTTCGTTATTGGGAGAAACATCTTGATGGCAAGCTGCACTCGGTACGCGTGGCCACGACAGGCATCATCGTTCCTACTGACCTGAAATACGCGCGCGGCGAATTCACGTTGCATTGAAGCGCACGGGCCGACCGTGTCCTGGCGACACTAGCTTGCCATCGAGGACCACGATTGTGCCGCGCACGATTGTAGCCACCGGCCACCCTAGCGTTTCCATTCCATCGAATGGCGTCCAGCCGCAACGCGACGCGATCCATTTGTTTTCGATACGCCGGCGAGCCTTAATATCCACAATCGTAAAGTCAGCATCGTAACCTTCGGCGATCCTGCCCTTGCCGATCACGCCGAAAACGCGCGCTGGCCCGGCACTCGTTAGCGACACGAAACGCTCCAGCGCAAGCTCGCCCGCATTCACGTGGTGTAGCATCAGCGTCACGAGCGTCTGCACGCCGGGCATACCGGCGGGCGTATCGGGGTACACGCGGTCTTTCTCTTCGCGCGTGTGCGGCGCGTGGTCGGAACCAATTGTATCGATTATGCCTTCGCGCAGCGCGTGCCACAGCGCCGCACGATGACGCTCGTCGCGAATGGGTGGGTTCATCTGCGCATAGGTTCCCAGGCGCGCGTAACATTCCGGCGCTGCAAGCGTAAGGTGCTGCGGCGTCACTTCGCACGTTGCGATGTCGCGCGCGGCCGCCAATAACGACATTTCCTCCGCCGTACCTACATGCAGAACATGTACAGGACGTCTAGCCGCGCGTGCCAGGCGAATAAGCCGTTCCGTCGAAAGCCGGGCTACTTCTTCGTCGCGCCAGACGGTGTGCGTACCGGGGTTGCCTTTCGTGGCGAAATGCTTGCGCTCCCTTAAACGTGCTTCGTCTTCGCAATGCGCGGCCAGGCGGCGGCTGCTGCATCTGAGTGCGGCAAGAATGTCCTTCTCGTGATCGAGCAGGAGTGTTCCCGTGGAGGAACCGAGAAACGCCTTTATACCTGCAACGCCGGGCACTCGTTCCAACTCAGCCAGCTCGGAGGCATTAGCCGGGGTTGCTCCAACATAAAAAGCGTAGTCGCAATGCATGCGGCCTCTTGCACGCATGAACTTGTCGTCCAGTGCCGCGCGGGTGGTGGTCGGCGGCTTCGTATTTGGCATGTCGAATACCGACGTGACGCCTCCCAGCACGGCCGCACGACTGCCGGTTTCCATATCTTCCTTATGCGTGTCGCCCGGCTCCCGAAAATGCACCTGGCTGTCGATCACGCCCGGAAGCACATGCAGTCCACGCGCATCGAATATTTCTGCCGCCACGGCCGCGCTAAGCGAGCCCACCTTCGCGATCCGCCCGTCGCGCACGCCGACGTCCGCAGGCATAATCCCTTTCTCTGTTGCGACCGTGCCGCCTCTGATCAGTAAATCGAAGGATTCGTTCATGTGCGCCTTCGGAGCTTTTCGAACAGCTGGAAATACTGTGGCACAATGTGTCGCTCGGAAAATTCGTGTTCGACACGCCGCTCTCCATTGGCGCGCAACCTTTGCGCCAGCGGTCTTAAGGAAAAAACACTTTGAATCGCAGCGGCCAACGCGGCATCGTCCTCCTTTGGTACGAGAAGCCCGTCTTCACCGTCGCGCACGAGCCACTTTGGCCCGGAACTATCCGCGGCTACCAGCGGCGTGCCATAAGCCCAAGCCTCCACGATTACATTGCCCATCGGCTCCACGCGCGACGGTACGACACAAAGGTTAGCCGCCCGGAATAAGGCGCCGCGGTCGGTGCGCCAGCCCAGAAATTTCACGCGCGAGGAAATCCCCAGAGCCGAGGCGAGCGCCTCGAGCCGCGGACCTTCTTCGCCTTCGCCGGCAATCCAGACCCATAGATCGGCAATTCGCGCGGCGGCACGCAACAAAACGTCGAACGCCTTGTTCTTGTGCAATCGGCCCATGCCGAGCGCAAGCGGCGCATCTATGGGTGTCCCCAGCAACCCACGATCGGCCGCCGGAGATTTTTCGACATTGGGAAAATTTGGAATGATGCTGACGCGCTCTTTCGGCCAGCCATGCGCGATTACGTATTGCTCAAGTTCCGGCGTATTGCAGACCAGATGATTGCAATGACGAAAGTTGCGCATCGAGTAGTACCCGCCCAATCGCCCTATTATCGGATAATCGCCGACCGGCATCATGGACGATGCGCGCCCGGCGAACGTCAACGTGGCATCAGGCCGGAATTGTTGCGCCATGCTGCGAAGCCCGCTTCGTGTGCGAAAGTCGGTCCAGCGGCGAAATGGAAACGTTGCGAATCGAACGTGGCCGTCGCGTAACGCCGCTTCGCGCATAGCGTTTGGCCTGAGCGCCGCCTGCACCTCGGCCCGCGCACGCGCGAATGCCGCCGTGAGCGTCACAAAAAACGCCTCGGCTCCCCCTACAGGGGCGCCGGCCATGACTGTGAGCACACGAGGCATCGCGCCCTCGTACGACAGGGGCTGTGACCTGGCAACCGAAGCCCTTGCCGAGCGCGCGGGCGCGGCCTAGGGCTAAGCTATGCGAAAAATTGCCCGCCTGACAGATCGCTTGGTGCTTTCCGTATCAGGCCCCGATGCCGAGTCGTTTCTACAGGGGCTGATCACCAACGATATCGCCCTCACGCGCGAAGGTCGGCCGATCTATGCCGCATTGCTTACGCCACAAGGAAAAATACTATTCGATTTCATCATTCGTCGTAATGGCGAACGTTTTTTGATTGACTGCGCAGCTGAGCGCGCCGGTGAGCTGACGAAGCGCCTCGGCTTTTATCGTCTACGGGCCAAAATTGAAATCAATGCCGAACCCCGCTTGGCGGTCGCAGCAAGCTGGCAGACAGATGAAAGCGATCTGCCCAGCGCATTCGCGGATCCCCGTCTTGATGCGCTCGGAAGGCGCACAATTGCGCCGGAAACCGTGCTTACGGCCGTTAATGCCACGCTTTCCGACTACCATGTGCACAGGATCACTCTCGGCGTACCCGACAGCGCCGACCTTCCGCCCGACACGATATTTGCACTCGATGCCGGGCTGGAAGAACTTAACGGAGTGAGCTTTCAAAAGGGCTGCTTTATCGGCCAAGAGGTAACGGCGCGTATGAAGCACCGCTCTGTAGCGCGGCGCCGCGTGCTGATCGCGGAGGCCAGCACTGACCTGCCCGTTCCCGGGACGCCGCTCGTCGCGGGCGAGCGCGAAATCGGTACCCTCGCCACATCGCAGAGCGGTAGAGGGCTTGCGCTTGTGCGTCTCGACCGCTTGGCGGAGGCGGAAACGGCGGGCGCGGATGTGACAGCAAACGGAGCGCGCGTCGCCTTGCGCAGGCCCAATTGGCTGCGTATGTGAAGCCATCGAAAAAACGGATTTCGAGGAGGACGTGATGTTACTGCACCACGTATCTGTTGGCGTAGCCGATGTCGGCCGGGCTGCGCAATTTTACGACAAGGCGCTGGGTGCGCTGGGTTATAAGAGGGTAATGGAATTCCTGCCCCACGCGGTCGCCTATGGCGTGAGAGCGCCCGAGTTATGGGTGCAGCTTCCCCACGACCGAAACGCGCCGACAGTCGGCAACGGAGTACACATTGCCATCAATGCGGCTACAAGGAACGCGGTGCACGCCTTCCATGCCGCTGCACTCAATGCTGGCGGCGGCGACGATGGCGCCCCGGGTCAGCGGCCGGAATACAGCCCGACTTACTATGGCGCCTTTGTGCGAGACCTTGACGGCAACAAAATCGAAGCGGTGCTGGTAGCGACCGCAGCGGCAAGGCCGAAAGGAAAGACCAAGGCCATGTCGCGCAGGGCCACGAAGGTTGCGCGCAGGGCTCGCAAGACCCGCAAATCGAAGAAATGATACGAGAACCCAAGCGTTGCCGCTGGCCTGGCGACGACCCGCTCTACATCGCGTATCACGACGACGAATGGGGCGTGCCGGAATACGACCACCGCGCGCTGTATGAAAAACTGGTCTTGGACGGATTCCAGGCTGGGCTTTCCTGGATCACCATTCTGCGCAAACGAGATAATTTTCGTCGTGCCTTCGACAATTTCGACCCAGAGAGAATCGCGCTCTATGGCGCGCGCGAGAAGAAGCGCCTGCTAAGGAATGATGGCATTATCCGCAGCCCGGGAAAAATTCAGGCCACCATCAACGGCGCACGCATCTGGCTCGACATCATGGAAAAGGAGCCGGGCGGCTTTTCGCATTTCATCTGGAAACACGTGGACGGCAGGCCGCGCATAAATCACTATAAACGGATGAACGGGATTCCCGCCAAGACGCCGATGAGCGAAAAAATGTCGAAGGACCTGAAGGTGCGCGGCTTCAATTTCGTGGGACCAATTATCGTGTACGCGTTTGCGCAAGCGGTCGGCATGGTCAACGACCATATTGTCTCGTGCTATCGTCACGCAGCGTGTGCCAAACTCGCCAATCAGCCGCGGCCGCGATAGGGAGAAACACCAAGATCCGGCAGCGCGATTCCGGCAGGCAATTTTCCCGTTTGCCACAATACGTCAATCGGGATGCCACCGCGGGGATACCAGAATCCGGCGATGCGAAGAAATTTCGGTTTGATCGTGTTCACAATCCGTTTTCCGATCGACACCGTGCAGTCTTCATGAAATGCTCCGTGGTCGCGGAAACTGGCCAGAAACAGCTTCAGCGATTTCGATTCCAAAATCGACTTCGCCGGACAGTAATCGATTACGAATAGGGCGAAATCTGGTTGCCCGGTAATCGGGCAGAGGCACGTAAATTCCGGCGCCGTGAATCGCACCACATAATCGGCGTCAGCGTGCGGATTGGAAACGCTTTCCAGCTTGGCATCTTCCGGCGACTTTGGGATGGACACTCGTCGGCCAAGCTGTGCCAGCCGCTTCGCGCGTTTCGCCATTATTCGCCCTCAAACACGCAAGACTGACCTTGGCTGGGCCGGCGAAGCCGCACGCGGCACACCTCGGGCAGCCGCGTCTTCGCGCGCGTGTAAATGTATCGCGCAAGGTTTTCCAGCGTAGGGTGACCGAGCCCCTCCACATCGTTTAGGAGGCAGTGATCGAGCGTTTCACGAATATCACCGAGCACGGCATTTACCTCGCCGAAGTCCCGCACCCATCCGTGACGGGCGTCCGCTTCGCCGCGCAGCGTCACTTCGGCATAGAAGCTGTGTCCGTGCATGCGCCGGTTGGAGCCCTGCGGCGCGTTTTCGAGGTAATGAGCGGCGTCGAAGCCGAATTCTTGGGTGATCTCGATCATTGATCGGGGGACGTGGCACCGCCGCGCACGCTCGTCAATACCCCTGTCCAGGGACGCCTTGAACGTGACCCCATTCCGGGAAAGTTACCGCTTCCGGTTCCGCACGGCGCGAGCGATTTCGTTGCGCACCACATTTTCGATTAACGCCGGTAGGTTGTCGTCCATCCACTGGCGGATGAGCGGCGTCAACTGCTCCATGACCAGGTCGGCGCGGCTGTCCACCCAATTGTGTAATACGGGCTCGAAGGCCGAGCGCACGGCGCGTTCGAATGCGGCATCCAAAGTACCCCCCGACATGGGCTGCTCCTCTGTCCCGCGCCTTTCACCCTGCTCCAGCGCGTCGAAGGCCTGTCCCAGCGCCTGGCGTGCGTGATCGGATATCAATTCGTCGTGACTCATTTCGGGCCCTTCCCGTCTTTCTGGCATGGATTGATAACTGGGAACGTCGCGCATCGGCGCGGCTTCCGGCTCAACCGCTTCCATTGCCACCGGCGCTACCGAACCATCGTCGCGTACTTCGTTCGTCAATTCCAGCACTTCCGCCTGAGCGGGTGCCGTCGTTGCCGCCACGGATTTCTCCGGTTCGGCCTGGTCTTCGGAGATGATCTTGCGAATGCTCGCAAGAATCTCCTCCATCGTCGGCTCATGTTGCGGATTCGGCGGACTACTCATCCTACTCTCTCGACTCGGATTATCTACGGAAGCCCCGCGCTTCCCCTTGCGGCGCGAAGCTAAGCCAGAATGATAAGGAAAGCCATATGACGTTAAATTCCGCTTTACGCCGATCGCGCCAGCGCATTTCTGGGCGATTGCGCGGGTGGGCGGGCAAACGGCGTACCGAGATCCGGCTTGCCATGCGGGTCACGGCGGCGTCCGTCGCCACGTTCGCTCTCGTTCATGTTCTAGGCATGCCTCAGGGCTATTGGGCCGTGTTTACGGCGGTTCTCATTATGCAGACTTCGCTCGGTGGCTCGGTGCAGGCCATCACGGATCGTATGATGGGCACGCTCGGGGGTGCCAGCCTTGGGACGGTTGCCGCCGCGCTTGCTCCGCACGGCGATGTCATCGCGATGGGCGTAGCACTTGCCGCAACGGTTGCACCGCTTGCTATGCTCGCCGCAGTGAATTCCAGCTTCCGCGTTGCGCCGATCACGGCCGTCATTGTGCTCATCGGTACGGGCGAAGTTCACGAAAGCCCCCTCGAGGCGGGCTTCTTCCGCATGCTGTCGGTTGCACTGGGAAGCGTCGTGGGATTGGTGGTTTCGTTGAGTGTGCTCCCGGCACGTGCGCACGCGATGATGTGCCGCCTTGGCGCCCAGATGCTCTCCGAACTGGCCGAATTGCTGAGGGCGCTTCTCGGCGGACTGCTTACGCCGGCCGATACTGAGCGCATATCCGAATTGCACGACCAAATTCGCAGAACGCTTTCTAAGCTGGAAAACGCGGCCGAAGAAGCGCAGCGCGAACGGCGCTCCTATCTGAGCGAGGAACTAGATCCAGACCCCATTCCGCGCACCTTGCGCCGTTTGCACCACGACCTGGTGATGATTGGTC
The DNA here is from genome assembly GCA_052389895.1 of Alphaproteobacteria bacterium. GTDB lineage: Bacteria > Pseudomonadota > Alphaproteobacteria > Micropepsales > Micropepsaceae > CAVVXX01. Next base: position 44,578 of record JBQTHM010000003.1, on the reverse strand, counting down.
GCACGGCATCGCAGCCCCTGCCTGTGCCCGCGCGCGAAGCGTTAGCCCCTGCGGTTGCAAAGCTGTCAGATACGATCGCCGATTATCTGCTTGCTTCGGGAAATGCGCTAGCGACGCGAAAGGTGCCAGCGGAATTCACCGCTAGCGACCAAGCATTAGCCGAGTTCGCAGTGGAGGTAGCTGCACTGTATTCCAAATCGGAACTGTCGCGCGATGCAAAGGATCGCATTTCGGCACTGGGATTTGCACTCGATCAGCTCAGGCGCGATTGCAAGGATTTGACCGCGCGCATCGCTGAATTCGCGAAAAGTGAAGTCAGAATGCGAACGCAGTCTGTTCCTTGAAGCCCGGGAGCATCGGCGGAAACGTATCGAAAACATCCCGGGACCCTATGGCTCCGTCGTGCTTTACGTAGATGCGGCCGTATCCGGCCGCGCCAACGCGAAACGCGCAGACGAGGCGCCCCCCATCCGCCAGTTGCGACAGAAGGTTCTTCGGTTCAGTCGCAATTCCGCCGTTGATGAAAATCGCGTCAAAGGGCGCGCGCTGCGGCAGGCCGCCCGGCAGAGGGCCCTGCGCAATTTCCGCGCCCGCATGGCTCGTAGCCAGTGTCTCGATCGCAATGCGCACGAGATCCGCATCCTGCTCGAGCCCGATCACGCTCCGGCAGAGGCGCGATATTACCGCTGTCGAGTATCCGGTGGCGCAAGCGACATCGAGCACACGGTCCGCTGCCTGTATATCGGCCAGCTGAAGCATTCTCGAAAATGTGCGCGGGTCAAGCAGATAACGCCCTCGCGCGATTTCGATGCAGCCGTCCATGTAGGCGATGCCGCGCTTGGCCGCTGGCACGAAACGCTCGCGCGGCACTTCGCGCATGGCGGCCTGGATGGCCAGATTGGTCACGTCCGCGGTGCGGACTTGGGTCTCGACCATAACGGCGCGGGCTTCGGCGTAATCGGTCACGGGGGGTAAGGCTTCGGCTGGCGCGCGCTTATACTGGGCGAAAAGCCTTCTGGCAAAAGGCCTTTCATTGCGGAAAAATCGCCCCATCTGCTATAGGCGGACTAAGGCCACGTGGCGGAGTGGTGACGCAGCGGTCTGCAAAACCGCGTACCCCGGTTCAATTCCGGGCGTGGCCTCCACCCATTGATCAAGTTTTTGAAAATGGTATGCGGCTTTGCGTCGCGTTCATTATACAAACCGGTCGCATTCGCATGGTGTTCTCGGAGCGACAGAAAAGAATGCGGACCGGCGCTTGTCTCTGTGCTAAGTGCGGCTCGCGGTGAGTATCTGGCGGGGGGCAAGTGAACAATTCCGTACACCAGCTTGAAGACGTCCTGGTCGTTGTAATAATTCAGCTCATCATAATAATCATCGCCGCGCGGTTGGCGGGCAGTGCCGCAGTCGCCATCCGTCAGCCCAGGGCAGTAGGTGAAATTGTTGCCGGGTTGCTGCTGGGTCCCTCTTTCTTCGGTTATCTCTTCCCGGATCTCTCGGCCTCGATCTTTACGGCCGCGGCGTCTTCGCCGTTGATGGTTCTCTCCCAAATCGGCCTTATTCTTTTGATGTTCCAGATAGGCAATGATTTTGAATTCGGCCACCTCGCGCATGGAAAAAACAAAAAGGCTGTAACCTCGATCACGGTTGCCAGTCTAAGCGTTCCGCTCGTGATCGGCTTCGGCGTGGGCCAGATCAGCGCGCCAATCCTCGCACCCGGCATCGACGTGCTCACCTATTCACTGTTCGTTGCCGTTGCATTTGCCATCACGGCTGTCCCCATCCTCGGGCGCATCCTTCGCGAATACTCGTTGACCAGAAGCGAAACAGGTGTAATCGCCATCTCGGCCGCTGCCGCAAATGACGTAGTGGGATGGTTCCTGCTCGCCGGCGTGTCGGCATATGCGTCCGCTGCGTTCTCGCCCCAGAATCTTGGCCTGCAAATCGCGGGATTGGCGGCGCTAATTCTCGTGATGTGGTTTGCCGGCCGCCCACTGGTGGGTTGGCTTTTGCGGATATTCCCAATCAAAGACAACAAGGTGCCCACTGCACTGATGGCGGCTGTGATAGCGCTCGTGTTTGCTGCCGGTATCGCCACCCAGAAACTTGGCATCTTCACGATCTTCGGCGGCTTCCTGCTTGGCCTGCTCTTTCACAAACATCGGGAGTTCGTCGAAGCATGGCGCCAGCAGATCGGCCAGTTCGTACTCGTATTCTTCTTGCCAATCTTTTTCACCTATACGGGGTTGCGCACCAACATCCTCGGACTGGATTCAACTTTAGAATGGACTTGGTGCGGCGTCATCTTTGCTGCCGCGGTGCTTTCCAAGATTGTACCCGTGTATTTTGGCGCACGGTTTTCCGGGGTCTCGCCACAAGACTCAACGATCCTGGGCGTGCTCATGAACACGCGCGCGCTGATGGAGCTGATCGTGCTCAATATTGGCCTATCGTTAGGCTTTATCCCGCCCAACGTGTTCACCATGCTTGTGATCATGGCCGTCGGCACTACAGTCATGACGGGACCTCTTTTACAGCTGCTGCTGCCATGGGCCGGTCACAAGCTCCAAGGCCGGGTCGAGGCATAGTTGTCGTGCCGGGCGCATTCTGCTCTGGCGGTTGCAGCCTCGCTAGCCTTGGATATTTGTGAAATGTCGTCGAGCTTCGTGCCATTTAAGGATTTCGCGCTGGCCTTCGACGTCGCCCGATATCGGGCAGTGCCGGACGACTGGACCGTAGCTGTCTCCGATGTCGTGAATTCGACGAGAGCAATCGAACAGGGCCATTACAAGGATGTCAACCTGGCGGGTGCGGCAACAATCGCCTGCGTTCTCAACGCCTGTGGACGCGATGACCTGCCCTTTGCCTTTGGTGGCGACGGCGGTATCGTTATCGTGCCGCCGGAATACTTGACCGCGGCGAAGGCAGCGTTGCGCTCGGCGCAGCACATGAGCACAAACGTACTGGGCCTGACGCTGCGTTGTGCGCTGGTGCCGGTGAGCGAGATCCGCAACCGGGGGCGCAACCTTCTCGTTGCTTCGCACGATCTCGGCTCTGGCCGTCTGCTTGCGATGTTCGCCGGTGGGGGGTGCGAAATCGCCGAGTCCATTTGCAAGTCGCTCGAGGGCGAAGTGTTACGCTTGCCAGCAGGCGAAGATGACCCCGATCTGACCGGGCTTTCTTGCCGATGGCAGCCGCTCGCCTCCGCTAACGGCGTGATCGTTTCGCTGGTCGTGCACGCGCGCGACGCAGCCTCGCTCTTGCCGCCTATTTATCGCGAGCTTTACGGACGCATAATCGCAATTACCGGCGCGACTTACTCGCCTGCGCGCTTGGGCGCCTACCACACCCGCTGGACGCCCCGAGCAATGGCGCGTGAAGCCGCCCTGACCGCGCCCCGTGGGCGTCTCAAGCGTGCCCTAAGAATCATGTTTGAGGGCACGGTTTCCGATCTCTCACTTGCAACGGGCGATGCGTATGGTGGCTTCGATGCGCGCGCCTATCGCGCCAGCCTCCCCCGCCATTCGGATTATCGCAAATTTGCCGACTCGCTTCGTATGGTCGTCGACTGCACATCGGCGCAGGCCGATGCCATCGACTCGCTACTGGAGAGAGAATGGCAGGCGGGTCGAATCGATTATGGCATGCACAGCGCTGGGGCCGCGCTGATGACCTGTTTTGTGCGCGAATTCCAGGAAGGCGGCCATATTCACTTCATTGACGGGGCTGACGGCGGCTACGCCCTGGCCGCACTTGCCATGAAGGGCCGAATTCGAGCGAACGCATTAACCAAATCTTAACCGAGCGGGAACAAGGTTTCGCTCGTCTTCCCTTGAAGACACCCCACCATTACCCAACGCCTTGGGGGCCGGGCGCAAGTCCGGCCCTCTTTTTTTATTCCGGGCCTTTGTCGCGCGGCTTGCGGCGCCACCAGCCCCACCAGCGCTCCCGCCATGAAGAAGATTCCTTCCACCTCTCGACCGTCCAGTGGCTCAGCCGGCGTGCGGGCGGAAAGTCGACCGCCAGCACCAAGATTCCGAGCGGCAACATCCAGAGCCCCAGGATGGGCAGGAACCAGAACACCGCGCCAAGACAAAGCAGCAATCCCAGGCCGATGCGCAGCGCTTTGTTTCGCGGCAGTTTGATACTGAAGCGTCCAAAACCGACGCGCGGGCCGGACGTGTTTGTTTGGCTTGTGGATTCGGGCATGCAATTCGAGCCTTGGCCGCCTTTGTTCGACTTTGATATAGCCACGCTACGGAGCATACGCTAGAGAGGCCGCTCCGTGTTCCCCGGTAGCTCAGTCGGTAGAGCAAGCGGCTGTTAACCGCTGGGTCGCTGGTTCGAGTCCGGCCCGGGGAGCCAATACGAAAGCGATCCGCGCGAGCCAATCGAAGGAACGGCATAACCGGCGCGGTCGTTACTGGCGTATGGCAAGGGCCGCAAAACGAAGCAAGTACTGGTCGGGCCACGTAACCAGGCACAGCAATGCGCTCGATTTGGATAAGGGCGTGTTCACTTGGGATGATCCCAAGCGCATCGCACGCTGGCTGAAACGATCGGCGATGCACAGCAAACGCCGCAAAGCGGATCCCTACCGATCAGCCCTTTCGATGCTCGTGTTCTACATGAACCGCGCCGGAAAGAATTTACCCCACGCCCGGAGGCGTAAACTGGAGGAGGCCAAGCGCGAGCTGCGTAGACAATTTGCTCGCGACTAGCCGCCCTTTACGTCGCGCCTTTCTCAACGGAACGTAGCGATCTCCGACAGCGGTTTTTTCCTGATTGCGGGCACGACTGCGTTCTTTGAGGGATAACCGGTAACGAGAATCATGGCTGCCTTTTCGTAGGATGGGCGCCCCAAGATCTCGCGAAGGAATCCCATCGGGCTGGGCGTATGCGTGAGTGTGGCGAGGCCAGCGTGATGCAGCGCCGCAATGAGAAAGCCCGTTGCGATGCCGACGCTTTCCAAAACATAGTAATTTTTCACGCGACCGCTATCCGGCTTGGGGCGGTATAGCTCCTGAAAGATCACGATCAGGACGGGCGCCGTTTCAAGGAACGGTTTCTCCCACGTTGTGCCGAGTTCGGCGAGCGCATCCAGCCACTCCTGCGGCGCGCGTCTGGCGTAAAACTCCTTTTCTTCTTTTTCAGCCGCGTCGCGTATCCTTCGTTTCAGCTCCGCCTCTGTGACGACCACAAAATGCCACGGCTGACGATTTGCTCCGCTTGGGGCAAGCCCAGCCGTGCGGATCGCGCTCTCGATTACTTCGCGTCGAACGGGATTCGGCGCGAAATCGCGCACGGTTCGCCTCTTGCGCATGATAGCTTCGAAGGCCTCCGCCCGCCGGCCCATTTCATCTGGCGCCAGATATTCATAGCCGGCCAGCGGTTCAAATCGGGGCTGAGCTTTCGATGTCATTGTGGGTAGGTGCGAGTGTATTGCTGCCGCCTACGTTACGGTATTCGGCAGCGGCAGCGAAATAATTCGGCCGCGGCCTCAAGCCGGTGCAAACGCTACTTTTTCACCAGAATATGACGTGAAAGCTCGGCATTGGCGGAACGCAGTTCTCTGATAATACGCTGTTGCTCGCGCGCAAATTCCTGCATTTGCGTTTCCTGAACGCGCTTCTGCACAATCTCAGTTACGTCTTCGACATAGTGGATGATCCACTTTACGTTGCCATTTGCGTCCAGCACAGGCGAGTTCAGCGGGCTCCAATAGCGGACCTCGAAACCGCCGCCTTCTTCCTTTGACTTGCGGATGTCGTATTTCTGCACCGGCATGGCGTCGGGCCGCGCGTATTCCACGACACGTATGAGCGACGCATGCAGATTCGCCGTACCGTTGGAATGCAGGTCGTCGGGATTGTCGGGAAAAACGTCGAAAAGGTGCCGCCCAATGATTTCTCCGCGCCTGGTCATCGTCGCGCGGCAATACGCGTCGTTCACACCGACGATGTAGAATTCCGAATCAAGCAATAGATAGGGATTGGGGCACGCGGCAAAAATAGCGGCAAAGTCGGAGCCAGCCGGAATCGTCCGCGTCGCTGCGTCAGCCGTCATCCCGCAATGCTGTGCGACTATTTCTTAACGACTGCCTAACTTCTTTTACATGTGTTGCCGACTCAATATGATTGCCTTGCGATCCTGCAAGCACACCACCTTCCGCGTTGGCGCTTGGGAGCGGCCGTTAACAGCACCTACAGCATCGGTTACATGATCTGGCCGTCCGACCCATTTTACATTCGTTACGCCGAGTTTGGGCTTGTATTCTGGGTTATGGCCGCAATTGCGCTTGTAGTTTTCGGAGCGAAAACCCTTGCGCGCGGCAAGGCGGCTGCCGCAGCTTGAAGCGAGACGCCACTCTCCTTAGTTTCGCCTCCGCCTCAGAATTGATGAAGCACATGGCCGCCCTGCCCGACGTCATCGCCGCCATTGGCAACACGCCGCTCATCCGCTTGCGCGGGCCTTCCGAGCGCACAGGTTGCGAAATATTGGGCAAGGCCGAGTTCATGAACCCCGGCCAATCGGTCAAAGACCGGGCCGCGCTTTTCATCATCCGCGACGCGATGGAACACGGAACACTCAGGCCCGGCGGCATAATCGTCGAGGGCACTGCAGGCAACACCGGCATCGGTCTCGCCATGGTCGGTAACGCGCTTGGCATGAAGTCCGTGATCGTCATTCCCGACACGCAGAGCCAGGAGAAGAAGGACACACTGCGTTTGTTTGGCGCCGAGCTAGTCGAAGTACCGGCGGTCCCGTACAGAGATCCCAACAACTATGTGAAATTGTCAGGCCGGCTCGCCGAACAGCTGGCAAAGACATCGCCCAATGGCGCCATTTGGGCCAATCAGTTCGACAACGTCGCCAACCGCGACGGCCACATCAACACGACGGGGCCGGAGATCTGGCGCCAGACCGGCGGAAAGGTGGATGGCTTCGTATGCGCCATAGGCACGGGTGGCACGATCGCTGGCGTGGGCATAGCGCTGAAAGAGCGGAATAAGAACGTAGTGATCGCTGCGGCCGACCCCATGGGCGCTGCAATCTATTCCTGGGTGAAAACAGGCGTGCTCAAAGCCGAAGGCACTTCGATAACCGAAGGCATCGGCCAGGGCCGCATCACCGCCAATCTCGAAGGCGCACCGATTGACGACGCATTTCAGATTCCCGACGAAGAAGCGTTGCCCCTCATTTTCGAACTATTGGAGCACGAAGGTCTCTGCCTCGGCGGCTCGAGCGGCATCAACGTTGCGGGCGCCATCCGGCTGGCGAAGCAGCTCGGCCCGGGTCACACCATCGTCACCGTGCTCGCCGATTACGGCACGCGCTATCAGAGCAGACTGTTCAATCCTGAGTTTCTGCGCACGAAGAAACTTCCCGTTCCGGGCTGGCTCGAGTGCGGCCCACCAAAATTGAACGTCCCGTTTGTCCGATGAGCTCACGCCCGCTCGTTTCTACCGACTGGTTAGCCGAACGCCACGGCTCACCCGAAGTCGCAATTGCCGACGCGTCCTGGTACATGCCTTCCGCGGAGCGAAATACGCGCGCCGAATACGAAGCAGAGCACATCCCTGGGGCGGTGTTTTTCGACATCGATGCTATTTCCGACAAGAGCACAAATCTACCGCACATGCTTCCCGATGCCGTCTCATTCGAGCGGCAAATGCGCAAGCTCGGCATCGGAAACGCGCAAACGGTCGTCGTTTACGACAGTTCCGGCATTTTTTCCTCGCCACGGGCATGGTGGATGCTCCGTGCCATGGGGCACAAGAAAGCCGCGGTCCTGGACGGCGGCCTTCCCAAGTGGAAGCGCGAAAAACGCCCTCTTCAACCCGGCCAGCCCGCCATGCGCGATAGCCATTTTCACGCGCATCTCAATCCTGCTTTGATCCGGAACTACGAACAGGTACACGCCAACTTATCCTCGCACGCCGAGCAGATCGTCGATGCGCGCAGCCCTGCCCGGTTCCAAGGCGACGAACCGGAACCTCGGCCTGGGCTGAAAAGAGGGCACATTCCGGGATCGTTAAACGTCTACTACGTGGACCTGCTCAATCCGGAAGGAACGATGCGCGCTCCGGATGCGCTTAGAAGGATATTTGCACAACGGCGTGTGGACATGCAGAGACCCGTGGTTACCAGTTGCGGTTCCGGCGTAACGGCCGCGCTGGCGCTGCTTGCGCTGGAGATTGCCGGCGCGAAGAGTTCAGCGCTGTACGAAGGTTCCTGGGCGGAATGGGGCGCCCGCGCGGACGCTCCGGTCGCACGCGGGTAACATGAAGGAACTTCGCAACGATCTTGGCGAACGCGGGCTTGCCGTTGTTGTCACCTTTCTCGAATTGACCTCGCGCCCCCCGCCGCCGGGCCCACCGCGACCACAGATGAAAACCGCGATCCTGCGTTGCGAAAACCCGCCGGTTCACTTTTACCGCTACCTCTACGACACGATTGGGCGCGACTATTTTTGGGTAGAACGCCGCCGCTGGACCGACGACGCGCTTGCCGGAATGCTTGCCGAGCCGAAGATCGAACTTTACGCACTCTATGTTTCCGGTGTTCCGGCGGGCATGAGCGAACTCGACTTCCGCAACGACAAGGCGGCACAGATCGCATATTTCGGCCTCGTCCCGGAATTCGTTGGGCGCAAGCTCGGGCCGTGGTTTCTCTACCAGACCTGCGAACTCGCCTGGGCCAAGCCGATAGAGAAACTGATCGTGAACACGTGCTCACTCGACCACCCGCGCGCGTTGCAAACTTACCAGCGCATGGGCTTTGTGCCCTACTCCCGTGAAGACCGCACGATCTGGTTGCCCGCTGGATTCGAATGAAGAAGCCACGAAAAACTGTGCTATATCGAGACCGAGGGGCGCTTCATCGGGAGTATGGGGGATGACATCGTCGGATTCGGGCGCGGCTAAAGGTACGTTTGCCCAAACCAAGGAATTTCTCGGTCACCCCATAGGTCTTTCCTTTCTTTTCACTACCGAGATGTGGGAGCGCTTCTCCTACTATGGGATGCGGGCGATCCTCATCCTGTATCTGACCAAATACCTTCTGCTTCCCGACCATATCGACGAAGTTTGGGGCTATCAGTCCGTCAAGGCCTTCTTCGAGTTCATCACCGGCCGCACACTCGAAATGCAGCCGTTCTCATCGATGATCTACGGCACTTATACTGCGTTGGTTTACCTTACGCCGCTGTTCGGCGGCATGCTTGCCGACCGCGTTTGGGGTCAGCGAAACACGGTCATTCTAGGCGCAGTATTGATGGCGATCGGCGAATTCGCGCTGATGTTCAATTCGTTACTGTTCGTCGGACTGTTGTTGCTGATCCTTGGCAACGGCGCCTTCAAGCCGAACATCTCGACACAAGTTGGAAATCTGTATCGGCCCGGCGACTCCCGCATCGACCGCGCCTATTCGATTTTTTACGTCGGCATCAATGTCGGCGCGTTCTTCTCGCCGCTCGTTGCCGGCACCCTCGGCGAAAAAATGTGCGTGGTGTGGGCGACCGAAACCTGCCGCCAGCTCGGCGAAGACGCGGGCTGGCATTTCGGCTTTTTCGCGGCCGGCGTTGGCATGGTGATAGGCCTGATAATCTATCTTCTTGCGCTGCGCACCCTGCCGCACGATCACCTGAAAAGAGCCAGAGAAACCAAGACCGAGCATGCGCCCATGACGGGCGATGACTGGAAGGCGGTTATCGCCATCATCCTCCTCGTGTTGCCTGTGACCCTTTTCTGGGCAACTTTCGAGCAACAGGGCAACACCATCGCTTTGTGGGCGGATGGCTTTACGGATAGGCGAATTATCCCGGGGCTCATCAATCTGGAAATCCCGGTGACTTGGTTTCAAGCATTCAATCCGCTGATGATCGTTGCCTTTACTCCACTGGTTGTGGCGCTGTGGACGCGGCAATCGAAAAAGGGAACGGAACCAACGACGGTAACCAAAATGGCCATCGGCTGCTTCCTAGCGGCGATTTCGTATCTGGTGCTGGCGGCGGCGGCGTTTTCCATCGGCACCACGGGGCAGGCAAGCTGGATATGGCTGGCCGTCTATTTCGTCATTCTGACGCTCGGTGAACTCTACTTGTCGCCCATCGGCCTTTCGCTCGTGGCGCGCGTATCGCCCACCAAAATCGTTTCGATGATGATGGGCGTCTGGTTCCTTACAAGCTTTTTGGGCAACTTCATCCAGGGCTACCTGGGGAGCTTCTGGAGCGCCATGGACAAGACCGATTTCTTCCTGATGATCGCGGCGGTCGCTGGCGTTGCGGGAGGCGTCGTCACATTGTTCATTGTTCCAATGAAGCCTATTCTTGAAGGCAGGATGAAAAATCACCCCGTACCGGCGCAATGAGGCTTGAAAAGCGGCTCGAAGCCGTGTGACACGCAAGGACACGACACTTATCGAGAGCGGGCGCAAGCCGCACGAACAGTTCGGCGCGGTGAACACGCCCGTCTATCGTGCCTCAACCATTCTGTTTCCCAGCGTCGAAGCACTGCGAAAGGAGTCGCAGCCCTACACCTATGGCCGCCGGGCGACGCCAACGACGCGCGCGTTGGAAGAGGCGATCTGCAAACTCGAAGGCGGCGCGCGCACGGTGCTAACCCCTTCCGGCCTTTCTGCATGCACGCTGGCGATCCTTGCGGCCTGCAGCGCGGGCGACCACCTGCTCATCACCGACAGCGCATACGGCCCCACACGGCACTTCTGCAAAGGAACGCTTGCACGCTACGGCATCGAGGCAGAGTTTTTTGAACCGCGCGTCGCAGGCGGCATCGCCAAGGCGTTCCGGGCAAATACAAAGGCTGTGTTTCTGGAAAGCCCGGGTTCGCTTACATTCGAGGTCCAAGATGTTCCGGCGATTGCAGCTGCCGCGCACGCCAAGAAGATCTTGGTCATTCTCGACAACACTTGGGCTACCCCGCTCTACTTCAACGCGCTGGAAATGGGAACGGATTATTCCGTGCTTGCGCTGACGAAGTATATCGGCGGGCACGCGGACGTGAACGCAGGATCGGTGACCGCCCATGCCGTTCATGCCGAACGCCTGGTGCGCACTCACCATGAAATCGGGCTCACGATTGCGGGCGACGAAGCGTATCTTGGCCTTCGCGGATTGCGCACGCTCGCCGTGCGCCTAAGTCGGCACCAGGAAACGGCTACGGCGCTTGCACGCTGGCTGCAGTCGCGGCCGGAAGTGGAACGTGTTCTCTATCCCGCGCTCGAAGGCGATCCCGGTCACGCCATTTGGAAGCGCGATTTTGGGGGCGCTACCGGCCTTTTCGGCGTGGTCCTGAAACCCTGTTCCGAAAAAGCCGTCGCGGCCATGATCGACGGCCTGAAACTCTTCGGTATCGGATATTCCTGGGGTGGCTACGAAAGCTTGATCATCCCGGCCCATTTCAGCCGCGAGCACCACACCTTCGAGGCCGAAGGACCGGTCCTGCGTATTCACGTAGGACTCGAGGACGTGGAAGATTTGAAGGCGGATCTCGCGGCGGGGTTCGAGCGTTTGGCAAAGGCCTAGGAGGCACGCAATGGGGATTGACGGCACATGGAAGCTGACAATTAACACGCCGATGGGCGAGCAGCAGAGCACGCTGACGATCGCTGCTGCCGGCGCGCAACTCACGGGAACGCAAAGCGCGCCGTCCGGCGAGAGCGGGCCGATCATGGACGGGAACGTGAACGGCAATGCGGTCTCCTGGAAGGCCTCGATCACGAGGCCTATGGCAATGACGCTGGAGTTCTCCGGAACGGTCAGCGGCGACGACATGTCGGGCGAAGTGAGGCTCGGCATGTTCGGTACGTCCGGCTTCACCGGCAAGCGGGCATAGCACTGAAATGGTGACCCCGGGAGGACTCGAACCTCCAACCTGCAGCTTAGAAGGCTGTTGCTCTATCCGTTGAGCTACGGGGCCTCTTCAGAAATCAGAATACGGAAATCGGAAATCCGAAAACAGAGCCCTGCCGGTCTTGCCCGATTCCGATTTCTGATTTCCGGACCCTAATGGGTCCACGGCTCTTTCCGGTCGTAGCGGAAATTGTCGGAATAGGCGCGCGGTTTCGGCCGCGATTCGTCCGGTTCGAAGACTTGATGGGCGATACCGTGCTTCTCGGCATAGGCTATTGCCTCCTCGCGCGTGTCGAATTCGAGGCGCACCTGCTGGAGCATATCGTTTGAGCTGGTCCATCCCATCAGCGGCTCGATCTGGAGCGGAGTCTGCGGCTCGAATTCCAGCACCCACTTCCGCGTCAGCGCACGGCCCGCCTGCATCGCAGTTCTAGCCGGTCTGTAAATGCGTGCGAGCATCACATATCCTCTATTCCAATTCGTCTTCGCAGCACAGGCTGGCTCGCCATCCGAAGCTCGCGGACACCGCACCAGCCCTCCTACGCTGAAGCTCCGGAGGGCATCCCGCCCTCGCTTCGCGAGCGCAGGATGGTCGGGGCGGCGTGATTCGAACACGCGACCCTCTGCTCCCAAAGCAGATGCGCTACCAGGCTGCGCCACGCCCCGGCCTTGCGGAAATACACGCTCGGCCGCGCCCCAGCAACCCCGCGCCCGACGCAGATATGGTACGCTCGCTGCTCTTTGCCAAGCGTAACCAGGGTTTGCGCCATGCCGAAACGAACACCGCTTGCTCGGCGTGGGCTATTATGCGTACTGCTGCTTTCGCTTTCCGCGCCCGTTCATGCGCGGGAAATGACCAAAATCTACGACGATTTGCTTTATCCCGAAGGGCCCGTATTCGACGGGAAAAATCTTCTTTTCGCAGACATGCTGCGCGGTGCGATCCTGCGCTACGAACCCCGCTCAGTCGCACCTGTGTTTTCCGACGAAAGCTGCGGCCCGACATCACTTGCCAGACTGCCATCCGGTCAATGGCTGGCCGCCTGCCATCTGGCGCATGAAATCGTCTTCTTCGAACTGCGCGTTGCGAGACGTCCCTATTTGGTTGCGCGCGAGCGGCTCCACCGGCCCAACGACATGAGTGCGGGCGCCGTTGGCATCTATGTTTCTGAATCCGGCGAATTCGATCCACGCGCGCCTGTTTCGGGAAAAGTCTGGCTGGTTCAAAAGCACGGCGTGAAACGCGTCGTCGCCGAGGATTTGCATTACGCGAATGGCGTTGCCGTTACGCCGGACGGGCGGTTTCTTTTGGTGAGCGAGCATCTCGCCCGCCGTGTGTGGCGTTACCCCATCGATGCCGACGGAAGTTTGGGCGTGCGTACGCTTGCCTTTGCTTTCGCTAGTTCACTTGGCCAAGGGGAAGCGTTGACCGGCCCCGATGGCATCGAACCTGCCCGGGATGGAAGCTTCTATGTGGCCGTAAACGGCCGGGCCATGGTCGTTCACGTTTCTATGAGCGGCAATCTGCTGGAAACGTTTGAGACGTCCGGCTATGCGTACACAACGAATGTCGTGCTGACCCCCGACGAAACCGGGCTTTACGCCGTTGCCAACCGACGCAGCCCAAGGCCGGGCGGCGCGTTGTTTTACGTCAAGCTTTCCGACTGAGGCTCCATTGAATCCGCGCGAAATCGATCCTGTCCGCAAGCACCCTGCCGAACGCGCGGCCCTGTACGCGGCAACTTTTCTGCTCGGCGCGATTGTGATGGCGTTCGAGATGCTGGCGACGCGCTATCTGAATCCTTTTTTTGGAAGCTCCATCTACACTTGGGGTAGCTTGATTGCGGTCGTGCTGGCCGGTATGGCGTGCGGCTATTTTCTTGGCGGGCGCGTGGCGGACCGTTTTCCCTCGCCTGCTGTCTTTGCCGGCATCATTGCACCTGCCCCACTGCTCTTACTGATGCTTCCGCAAATCGCCGATCATGTAGCACTCGGCTTTGCCGAAACCGATCTCGACGTACGCTTGGGTGTGCTTGCAGCCGCCCTTATTCTATTTTTTCTTCCCACCATGCTGCTGAGTGCGGCTGGGCCGTTTGCCATTCGCCTGCTCATCGCCTCGCGCGAGCGCGCCGGCCACATTGCGGGCGCTGTCTACGCAATTTCCACGGCCGGTAGCATCGTGGGCACGCTGGGCACAGTGTTTTTTCTCATTCCCAATTTCGGCACGCGCGCGAACACCTATGGTCTGGCGGTGCTGAGCGCGCTCATTGTGCCGATTATTCTGACGCCGCGATGGCTGCGGCGCACGGGAATGGTTGCCGGCGTCTTCCTCTGTGCCTTCGCGGTGTTAAGTCCTCAAGCCGCAACGGCGCGACAACCGACATTGCAGGACCTGACCGAAGGCCTGATCGACCAGGAGGAAACGCCCTATAACCAGATTTACGTTTTCCGGGACGGCGACTATCGCACGATGAAATTCGGCCTTTATGAGCGCCGCTTCACTGAGTCCGTCTCGAACGCGAAAAAGCCGCGCGAGCTTCCACTGGCCTACACGCGCGCAATGACCATGGCGGCAGCATGCAGCGCCAATGCCAATCGGGCGCTCATGATCGGGCTCGGCGGCGGTACGGTTGTGCGCTATCTGGAACAGTTCATGCCGGAAACGCAGTTTGTCCAGGTGGAAATCGATCCCGGCGTGATCCGCCTCGCCAAGAAGCACTTCGGCGTCCGGGAAAGTCCGCGCATGCGCATTGTTGAGCGTGATGGGCGGCATTTCCTCAATAGGGAAAAGGAGCCATACGCCATTATCTTTGTGGACGCCTACCGCGGCTGGTTCGTCCCGTTTCATCTTACGACGCGGGAATTCTATGCGCTTGCGAAATCAAAACTCGCCCCCGGCGGATGCCTGGTGCAAAACGTGGATCCCTCGACACTTCTTTTCGACGCTACCATGGCAACCATCAGCAAGGTGTTCACGAACGTGGACACGATGAAGGCCGGCGGAAATATCGTCATCTTCGCCTACGAGGGCTCCAAGCGGCACCCGCGCGACTGGGCGGGACTGGCCAAGACGGCGCAGCAGCGTTACCGCTTCGCCTACGATCTGCGTAAGCTCGCCAAAGATTTTCAGCCGGTGAAGTGGAACCGGAGCACGTCGGCGCTTACCGACGATTTCGCGCCGTCCGAAATCCTGAACATGGAAGACCGGCCGCCGCGCTAGGCTTCCAGTAGCGTCACCTCCGCCGCAAGCTTGCCCTTGGGTCCGTCGCCTGCACGCACCTTCACGCGCTGGCCGGGGTGCAACTCACGGATGCCGCTCCTGCGCAATGTCTCCATGTGGACAAAAACGTCAGGAGTTCCTTCCCCGCGTGATACGAAACCGTATCCTTTTCCACGATTGAACCACTTTACCGTCGCCTCGAACGGTGGACCCTGAGGCTCCGCGACAAATCGCGGCTCGCGATTAGTGTTCATGGGCTGCACTGCCATGGAGTTGTCTAGTTCGATCAGGCGAAGCGCCTGGAACCCCTTCGGCCGCATCACTGCTTCACAAACCACATAGGCGCCCTCGTAGGCGGCCTTAAAGCCCGATTGGCGGACGCAGGATTGATGCAGGAGTACGTCGCCCTGGACGCCGTTGGAGGGTTTAATGAACCCGTAGCCCTTTGCGGTGTCGAACCACTTGACGCGGCCGGTGACCTGAATGGCGCGCTCACCCGCCTCTGGCGGCGCCTCTACGCCCGTTTCCATACCCAACCCTTTGCCCCGAAAGGTATTTACGCACCGGTCGCTCACCGGCCCTTTTTCTTGGGAAATAAAGTTAACACATAAATGGCGGGGGGTGAAGCGACCGATTCGCACCACTAAAGATATATCCGAATTGGAGTTGTTCTAATTTAGCCTTAGCGGACACGCGACATTTCCGCAGCGGATGAATCGCCTAAGCTTTGATCCTGTTATGGAACTTAAGGGCCTTTACTCGTTGCCTGCGCCGCCTGACGAGGTTTGGGCGGCGCTAAGTAATCCACAGGTCCTTTTGGCGTGTCTGCCCGGGCTGGAGCGAGCTGAAAGAATTTCCGACCATGAATTCAAGGGGGCGATCGCGTTTCGGCTCGGTACGGGGCGCGCGCGTCTGGCGGGCCATGTGAGGTTTGCAGACGTGCAGGCACCATATTTTTGCTTGGTCTCCGCCGACGGCCATGGCGTGGCGGGATTTGCTAAAGGCCGGGCGAAACTTCGCCTTACACCCAGCGACGGCGGCACAACGCTCTCCTACGACGCGGAGGCCAATGTGAGCGGGCGTCTGGCGCAGGCCGGACCGCGCGTTCTCGAGGCGACAGCAAGGCGAATTGCGGACGAATTCTTTGCAAAGCTCGACGCTGTGCTTGGCGGCGCACACGCGGCCGTCCATGACCCGACTTCAATGATCCCCGCGTCCCACACGGGCCACGAGTTGCACGCGGCGGCAGCGGATCCCCTTGGACCTCAGATGTGGGTGGCTGGCCTAGTTTCCGTGGTGGTCATCCTGCTCGTGTTGTTCGGAATGGTGCTCTGACACAATTTGCGACAGGAATGGCCTTGCCCCGCGCCACCGGGTCGCGATCCTAAGGGTATGACGGAACAGCGTGAGCAGCCTCACATCCTGGTCGTGGATGACGCGCGTGACATCCGCGAGCCGCTGGTGCGTTTTCTGAAGGAAAACGGATATCGCGCCACCGGCGCGGAGTCCGCCGCGGCCGCGCGCCGTGCGCTCGGGACGTCCGCGATTGATCTTATCGTTCTCGATGTGATGATGCCGGGCGAAGACGGCTTCAGTCTTTGCCGTTCCATTCGCGAGAGCACAGCGACTCCCGTTATAATGCTGACCGCCCGTGGAGAGGAGCCCGACCGCATTGCCGGGCTCGAACTCGGCGCCGACGATTATGTACCGAAGCCGTTCAATCCGCGCGAACTACTAGCGCGTATCGGCGCCGTGCTACGGCGGGCAAACGCCCTTCCTCCGCGGCTGCGCGCGCCAATTCACGAACGCTATCGCTTTGGCGAATGGACACTCGATGCTGGCCAGCGCGAACTCATAGGTGCGGATGGCATCGCGATGCCGCTTTCAGGCGGTGAATTCAAACTGCTGATGGCTTTCATCGAGCACCCGAAAGTGGCGCTTTCGCGCGAACAGCTTCTCGATCTTACAAAGGGCCGCGAAGCGGACGTGTTCGACCGCTCGATCGACAATCAGGTGAGCCGCCTGCGCAGAAAGCTCGAGCGCGACTCGAAGAACCCGCGCTACATAAAAACCGTATGGGGCGGCGGTTACATGTTCATAGGCGAGGTCAAGGTGCCGTGACTCACTGGTTTGCAACGTTGCGAGCCCAGTTTGGCGTCATCACGGCCGCTGCCGTCATACTTTCAAATCTCCTTGCCGGGATTCTTTTTGAGTACTTCCACGAACGCGAGCTGAGCAGCGCGCGCAATGCCGCGCTGGCAGCGCGTGTGGGCGCAGTCGCCGATCTTGTTTCTACGCTTCCCCAGCGACAGCACATCCAGGTCCTTCAGGCCGTCAGCACCCGCTTCACGCGCTTCAGAATTGCTGACGCGGCGCCAAACCTTTCGCCCATGGGCGAAGAGGAACGCGCCCTGGCGCGCCAGCTGCGCGCAGCCGAACGCGCCACTCCGGGCGAAATCCACGTAAGCATTTCCAGCGGCGCGGAAGCCGGCAGCGCTGCGAAGACAGTCACAGAAATCGCTCAGACAATAGCGCCTGGACGTTGGATGGTCGTACGTAACGAACGTCCCGTTCCGCGCGGACCGAGGGCAATTTTGATCGCTGCGGCCGCGGCCGTGCTTGTGACCTGCGCCGCGGCGGCATGGCTCGCCGGGCGCGTGGCTCGCCCGCTTTCCCAGTTGGCGACTGCTGCGGACACCGTTGCTCGTGGCGGCAACACACCGCGCCTCGACGTAAGAGGGCCGGACGACTTGCGGCGCGCAGCGGAGGCGTTCAATGCCATGAGTGACCGCGTCCAACGCACGCTGGACAGTCACCGGCAATTGCTTTCCGCCGTGGGACACGACTTGCGCACGCCCATTTCTGCAATGCGCATTACCGCGG
Source organism: Alphaproteobacteria bacterium (assembly GCA_052389895.1). GTDB lineage: Bacteria > Pseudomonadota > Alphaproteobacteria > Micropepsales > Micropepsaceae > CAVVXX01. Next base: position 26,603 of record JBQTHM010000003.1, on the reverse strand, counting down.
AACTTGTCCAGGACGCGGAAATCCGTGACCGGCTCACACGCAATCTGGAAGAACTACAAGCCTTGACGGAAACGGTGCTCGACGCCGCACGTGCCGCGCCTGGCGAAGAAATGCGCCGCGTGGACCTGATAGCGCTCATGGAAAGCGTTTGCGGAGACTTAAGCGACCTCGGGCAGAGTGTTGAGTGCGGGATCGAGGGAAGTGCGCCTTGCATCTGCCGCCCGAATGAACTGCGCCGTGCCCTGCGCAACCTTGTAGAGAATGCGGTGCGCTATGGCGCCCGCGCGCGCGTGCACCTGGAACAGAATGACACGTTCCACACCATAGTTGTCGAAGATGATGGACCGGGCATTCCACCAGAACAGCTCGAGCGGGTCTTTGAACCTTTTGTCCGCTTAGAATCTTCGCGCAGCAGCGCAACGGGTGGCGCTGGCCTCGGACTCACTCTTGCCCGCACCATTGCACGTGAGCATGGTGGCGACGTTACGCTGGAGAATCGCAAGGGAAGCGGCTTGCGCGTTAGGCTGACCCTTCCGAGAGAAGCTCCATGACCGATCCGATCTATTCGCGCGATGTCTTAAGGCTTGCTGCCATGGCTGCGGGCGCGGGCGAATTGCCCGAGCCAAGACTTTCCGGTCTCGCGCTCAATCCAGTCTGCGGCGACAAAGTGACTGTTACACTGCGGCTTGGTCCGGGTGGGCGTGTCGCGGCTATTGCACACGAAACAAAAGCCTGCGTGTTCACCCAGGCGGCTGCATCTATCTTGGGCGAGCGGCTCACCGGCGTGGATGAAATGCGCGTGCGGCGCCTTCGCCACGAGATAGAGGTCATGCTGAGCGGCGGGGCGCCGCCAACGCAGCCTTTCGGCGATTTTTCGGCGCTGGCAGGGGTGGCCGCTCACAAGAACCGGCACAGTTGCGTGCTGCTTCCCATTGACGCCGTTCTCGGGGCACTTGCCGTCGCCGAGCCGTTAGAGTTTTCCAATCCAGAACCCGAAAGGGGCGAACGAAAGGCTGCCGCCATCCGCTTGCGCACGCGAAGAAAGAATCACCCGCGCACGCGTAAGACCCGGGTGCGCAAAAGTGTGCGCCCCAGACGTTAGATTGAAAACGCAAAGCGTGCTTTCCGTGTCATATCGGCGCTCGTAGGCCAGAATGCCCTTCGCATGCCGGAAATGAACTTCGCCCAGTCTTATGGCGGGGCTCGCCTTACGAAGTGCCGACAGTCCCCTGAACAATTGCAATGTGGAAGATGGCACTTCCTGTGCAGCGATCGCGAGCGGCGCTTGAGCCGGCGAGACTGGAAGCCAGGGCTTTGCGGTTGAGAATCCGTTTTCGGGCTTCTCTCCGTCCCAAGGCATGGGCGTGCGGGATCCATCGCGGCCTTTCGAGTATGGATAGTAGAGTTGTCCAAGCGGATCCCGTACCGCCTCGGCCGACACTTCTGCCTGAGGCAGACCGAGTTCCTCGCCCTGATAAAGCAGAATCGTGCCCTTGAGCGTCAGCAGAAGCGCAAGCGCTACTTCGCCGAATTCCCGTCCGTCGTGCTCTGCGCCAAGCCGCGTGACCGTGCGAACGACGTCGTGGTTGGAAAAAGCGATGGAGGGCCAGTAATTGCGATACGCATCCAGCCTTTGGCAATAATCCTGCATTGCTTCGGCTGTGAGCCCGTGCAGATCTAGCAACCCAAAATCGTAGCTGGAATGCAGTCCTTTGTCGGGTGCGAGATAACCGCCTGATATTTCGGCATCTTCGTAGAATTCGCCGAACACAAAGCGATCCTGATACTGTTCGACAACCCGGCGAATGTCGTCAAGCGCTGACCAATTCTCCGGCAAATTAGAATCGTGAATGTGTTTTTGCAGATGCGGGGCATGGCTCCAGTGCCAGTTGTTGCGCGCGTCCATTGGTACCGCCGGGTTGTCTTGCAGCGACACGTCATGCAGATATGAGTTCGCCACATCGAGTCGAAATCCGTCGATTCCATGCTTAAGCCAGAAGCGCAGCACGTCGAGCGCCGCGCTGCGGGCGTTACGATTGCGCCAATTTAGCTTCGGCTGCTGGCGCAGGAATTTGTGGAAGTAATACTGCCGCCGCGCAGGGTGATATGACCACGCCGGCCCGCCGAATGCACTCAACCAGTTGTTCGGCGGCGTGCCGTCCGGTTTGGGATCGGCCCACACATACCAATTTGCATTCGGGTTATCGCGCGATGAAAGGCTTTCACGAAACCACGCGTGCTGATCGGACGTGTGGCTTAGCACGCCATCGAGAAGAACCTTGATCCCACGCCCGTGCGCGCCGGCAATCAAGCCCTCGAGGTCGCCTGCCGTTCCGAAATCGGGGTGCACAGTTCCGTAATCGGAAACGTCGTACCCCCAGTCGCAATTGGGCGAGGGATGAATGGGGGAAAGCCAAATCGCGTCCGCGCCCAGGCTTTGAATGTAATCGAGTTTCGCCGTTACGCCTTGCAGATCGCCGTGGCCGTCGCCGTTCGAATCAAAAAAGCTGCGGACATAGATTTCGTAAACAATTGCGCCCTTCCACCACGGGGCGGCTGCGCTCACACTTGATCCGTGCGGTTGATGATCTTGTTGACCAAGCCATATTCTTTGGCCTGTTCCGCCGACATCCAAAAATTGCGGTCGGTGTCCTGCGCCACGCGCTCATAGGGTTGTCCGGTTTCCCTGGCAATCTCCCGGTTGAGGCGCTCGCGCATTTTGATGATTTCTTCCGCTTCGATAGATATGTCGGAGGCCGGGCCCGCGACGCCGCCCATAGGCTGGTGCAGAAGAAAACGCGTATAGGGCAGGCAAAACCGGTTTTCGCGCGCGGCGCCGATAAAGATATGCGCGCCTGCGCTCGCAACCCAGCCAGTGCCAATCATTTTTACACGCGGCCCACAGAAGCGGATCATATCGTGAATGGTATCGCCCGACTCCACGTGGCCGCCCGGCGAATTTATGATCACTCGGATATCGCCGTCGCCTTCCTGCGCCAGCGCCAGAAGCTGCGCGGTCACGCGCTCGGCCATTTTCATGTCGATGTCGCCGAAAATCAGCACTGTGCGCGCTTTGAACAACGCCTGCTGCACCTGTGCCAGGGCGGCATCGATTTTCGCCGCATCTTCTTTTCCGGTTTCGTTGTCGCGTAGCGTCACAGTGGGCTCCTTCGGAATCGGCGGCAGTGTATCCAATTGGCTCAGGCACGCCAGATTCGATAGGCGGAATAACCGATCGCGGCAAGCGCCACAAGTGCAGCAAAGACGACAAGCGCAACCGGAAAGCGGTGGCGCTCGTACACGCGCGTGTCCACGAGAACTTGGCCGTTGACAGCGGCGAGGCGGACATTGCCGTCTTCCGAACGCCAGATGCCGCCCGCATGCGGCCTGAGCTCGCCCTGCTCGACTCCGGACGCCATCAGTTTTGCGTCGCGTGCTTCGAGGAAGAGACGCCCGTCGCCGCTGCGCAGAAAATCGTAAGGGCTGGGCGAAGCAATCCGGAAAGTGCCAGCTACCGCTTCGGCCGTTTCGTGCGTGGGTGCAGGTACGCTGCTCACTGCCAGTTCCTCCACCGGCCTAGACGGGAACAGCCGCGCAAACACGGCATCGTCGAGCTGCTGCCAGAACGAAGGCGGCGCATGACCGATAATGGCAATGAAATAGCCGGTCTCATTTTCCGGCATCAGCACCATGCGTGACTGCGCAAATGGTGCCTGGCCGTCGCGCAGAAAGCCGCGCCAGCCATTACGGTGCATTTCCGCGAAGCCCAAGGCATAGCCGGCAAGCCCGGCGTGCACCACCCCCCGAACTCGTAGCATTTCCTGCCGCGTTGCGGCCTGAAGGACCGATGGCACGGTCCCTGCGCCTAACAGTGCGAGCATCAGGCGCGCCATGTCGTTTGGCGTTGCGAGAAAGCCATCCTTGTCGAAGCCGCTACGAGTCATGCCGAGCGGATCCAGGATTTGCCCCTTTATGTAAGCTTGGGCCGGCATGCCGGAAACGCGTTCCACAATTTCCCCACGCAAGTCTTCACCGAATTGCATCCGGCGCATTAGAAGATCAGCGATGGTGACGGCGCGGTCGCTCTCGCCGAGGGCGGCGCCGATATCCTGGTCGAGCAGCAGATGTCCCTGGTCGACCAGCTTCATTATGGCCACATCGGCAAGAAGGTAAGCGAGCGAACCCAAATGGAACTGTGTGCGAGAGGGGTTAATTGCCTCGCCCGGCTTCTCGGCGCCAAAACCGCGAGAGATCATAACGCCGCCGTTTTTCACGACAACGATAGCGACGCCAGGGACATCCGAAGCCCGCATCCATGTGTCCACATTTCTCGTAAGAAAATCGTCAAGGGCCTGCGCCTCGGGGTACAGCGTGGGCAGCCTCTGCACTTGGACGTTTGTTGTGGGCGCCGCGGCAGGCGGGCGTTGTGCAGCAGGCGCCAAAGATGGGGACAGCCCCGCAATCAAGAACAGAATGATTGCAAGCGCCTTTGCCACCTGCAGTCGATCAGGAAAATTGCGGTTCGTCATACCGGGATTGAGCGGCGCCTGTTTGTCGCACGGCCGCGCGGGCGGCGGCGAAAAAAGCTGGTGCGCCCTACGGGAGTCGAACCCGTCTTGCAAGATTGAAAATCTTGAGTCCTAACCGATAGACGAAGGGCGCGAATATGCTGGCTAATAGACGGCGTTTTCCTCTGTGGCAAGCGTCAGGCCGCGGCGGACGCGGCGTCTTCCACGTGCAGCTGCACCCCGGCCTCTTGCCTGTACGTGTCGGATCGAATCTTGCCTGCCACGCATATGCGGCGCCCACGCGATTTCAGCAGACCCCGGCCCAAAGGCGCATCGGAACTGCGGAACGCGATAGCGTTAAGGCTTGCACCATCGCGGGCAACGAGACGAAGACGGACATGGTTGGTACCCACAACATCCGCATAGGCGACAGTCACGTCCGGCACGACGAATATGGGTTCGGGATTGCCGGCACCAAAGGGGCCCGCGCGGGAAATGTCATCTATCAGCGGTGCCGTTACCCCCGCCGCCGATACGAATGCGTCCGCCAATAGATCATTTGCGGCGGCGATGATCGAACGCTGCGGTTCGAGCGCGTCGGTCAGAAAGGCTCGGAAATCGTCAAATCGTTCAGGCTTGAGCGAGAAACCGGCCGCCATGGCGTGGCCGCCGCCCGTCTCAAGGATATTTGCGTCCTTCGCCGCGCGGACGATGGCGCCCAGATCGACGCCCGGAACCGAACGGGCCGAGCCGCGGCCAATTCCACCGTCAAAGCCTGCGACCAGGGCCGGCTTCGCATGACGCTCGCGCAGACGCCCCGCAACAATACCGACGACCCCTGCGTGCCAGCCATCGCCGGCACAGAGGACAAACGGCGCTTCGGATTGCGCTAGCGCCATGGCCTGCGCCACGTCCAGAATGGCGGCCTCAATCGCCTGCCGCTCGCGATTGTGACGGTCCAGCTCCCGGGCCCAGGCATCCGCATCCGAAGCGATTTCGGTCGCAAGCAGCATCGCACCGAGATCGGAGCGCCCTACGCGCCCACCCGCGTTGATCCGCGGTCCGAACATGAAACCGAGATGATATGTCGTGAACGGCGGGGATATGCCGGCGGCCCGCGCGAGCGCGGCAAGCCCGGGCCGTTCCAGACTATCCAGTATCCTCAGGCCCTGCCGTACAAATGCGCGGTTTATTCCTTGAAGCGGCACGACGTCCGCAATCGTCGCCAGCGCAACGAGATCAAGAAATGACAAGAGATCCGGCTCGGCACGACCAGAGAAAAAACCCTGCTTTCGCAACAGGCGCTGAACCCCAATCAGAAAAACGAATGTCACCCCGGTCGCACAGAGCTGCGTCAGCTCGGAACGGCAGTCGGGACCGTTCGGATTCACATGTGCGAACGCCGGGGGATTGGTTTCGACCTTGTGATGGTCGAGTACGACTACGTCGAGGCCGATCCTTTGCGCCACTTCCAGCGCGCCATGCGCAGACGCACCGCAGTCCACGGTGACAACGAGCCTGCATCCGCGCGAATGCAACTCCCGCATCGCCCGGGGCGACGGGCCATAGCCATCCTTGATGCGGTCGGGAACGATCAAAGGCGCTTCGTTGCCAACTGCGCGCAGGAAGCGGAGCAGCAAAGCAGCGGATGCGGAGCCGTCCACATCATAATCGGCCAAAACGCCGACGCATTCCCCGCACGCAGCAGCCCGGGCAAAGCGTTCCGCAGCCCTTTCCATGTCGTGCAGAACGAAGGAATCCGGAAGCCCTGTTCTGATACGCGGATTGAGGAACGCGTCGGATTCTGCCGCGGTGATGCCGCGTGCCGCCAGAACGCGCGACAGCCCCGGGCTCAGGCCTTGCAATTCCAGCAGCCGGACGGCCTCTGGCCGCGCATCGCGCAGCCGCCAGGCGCGCCCCGAAAAGGACTGAGAAACCCCCAGCGCAAATTCGGGCTGCGAAGAGCTCTGAGCAACCGCCGCGCTAATCTTCATCGCCGCGCCAATGGCGAGTCTTGATCCAGCGGATCGTCCGCGTCGCCGAGCGCATGACGATGCTGTGCGTGAACACGAACTGCCCCGCAAAGCGCACCCCGTCCAGCATGCTCCCGTTCGTGACGCCGGTTGCCGCAAACACCACGTCACCCGAGGCAAGATCCGTAAGCATGTATTTGCGGTTCAGATCCTTGATGCCCCATTTCGCCGCCCGTGCGCGTTCATCGTCATTGCGGAAAATGAGCCGCGTTTGCATCTGCCCGCCAACGCAGCGCAGGGCCGCGGCCGCCAGCACGCCTTCCGGCGCGCCACCCTGCCCCATGTAGATGTCGATTCCCGTCTCGTCGGGGTTGCTGGTGGCGATCACGCCTGCAATGTCGCCGTCGGGTATCAGGACGATCGTTGCTCCGGCGTGCCGCACGCGCGCAATCAGCTTTTCATGGCGGGGCCGGTCAAGAATGCAGGCCGTGATCTCGCGCGGCTTTACGCCTTTTGCTTTCGCGACGGAAAGAATGTTGTCGGCCGGATCGGCGTCCAGTTCGATGACGCCGTCTGGATACCCGCCGCCGATCGCGATCTTGTCCATGTACGTGTCAGGGGCATTCAAAAGCGTTCCGGCTTCCGCCATTGCCATCACTGCGAGCGCGTTCGGCATCGCTTTGGCACAAAGCGTCGTGCCCTCGAGCGGGTCCAGCGCGATGTCCACCTTCACGCCGCCGCCGCCCACTTTCTCGCCAATGAACAGCATGGGCGCTTCGTCGCGCTCGCCTTCGCCGATCACCACGGTTCCGTTGATGGGAAGCTTGTTGAAAGCCTCGCGCATCGCGGCGACCGCAGCGGCATCGGCCTCTCGCTCGTCGCCGCAGCCCGCAAGTCTGGCGCAGCGGATTGCAGCCGCTTCGGTAACGCGCACGGCCTCGATTGAAAGAATGCGGTTCAGGACCGTCATACGGCTTCCATCGGAATCATGCTGGGGCGTTCGAAAACCTTGTCCGAAGCGGCAATGGCCTGCAAGGCACGCCGCACGGTTCCCTCGGCAGTTTCGTGGGTGATCATGACGATGGCCACAGGTTCTCCGGGCGCACGGCCGCGCTGAATCATGCTTTCGATCGATATGCCTTCCGACGCGAGCTTGTGCGAGATTTCCGCCATAACACCCGGCGCGTCCAGGACCTGAAACCTTAGGCAATAGGGCGACGTGTGGGCATCCGGCGGTGCCTGTGTGGGCTTGCTGAGCTCCACGGCGGGACGCCCGAACACTGGTCCGGTGTTCTGGCGTGCGACGTCTACTAGATCCGCAATTACGGCCGAGGCAGTGGGACCTTCGCCCGCTCCGCGGCCTTCAAAGAAGAACGGCCCTGCCTCAGAGACGTCAACCACTACGGCATTGAAGCTACCTTCCACATCGGCGAGCGGCGTGCCCGCGCGCACCATCGCGGGGTACACGCGCTGTTCGATGCCGTCGTCGCGGCGGCGCGCGATACCCAGCAGCTTGATCCGGTATCCGAACTCACGGGCAAACGCGATGTCATCCGGCATCATGGATTGGATACCTTTGACTCTTACGGCATCAAGCGCCGGAACGGTACCGAACGCGAGTGAAGCCAAAAGCGCAATTTTGTGCGCGGTATCCACTCCGCCAATATCCAGGTCCGGATCGGCTTCCGCCAATCCCAACTTCTGCGCTTCGGCAAGGATATCCGGAAACGGCCTGCCCGTCTTTTCCATCTCCGTGAGGATGAAATTGCAGGTGCCGTTGAGGATGCCGCGCACGGCTGTGACCTCGTGCGCAAGCATGCTTTCCCGCAGAGCTTTTACTATCGGTATGCCACCCGCAACCGCCGCCTCGAACTTTAGCGCGACACCATTTTGCTCGGCGAGCCTGGACAGCGCCGCACCGTGCCGCGCGAGCAGCGCTTTGTTCGCAGTCACCACGTGTTTGCGATTGCGGAGTGAGCGCTCGACCAGGTTTTTAGCGACGCCGTTCTCGCCTCCGACGAGTTCGACTACGACGTCGACATCGGCGCGAGCCGCAAGCGCGATCGCGTCGTCTTCCCAGGTCAGCCCGTCCAATGGAACATTGCGCAGCTTATCGCGGTTGCGGGCTGAGACTGCGGAAAGCACGAGACGCCTTCCCGCGCGCGCCGACAGCGCGGGCCCTCGCGCTCGAAGCAGACGAGCGACGCCGCCGCCCACCGTACCAAGCCCTGCAAGGCCTATGCGCAGCACGCCCGTCATGCGCCGCTATGGACCGTCCATCATGTAAAAGAGAGACCCATCCTCACCCTTTATGGGCGAGGCGAGCACATGCGCAAGGCGGAGGCTTCTAGCCTTCTATGAATATTTCGACGCGGCGGTTGCCTTCTTCGCCCTTGGGCATCGATTCGTAATAGATCGGTTGGGTGTCCCCGACCGCCTCTACCACCACGGAAGTCGCAGGCACGCCCGCGCGGACAAGGGCCGCTGCCACGGCATTGGCGCGGTCTTGCGACTGTTTGAACACGTAGGCGATGTGTTCTGCCAATGACATATCGGGCGTACGGCTGGAGGTATGGCCGATCACACGCACGATTCCGCTGCTGCCCGACGCCTTGAAAGCGTTCGCAGCAGCGGCCACCTGGGCGTTTGCGGCACTGTCAAGCGCGTAACCACCTTTCGGGAAGGACGCCACTGCGACAGGTGTGCGCCCGGTCTGATACACAGCGGTTTGCATGGCACCGCCGTCTGCCGAGGCGCGGGCGAGGCCGCGACTCCCGATTGCGTCCGGATTCACGTGCACGGATCCGCCGCCTGCATCCGAGGCAGCGGCCGCCTGTGTCGCCTCGTAGCGGGCAACAACCTCTGCCGGCACGAACTGCGTGACGGAGCGATCAAGCGGCGGAGCCTTCGAGGGCTGGAAGGCGAGCGGCGCATCTGCCGGTATCGCGGGTTGTGCGCCGGGTACGGTGTTTGGTGACCGGACAACGGGCGTGGCGGGCTGAGGCGCAGCCGGCGTGAACGACGCCACCTGCTGCTGTTGCTGCTGCTGCAATTGCGGCTGCGGCGCGGGCTGGGGTGCGTCTTCAGTTGGCGATGCCAGAGACTCGGACGTGTTGTCGCCCGCGCCGGAATCGTCTTCGACTTCTTCGTTTTCGTCGCCGGCTGGCGTCTGCAAACTCGGCTGGATAGCGGCGAGGTCTCGCGGAGGCGCCGGCGGTGGAGGCGGTGCCGCGGGTTCGGTTCCGCCACGCAAGACGTCGGCGCTGTATTGCGCCTGCGCACGGTCTGCAATCAAACCGCTACTGATTTCACTGCGCTCCTCCGGTGTGGATACGGGCGTCGGCCGTTCGGGAACGGAAGCCACGCTGGGATATTCGCCAGCGTCGCTCGGGGCTGCCGTTTCCGGATCCGCGGAAGAGATCTCGGAGGAACCGCTCCAGGGATTCACCCAATCGGTTGCACCGGAAACTGTCGAACACGCCGCTACGCTGCCCGCGAGTACGACTAGCGCACGAAAACGCACCAATGCTCGCAAACAGGTTCGCTCCCTGTTACGCATCCGCTCACTCCTGGGCGCTTGGGGGCCCCGCCCTGCTCAAGTGATTTGGCGAAGGAGCAGGTATACCCTCACAATCCGTATATTCCAACAAAATCGGAAGATTAGGCGCCTGTTTCCGAGCTTGGAGCGGCAAATTTCCGGTTGCCGTTAATTCCGCGCCCGTTATCAATGCGCCCGGCGCGACGAGTAAAGGCATGGCAAAAACACGTAGAAAAAGAAGGCAAACCGCCACGGGGGCGCAAGCGTCCGAAGCGACGTCCTACCGCATTTCGGATCCCGCAGAGTTTACGCGCAACATGGCGCGCGTGGCCGTGCAGGGGAGCCGCCTTATCGCCGACTTTGTGAGGCGGCAGTCAGGCAAGGTCGGCCACGAACCGTTCGACCCACTTAACATTTCCGGCGCCTTTCTGGAATTTCTCGGGGCAGTGGCAGCCGATCCACGCCGCTTCGCCGAAGCGCAGTACGCACTCTGGCGCGATCATGCGACCCTATGGGGCCGCACGGCGCAAAGGCTCATCGGCCAGGACGTCGAGCCGATGATCGTGCCCGCTTCCGGCGATCGCCGGTTTCGCGACAAGGACTGGCAGGAAAACATTATCTTTGACTTCATCAAGCAATCCTATTTGCTTACGGCGAACTGGATACAGCGCACGGCCGCTAAAACGGGAAATGGCGATACGCGGGCGCGGCAGCGAATAGACTTCTACGCCAAGCAGTTTGCCGATGCGGTCGCGCCCACCAATTTTGTCCTGACCAATCCTGAAGTGCTGCGCGAGACCCTCTCCAGTAATGGCGAGAACCTGGTGCGGGGTCTGAAAAACCTGTTGGCAGACCTCGAGCGGGGCGATGGCCAACTGCTTATCCGCCAGACGGCGGACGCCTTCGAAGTCGGCAAGAACATCGCACTCACGCCCGGCAAGGCCGTGTTCCGGAACGCGCTAATGGAATTGATTCAGTATACGCCCGCGACCAAAAGCGTGCATAAGACGCCGCTGCTGATTATCCCGCCTTGGATAAACAAATTCTACATTCTCGACCTGCGCCCCGAGAACTCATTGGTAAAATGGATAGTTGAACGCGGATACACGGTTTTTCTTGTCTCCTGGGTGAACCCCGCGGCCAAACTCGCCAACAAGTCGTTCGAAGATTATATGCGAGAGGGCATTTTCGCTGCGCTCTCGGCCGTGCAGATGGCGACAGGCGAAGACGAAATCAACACGGTCGGATACTGTATCGGCGGGACGCTGCTCGGTGCATCCCTCGCCTACATGGCGGCTGCAGGCGATAGCCGGATCAAGTCAGCCACGTTCCTGGCGGCGCAACTGGACTTTTCCGAGGCGGGCCAGCTTCAGGTTTTCGTGGATGACAAGCAGATTCGCGCCGTAGACGCCGAAATGCGCGAGGCCGGCGGCGTGCTTCCCGGCAGCAGAATGGCCACAACATTCAACATGCTGCGCGCGAACGATCTCATCTGGTCGTTTGTCGTAAACAACTATCTGATGGGCCGCGAGCCTCCTCCGTTCGATCTGCTGTACTGGAATTCCGATACGACGCGAATGCCGCGCGCTATGCATCTGTTTTATCTGCGAGAATGCTATCTCAAGAATAATCTGGCGCAGGGCAAAATGGTGCTTGGCGGCGAGCGGCTCGACCTCTCGAAAGTGAAGACGCCTTCGTTTTTCCAGGCGGCTAAGGAAGACCACATTGCGCCCGCCATTTCCGTCTATTATGGCGTGCAGCTTTTCCGCGGGTCTGTGGCGTTCATTCTTGCGGGCTCGGGCCACATCGCGGGTGTGATCAATCCGCCGGCGGCGCAGAAATATCAGCACTGGACGAACGAAAAGCTGCCGCGGGAATTTGGCGACTGGCAGCTCGGCGCAAGCGAGCATGCTGGTTCTTGGTGGCCTTATTGGGAAAAATGGCTTGCGGCCCGATCGGGCAAAAAGGTCCCCGCGCGCAGACCCGGCGGCGGCAAACTGAAAATCCTCGGCAATGCGCCGGGAACATACGTGAAGGTGAAAGCGCGGTAGGCGCTACCGCACCGCTTGCGACAGCGGCTTGTCCTTTTCGGCAATCATTACGATCAGCGTCTTTGCCGGTGCCTTGCCAGCATTTCGTGCGAGGTGCACGACATCCCTCCGGTTGTGATAGGCGTCGCCGGCCTTGTAAATGAGAAGCCTTTGCGCGCCGCCTTCCTTGGTGATGACCGCAATTTCGCCTTCCAAAATCGTCGCGTATTCATCGCCTGGGTGCGTGTGCCAGTCCGTGTCGGCGCCTACCGGCCATTCCACCATGGCGACGACCGCGTGCATCGACGCATCGCCGCTGTAGCTTGTGTCGATGAGAGTGCGGATATCCGGCTTTGGCGCATCTGCCGCGGCAAGAGGCGCCGTCAGGAAAAGAGTCGATGCGGCTACTGCCTTCACAAGATTCATTCCAACCCCTCCGATTCCTTCGCTCCAATCATAATATTCAGATTTTGCACTGCAGCTCCGGCAGCGCCTTTGCCGAGGTTATCCAGCACGGCGATCACGCGCACCTGCCGTCGCGCCTCATTGCCGAAAACAAATATTTTCATGCGGTCAGTGTTTTTCAACGCCTCGGCGTCGAGTGTTTTCATTTCCGCCGCCTGCAAAAGCGAAGCCACTTCAACCAGCGGCTCGCCTTCGTAGTGTTCCGCCAAAGCCGCGTGCACGCGCGCGACATTGGGCTTGGACGGCAGCGCCCAAAGCGGGAGGGGAATGTCGGTAATCATCCCGCGATAGAAGCGGCCCACACTGGGAGAGAAGACCGGCAGATGCGTCAGCCCGGAATGCAATTGCATTTCCGGCACGTGCTTATGCGCCAGCGAAAGGCCATAAGTGCGGAAAACTTCCTCAGTGAAGTTCTCGGCATTGGCATCTTCGAATTCGGCGATCATGCCCCGCCCGCCCCCGGAATAGCCGGAAACGGCGCTACAATTTACTGGCCAGTCCATGGGAACGATGCCCGCATCCACCAGTGGCCGCACGAGCGCAACAAATCCAGTCGCATAGCAGCCTGGGTTCGATATGCGCGCACCGCGGCGGATTTTTTCCCGCTGTCCTTTCGCCAGTTCCGGAAAGCCATAAACCCATCCGGGCGCGGTACGGTGTGCCGTGCTGGCGTCGATCACGCGCACCGAATTGTTGCTTATCAGGGCAAGCGATTCGCGGGCGGCGTCGTCCGGGAGGCAGAGAATCACAATATCCGCGTCGTTCAGTGCCTCCTCGCGCGCGGCCTTGTTCTTGCGCTGCTCGCCCGCCAGGACGCTCACGGCAAGATCGCGGCGGCTGGCGAGACGTTCGCGGATTTCCAGCCCCGTGGTTCCCGCCGCCCCGTCAATAAAGGTTTTCACCGGCATGGCCTGTGTTTACGCGTGCGCCCTCCGTTCCGCCAACATTGACAGGGTTAACGGCGCACTTTTAGCTGGGTTTTGCCCGTGATTCAGCCAGGCCGTTCCGTCAGGCCTTGGATTGGCGGATGCGGCGGTGTGCCCGCTCGGAACATGCACACGCCCGCGAAGGGGGACTCCCATGGATGTCAATGCCGTCATCGAAAACTTCAAGAACGTCGTGTTCAAGCATTACATCGATTTCCAGGGCCGCGCGCGCCGGCGCGAATTCTGGTGGTATGTGCTTGTTCTCGTCGTACTCTTGGTTATCGCCTACATCATCGATCAGCTGCTCGGGATCACGCTTCTCTCCGGGCTGTTAAGTCTTGCACTACTCTTGCCCAATCTCGGAATCGGCGTGCGGCGCCTGCACGACATCGACAAGAGCGGCTGGTGGATTCTTTTGCCGCTGGCGCCGTGGTTTCTCATGATCGTCAGCTTCTTCATGTTTCAGTGGACGCTCGCAACCGTTTTCGGGCTAGCGACGCTCGCTGCATGGGTGCTGCTGATCTACTGGTACGCCCAGCCGGGCACTTCGGGGCAGAACAAATTCGGGCCCGACCCGAAAGCAGGCGCGATGTAGCGCTTAGCGCTTTGAGAACTGGAAGCTGCGCCGGGCCTTGGGCCGGCCGTATTTCTTGCGCTCGACCACGCGCGGATCGCGCGTAAGGAAGCCACCCTTTTTCAGGAGGGGACGCAGCCCGGGTTCGTAGGCGACGAGTGCCCTCGAGATTCCGTGGCGCACGGCGCCGGCTTGTCCCGAAAGGCCGCCACCAGCAACCGACACGATGATGTCGAACTGGTTATCGCGGTTCGCGACCACCAGCGGCTGGCGCAGGATCATTCGCAGCACGGGCCGCGCGAAATAGGAATTCTCTTCCTTGCCGTTGACTAGGATGCGTCCCGGCCCAGGCTTCAACCACACGCGTGCCACCGCATTCTTGCGCTTGCCGGTGGCGTAGGCGCGGCCTTTCTTGTCGAGTTTGGGCTTGCTTTCCTGTGCTGCTGCCTCGGGCGCGGACTCGGGCGTTTTCGCCTTGATCAGCGTGGATTTGAGGTCGGCAAAACTGCGGACGTCTTCGGCCATGCTCAGACTGCCTTCGCTTTGCGGTAGTTGGCGTTCTTAGGATTGAGCGCCGCAACATCGAGCACCTCGGGTTGCTGCGCCTCGTGCGGATGCTGCGCGCCGGTATAGACGCGCAAATTACCGAGTTGGCGGCGGCCAAGCGGCCCGCGCGGCATCATGCGCGCGACAGCCTTCTCGACTACGCGTTCGGGCGTTTTGCCCGCAAAGAACTGGCGTGGTGTGCGCTCCTTGATGCCGCCGATGTAACCCGTGTGCCAGTGGTACACCTTGTCCTGCACCTTGTTGCCGGTGAGGAGAACCTTTTCTGCATTGATGACGATCACGTTGTCGCCGCAGTCCATGTGCGGCGTGTAGCTTGGCTTGTGTTTGCCGCGGAGCCGCGTCGCGACCACGGCCGCCAGACGCCCCACCACCAGCCCGGCGGCGTCGATCAGCACCCACTTTTTCTTTATGTCGGCAGGTTTGGCGGCGTACGTCGTCATTCGAATTCCTTCGCGAAGGCGTGGCATCTAACTGTTTGGCCGCGCGCGGTCAAGCGGAATCGCCCATTTTGCAGGCCTTCATCGCTGTGGTATTTGGTTACCGCACTGCTGGTTCCGCCTGCCAAATCGGACTGTGTGGCGCGCGCATTAAAGGATACAAGCTTCAATCATGAGCATGGCCGCGACACAGACCGAAGCAATTCTGCTTTCCGCTCGCGAGGACGGCGTCCTCAAGCTGACGCTGAATCGGCCCGAGGCGCGCAACGCCCTCTCGGCCGACCTCATCGCAGCACTGCAGGAGGCCCTCGACGGCGCCGCGAAGGACGAAACGGCAAGGGTCGTCGTCCTTGCCGCCAATGGGTCTGCCTTTTGCGGCGGCCACGATCTCAAGGAAATGCAGGCCCACCGCAACGATTTCGACAAGGGCGCCTATCGCTTCCACGCCACATTCAATGAATGCAGCACAATGATGAAAACCATCGTCTACCATCCATTGCCTGTAATCGCGCAGGTTCAGGGGATGGCCACGGCCGCGGGCTGTCAGCTCGTTGCGAGTTGCGATCTCGCCGTGGCAACCACCGAAGCGAAATTCGCCACGCCCGGCGTGAATATCGGCCTGTTCTGCTCCACGCCGATGGTCGCGCTGTCGCGCAATCTATCGCGCAAGCACGCCATGGAAATGCTTCTCACCGGCGACATGGTGGACAGCAGGCAGGCGAAGGAAATCGGCCTCGTGAACCGCGTGGTGGCGCCGGAAAAACTCGTGGGCGAAACGATGGCGTTTGCGCGCAAGATTGCGTCCAAGCCGCGTGCGACCGTGAAATTTGGAAAGGAGGCGTTCTACCGGCAGCTCGAGATGAGCCTTTCCGACGCCTACGATTACGCCAGCGAAATCATGACACGCAACATGATGCACGCAGAAGCCAAAGAGGGCATTTGCGCCTTTGTCGAAAAGCGCGACCCCAAATGGCCTGGCTGAACGAATAGCGAGTAGCGAATAGCGAGTAAATCGGACTCGGCCTCCCTATTCGCTATTCGCCGCTCGCTACTCGCGCGAGACACTCATGCGCCCATATCCCGACGAACTGATCAAGAACATCCTGCGCTCGGTGAAGACCATCGCCATGGTAGGCGCGAGCTCCGATGAGATGCGCCCGAGCTATTTCGCTATGAAGTATCTGCTGAAGAAGGGATACAAGATCATCCCTGTAAATCCGCATTATGTCGGCCAGGAAATCCTCGGGCAAAAAGTCTACGCTTCGGTTTCTGATGTGCCGCCACCTGTCGACATGGTGGACATTTTCCGCAAGTCGGAAGCGGCGGGCCCCGTCACTGACGAAGCCATCGCCAACAAGGACCGCCTCGCCCTCGAAGTCGTGTGGATGCAGTTGGGCGTCGTGAACGAGGAAGCGGCGAAGCGCGCCGAGGCGGCAGGCATCACCGTCATCATGGACCGCTGCCCGAAAATCGAATATGGCAGGCTGTCCGGCGAAATCAGCTGGATGGGCGTCAACCGCCGCGTGATCGACAACCGCAAGCCGCTTTTGTTTGGCAAGGGTGGCTCGCTGAAACGCGCGGCGCCCGCAAACTCCGCCAAAGGAGATCAGAAATGAGCGAGTACGGCTTCAACACGTTGGCTGTCCATGCCGGCGCGCAGCCGGACCCGGCCACGGGCGCCCGCGCGACCCCCATCTACCAGACGACCTCCTTCGTGTTCGAAGACGCCGACCACGCGGCCGCGCTGTTCAATCTTCAGGTTTTCGGCAACATCTATTCGCGCATCACGAACCCAACCAATTCGGTGCTGGAGGAGCGCATCGCCGCCCTCGAAGGCGGAACGGCGGCGGTGGCGTGCGCATCCGGTCACGCGGCGCAATACCTCACCTTCCACACGCTGATGCAGCCGGGCGCGGAATTCGTTGCCGCCCGCCAGCTTTACGGCGGCTCGATCAATCAGTTCGGCCAGTCGTTCCAGAAATCGGATTGGCGCGTGCATTGGGCCGACGCCACGCGCCCCGACAGCTTTAAGCGCGCCATCACCGACAAGACGCGGGCGATTTTCGTGGAATCCATCGCCAATCCTGGCGGCATTATCACCGATCTGGAAATGGTGGCGCGCATCGCCGACGACGCGGGCGTGCCGCTCATCGTCGACAACACGCTGGCCACGCCCTATCTCATCCGCCCCATCGCGTACGGCGCCGACATCGTCATCCATTCGCTCACGAAATTTTTGGGCGGCCACGGCAATTCGATCGGCGGCGTAATCGTCGAAGGCGGCAAGTTCGATTGGGCGAAATCGGGCAAGTATCCCACGCTGAGCGAGCCCTCGCCTTCCTATCACGGCCTGCGTTTTTACGAGACGTTTGGCGATCTGGGCTTCGCCGTGGCCGTGCGCGCGCTCGCCCTGCGCGACGTCGGGCCTGCCATGTCGCCCTTCAACGCGTTTCTTATACTGACGGGCATCGAAACGCTGCCGCTGCGCATGCAGCGCCATTGCGACAATGCGCTCGCCGTCGCGGAATGGCTGCAGAAGCACCCAAAGGTCGAATGGGTGTCCTATGCCGGTCTGAAAAACGACGCGGCCTACGAGCTGCACAAGAAATACTGCCCCAAAGGCGCGGGCTCGGTGTTCACCTTTGGGCTCAAGGGCGGCTACGACGCCGGCATCAACCTGGTCAACAACGTGAAGCTGTTCAGCCACCTCGCCAATATCGGCGACGCCAAGAGCCTGATCATCCACCCAGCATCGACCACGCACCGGCAGCTGACGGCGGAGGAATTGGTGAAAGCTGGCGCCGGCCCTGAAGTCGTGCGCCTCTCCATTGGCATTGAAGACGCGAAAGACATCATCGACGATTTGGAACAGGCACTGGCGGCCTAAGCCCGCTTCGGCGCTCCGCGCCACTTCCCCAAAAGGGGAAGAAAGGATTTGTCATCCTCTCCCACTGAGGGAGGTGCCTCGCGCAGCGAGGCGGAGGGGGCTTAGAAACGCAAAAACTAACCACACTGCCGAGCCGAACAGCGCAAGCGCCACGATCTGGTGCGCGGCGGCGAGCGCCAGAGGCATGCCGAGCACGACGGTTAGAATTCCTAACAGGACTTGGAGAACAGTGAACGCGAGCACATGAACAGCCGCGATGCGTACAGGGTTGTCGGCGCCTGCGCCGCGCAAGGCAAAGAACAGCCAGACGGCAAAAATGGCGATGATGTAGCCCACGGTGCGGTGCTGGAAATGCACCAGCGCGTGGTTTTCGAAATGATTGAGCCACCACGGCGACAGATCGTACAGCCCCGGCGGAATCCATGCGCCCGAGTAGGTCGGCCAGGTGTCGAAGGCGCGGCCGGCATCGAGTCCGGCCACTAACGCGCCAAGCAGGATTTGAATGAAAACAAGAACGGTGAGCGCAATTACCCACGGGCGGAAGCTCGCAAGGGTAGCCGCGGACGTGCGCCGCACGCCCCGCACCTCCAGCGCTGTCCACAGCACGAAGCCGAAAAGCGCGACCGCCAGGCCAAGATGCAGGGCAAGGCGATATTGGCTGACGGCAACGCGGCTGGGCGCCAAGCCTGACTTCACCATCCACCAGCCGAGCGCGCCTTGCGCCGCGCCCAACAGGAAGATCACGATGAGCCGGGGCACAAGCGCACGGTCAATGCGCCGCCTCCACAGGAAATAGATAAACGGCAGCAGGAATGCAGCGCCGGTGATGCGCCCCAGCAAACGGTGCGTCCATTCCCACCAATAGATGGTCTTGAACGAGGCCAGCCCCATGCCCCTGTTAAGGAGCTCGTATCGCGGCGTGCCCTGATACTTGGCGAATTCCGCTTGCCAATCGGCGTCGGAGAGCGGCGGGGCCACACCTGTAACCGGATGCCATTCGGTGATGGAAAGCCCCGAGCCGGTCAGCCGTGTCAGCCCGCCCACCACCACCATGGCCGCAATTAGTCCGGCGATTACGAGAAGCCAGACCCCAACCGCTTTATCGTGCGCCGATTTGCTGTCATTCATCACGGGCAATGCATACTTTCAGAAGCAGCCCGCGTCCATGAGCCCGCGCACCAAGAAACTCGTCGGCCTTCTCGTCATTCTTGTTTGGCTATCTGTCTACAGCATTGTCGCCATGCGTATTGGCGTGGACGTGCTGCCTGAGGCGAACTGGCTGACCATGCTCCTCTATTACGCCATCGCCGGCACGGCCTGGATCATTCCCATCGGATTCATGCTGCCCTGGATGCACCGCGAGCCAAAAAGGAAATCAGATCTGCCATAACCAGTCGGGAAACCACGGGCTCGCGATCACCGCACCGAGCCCGATGCCCACGCCGTATGGGATCGGTTCGCGCTGGCGGAGCGCGCGCGGCAATTGCTGCGGCAACTTGATCAAGCCTTTATTCCGAAGCAAAGGAAGAACGTCCCGCGCAACCGTAAGCACAACGGTTACAAACAATGCCGCCAGTGCGATGCTGAACAGCAAGAGAAACAGGCCGTCCGGTCCCGCCCACACGGCAAGTGCGGCGAGTAGCTTTGCGTCGCTCGTGCCCAAGGCACGGCAAACGAAAAGAGTGAGCGCGAGCAACGCCGTCCCGGTCCCGGCCAGCAGATGCCCCTGCCACTTGTCGCCGCCATAGGCGTAGGCAAGTGCTATAAACACGAAGAGAAGCGCCAGCGGGATCGCATTGGGAACGCGATAGGTGAGCGCGTCGCTGGCCGAGGCCGCAAACGCAAGCACGGCGAAAATCAGAAATACGACGAGCACGCGTCTACCCGGGCGGAACCTCCAGCTGTGCGGCTACCCCAAAGGTGGTGTATAGCCGCCAAAGCCCGCGATCGCGCCACCGATGGCGCCAAGAATGACCCAAACTACTATCGCGATGACGGCGACGGTAGCGGTGTACGCAATCTGCTTTTCCTTCGGCGAGCGCATAAGGATCGGCAGGCCGACATAGAGCAGATAGATGCCGTAAAGCCCCGCCAGCGCGCCGATCCATGCGAGCGACGGGACAATGTTAAAAATGCCGCCAAGCCAGCCAGGCGTCGAGCTGTAAGCCGCTATCTTGAGCGCCCGCAGCGTATCTTTTTGGCCGCCAAAAGTCGGCGCGAGGCCGTTGATGATTTGCTGCAGCACAAACACGGCCACGAACATCAGGCCGTAGACCACGACCGCAAACACAAGACCACTCACGACAGGCATACGAAACGTGCCCATAAAGGGCACGGTAACGCCGATCAGGGACTGTCCGATGAAGCTTGCGATCGCGCCGATCGCGGCGAGCAGCGCGACGTATTGCAGATAAATAGACCTCGTGTCAGCCGCTTCCGCGTCGATCACGGACCATTCCGCAGCGGGCTTCAAGATGATGTTCTTGACCCGGCTGATCAGGCTCTCGCTGATGATGCCCTTCGCCGATTTTGGTGTCCCTTGCTCGCTCATATCTCATGCTCCTGTTCGGAAAATACTGTTTTGCAGACTCGCAGACTCAATGCACCCGAGGCCAATGCGGTCCCGAATACGCACTGTTTCACGCACAGGCACGACCACGGCTGGTCGGAGCGGCGGGATTCGAACCCGCGACCCCCAGTC
Organism: Alphaproteobacteria bacterium; assembly: GCA_052389895.1. Classification (GTDB taxonomy): domain Bacteria; phylum Pseudomonadota; class Alphaproteobacteria; order Micropepsales; family Micropepsaceae; genus CAVVXX01. The sequence continues at coordinate 5,997 of JBQTHM010000003.1, read as the reverse complement.
CCCCAGACTGGTGCGCTACCAGGCTGCGCCACGCTCCGTTGCGGGAACGGTCGACTGCTCTCGCGCGCCTGCACTATCGCAAGGCGTGGCTGCCCGCAACCAGGCTTGTCTCACGCAACCGGAAACGCCGAACGCCACAAACACGAAATGCTGCTCAAACCCCGCCTAGCTTCGCTTTGCAGCGTGCAGGCGGCCTTTGAGTTCTACAAGTTCCGTCAGTAGTGCCTCCAGGCGCTCGCGCTGAGCCGGTGTCACGTCGACGGCCGCTGCCGCACGCGGGAACGGGTGCACATTTGAGCCATGCCCGACAACGGGTGCGGCCTCGCGCATAAGCGAAATCTGCTTGCGGCCGAATTCGGCCACATAGCGCACGCCTTGTTCGTGCAAGAGCTTTTGCACGCCTTTGATCGTCAACCCATCACTGTAGAGGAGCGAGCGTATCCCGCGCAGCAGATACACGTCTTCCGGCCGGTAATAGCGCCGTCCGCCGGCGCGCTTGAGAGGCTTCACTTGCGGAAATTTGGTTTCCCAAAAGCGCAATACGTGCTGCGGTACATCAAGCTCGGCCGCCACCTCGCTGATGGTGCGGAAGGCTTCCGGCGATTTCTGCGCGGTGGCCGCTTCCATCGTCAATGCGGAGCCGCGTAGGAATCGCCGCCGTTAATCTGACCTTTTAAGACATGCGATGGACGAAATACGAGCACGCGCCGGGGCGCAATGGGAACTTCCTCGCCGGTTTTGGGGTTGCGCCCAACGCGTTGCGCCTTTTGCCTGACCTGGAACGTCCCGAAGGAAGACAGTTTCACGGTTTCGCCCTGCCCCAGTGCCGCAGCTATTTCTTCAAGGATATCCTCGACCATTTGCGCCGACTCGTTGCGCGAAAGCCCGACCGCCTTGAACACGGCCTCCGTCAGGTCTGCGCGCGTTAGCGTCTTAGCCATGGGCCCCTCCCTGGCGACTCTGAGCGAACGGTAGGCGCAGCATCTTTTGGCGTCAATATCAGGTGCTTGTGTGTGAATCTTGATGCCCGAGCTTACCAGCGCACGAGGGCGGCGCCCCACGTGAACCCGCCGCCCATCGCTTCGAGCAGCACCAGATGACCCTGCTTGATGCGCCCGTCCTTCACCGCGGCGCACAGTGCTAGAGGCACGGAAGCCGCAGAGGTGTTGCCGTGCTCCGCGATCGTGGAAATGACACGTTCCGATGAAACACCGAGCTTTCGCGCAGTGCCGTCAAGAATGCGCTGGTTAGCCTGGTGCGGCACGAACCAATTGATGGCGTCGGTTGGAACGCCCGCGCTGGATGCCGACTCTTCGATCGCCGCCGCTATGTTGTTGACCGCGTGCTTGAACACTTCGCGTCCCTGCATGCGCAGATGGCCGACCGTTCCGGTCGAGGAGGGACCGCCGTCAACGTACAGCATCTCGCGTTGGCGGCCGTCGGAATGGATTTTCACGTTCAATACCCCGCGGTCTTCGATATTACCCTTACCCGCCGCGGCCTGCAGTACGACCGCGCCCGCGCCGTCACCGAAGAGCACGCAAGTGCTGCGGTCGTTCCAATCCAGAAGGCGCGTCATCGTCTCAGCGCCGATCAGCAGAACGGTTCTTGACTCGCCCGCACGGATGAAATTGTCCGCCACGGAGAGGCCATAGATAAACCCCGAACAGACGGCTTGCACGTCGAACGCTGCCCCTCGCGTCATCCCGATGCGCGCCTGGATTTTCGTGGCAACAGAAGGAAACGTATCGTCCGGCGTGGTGGTCGCGACGATCACGAGGTCGATATCATCCACGCCGACGCTCGCTGATTTCAGGGCATCCTGCGCTGCCATAAACGCCAAGTCGGACGTCGTTTCACCTTCTTTCGCCATGTGGCGGCGGCGGATTCCGGTGCGTTCGACGATCCATTCGTCGTTCGTGTCCACGATGCGCGCAAGGTCGTGATTGGTTACGACCTTTTCCGGCAGGTAGGCGCCGCAGCCCAAGACAACGGAACGCGTTACGGTCACGAAACAGCAGCCTTTGCTTGCCCTGGCGAATCGGAAGCGAGGCTTCCGTTTTCCGCTTTTGCGGAGATGCCCGCGCGATCCACGGCGATGCGCGTGATGACGTCCGATTGCGCGAGATCGATGGCAAGATCAAGCGCACTTGCGAATCCGAGTGCGTCTGTCCCGCCATGGCTTTTGACGACCGCGCCATTCAACCCAAGAAAAACCCCACCGTTTACCGAACGCGGATCCATCTTTTTGCGCAACGTGCGCAGCGCGCCGCCTGCCAGGATTGCACCCAACCTGCCGAACACCGACCGCGTCAACGCGGCGCGCAAGAAATGAGCCAAAAGCTTTGCGGTGCCCTCGGCCGTTTTCAGCGCCACGTTGCCGGTAAATCCATCGGTCACAACAACGTCCACTGCGCCCGCGCCGATATCATCGCCCTCGATGAATCCGCGAAATTCAATTGGAAGTTCTGAGGCTCGCAAAATCTGTGCCGCACGCTTAACCGGTTCGATGCCCTTCACCTCTTCCTCGCCAATATTGAGCAGGCCGACGGATGGCCGCTCAATGCCGAAAATGGCGCGCGCGAACGCCTCGCCCATGACCGCGAAGTCGACCAGTTGACCGGCATCGCAACCGGCGTTGGCGCCTACATCCAAAACCACGCTTTGGCTTCGCATCGTGGGCCATATCACGGCGATAGCTGGGCGGCTGACGCCGTTGATGATGCCGAGCTGAATCATCGACATCGCCATCAGTGCGCCGGTGTTCCCTGCCGAGGCGACCACTTGTGCCTCGCCCTTGGCCACCGACTCGATCGCATGCCACATGCTGGTGCTGCGCCCGCGGCGCAGCGCCTGACTGGGCTTCTCGCCCATTTTCACGAAGTCGGACGCGTGGCGGATTTCTGCATGCTTGGAGAGACGGCGGCGTTTTTTCAGCAGCGGCGCGAGCACCGCTTCATCGCCGTGCAAGAGAAAGCGGACTTTGGGATGGCGCACGCGCGCAATCGCAGAGCCCGCGATTACCGGCTCGGGCCCGGCATCGCCGCCCATCGCGTCTATGGAAAGATTCAGCTCCCGCACGTTGTTCTCACCCGCGCGCGCCCCAGCGGCCCTGTACCCTGCCGCTTACTCCCTGGCGACTACGACCTGGCGCCCATCATAATGACCACAAGCAGGGCAAACATGATGCGGGCGCCTGAGTTCGCCACAATTCGAGCATTCCACCTTTGCCTTGGGCTTTAGCCGGTGGTGCGAGCGGCGCATGTTCCGCTTTGACGGCGACGTTTTTCTCTTGGGCACCGCCATGGCGGTAGGCTCCTCCAAATGCGGCTCGTAACTGCTTGAAAAAGCAAGAAAACCGCCCCCTCGCGGAAGCGGTCCGAGCATAGTCTCGAAGTTACTCAAGCCGAAACCGTGCTGCGTTGCAAGAGAGTTTCCCTGTCCTCTTAGCTGTGTTAGCGGCGGGTTTTCAGGCTCTTGAGCACCTCAAAGGGGCTTGTGCGAGCCTCCTGATCCCCGGGCTGCTGGAACACCGCGCCTGGCGCCCGCGGATAGGGCTCAATCGCAAGGCTCAACTCTTCGATCACCGGCGCGGCCACGTCCACAACTGGTCTGTCTAGCAGCTCCGGTTCCTCGTCCTCCGTCGGCGTCACTTGAACTATGCGACTGGGCTCCTGCCGTATGCCCGGCATGATTTCATACGAGCGATGTACGCTCTGCTCGATACGCGATCGCACCGGCTCGAGCGTGACGACACAGGACTGAACGACATCCGCGGCGAAGTTGGCTTCGTACGAAAATCGCCCTTCCACGAGTTTCATGATCCTGATTGTCGCCTCGAGCCCCGTCAACGAATCCACAGCCAGCCATGCGGCCAGCCGGGCGCGCTCGCTCTCGTTTGGGCTCAACGAAATATCCGTTACGCCTTCTGGTAGGCGTGACAAATCAACTTGGTGCACAAAGGGCGGCGCGTTGTTGCTCATAAGTGTGCCTCTAACGTGCGCGCGGGCAGCGGGCCGAAATCGATCACACCCGCGGCCGGATCCTGCGCCTTCAGTCGCTGGCGAACCGACTGTATATGGTGCGCGAGGGCGCGCGCTTCCAGCTCTTGAGGACCGCCCCGGTAAAGATTGCGAACAAGCGCGTTCGCCAAGGCGGTTTCGTCCCGAGCCGCGTCATAAGCTGAGACGCGCCCATAAAACGCGTCGGCCATTGCCTTGATCCGGCGCGACATGCCCGCGTCCGTAACACCCATCTCGCGCAGGGCAGACTGAAATCCGTCGAAAATGCTGTCCACGAGACGGCGTCCGACGATCCCTGCCGGATCCATGGACTTGAGGCGTTCGAGTATGAGAAAGGCGTGCAGGGTAAACAGGTCGAAGCGGCCGTCCACATTGTCGGGGACCTTAAACAGCGTGTGAAAAAGGGGGTCGCGGGCGCGATTGGCAATAGCGTTGTGAAGGGCCGCTGCCGCGCGCCCTGCACGATTCTCGCGCCTGAAAAAACCAAGAAACATAGGCCTCCTGCTTGCAAGGCGGGGCTGGCGACGCTAGCACATCCCCGGGAGCCCTGCCCCAATCGAGGAGCCCGGCGATGTTGCGTTTGATGCTTGCGGGGATCGCCTTTCTTGTGTGCGCCGCGTGTGTACCCGTGCAAACCCAGCGCGGTTACTTACCCGACAAGCAGGCCGTCTCCAGCATCTCCGTCGGGACTGATACCAAGTCCACGATTGCAGGCCGCCTGGGTAACCCGTCTACCACGGCGACCTTCGGAAACGAGGTCTGGTACTACATCTCCAGCAAAGAAGAACAGATGGCTTTTTTTACGCCGCGCATTCTTTCGCGCGATGTGCTGGCCGTCGAATTCAATGAAACCGGCCAAGTGGCCGATGTCCGCCGTTACGGACTGAAGGATGGGCGCGTTGTTGCGTTCGTTAGCCGCGAAACGCCTACGCGCGGGCGCGAAATTACCCTGATCCAGCAGATGTTCAATGCCCTTCCGGGCGCTACTTTGCCGAAGGACGACAAGACGCAAGGCAAGCAATAGATCGCGGCGGGCGGCAAATAGCTCATTCGGCCCAGTCGCTTGCGCCGCATTCCGCAACCCCGCATACTCAAGCTGGGCGCATTCGGTTGTGCGTTGGGGGTGTCGTGTGAAAGACCCGGCTTTAGCCGCGCAGGCCCGTGGGCGCCGATTCGACGACATTCGCAGTGCGATGACGCGGACAAAAGCCCAAGATGGCTTACCACAGTCGTTTTATGCGGATGCTCTGTCTGGTGCGCTGGCGTCCGAACATATCTATTTTGAGGCCGCGGCCCGCACCGCTTTTGGACCTGGCTGGCGCTTTGCCGCCATGCCCGGGCTCGGAGCGTTAGCCGCCGGCGCAGTCGATTTTTTGGACGCAGACCGTCCCGTATATCTTGAAAATTTGATTACACGTCTGGAAGCGGAATTCCTCGCGGCCGGCGCCAGGTATTACCGGTTCTATGTGGACCCGCAAGACTCGGCAGCGGGAAAACTTCTGGCGGCAAAGGGATACGCCAGGCGAACCGAGATCATCTCTGTGCGGCCGATATCGGGCAGCCGCAACGTTCCACGTCACGAGCTTTCCGTGACGCGTATCGAGAGCGACGAGGAATGGAAAGATCGCCTAAAGCTCCAGCAAGCCACCGACGAAAGTTCGGACGGCCACACAAATGCGCCGGAGTTGTGGGTCGAAATGGAACGGCGCAAATGCCAGAGCGGCCGCATGGAGGCTTTTCTGTTGCGGCGAAACGGTGAAGTCGTTGCCGCGGCGGGGATTGTATCGTCTCCTCCCGCGACGGCGCGGCTCAAGAACGTTCTTGTGCATCCAGATCACCGCCGAAAGGGCATCGGCACCGCGGCAATCGAAATCGTCTCGGCGAAGGGCGGTGCCGCTGCTGCGAGGCAGATTGTTACCTTTGCGGTCGCCGGAACCATCGGCGAAAGGCTCTATCTGAAGTTGGATTTTCTTCC
>JBQTHM010000002.1:0-111792 GCA_052389895.1 Alphaproteobacteria bacterium | reverse complement strand
TTATCCTCTCCCCCCCCCCCCCCGCTTACTCATTTGCGTGGCGGCTTCGCTGTAGCGACCTTCTTCTTCCTCGGCGAGGGCGCATGAACGAGTTTTCTCAATGCCTCGTCAAAGGGCATCCGTTGGATGCTACCCTTTGGTGCACGGGCCGCCTTTTTCTTCGGTTCGGTGCGCGACATACCCGCCATTTAACTCGATACAATCTAGGGGGGCAACGTGCGTCAATAATATTTGTTCGGAACTATTTTGGCAAAATCGCTTTTCGATGAGTCGCTTAGTCAGCACTGTTTAATAACTGCGTAGGACTATCGCGCGATGTTTATTGGCATGGAACTGCTGTCTGTGATTCAATGATTCGCCTTGGATGTGACACGGTGAAATTCTGCCGACCGTAGCAACGTCTATGGAATTTTGGGTGAGACGTGAGCGTTATGTGGGGTTCTAGGCAGGCCCCATCACCAAGGTAAGAGCGAGCGCCTGAGCCCACGGGCGCTCGTTCGCATTTTGCTAGACATGCTTTCGCAACATTACTCCGCGAGCAAGAAGTGCGCGTGCTTGACGTTTCTTCGCGCGATGAAATGTGGTGATCCACAATTCATGCGTTCCTCGCGCAAATTTTAGACCTACAATAAATCGCTTCTTTTCATCTTTTGGATGTTGATACCAAGCAGAAAACCGATTGGGCCGCTGGCTTTCTTTTACAAACATCCCTCGTTTAACTGCCTCTCCTATAAGAAGAATATCTTTTGGAAAGAGATGTTTATGCTGCTTCGCGATGTGCCGAAGGGTGGATGCTGATAGCTTTACTTCAACCGTATTGGCGTCGAAAAAACTAGCGACACTTAAGGGTAATCGACAAACGGTGACGTTAGCCGCGTGACCAAGAGAGAGTCGCAATAGATCATCAGCGCGCATGTGGCCAATGTAGTTTTTTAAGAATGAAAGGTTCGCTCAAGTAATTCGAGCAACAGTCTAAGCCGCTTCCGGCCAGCCCGAAACCTATGCGTTTCGCGATCCACTAGCTTGGTGATAGGTCAGCCGCCTACCTTCGATACCCATGACAGCGCGCATTGCACGGGAGGCATCGTCAAATCCGGTCGCCTCTCGGTGCGAATACCGGAAATCGAACTCGTTTAGATACCTGTGCAAATGCTGCTCGCCACAGTGCTGGTAGGTGCCGACCATTCCTCTTTTGAAAATGCTAAAAAATCCCTCGACAGTGTTTGTTGTTACATCGCCGCGCGCATATTCGCCCTTCGCATGGATGACCTTCTCATGCTGTTCTACGTCAATGCCGAAACCATAATGTGCGGCTTCATCAGTCATCAGTCGGCTGTCGCGGGCGACGTTCTTGTTCAGAATCTCATGGACAGTTTTGCGGCCAGCCTTGTCAATCTTGAACGACCGCGATTTGCCACCACGCTCGACTAGGCTAAGAACCGCAACCTTGTGAGCTGTGCCTCGCTTCATCATCACGCCCTCGCGCCGTCCGATGAACGTCTCGTCGCTTTCCACGATCTTTCCGCCGCCGCCCAGGGGACTGGGATTTACCGGCAGCATCGCCTCACGGATACGGTGCGTCATAAACCAAGCGGTCTTATAGGTGACGCCGAGCATCCGGTGCATCTGATGACTCGACATTCCCTTCTTGCTTGAACAGAGCAGAAAGACCGCGCGGAACCATGTCGAAAGTGGGATGTGCGAACGCTCGAACAACGTGCCGACTGTCGCCGTGAAATCCTTGCGGCATTCTTTCTCTGCGCAGCGATACAGCCCCGGCTTCGTGCGCGCATAAGCGGTGCCGATAGAACCGCAGTGAGGGCACACGGGCCCGTTTGGCCAGCGGATCGCCTCTAAGTGCTTTCTAGCGGCTTCATCGTTGTTGAAATGTGGGGCGGAAAACCGTGCCTTGGACATGGGGAAACCCTTCCTTCCCCAATACCATAGGGCTTGCCTCTTGGGGTGTCAAGTATATAATCGCCTTGTTTAACGGGCGTTAAGAATTCACGCTTATGAGCGGGGCATGCCCCGCAGAACGAAACACCGTACCAAGGTGCGCCGCTACCGCGCCCGGCGGCGGCGCCGGAGCGTGGCCGGCTATTCGCTGGCGGTTGCGGCCATCTGGGCGCTGCTCGCGGGCGGCCTTTTTCTTTCGCATTGGCTTTCCGAACTCCCCGAGACGGCCGGGCTTTTGGCGCGCGCGCCTTCGCACGACGTCACCATACTGGACGTGAAGGGCCGCGCCATTTCGCGGCGAGGGTTTGCGCGAGGGGACTTCGTGCATACCCGCGAGCTGCCCGGCCATGTGCCGGCCGCGTTCATCGCGATCGAGGACCGCCGCTTCCGTTCGCATTTCGGCGTGGATCCCATCGGGCTCATGCGCGCGGCCTGGGCCAACATGCTGGCGGCAGACATCGTTCAAGGCGGCTCCACCATCACGCAGCAGCTGGCGAAAAATCTCTTTCTACGCCCCGAACGCACGCTCAAGCGCAAGATCCAGGAAGCGCTGCTCGCGATGTATCTGGAGAGCCGCTACAGCAAGGACGAAATTCTCACGCTCTATCTCAACCGCGTTTACTTCGGCGCAGGCGTGTATGGCATCGAGGCGGCCTCCGAGAAATTCTTCGGCAAGCCCGCGCCGCTGCTCACGCTCACCGAAGCCGCGATCCTGGCGGGCAGCGTGAAGGCGCCTGCGCGATTCAATCCGGCAAACGACGCGGATGGCGCGCTCGCGCGCGCGGCTCTCGTGCTCGGCGTCATGAGGGACCAGGGCTTCATCGATGGCAGCACGGCGCGCGAGGCTTCCGCCACCAGGCCAAAGATCAATCACGGCCTGGCAACGCCCAATGCCGGTTATTTCGTGGATTTCGCCCTTTCCCAGGTGCCGGGATTTGCCGGTGCCTATGATGAGCCCATCATCGTCGAAACGACGCTGGACCTCGATCTTCAGCGCGCGGCCGAACGCGCGCTCGAGGCCGGGCTCGCGAAAGAAGGCGTAACGCTCGGCGCGCGCCAGGGTGCGCTGGTGACGATGACGCCGGACGGCGCGGTGCGCGCGCTGATCGGCGGGAGAGCTTACGCGAAAAGCCCCTTCAACCGCGCCACCGAGGCCCTGCGCCAGCCGGGCTCGGCCTTCAAGGCGTTTGTGTTTCTCGCCGCGCTCGAGCGCGGCCATACCCCGGAGGACGAAGTGTTCGACGGCCCCGTGCGCATCGGCAAGTGGGCGCCGGGCAATTATGAGGCCAAGTACGAGGGCACGATAACGCTTGCGCGCGCGTTCGCGCGTTCGTCGAATTCCGTCGCCGTGCAGCTGACAAACGAAGTGGGGCCGACGGCAGTTGCGCGCGTCGCGCGGCGACTTGGCATTACTTCGGAGATGGATACCGTGCCCGCGCTCGCGCTTGGCACGTCCGGCGTTTCGCCCATCGAACTCACGGCTGCCTATGCCGCCTTTGCCAATGACGGCGCGGGCGTCATCCCCTATTCCATTCTGCGCGTGCGTAATGCGAGCGGAAGGACGCTCTACGCACGCAAAGGTTCGGGCCTGGGCCGGGTAATGTCGCAACCGCAAGAATCCGCAATGATCGCCATGCTGCGCGAGGCGGTCGAATCGGGCACCGCGCGGCAGGCGGCGCTAGCGGGTCGCTCCGTCGCCGGCAAGACCGGCACCTCGCAGGAATACCGCGATGCCTGGTTTATCGGTTTCACCGCGCACTACGTTTGCGGCGTGTGGATCGGAAACGATCGCGGCGAGCCCATGAGGCAGGCGACCGGCGGCGGATCGCCTGCGCGCATCTTCAGGGTGTTCATGGCCGAAGCGGAGAAGGATCTGCCTCCGGCTCCGCTCAGGGGCGAAGCGCTGCGAGTTGCCTCCACCGGCGCGGCCGTTCCGCAGTCCGCTGCGCAATCGGAACAAACGCTTGTGGACGAATTCGGAAAGCTGCTGGACCGGCTGTTTCAGTGATCAGCGCGGCACACGGGGGGCGTAGCGGTGCAGGAGTGCGCCCTTTTCATTGAGCCAGCGCTGCGAGTTCTGCGAGTTGCCGACAAGTTCGTACACGATTTCCCAAAAACGCTTGCTGTGCGAAAGCGCGCGCAGATGCGCCACCTCATGCGCGATCACATAGCTGAACACGCGGGGGGGCGCGAGGATGAGCCGCCAAGAAAACGACAGGCGGCGTGTGGACGAGCACGAGCCCCAGCGGCTGGTGGTGTCGCGGATGGTGATGCGCCGCGGCCGCACTTTGAGCATGTCCGCATACACCGCCACGCGTTTCCTGATTTGCCGGCGCGCTTCGCGCTTAAGCCATTCGCGCAGAATTTTTTCGCCTTCAGGCCCGCGCTTCGAGACATAGATATAGCGCTGCCTGCGTGTTGCCTGCATCCACACTGGCTCGCGATTGCGCCCGCCGTAACGGACTTCGTGGCGGCGGCCGCGATAGAGCACGTGCTTGCCAAATTCGAGTGGAACGCGGCGAGGGATATGGGCGAGCCTGTGCGCAATCCAGTCGCGTTCGTGCCGGGCGAATTCGAGAGCGCGGTCGAGCGAACGCGAATCGGGCGCCACAACCGAAACTTCGCCGGTCGACGGATTGACCTTTACAATGTAACGCCTGGCCCGCGGATTGGTTTTCAGGGTGATCACCACGCGCTTGCCGCGTATGCGCAAGAGCGCGCGCTTCACGCGCCTGTTCCGTTGTTTCCCCTTTCTCGTCACGGACGTCATTCCCCTACTGCGCGGCCGGGCGTGCTAAAAACGCGGCACGGGCATTTACGTTGACTTGCCTTGAAGGCCGACGCCCCTTGCGCGGGGGCACCAGCCGGGCGGATTTAAGCGTGGGCCCGGGGGGCCATAAAGCCCCTTCTTTCCAGGGAGGCCAGAAGGGCCGGTGCGACATTTTGGAAGGCCGCAGGCAGCCCAAAAGAACCCAGTCTGCCGGGCGGGCCGGGCGCGGGCGGGACCGGCGGGTGGCCCCGGGAAAGGCTTGCGCGGATGATGATTCGTATACGGACTGATGTGGCGGCGGCCCTGGTTACGGGGGGTGCGGCGGCCCTGCTGCTCGCCGGGGCGCTCCTCTTCCAGTACGCGGGCGGCTATCCGCCCTGCGAGATTTGCCACTGGCAGCGCTGGCCGCATATCGCCGCGGCGGTGTTTGGACTTGGCGGGGCCGCGCTTCTTTCCCGGCGCATTCTTCCCGTCAGCGCGGGGCGGATCATTGCCGGCGTCGCCATCTTGCTGCTGGCGCTTTCGGGTGCGCTCGGCGTCTATCACGCCGGCATTGAATGGGACTGGTGGCAAGGCCCCGCGGCCTGCACGAATGCGGGCTTCACGCCCGGCGCCGCCATGGACTTCGCGCCTATTCCGGTTGCGGCCTGCGATGAAGCGCCCTGGCGGCTCTTCGGCCTTTCGCTCGCGGGCTACAACACGATTTTTTCCTTTGCGGCGGCAGCCCTGGGATTGAACCTGCTGATGAGGAAAAAGAAGTCCGCATGAGCAAACGTGCACGACGCAAGCGGCCGCGCCATCCCGGCGCCCGCGGCGATTCCGACATCCTGGAAATGATCCGGGTGGACCACGCAGGCGAATATGGGGCCATGCGCATCTACGAAGGCCAGCTCGCCGTGCTCGAACGGCGCGCCAGGCGAGCCAGCGCCGTGGCGGCCATCCGCCACATGGCGGCAGAAGAGCGCGCGCATCTGGAGAAGTTCGAGCGCCTGATCAACGAGCGCGGCGTACGCCCCACCGCGCTCGTCCCCGTCTGGCATGCGGCTGGATTCGCGCTTGGCGCCGCGACGGCGCTCATGGGCGAAAAGGCGGCGATGGCCTGCACGGCTGCGGTCGAGGAAGCCATCGACGCCCATTATGCCGATCAGGCGCAAAGGCTGGGCACGCGCGACCCAGGGCTCAGAAAGACGATTGAAAAGTGCCGCGAAGAGGAGCTCGCCCACCGCGACGAAGCGCTTGCCCGCGGCGCGGAAGAAGCGCCCGCCTATGGAGTTCTCTCACGCGCGATAAAGCTCGGCTGCCGCGTGGCGATTAGGCTTTCGGAAAAGATCTGAGACCGGAAAGCAGAAAACAGAATTCAGAAATCGGAAACGTACATTCAGAATTCCATTTCCGAGTTCTGCATTCCGATCACGGCTCGAGTTCGCTGTCCCAGTAGAGATAGTCCGCCCAGGAGTGGTGCAGGTAGTTGGGCGGAAACATGCGCCCGTTGTTCTGCAGCTCGGCAACTGTCGGCTTGTGCGGCGGACTCATGGGATGCATGCCGTTGCGGTGCGCAAGCCTTCCTCCCTTGAGCAGGTTACAGGCTGCGCACGCCGTCACCACATTGTCCCAGGTCGTGCGCCCGCCCTTGGAACGCGGCACCACATGGTCGAAGGTCAGGTCCTCACGCGCGCCGCAATACTGGCACTGGAAACGGTCGCGCAGAAACACGTTGAACCGCGTGAACGCCGGATTGCGTGCGGGCTTCACGTAGGTCTTCAGCGAGACGACCGATGGAATCTTCATTTCCAGGCTGACCGAACGCACCGTCCGCTCGTACTCGGCCACGATATTCACGCGCTCGAGGAAGACAGCCTTGATCGCATCCTGCCAGGACCACAGCGACAAGGGGAAGTAGCTCAGCGGGCGGAAATCCGCGTTGAGCACAAGGGCCGGGCAGTGGTCGGGAACACGCTCGGCTAGCACGGCGACACCCCAGTACTGAAGACCGCAACTCCTTCTTGCGAAAGCCAAACCAACGCCCACGACTTATAGCTTTGGCAACAAAAAAGGCCAAGAGCGCTACGGCCTTAGCGCGCCTTATCTGCCTTTTTCGTGGCCACGCGATGACTGAGCCGCGCCGATGCTATTCCGGCGCCAGAGTCACCCTGATCCCGTCTGTCTCCGGGGCGCAGATGATCTGGCAGGAGAGGCGGGAGTTGGGCTTCACCGCCACGCCCATGTCGAGCATGTCGATTTCCTCGGGCTTGCGCGGCGCAAGGCGCGCGAGCCAAGCTTCGTCCACATAGATGTGACAGGTGGCGCAGGCGCAGGCGCCGCCGCATTCGGCGGTGATGGGAAGCCCTGCATCGCGCAGCGCTTCCATCACCGTCCAACCCTCGCGCCCCTCGATAATGTGCTGGCGCCCGTCGCGGTCAACCGCAATGATCTTCATGCCACGCCGAGCTTCCTGTGCAGGCTGGTGGAGGTGGTCGTGTACTGGAAGCGGAGCTTTTCGCCCGGCCGGCAAATGTGAAAGGCCGCCTGGGCCATCAGTGCGGCCTCGTGAAAGCCGCAAAGAATGAGCTTTAGCTTGCCCGGATAATGGTTGATATCACCAATCGCGAAAATGCCAGGCGTCGCGCTTTCGAATTTGGCCGTGTCCACCGGGATCTGATTTTCGTGCAGATTGAGTCCGAATTCGGCAATGGGGCCGAGCTTGATGGTCAAGCCAAAGAACGGCAGGAAGATATCGCATGCATGCCGCCAATCGGACTTGCCCGGCGCGCTTAGCGTGACAGCTGCGAGTTCGCCGTTTTTCCCATGCAGCCTGGTAACCTGCGCGATCTCGAAAGCGATTTTTCCCTTAGCCACTAACCCGCGCATGCGCTTCACGCTGTGCGGATTGGCGCGAAATCCGTCGCGGTGATGCACCAGCGTGAGTGACCCAGCGATGGGCGCCAGATTGAGCGTCCAGTCGAGGGCCGAATCGCCTCCACCTGCAATCAAGATGTTCCTTCCGCGAAAGAATTCGCGGTCGCGCACAGCATAGAAGACGGACTTGCCTTCATATTGCGCTACCTTATCGACGTGCGGGCGCTTGGCGACGAATGTGCCTGCACCTGCCGCAATCACAATCACGGGCGCCGCAATCGTCGTTCCCGAGTTCGTCGATATTTGCCAGCGGCCGTCCTCGCGCTTGGTCAGCGCGTTCGCAGCCTGGCCAAAATGGAATGCCGGCAGAAACGGTTTGAGCTGCGTGAGCAGCCGTTCGGTCAGCTCCTGCCCGGTGATCACCGGAATTCCCGGAATGTCATAGATGGGCTTGCCGGGATAGAGCTCGGTGCACTGGCCGCCTGGGCGATCCAGAATATCGATCACATGGCATTTGAGATCGAGCAGGCCGAGTTCGAACACAGCAAAGAGTCCGACCGGCCCCGCTCCGACGATGACGGCATCGGTTTCGAGAACAGCGGAGGAATGTGCAGGCGTCGTCATTGGCCCATACTACGCCATTGGCAGAAGCAGAATGACGAAGGCTTATATGGGAAGAAGAGGCAGAAAGGCCAATGGCTAGCTGCGGAGAAACTTTTCGATGAAATTCTGCACTGCCTGGCTGTGACGCTGCAGGCGCCGCAACGCGGCTCTTGTCGTGGGCCCATTTGCGGGATCGGCGCCTTCGGCCTCGGCAGCAGCCTTGGCAAGCTCGAATGCGCCCACGCCGCGCGCCGCGCCCTTCAGCGTGTGGGCCGCTTCCCGCCAGCTTTTGGCATCGGCCGAGTGCGCAAGCGCCTCCAGCCGGGCCAGAGTCTCGTGACATTGGTTGGCGAAGAGACGGAGGATTTCCTCGTTCAGCGCGCGGCTTCCCCCGGTGTAACGGTCGAGGTGGTGAAGATCGACGGGCTGGTGGGCCACATGCATGGCGCCGATTCTGACACGGCCCCCTCAAAGGGCGGTTAACAATTCAGAACAGGGGGCTTGACAGAGTCGGATGGCACCGTTCCCGCGCTTCCGGCTTGATTCGGCGTGCCTTTTCCGGGTTCAATGCGCAGCCGAATTGGCGCGCGGCCTCCTCGAGGGCCGCGCCACCGTTACGCGGAATAGCAAATGCCCAACCCCGGAACCGAGCGGGCCAAGCCCGTTTCACTGCCAACGCAAACCATTGGCGACTCCCGCCAGACCACGGAACAGAAAAAGGATCACGAGACACGCGAACGCGGCGTGAGCGGCGCCCTCGTTTTCGCGCTGACGCTGTCTGCATTCTGGATCGGAGCCGCTGGCGCCTATCTGTGGGGATATTTCGGTCCGCAAGGGATGCTCGCGCTGGGACCGCATTTGCTCGCGTTCGTTGCCGTGGCGGCTTTGATGCCGCCATTCCTGTTTGTCGGCACGGCTGTTGCGCTCACGCGCGCGCAGAGGATGGCGCGTGCGGCCGAGAAAGTTGCGGCCGCCGCCGAAGGGCTAATTGCGGTGGACGACACCGCCGTGCACGGCACGCAGCGCGTGGGCCGCGCGGTTCGGCGCGAACTCGATGCGCTCAATTCCGGATTGGACGGCGCGTTCACGCGCATGCGCGCGCTGGAGACCGCACTCGAGGAACGCGTTGCGCAGCTGGAAGAGGCAAGCGCGCGAGCGGGCGTGAAGGCGGACGTGATCGCCACGCGCCTGCGCGAGGAACGCGAACACATCGAGGACCTGGCGGCCGTGCTGGAAGAAGGGGTCAACCGGGCCGCGGAAACATTTGCGGGCCGCGTGGCGCAGCTTAAGGCCATGATCGAAGCAACGTCGGGCGAGCTGCGCGCCGCCGGGCAGACGCTTGACGTGCAGAGCGCGCAATTTCGCGAATCCGCCGAGACGGCGGCGACCGCGCCGCAGGCAGCAGCGGTCGAGCTCGACCGCCAGGCCAAGCGCATCGAGGCAGCCGCCGATGGCGCCGTTGCACGCGCGGAATTCGTACTGGCGCGCCAGGAACGCCAGCGCATTGCGATGAACGAGCTTCTCACCAAGCTGAAGGACGACGCGTCCGCTTTCGAAACAGCGATGGAGAACCGGCGCAGCGCCATCGAGCACGCCACGCAAATGCTGGCAAGCGAAGCGCAACGGCTGGAGGAAATGACCGAACAGGGCCTCAGGCGCGTGGACATGGCCATGGCCAATGCCGCCCCGCGCACCATGCAGCTGGCGCAAAGCTATAGCCGCGAAGCGGAGCGGCTGAAGGAAAGCGCCGACACCGCGGTCACTTCGGTATCCCGGCTTACGGATGCGCTTCGCGAGGCAAGCGCCAGCGCGCAAGCGCTCATTGCCGAAAGCACAGCTGACGCCAAGCGCCGCGCCAAGGACTTCGTGGGCGAGGCCATGGGAGAATGCGACCGGCTTCTGCATGCGGCGGCAACCGTCGCCGAAGAGGCGGAAAAAGCGCGCGCGGCGCTTTCCAAGGCGGCCGGCGAGGCCGAGCAGCACATCATGTCCCTTCCCAATGTCGCGGCGCACGAAGCCGGGCGCCTGCGCGAGGCCATGCGGCTGGAAGCCGAGCAGTTGCTTGAGATGGCCTCCCGCACACTTGCGACTCTGCATGGGGGGCCAAGCGCGCGCGCGGCGCTGCCTAATGTGGAGCCTGCTCCGCGCGAGGAGCCGCAGGCGGAGGGCCTCCGCAGCCTTGCCAAACGCATCACGGGCCCGAGGAAGAAACGCGAAGAGCCGCAGCCCAAGGCCAGTTTCGAGCTTTCGGCCGTGCTGGCAGCGGCCGAAGCCAGCGATGTGAGGTTGCAGACGGGATTGCGCGCGAACGCAGCGATGGCGCTGGCCTCGCTCGAAGCGGCGCTGGCCGATATGACAATTGACCTCGGCGCAATTACCGGCGACAGCGCCGATCCGAACCTGTGGCGGCGCTATCTCGAAGGGGACAGAGGTGCCTTTGCGCGCAAGCTTGCGCATGCCATCGGCCCCGAGATCGTCGACCGCATTGCGCAGCTCTACCGCGACGACACCAAATTCCGCGATGCGGCGAATGCCTATCTGAAAGAATTCGAAGTGATGCTGAACCACGCCAAGGACGGCGACTCCGACGGGCTGCTTGCCTCCACGCTGCTCACTTCGGACACGGGAAAAATTTATCTCACCGTCGCCTACGCGTTGGGCCGTTTGGACTAAATCCGCCGATCACCCCCTCCTGGCCCTACGGGCCATCCTCCCCCACACGGGGGGAGGAGAAGAGTGGCGTTCGTTTCCTTTTCCCTTCCCCCCTTGTGGGGGAAGGTGGTCGCGAAGCGACCGGAAGGGGCGTTCGATTATATCCGTGTCAGCCGCGCGGCAAAGAAGCCGTCCATACCACCATTGCCGGCCCAATGGCTGGGCAGCGTGCGCAAATCGCCCGCGCGCGTTAGAAGCGCCTGGTCGCCGAAGACATCGCCGGACGAAAGCGGAAGCCGCGCGAAAGCGGAATGACGAGAAAGAAACGATTCGATTTGCTCAAGCCCTTCCTCGGGCTCGAGCGAACAAACCGCATAGACCAGAACGCCCCCCGGTGCGGTCAGCCGCGCCGCCGCCTCGAGCAGTTCCGCCTGCAGCCCAATCGATGCCGTCAGATCGGCGGCCGACCTGATCCAGGGCAAATCCGGATGGCGCCGGATGGTGCCGGTCGCGGTGCAAGGCGCATCCAGCAATACGAAAGGCGCAGGGCCTTCCGGTTTCCAGTCGCGGATGTCGGCCGCGGCGAGTTCGGCCTTCAGTTTGGTGCGCGCGAGATTTTCCCGCAGGCGCGCCATGCGCTCCTTCGAAACATCGACGGCCGTGACTTGCGCCCCCATGGCTGCCAGCTGCAAGGTCTTGCCGCCGGGAGCCGCACAGAGATCGAAAACGGCCCTGCCGCGCACGTCACCAAACAGGCGTGCCGGAATTGAAG
Source organism: Alphaproteobacteria bacterium (assembly GCA_052389895.1). Taxonomy (GTDB): domain Bacteria; phylum Pseudomonadota; class Alphaproteobacteria; order Micropepsales; family Micropepsaceae; genus CAVVXX01. The sequence continues at coordinate 100,183 of JBQTHM010000002.1, read as the reverse complement.
CCGCCACGTCCTGCACCCACCAGGCGCCCGCCCGGTATCCGGCGATGTCTTCGATGCGGCCCGCGTCGTTCAGGCGAAGCACATTGGGCGCGATTTTTTCCGCGCCGGGGATTTCGTCCGGCGCATTTTTCCACACGAGATCGAGCGGCGGCGTAGCCGCGTGGGCAGCCGCAATCGCGCGCGCCGGCGCCTCGCCGTAATTGCCGCACCAGCGTGTCCACAGCCAATCGGGCGTGTTGAGGCGGGGCGCGTCCTGCGCCGCCATCAGCTTCGCCCCTTCCGCAGCCACGCGCCTGAGCACGGCATTGATCAAGGGCTTGAAGTGCAGCGCCTTGGAATCCGTTTGCGCCAGCCTGTTTGCGCCATCCACCGCGGCATGGGGCGGCACGCCCATCACCGTGAGCTCACAAGCGCCGGCAAGCAGAATTTCCATCGTTGCGCCCGCGCGGTGCGGGGCCACGGGTTTGACCATGAAATGGCGGAGCAGGGCATCGATCTGGCCGAAACGGCGCAGCGTTTGCGTGGCGAGCGCGCGGGCAAAAGCCGCGTCGCGCCGGGCGAGGCGGGCGCCGGCGAAGGTCTTTTCCACGGCAAGCTCCAGCGGCACGCGTTTACGCAGGACGGAAGAAAGAACCGCAAGCGCTGCCCTGCGCGCGGGCAGCCCGGCGGTTTCCGTTTCTTTTGCGAGCGTATCGTTCACGCGCGCTCAAATAGAGGAGCGGCGCGCGCAGCGCCAGCCGCCAGCCGTCAGCCGTCAGCCCCAGGGGCCGCGATCGGCGCTTGCACCATGGCCCATTTCGGCGGCCATAGCCCGCAACCGGGCGACGCGCTCTTCCGTCGGCGGATGGGTGGCGAAGAGCCCCGCCATACCGCCGTGCAGCGGATTGATGATGAACATATGCGCCGTGGCGGGATGGCGTTCGGCCGGGACGTTGTCGATCTGCTGCGCCGCGTTGTGGATGCGATGAAGCGCCGAGGCAAGCCACAGCGGGCGCCCCGAAAGCAGCGCGCCGGTGCGGTCGGCTTCGTACTCGCGCGTGCGGCTGACCGCCATCTGCACCAGCGCAGCGGCGAGCGGCGCAAGCAAGAACACGAGCAGCGCCCCGATGATGCCCAGCGGACTGCCACGCCGGCCGCCCGCGAAAAATGCGAAGTAAGCGAGCATGGAGATGGCGCCCGCGATGGTGGCCGTAATGGTCATCACCAGCGTGTCGCGGTTCTTCACGTGGCTGAGCTCGTGAGCGAGCACCCCCGCGAGCTCCTCATCGTTCAGGCGCTGAAGCAGGCCCGTGGTCGCGCAGATCGCAGCGTGCTCCGGATTGCGACCGGTGGCAAAAGCATTCGGCTGCGCGTTTTCGGCAACATAGACGCGCGGCATGGGGATGCCCGCCTGTTCGGACAGGCGGCGCACGATCCGGACAAGCTGGGGTGCGGAGGTTTCGTCCACTTCGCGTGCGCGATACATGGAGAGAACGACCTTGTCGGAATTCCAGTAGGCGAAAAAATTCATCCCGAGCGCGAACGCAAAAGCGATCAACATGCCGCTTTCCCCGCCGACAAAATATCCCACGGCCAGGAAAATGCCGGTAAGCGCGGCCATCAGAATCCCGGTGCGGAATGCGTTCACCTTTCGCCTCCGATATGATGAGATATCTATGTAGGCGTATTGACGCCTGCTTCAAGAAAGACCGCTGCAACAATGAACCGCCTGCCACCCGAAGCCCGACGCGCGATCAGGGAAGCCGAAGAGAGGCGCGAGCGCGCGGATGCGCAAGCCAAGGCCAATCCGCGGCCCAAGGAAATCGGCGGCGCGCATGGGCCCGAACCTACGCGCTATGGCGACTGGGAGCGTAAAGGGATCGCCACGGACTTCTGAGACTTCTCTGGACTTCGTTCCCGTTTTGTATCACTCTCCTTTTGTAACGCGTAGCGGCGATGTTTCAACCCATGCTGGCAGTCCGCGCCCTTGGCTCACTGGGCGTCGCTGGAGCACTCGTGCTCGCCGCCGCCGCGCCGGGCGGCCCGGGCGAGCAGCTCGCGGCGGCGGCGTTTGCCGGGCCCGTCAGCGCCCGCGTCGAACGCGTGCTGGACGGCGACACAATCGAGGTGACGGCCACCATCTGGCTCGAGCAATCGGTGAATGTGCGCGTGCGCATCGACGGTGTGGACGCGCCGGAACTGAAAAGCGAATGCGCGGAAGAACGCGAGCGCGCGCTCGCCGCGCGCGCCTTCCTCGCCCGGCGCATCGAGGGCGCACAAGTCACGCTTTCTCGTGTGGCGTACGACAAATACGGCGGACGCGTGCGCGCAAGCGTTTCGGACCGCGATGGCGACATCGCGGGCGCGATGATCGCGCAAGGGCTGGTGCGGCCCTATCGCGGCGGCAGGCGCAGCTCCTGGTGCCAGCGCGCGTAAGGCGAACGGCTGTCCCGCATACAGGCGAGGCAAGCTGAGACCGGCGTGAGGTTCCCTAATCGCCGCGCGGACCCATGGAAGCGGCGCCCAATACGGGCACTTCTGTTGTTACGGCTCCCGCCTTTTCAAAATCTAACGTGACGGTGATTTTGTCGCCCTCTTTCAACGGCTTTTTCAGTTTCATCAGCATGAGATGAAGGCCGCCCGGCGCAAAGCGTATGGTGGCGCCCGCCTCAAGCCGCACACCCTTGCTTTGCTCCATGATGCTGATACCGCCTGCCGTCACCGTTCGATGCAGTTCGGCCGTTTCGGCGGCGGGCGACGCCGCGCTAAGCAGCGTGTCATCGACGCCGGCCTTGTTCGCCAGGGTGAAATAAACAGCGGCGTTTTCGGACGAGCCCGGCGTGGCGCGCGCCCAGGCGTCTGTTACCTCCACGCCGGCCGCGTGCGCCGAGCCCATCAGCAGCAGCAATGCGGCTAGAGGTCCGATGAGGCGCATGATGTTTCCCATATTACGCCGATATAGAGTAACACTGCCCGCGCCAAGGCGCGCGCGAAAAGGAAGGCCATGACCGGCGGTCAGATTCTCGTCGCCATTGCGCTTGCCGCCGTGGCCATCGTGCTGATAGCCGGCATCAGCACCATGTTCATCGGCGGCGAGTTTTCCCGCAAATGGTCCAACCGGCTGATGCGCTACCGCGTGCTGGCCCAGTTCATCGCCATCGTCATCATCATGGCGGTGCTCTATTTCGGCACGCGCTGATCAGAAAAAGCTGATCGGGTCTACGTCGATGGTAAGCCGCACGCCGGAGGGAATCTTCACCAAAGCCAGCCAGGCACGCATATAGGCCTGGGCATCGATGTTGCGTTCGGCCTGCACCAGCAACCGTTCCCGCGTGCGGCCGCGAAGCACCTGATAGAAAGCGGGCGAAGGCCCCCAGACGGTCACGCCCTTCGCCTTGGGCGCGGCGGCGGCCAAAGCCCGCGAGGCCGCGCGGACGCGCTCGGCATCGGCCCCCGCAAGGATCAGCGAAACCAGCCGCCCGTAGGGGGGCGCACCCGCGCGCTCGCGCATGTGCGCCTCTTCCTCCAGAAACGCGTCGCGGTCGCCCGAGGCCAGCGCGCGCATCACGGGATCATCCGGATTGCGTGTCTGGATAAGAACCAGCCCCGGCTTCTCTGCCCGCCCTGCGCGCCCCGCCACCTGATGCAGCAGCTGGAAGCTTCGTTCTGCCGCGCGGGGATCGCCGGCGGCGCCGCCGAGATCGGCATCAATGACGCCTGCAAGCGTCAGCTGAGGAAAGTGGTGGCCCTTGGCCACGATCTGGGTGCCGATCAGCACGTCGATTTCATGTTTGGCCATGGCGGTGATGGCGGCCTGGATGGCGCGGGGCGTTTCCATCGTGTCGCTCGAGGCCACCGCCATGCGGGCATCGGGAAAGGCGCTGCGGAATTCCTCGGCCACGCGCTCCACGCCCGGTCCGCAGGCGACCAGCGATTTTTCCGCGCCGCATTGCGGGCATCGTTGCGGGGGATCCGATTCGAATCCGCAGTGATGGCAGATGAGCCGCCCGCGGTAGCGGTGCTCGACCAGCCAGGCGGAACAATTGCGGCAGGTCTCCTTGTGACCGCAGGCGGCGCACAAGGTGAGCGGCGCATAGCCGCGGCGATTCAAAAAAAGCAGCGCCTGTTCGCCCGACGAAATCGTTTCGCGAAGCGCGTCGCGCAACGGCGGTGCAATCCACTGCCCCGGCTCGCGGTGCTGGCGCAGATCGACGAGCCGCACCTCCGGCATCGAGGCCGCGCCATGGCGGCGCGAGAGCCTCAGCCATTCGTAGCGGCCCGCGCGCGCGTTGACGTAGGTCTCAAGCGACGGCGTGGCGGAAACAAGCACTACCGGGCAGTTCTCGATGCGCGCGCGCACCACCGCCATGTCGCGCGCGTGGTAGATGACGCCCTCTTCCTGCTTGTAAGCCTGTTCGTGTTCCTCATCGACGACGATGAGGCCGAGCTCGGCAAAAGGAAGAAACAGTGCGGAACGCGCGCCCGCAACCACGCGCGCCTCGCCGGAAAGAACCGCGCGATAGGCGTGCCTGCGCTCGCGCCCGGTGAGATCGGAATGCCACTCGACGGGCCGGCAGCCGAAGCGGCTTGCGAAGCGATCCAAGAACTGCACGGTGAGCGCAATCTCGGGAAGCAGAATAAGCCCCTGGCGGCCCTGCGCGAGCGCTTCCGCCACCGCCTCGAAATAGGTTTCCGTTTTCCCCGATCCCGTCACGCCATCGAGCAGGCTCGCGGAAAACTCCTTGGCCTTCACGGCTTCGCGCAAATGCTGCGCGGCGCGCGCCTGATCCGGGCTTAGGACGACGGCGTCGTGATCCGCGTCCGGAACAGGCAATGGCGCGAATTCTGGAAGCGAAACGCGAAGCAGTGCGCCCTGACCGGCAAGCGCGCGTACGACAGACGGCGTTACCGCCGCCTCGCGCGCAATTTCTGACGCGCTGCGCGCAAGCCCGTCTTGCATCAGACTCAACGCGCGCGCGCGTGCTTCCGTCAACCGCGCCGGCTTCTTGCTTCCGAGTTTGAACGCCTGGCGCGGCGTTTCAGGAGCGAACGCGGCCAGCACGCGCAAACTGAGCGCCAGCACGGAACCAGGCGGGGCCAGCGTGTAGCGCGCCACCCAGGCGATGAAATCGAGCAGAGCTCGCGGCAATCGCGCGTCCCCGGCTAGAACGGCTTCGCGCAGTTTCTTTTCCGCCACACCTTCGGGCGCGCCCCAAACGACGCCGACAAGCTCGCGCTTTCCCAGGGGCGCGCGCACAAGTGCGCCGCGAGCCGGAACCACACCTTTGGGCAAGGCGTAATCATAGGGGCCGGTCAAGGGCAGCGGCAGAAGCACAGAAACACGCGCCGTTTCTGTCCCCAGTTCTGCAACCGCCGCCGTCTTCAAGGCTGGTTCCGCCATGGCTACACTTTCGCGCGCGCTACAAACGGGTCAAGCAGGCGGATGAAACTCTTTCTCGATACGGCCGACTTCAAGGAAATCACCGAGCTTGCGCGGACGGGTCTGGTTGCGGGAATCACCACCAATCCCTCGCTCGCCGCGAAAACCGGACAGCCTTTCCTCCAGGCGCTTGAAAAAATCTGCACGCTTGTGCCGGGACCCATCAGCGCGGAGGTAACCGCGCTGGAATCGGAAAAAATGATCGCGGAAGGAAAGCGGCTCGCGCGCGTGGCGAAAAACATCGCCATCAAGGTGCCGCTCACCTGGGACGGCTTGAAGGCGTGCCGCGCGCTTGCGGGCGACGGCCACACGGTCAACGTGACCCTGTGCTTTCAGCCGGTGCAGGCGATGCTGGCCGCCGAATCCGGCGCAATGTTCATTTCACCTTTCATCGGGAGGCTTTATGACGCGGGCCAGGACGGCATGGCGCTAATCCGGGAGATCCGCACGATTTATCGAAACTACGGATTCAAGACCCAAATTCTCGCCGCTTCTATCCGCAACGTCACCCATGTGCGCGACGCGGCGCTGGCAGGCGCCGACGTGGCAACGCTTCCCCCCGCCGTCTTCCGCTCTCTGATCCAGCATCCGCTTACCGACAAGGGTCTCGCAGCCTTCCTCGAAGACTGGAAGAAAGCAGGGCAGAGCATTCTGGAATAGCCATGAAACGCGCTCAAAATCTGGCCCATGCCAAGGCTGCTGCAGAAGCGGTGAAAGCGTATTTGCGCCTGCACCGCGAGCAGGTTGCCGACGACGCCGAGCTGCTCTCGCTGCTTCTGCCAGAACGCTTCGCGGGCCAGGGTAACGTGCGCGACTTCCAGTATTACGTCATCGAAAAGCTGCGCGCCGAAAATGCGGTGCTTGCGGCCGAATGCGACCGGCTGAAAAAGAGAGCGGAGCTGGTCAGTGCCGTGCGTGAAGGCGTGCGGGGGCTCACGCTCGAACTGATTTCTGCTGCAAATTTCGAAGAGGTGGTGGCGATTGCGCTTGGCGCCGCGCCCGCGCTGTCGGCCGAACGCGTTTCGCTCGCCATCGAATGCGAGACGACGCTTCTTCCCGGCGCCGACGGAATACGTCTTATTCCGCGCGGACTGATCGATTCGCTCATCGGTACCGATGCGATCGGGGCGGTTTTACGGGGCAACCATGATTCGCTGTTCGGTGGAACCCTGGGCGGGTTGCAGAGCGTGGCCATCTTCCGGCTTGGGGTCGGCGTGGGCGGGCCGCCCGCCGTGTTCACGGTCGCCACTGCCGCCGATGGAAGATTCGAGGACGAAGCCGAGACGCGCGAAATCGCCTTTTTCGTGCGCGCGCTCGAACGCATGTTTGCCGCATGGCTCGATCCGCCGAGGAGCTGATCCAAGCCTGGCTTGCGGGGCTTCGTCACGAGCGGCGTGCAAGTGCGCACACGCTGCGCGCCTATGGCGACGACGCCAGGCGTTTTCTGCGTTTTCTGGAATCGCACAAAGGCCGGCGGGTGACGCTTGCCATCCTGCGGGCGCTCAAGCCCGCGGATATCCGCGCCTTTCTCACGCAGCGCCGCGCCGAAAATCTCGGCGCCCGCGGCGTGCAGCGCGCGTTGGCCGCCATACGATCCTTCTTCCGCTACCTGGAACGCGAGGAGCTGGCCGAGGGCGCCGCCGCGCGCGCGGTTCGCACGCCCAGGCTCCCCCGCACTCTTCCCAGGCCACTCAGCGAGGCAGATGCGGAACGCGCGATTGAAGAAGCCGGCCGGGAGAAGACGCCCTGGCTCGCCGCCCGCGATGCGGCGCTCGTCACACTGCTTTACGGCACGGGGTTGCGCATTTCGGAGGCGCTTAGTTTGCGCCGCGGCGACGCACCCTTGGGGGAAATGCTCACCATCCTGGGCAAGGGTGGCAAGGAGCGCGCTGTGCCCGTGCTTGCGATCGTGCGTGAAGCGACGGACCGCTATGTGGCGTCATGCCCTTTTCAGCTCGAGCGCAACGGACCGCTGTTCGTTTCGCGGCGCGGCAAGGCCATGAGCGCGCGCGATGCGCAAGCGCTTATGCAGCGCCTGCGCGGACGGCTCGGCTTGCCTGAAAGCGCGACGCCGCATGCGCTACGCCATTCCTTCGCCACGCACCTATTGCAGCATGGCGGCGATCTGCGCGCGATCCAGGAACTGCTGGGCCACGCCTCGCTTTCCACCACGCAGAAATACACCGAAGTCGAAACAAAGCGCGTATTAGCGGTTTATGAAGCCGCCCACCCGAGGGCGCGCTCGCGCTAGTTTTACATACGGCGCTGAAAATGCTCGCGCCAGCGCGGGTCAATGCGCGAGACGGGGAAGTGGATCAACACGTCCGTGGTGCCGAACTGGCGGTCGATGACGGCGCCATCGCCCACATATGCGCCCGCGCGCACGTAACCCTTGATGAGCGGCGGCAGGGCGCGCAGCGCTTCCTTTTCGTCGATGGCACCTTTCGCCATGCGGTTCATTTCGACATGGAGATGGGGAAGCGCGCGCACGCGTACGCCCTCCGGCGCGAGGTGGAAATGATAGAGATAGGAAAGCGGCAGCTTGAGCGCCTCGGGATCGGTGCCCGGAAGCGAGCCGCAACCGAACATAAGCGCGATTTCATGGCGCTCGAAATAGGCAAGAATGCCGCGCCACAAAAGCTGCATCGTCACCGAGCGCGAGCGATAACTCTTGAGCACGCAGGAACGGCCAAGTTCGAGCAGACGCGAACTGAGCCCGCAAGCTCCGATGATGGGCGCGATGTCGTATTCGCCGGCGCTATAGAAGCCGCCGTGCTTCGCCGCGATGTCGCCGCGCAGCAGGCGGTACGTGGCCACAACAAGCGCTTCGCCGTTTTCGTCGCGCACGCCGTGATCGACGACAAGAAGATGATCGCAGAAGGAATCGTAGCGGTCGAAATCGCGCTGCTCCGCGCGCATCTCGGGTGTCGGGATCGCCGACATCTCTTCGTAGAAGACGCGGTAGCGCAGCTTTTGCGCGGCCTCGATTTCCGATTCCGTTTCCGCGATGCGCAATTCGAGCAGGCCGGAAACACCCAGCACCGGCCAATGAATGGCGCGGCCCGCTAGCGAGCTTGGTTCAAGCACATGGACCAAGATTGTGCGTTCCTTTTCGGGGGCGCGGCCTCAAGCCAAACGCCCGGAAAGCAAAGAGAAATTTTACCCCTGAACGCCCGCTCATGCAATCAGCGGACTTTTGCACCGACGGCAGTAGGTTCGCCTTCCAGCCGGTAAACGATGATCAACAGAATGAGCGCGGGAATCCCCGCCATGGCGGTAAAGACAAAAAAGGGCACGAATCCCACCACCTTGTCGGGCAGCGCGGCAAGAAAAGGAAAGAGCGCGTCGAAGAACGATCGGTGGGCAGCAAGCCACTCGACAAAGACGCCGGAAAGCCCGCCCAGCAATTTTCCCGGGAGCGCATAGAACGAACTGAAGAGTGCGTATTGCGTGGCGGTAAATGCGGTGCTGGTAAGACTCGACATGTAGGCGATGAGAACGGTGCCCGCGAATCCGCTTGCGAGATTTTCAATGCCGATCGCGATTGAAAGAGCCGCCGTGTCGTGGCCCCTAGTGGCGAGCCAGGCATAGGAAAGGTTGCCGATCATGACGGCAATGAGCCCGATAAACAGGGGCCGCATCACACCGAAGCGGGCGACAAAAAGACCGCCGATAAAGGCGCCCGCAATGGTCACCCACACGCCGATGAATTTCACGATCGTGCCGATCTCCACCAGCGTAAACTCGAGCGCTTTTCGATAAAGCGGCCCCGCCATCGTGCCCATGACAAAATCCGGGAGCCGGTAACTGCCGATTAGCGCAAGCACGAGCAATCCGGTCCAGGCGTGGCGATTGAAGAAATCGACAAAGGGCGCGATCACCGCCCCGTAGAACCAGGTCAGAGCGGCCGCGATCTTGCCCACCGAAGAAAGTTTTTTTGCGACCCCGCCGGTTTCGGCAATCGCGTATCTTTCCTCCGTGCGCCTTGCAAAAAGCGTCGCGCCGATGCCAAGCAGCATCAGCGTCGCAAGAAAGAACAGCCCAATGCGCCAGGAAAAGAACTGCGCAAGGTAGAGCGCAAACACGCCCGTGGCGAACACCGAAAGCCGGTAGCCAAGCTGATAGGCGGCGACCATTGCGCCCTGTTCTTCCTTGGGCGCCACTTCTATGCGCCAGGCGTCGACCGAAATGTCCTGATTGGCGCCGGCAAAGCCCAGCAGCAGGCTGAAGAACGCGACCAGCGCAAGATTTTCGGAAGGATTGGAAAAGGAAAGACCGAGAAGCGCGAGAAAGGCGCCCAGTTGCGCGACGAGAATCCACGAGCGCCGGCGCCCCAGCAGGCGGTGCAAAACGGGCAGACGCACCTGGTCGAGGACCGGCGCCCATACCATTTTCAGCGCATAGGGCAGCGCGGCATAAGCGAACAGTCCGATGTCGGTGAGCGACACCTGATTGTCGGTGAGCCAGAGTGCGAGCGTGCCGGTAATCGTGAGCAGCGGCAGACCGCAGGAGGCCCCGAGCACAAGCATGGCCGCCACGCGCGGGTGCGCATAGGATTTCAGGGCGCCTAGCGTGCCCGCAAAAATCGCCATGGATAGAAGCTCATGCGGCTGCGGTAGCCGGGGGTTTTAGCGATGCAAGCACGCTGTCCAATGCGTCAGGATCAACCGGCTTGACGAGAAAACCATCCATTCCCGCTTCAAGGCAAGCCCTGCGCCCGGTGTCCATCACATCGGCACTGAGCGCGATAATGGGCGTGCGGGCCCGTCCCGCCGCGGATTCCCACGCCCGGATGCGTCTGGTGGCCTCGATTCCGTTCACGCCGGGCAGATGAATATCCATCACAACCAAGTCATAGTCGGCGAGTGTGCGCGCGCGAACGGCGTCTTCGCCGCCGTGCACCTCGTCCACCCGGTGGCCGCGCCGGCGCAACAGCTCGCGTGCCAGCAGTGCGCTCACCGGATTATCTTCGGCCAACAGAATGGAGAGCGCGCCAAGCGCGGCGCGTTGCGGAGGGCGCGCCTGCGCGGTTCCGCCTGCCTCGGTTTCTGGCGAAAGCGCCGCCCGCAAACGCCGCTCGAGCGAGGATTGGCGCACGGGCTTGGTGAGATAAAAAGCGATGCCCTTGGAGGCAAGCTCGGCCAGTTGTGCGCGGCCCCTGGGCGGCAACAATACGGCCACCGGGGCCGGGGCGCGCGAAAAATCCGGCAGATTCTCGACGCCGTGTGCCACGTCGAACAGCACTACGTCGCAGTCGATCGCGTCCGCGGGGCCCGATTCCAGCGACTGCAACGAGATCGTTTCCATACCTGCCGCCTCCAGCTGCAGCCGCAGGCTGGCATGAAGGACCGGCGATCTTGAAACAACGGCAGCGCGCCCGCGCCGCGTCTGTTCATGCGCTTTTTCATCCACCGCCGTTTCGTCCAGCGGAACGGTGAACCAAAAGACACTGCCGTGGTCTTCCGCGGGCCGCATGCCGATTTCACCTCCCATCGCCTCGACAAGGCGTTTCGAGATGGCCAGGCCAAGTCCCGCCCCTTCCGCGCTGCGTGCGCCGGCCTGAACAAATTCGTCGAAGATCGCTTCCCGTTTGTCGGGCGGAACGCCAACGCCGGTGTCACGCACCTCTATATGCAAGCGGGCGACTTCAGCGCGTTGCTCGACATGCGCGGAAACGAGCACGCCGCCCTTATCCGTGAACTTGATCGCATTGCTGACGAGGTTAGTAATGACTTGGCGCAGGCGATTGGCGTCGGCGCACACCACCTCCGGAACCCGGGGCGCAATGGCGGCAGCGATCTCGAGCCCCTTGGCGTGTGCGCGAAAGGCGAGCAGCTCGTTGATGTCCTCGATGATCTGGCGGAGCCTCACGGGCGCTGGATCTAGCACGATCGTTCCGGCTTCTATTTTGGAGAGGTCAAGCAGACCATCGATCAGCGAGAGCAGCGCGGTTCCCGACTGCACAATAGCTTCGGCGTAGGCGCGCTGGTCCGGTTCCAGCGGCGTTTCCATCAAGAGCCGCGCCATGCCGAGCACGCCATTCATCGGCGTGCGGATTTCGTGACTCATGGCGGCGAGGAATTGCGATTTGGCGCGGCTTGCGTGTTCCGCCTTGTCGCGGGCCTCCATCAGCGCTGCTTCCAGCGCCTTGCGGTCGGTGATGTCGCGGCCGACGCTTTGGACCTCGACAAGCTGCCCATGCGCGTCGCGTACGGCGTAGTCCTCCCATGAAAGCCAGCGAAACCCAGCCATTGTCTTGGCATGCTGGTCATAGCGCACGCGCTCGAGCCCGGTTTCATGGCCTGCAAAACGGCCAAAAAGCGCGGGCGCAGATTCCGGATGCAGTTCGGGATGAAACGACCGCCCAATCACGTCCTCACGCACGAGGCCGAAGATTCGGCAGAAGGCTTCGTTGACGTAAGTCAGCCGCCCATCGCCCGTGCGGCGCAGAATCGCATCGCCCTGTGCGTCCACGAGCCCGCGGTAGCGCTCCTCGCTGGCATTAAGCCGTGCATTGGCGGCTTCGAGCGCGGCGATTACGGACTCGAATTCGCCGGCGAGTGCCGCGAGCCGATCGTTACGGCCGGCGAACTTGGCGGCGCGATTGCGCGCGGACACGAGCCCGAACAGAAGAATGCCGGTGCCGAGCAGGGCAAGCGCGCCCAAGAGCTGCGCATCCATCAGGGTAAGATGCCCGTGGACGTGCACGTCCCACAGTGCAATGGCGGCCACAACGGCTGCGATAAGCGCGTAGAACACTCTGCCGGCGCGCGTCAGCATAAACCCTGCCCATTCCCCACGCGCCGGACGTGCCGGGTATCGTGGCCCGTGCACTGGCGCAACGCGGGCGCAATCAGGCCGTGTTCCCGGTTGCCAAAAGCTTAATGAGTTTCGCCGATTTGCAATCGTTGTTAATGCGCGCCGCGCCCCGCATCTGTGCCAAAACGAGAGATATGTTTTGCCTGCGCGCGAACAGGTGCGTTGTCATGCAAATGATGCTGCGCCGTCACAGGAGTGTCGCAGAATGCTGCTTTGTTACCGCCCTGTCGCGCCAGCGGAAAGCCGCCCTGCGTAACGTTCAGGGCGCTTGCCCGTCTGCGGTTCGCGTCCGAGTTTGTTGCGCGAACGGAAAAGCCCCGCCGGCAATCCCCTTCCGGCGGGGCTTATGCTTCCTGCCCCAGTTACACGTTAGCCACACAGGGACACAAAGCGGCAGAGGTCTGTGCGCGGGCCGGGCATGTCACACAGCGGTCACCAATCCGTCGTTGCGCTGTTACGCTGCTCTGGAAGGAACGTCCTGGGGCGAGATAGGCCCGTCCGGTCTTTCACGAACAAGAGGGGAAGAACGCAATGATACGGAAATCCATTTGGCTGCCGGGCGCGGCCGCGGTTTTTTGTTCATTTGCCGCCGCGCCCGCCGTGGCGGCGGCAAAGTCGCCCAGCTACGAGGAATTGCTCCAGCGTATCGAGGCGCTAGAGAAGAAAGTAGACAAGAAAGACAAGCGACAGGACGAGAAAATCGGTCACTTGGAAGACACCGCTAAGACCGTACAGTGGAGCTTTGACGACGGGCGGCCGCAGATCAAAACCGGCGACGGCAATTTCAGCCTCGCAATCCGCTATCGCGCGATGTTTGACGTCGCCAGCATCGATCAGAGCGACATCGGACAGGCGGTTCCCGCTGCCGAAAGAGATCTTGGGTCAGGCGCCGTGGTCCGCCGTGCGCGCTTCGGATTCAACGGCTCCGTATGGAAGAATTTCGGTTATGAATTCCTCTGGGAATTTGGAGGCTCCGGCGCCGAAGCCGCGAGCCTTTATCAGGCAAGCATCGACTATACAGGCGTGCCGGGTTTTACCCCCACGGTCGGCGTCTTCAAGCCCTTCTTTTCGATGTATGAAAACACTTCGTCTAACGACATTGCCATCATGGAGCGCCCGGCCGTCGTCAACACTGTGGTGTCCAAATTTGGCGGCGGTTCCAGCAGGCGCGCAGGCCAGCTCAAATTCCAGAAATCGGGCCTGCTGCATCCGGGCGATAATTTCTTCCTTTCGGGTGCGTGGACAGGCGATCCGGTCGGCACCGCGCACGGAACGGACGAGAACAGCAATCTGGTCGGCCGTGCCGCCTATCGGCTCTATTCCGACGTGGACGCAGACATTCAGTTCGGCGGCAACGGCGCGACGATTCTGAGTCTGGGCACTGACGCCAGCACAATCCGGCTGCGCGAGCGCCCGAATATTCGCGTGGACGGCGCGAACCGCCCGATCGATACCGGCGCCATTCCCGCCGAAGGGGGCTGGGCCTGGGGCCTGGAAGGGGTGATCCATTGGCGCAATTTCATGCTCTATGGCGAGTACTGGAATTTTGGCGTCGAGCGTCCGAGCGGCCCTCTGCCCGATCCCGACTTCGAGGGTTGGTATGTGGAGGGATCATGGATCATAACCGGCGAATCGAAGCGTTATTCCACGTCGTCTGCCGTCTTTGGTAATCCCAAAGTGATCGATCCCGTCAGCCTCTCCGATTCCGGTTGGGGCGTGTGGGAGCTGGTCGGCCGCTACGATGTGGATGACCTCAACTACCGCGCTGGCGCGATTGGCTCGCCGCTGCCATTCGGAGGCATCCGCGGCGGCAAGCAGGAGGCCTGGACGGTGGGCCTCAACTGGTACCTCAACAACAATGTCCGCGTGATGTTCAACTACATCAATGTGGAGATAGACCGGGTCGGCGCGGGCAACGCATCGCGTGGACAGAGAGTCGATATCGTCGGCATGCGTTTCCACATCTACAACTGAATTCCCCGTGTTTTGCCGACAGGAGTGCGGGACTGTCACGAAACTGTCATGCGATGGCGCTATGGCCGTCTTCGCCCGCTCCTAGCCTTCGCAACGCGTAGCGATTCGTGTCAATCCCAAACAAGGAGCCCTCATCATGTCGAAGTTGTTTTCCGTAGCGGCCGTGGCGCTGTTCGCCGCCTACGCCGCCACGCCTGGTTTTGCCGCAGACGTGAAGGTGGATGGGTCAAGCACGGTCTTTCCCATCACAGAAGCGATGGCCGAAGAATTCCAGATCAGCACCGGCGGCGAGCACCGCGTGACCGTCGGCCTTTCCGGCACGGGCGGCGGATTCAAGAAATTCTGCCGCGGCGACACGCACATTTCCGACGCCTCGCGCCCGATCAGGGAAAGCGAGCGCAAGGACTGCGCCGCCAACAACATCCAGTACATCGAATTGCCGGTAGCCTATGACGCACTCACCGTTGTCGTGAACCCACAAAACACATGGGTCGATCACCTGACCGTTGACGAGCTCAAGCGCATGTGGGAGCCCTCGGCGCAGGCCAAGGTGAAGTCCTGGAAACAGATTCGCTCGAGCTTCCCGGACAGGCCGCTGCACCTTTTCGGGGCGGGCGTGGACTCCGGCACTTACGATTACTTCACTCTCGCCACGGTGGGCGTCGAACACTCGAGCCGCGGCGATTTCACGGCGAGCGAGGACGACAACGTGCTGGTCCAGGGAGTCGCCGGCGACGTCAATGCGCTCGGCTTCTTCGGCCTCGCCTATTTTGTGGAGAACAAGGGCAAGCTGAAGGGCGTGCCCATTGCCATGAAGGCAGGCGCCAAAGCGGTCGCGCCGGCGCCCGAACATGTGCTGGACAGCAGCTATCAGCCGCTCTCCCGTCCCATTTTCATCTATGTGCGCAAGGACGCCGCCGACAAGAATCCGGCCGTGCGCCAGTTCGTGGAGTTCTATCTCAACAAGAGCAACGCGAAGAAGCTCGTGCGCGAGGTGGGCTACGTGCCGCTTCCGGACGAAGCCTATGACCTCGCCATGCAGAACTTCCGCGCGCGCCACACCGGCACGGCGTTCGCCGGGGGATCGAAAATCGGAGTCAAGGTCGCGGACCTGCTGAAAGCACAGAAGACGCATTGACGCCCCCCGCAGGCCCCTGGGGAAGAACCGCCCCAGGGGCTTGCGGCCCGCGATCCCGGCACGCTCTGATTCCGGGGACCTATGCAAATGGCCAACACATGATTTCCGACCCCGCAGACATCGCCAAGGAAGCGGCCCTGTTTGCGGGAGCGGATACGCGATTCTTGCTGCGCCGCAGGGCAGTCGGGCTCATCATGCACGGCGTCCTGTCCTTGGCCGCGAGCATTTCGATATTCGTCACCGCCGCGATCATCTACATCCTTGTCAGCGAATCGGTGGATTTCTTCCGCCAAGTTTCCGTCGTCGACTTCCTCACCGATACGCAATGGACTCCCGTTTTCGCAGACGCCCATTTCGGCATCCTCCCGCTGCTTACGGGGACGCTGCTGGCAGCCGCCATCGCGCTTCTCGTTGCGATTCCGCTGGGCACCGTTCTTGCCGTCTATTTGAGCGAGTTCGCGCCGGAGAAGGTGCGTGAGTTCATCAAGCCAACGCTCGAGCTACTGGGCGGCGTACCCACTGTCGTGTTCGGTTATTTCGCGCTGTTGTTTCTGACACCGCTGTTCCAGGCCTTCATTCCCGGGCTTGCCGGATTCAACATTCTGGTTCCCGGCATCGTCATGGGCATCATGGTGCTTCCGCTGGTGGTGACCGTGAGTGAGGACGCGATGCGCGCAGTGCCCAATGCCCTGCGGGAAGGCGGTTATGCGCTGGGATTCACGCGCTTTCAGACGGCGCTGCGCGTGGTGGTGCCCGGCGCCTTCTCGGGCATCACGGCGGCCTACATTCTTGGCATGTCGCGCGCGGTGGGCGAAACCATGGTGGTTGCCATCGCAGCGGGCCAGAACGCCAATCTCACCCTGAACCCGCTCGAAGGGGCGGCCACAATCACCACCTACATCGTGCAGATAAGCTTGGGCGACCTGCCACACGGCTCGCTGGCCTATCAAACGATCTTCGCCGCCGGACTAACGCTGTTCCTCATCACGCTGGCCTTCAACGTGCTCGGCTTCGAGCTGCGCCGGCGTATCCGCGAGGTCTATTGAGATGACAGCGCTGCCCGCAAACTATTCCGCGCTCGTGCAGCGGGGCAGGAAATCGGACATGGCGTTCGCGCTGGGCGGATTCGCCGTGCTCGTGATTGCCATGACCATGCTGATGGCGCTGCTGGTGGATCTTGCAATCGACGGCGTCCCGCGCCTTACGCCCGACTTCTTTACCAGTTTCCCTTCGCGCAACCCGGAGCGCGCGGGGATTTTGTCCGCCTGGGTCGGCACGGCGCTGGTCATGCTGGTGACCATGGCGATTGCGGTGCCGCTCGGCGTCGGCGCCGGGGTTTATCTGGAGGAATATGCGGGCAAGAACTGGATAACGAATTTCATCGAGATCAACATCACCAATCTTGCCGGCGTGCCTTCCATCATCTACGGCCTGCTCGCGCTCGGCTTTTTCGTCTATGGGCTCAATCTCGGCGAGACTATCCTGGTGGCGGGCCTGGTTCTCGCGCTGCTCATTCTTCCCGTCATCATCGTCGCAAGCCGCGAGGCCATACGCAGCATTCCCCAGGGCGTGCGTGAAGGCGCATATGCGCTGGGCGCCGACAAATGGCAAACAGTGCGCATGTACATCATCCCCGCGGCGTGGCCAGGAATTCTCACCGGGGCGATCGTCGGCATGTCGCGCGCCATCGGCGAGACAGCGCCGGTTATCACCATCGGCGCGCTTTCGTTCATCGCCTTCCTGCCGCCGACGCCCCTGCAGCCGGATTTTCCCTTCGTCAATTTCGACTGGCTCAATTCGCCCTTCACGCTCATGCCCATCCAGATGTTCAACTGGATTTCGCGGCCGCAGGCGGGATTTCACATCAATGCGGCGGCGGCGGGCGTGGTGCTGGTGGGCATGACGCTCATCATGAACGGGCTTGCGATCTGGATTCGCTACCGTGTGCGAAAGGCCATGCGATGAGCCAGGCTTCCCTTGAAACGCGCGAACCAATGAAACACGCTGGCTTGAAGGACCTGGTCAAGAAAAAGGATGCGCCCGTGGCCGTTGTGACGCCGGTGTTGCGCGCAGAGACGAAGGATTTCGATTTCTGGTACGCCAACGGCGTGCAGGCGCTGAAGAACATCAACATGCCGGTGGCGGACAAGATGATCACTGCGATCATCGGCCCATCGGGCTGCGGCAAAAGCACGCTGCTGCGCTCGTTCAACCGCATGCACGATCTTTATCCCGGCAACCGCTATGGCGGGAAAATCATCCTTTATCCGGAAAAGCTCGATCTGGTGGCGAAGAGCACGTCACCGCTTCTGGTACGTTTGCTGGTCGGCATGGTGTTCCAGAAGCCCAATCCGTTCCCCAAATCCGTGTTCGACAATGTGGCCTCGGGGCTCTGGATCCGCGGCATGCGCAAGCCAGGCGCCGTAAAGGAAAAGGTAGAACACGCGCTTCGCCAGGCGGCGCTGTGGGAGGAAGTGAAGGACCGGCTGAATGTCTCGGCCTACTCGTTGTCGGGCGGGCAACAGCAGCGCCTGTGCATCGCACGGGCGCTTGCTCCCGATCCGGAAATTATTCTTTTGGATGAGCCGACATCGTCGCTCGATCCCATCGGCACGGCGAGAATTGAAGATTTATTGCGTGAACTGTGCAGTTCGGTGACGATCCTGATCGTCACCCACAATATGCAGCAGGCCAGCCGAATTTCGGATTATACGGGCTTCATGCATTTGGGTGAGCTGGTCGAGTTCGGACCGACAGAACACATCTTTACCAACCCTTCGCAAAAGCGCACCGAGGATTACATCACGGGCCGCTTCGGCTGATCTTGCGCGAGAGCGCGCGCCTGGTGATATTGCGCGCATGCTGGGGGCAGACGAGTTTCCCAAATACACGACGGCGGAATGGCGCGTGGATGCGGCCATTCACGCCGCGGGCATAAGCTTTGGCGTCATGGCCGCGCTGTGGCTGTTCTGGCATGCGATCGGGAACTCCGCGGGCGGCAGCCTCGCCCTTTACGGGCTGTGCCTTGTCGTCATGTTGGTGGCCTCGGCTTTGTACAACCTGACTCCGGCAAGCCGCCTGAAAGAATGGATGCGCCGCGCCGACCACTCGGCTATCTATCTGATGATTGCCGGCACCTATACGCCTTTTGCATTGAACAGCATGGCGGGGCCAGCCGGCATCGCCATTGCGGTCATCGTGTGGCTGACGGCGATACTGGGCGTCGTTTTGTCTGTCATTTATGCGCGCCGCTTCGAGGCCTTCAAAATCGTGCTCTATCTCGCCATGGGATGGATGATTTTGCCCGCCATCGTCCCGCTCTACCGTTCCATTTCGGAAGCATCTCTCTGGCTGTTGCTGGGCGGCGGCGTGATCTATTCCGCAGGCTCGGTCGTATACCTGCTGCGCAAGCTGCCTTTCCACAATGCTCTGTGGCATCTGATGGTGTTGGTGGCGGCGTCGCTCCACTTTACCGCGATGGTGATTGAGTTTGTGCTTTAGGCGCCGCGCCGGAAAAGAATGACAAGCACAAGCCCCGAAAACAGCACGACGATGCCGGCGACTGTGGGTATGTTGAGAATGCGTTCTTCCTTTTGCACTTCAACCTGAAGCGGGCCCACTTTGGCGACCGGCTCGGTTTCGGTGTAGCTGAGATTGCCCAAGAGCAGCGCGGCCGCCCCCAGCACCATGAAAACAACGCCTAGCGTCTTGAGGTTCACGGCGCAATTCCCCATGTGCGTCAGCATCTTAACGTATGGATAGAAGACGGGTTCCTAGTGCAGGTGTGAGAGGCGGCGATAGGAAAGCGCTTCGGCCACATGGGCGCGGCCGACATTTTCGTCGCCGCAAAGATCCGCGATCGTGCGCGACACGCGCAGCACACGGTGATAACCGCGCGCGGTGAGCCGCATGCGCTCGGCGGCCTCGGTGAGGAGTTTCTGTCCCGCGGTATCGGGCTTTGCCACGGCGTCGAGGAGTTCGCCTTCCGCCTCCGCATTGGTGCGCAGCCCCGCGCCGTCATAGCGCGCGCGCTGCACATCGCGCGCACGAACCACGCGGGCGGCCACCTCGGCGGAGCCTTCGGCGGGCGGCGGCAATTCCAGGTCCTGCGCGCTTACGCCGGCCACCTCCACATGGATGTCGATGCGGTCGAGCAGCGGGCCGGACAGCTTGGTTTGATATTCCTGCGCGCATTTGGGCGCACGGCCGCAACTCTGCGCGGGATCGGTAAGATACCCGCAGCGGCAAGGGTTCATCGCGGCTACCAATTGGAAGCGCGCGGGGAAGCGCACATGGGCGTTGGCGCGCGCAATCACCGCAGTTCCCGTTTCGATCGGCTGGCGCAATGAGTCGAGTACGGGCCGGGCGAATTCCGGAAGCTCGTCCAGAAACAGCACGCCAAGATGGGCAAGACTCACTTCTCCAGGCCTCACGCGCAATCCGCCGCCCACAAGCGCCGCCATCGAGGCCGAATGATGGGGCGAGCGAAAGGGGCGCGTGCGCGAAAGCGCGCCATCCTTTATTTCGCCGGCGAGCGATTTCACCATAGAGACTTCGAGCGCCTCACGGGCATCGAGCGGCGGAAGCAACCCGGGCAAGCGGCTGGCCAACATCGATTTACCCGCGCCCGGCGGGCCGATCATCAGCATGTTGTGGCCGCCTGCGGCCGCCACTTCCAAAGCGCGCTTGGCCGTTTCCTGTCCCTTCACGTCTTTCAGGTCAGGCACGGCCACGATGTCGTCGGCAAGTTTGGCTTCCGGCGGCGTGAGCACGGCTACGCCCTTCATGTGATTGACAAGGGCGATGAGCGATGGCGCGGCAACGATTTCCAGCCCGCCCGCCCAGGCCGCTTCCGGTCCGCATGCGGCGGGGCAAATCAGGCCCCGATCGTGTTCGGATGCGGCCAATGCCGCAGGCAGCACGCCCGCGACCGGCGTGATGTGGCCGTCCAACGAAAGTTCGCCCAGCGCGGCGTAATTCGCGACTTCGCTGGCGGGCAGCACGCCCATGGCGGCAAGGAGCGCCAGCGCAATGGGCAAATCGTAGTGGCTGCCTTCCTTGGGCAGATCGGCGGGCGCGAGATTGACGGTTATCTTCTTGGGGGGCAGCGCAAGGCCGATGGCGGCGAGTGCCGCGCGCACGCGCTCACGGCTTTCCCCCACCGCCTTGTCGGCGAGACCCACCACCGTGAAGCTTGGCAACCCAATGGGGTCGGCGATGTGGACCTGCACGTCCACTTCGCGCGCCTCCATGCCTTCAAAAGCGACCGTGTAAATATGCGCGAGCAATGTCCCACCCCCCACGCGCGATTATTCAGGTCAAAATACGCGCTTGCACGCAAGCCCGCGCTCAGGCGGGGACGATGTTGCCCAAGGCGGCTCTCACTTCGGCCTGGAACCAGGCCACGCCCATCTCGTGTTTTGGCGACAGCCTTCCCGTGTCGTAGATGCCGGCCTCCAGATTGCGCTGCACCGCCTCGCACATGCGGATGTCTTCGCCCGTCGTGATCTCGGAAGTTTCGATAGTGCGCGCGATCATTTCCTCGGCTACCTCGGGCGCAAAGAAATACAGGTAATCGAGCCGGGTGCGGCTGGGGCCCAAGGGCCACATGCGCTCCATCATTACCCCGTCGGCATAGACGTTGACGCCCAACGTCGGCCACATCCAGGCCCAAAGGCCCGCGACAGTGGATTCCTCCCGCGGCGGCGCGCGATAGAAGACCAGCGGCGGCACGGTTTCGATCTCGTACACCTGCGATTCGATCTGGCTGTCCAGCGTGGGATGGATAACCGGGATGTGGTAGCCCTCGAGATAATTCTCCACATAGGTCTTCCAGTTGCACATGACGTCGTGGGTGCGGCGCATGGCGAAACGGAAGGACTCGAAGGGGAATTTTTTGGTGCGCTCGGTGAAAGGCTTCAATACCTCTTCCAGCGGCTGAGCTTCGCGCTCGATGTTCACAAAGACGAAGTGCCGCCACACGCCGCAGGCAAGCGGCACGAGCCCGAATTTGCGCGCGTCGAAGCCGGCGGCTGGCCCGAAATCGCGTGCGACCATGAGCCTTCCGTCCAGCGCATAGCGCCAGCCGTGATACTTGCAGGTGAGCGCCTTGTCGCAGCGTCCCTCGCCGTCTTCGGCGAGCGGCCCCGCCCGGTGGCGGCAGACATTGTGGAAGGCACGGATCGTACCGTCCTCGCCGCGAACCACGATGACGGGATAGCCCGCGATGGTCTCCGCCACATAGGAGCCGGCCCCCGGAAGCAGGCTTTCATGCGTGATGAGATGCCAGGCGCGGGCAAAGATGCCGGCCCGCTCGCGCGCATATACGCCCGCGTCGCCATAGAGCGCGGCTCGCAGTGTTTCGGGTGCGACGACCAGGTTCATCTATCGATTTGGCAGAAAATCGGTGCCCCGGGCAAGTGCCCGTCAATGGTGTGCCTTTTTCTTGCGCGCTTCCAACGCGTGCGCCGCGTGCTCCGCGTGGCGGCGGAATTCGCGCTCGAGGTTTTCCAGTTCCTTCTCCGAAAGATCCTCGGCGTTCGCCAACATGTTGTGGGCGCCTTTCACCGAGATGATGAGTTCCGAGAGCTTTACCTGCAGCGCCTTGGTGTCGCGGTTCTGGCTTTGCTGAATGAGGAACACCATCAGAAATGTGACAATGGTAGTGCCTGTGTTGATGACGAGCTGCCAAGTGTCGCTGAAATGGAAGATGGGGCCGGTAGATCCCCAGACTACGACGATAAGAAGCGCGCCAAAGAACACATAGGCGCGTCCCGCGACAATCGCTACGCGGTGCGCAAACCGCTCGAACCAATTTCCATGCAGATGGCTTTCAGGCGCGGCGTTCCTGGCGCTCATGCGGCGCTCTCCTGAGACACGAGCCAGATTACCAGAACGCTACCGGGCTCGCGCCGAGCCGCTAGTCGCGCCGGCGCAGCCTGGCCTCTATGGCGTTCCAGATAAGAACAGCAATATCGGGGCCGCCGAAGCGCTTGATTTCGGCAATCCCCGTGGGCGAGGTGACGTTGATCTCGGTCAGATATTCGCCGATGACGTCGATGCCCGCGAAGATCAGCCCGCGGGCCCTTAGCTCCGGCCCGATCGCCTCGCAGATGGCGCGATCGCGTGCCCCCAACTCGACGGGTTCCGGCCTGCCCCCGACATGCAGGTTCGAGCGGGCTTCGCCTTCCGCGGGCACGCGATTGATGGCGCCCACGGCTTCCCCTTCCACCAGGATGATGCGCTTGTCGCCCCTGCGCACTTCGGGAACGTAGCGCTGCACGATGATGGGTTCGCGATAAAACGAGGTGAGCATCTCCAGCATAGCGCCCAGATTCTCGTCGTCCGGCTTCAGCCGGAACACGCCAGCCCCGCCGTTTCCGTAGACGGGTTTCAAAATGATATCTTTGTACGCCATGCGAAATTGCCGGATTTCCTCCCGGTCCGAGGTGATGAGCGTCTCGGGCATGAGGTCCTTGTACTGCGTGACGAACAGTTTTTCCGGCGCGTTGCGCACGTGGAAAGGATCATTCACGACCAGCGTCTTGAGTTGCACGCGCTCCAGAATGTGCGTGGCGGTGATGTAGGCCATGTCGAAAGGCGGATCCTGGCGCATCAGCACGACGTCTGCCTGGGCGAGATCGAAAACGGAGGGCTGGCCCAGCTTGAAATGGTCGCCTTTCACGTTGCGCACCGACAGAGGCCGCAACCGTGCCGTCACGCGTCCGTCCCGAAACGTCAGCTCGCGGGGGCCGTAATAGAGCAGCTTGTGGCCGCGTGCCTGCGCCTCCAGGGCCAAAGCGAAGGTGGAATCGCCCGCGATGTCGACGCGTTCGATGGGGTCCATCTGAATGGCGATCGTCAAGGCCATCAGTTCACCTTCCGCTTGAGGCCGGTGAGCGCGAGCGAGGCTTCCTTGTGCAGGGGCTCGCCCTTTTTCGCAAGGGATAGGCAATTCTCATAGGCGGCGCGTGCGGCGCCCATCGCGCCCGCCGCCTCGCGCAACCGTGCAAGCTCAATCCACATATCGGCGTGCTTGGGCGCAATCATCGCCATGCGTTCGGCAATTTCCAGCGCACGCGCCGCGTCGCCAGCCTGCACCGCGCGCATTTTGAGCGCGTTCTGCAAACGAAGAAGTACGTCTGTATCGCTGACGGGCTCAAAGATGCGCGCTTCCTGCGGAACGCCGGGCGCAGCAAGCGCCGGCGCCTGCGCCAATCGCTCGCGGTCAAGCACTGCCCCGCCGTTGAACGGGTCGACAATCGCTTCCGTGCCGCGCACGCCGATCATGAGCAGAAAATGCCCCGGCGCCATAAGACCGCAGGCGGTTTGCCCGCCTGCCCGCGCGGCATGGATGTAAAGAACGCCAAGTGAAACAGGAAGGCCACGCCTGCGGTCGATCACGCTCATCAGGTCCGCATTGCGCGGATCGTCGAAATTGAGCCGGTCCCCGTCGTAACCATAGTGTCCGGCAAGCACGCCGGCGAGCGCGCGGCCGGCCGCTTCCGCATTGCTGGCATAAATCGCGTCGGCCTTTGCGGCAGCCCCCATTTCCGCCAGATGCGACTGGTAGAACGCGAGCGGCTTGCCGGCATGGTCAAGCGCGGAAAGCATTAGAGCTGCCTGCGCTATGTCGTGTGGCCCTTCCCCGGACTTGCCGAGTTCTATGAGAAAATCCTTCGCCGGGAATGGTTCTTCCTTCATGACTCGCGATCGGAGAGCCCTGTTCCAACGCGCAGCGGATGGTTCTTCAACACAACGTAGTTTTCAACCCGGCGCACACCGGAAACGCCGCGGGCATGCGCAATAACGCGCTGCACTTCTTCCCTATTCTGCCCTACGCCCATCAAATAGACGACTCCGTTTACGCAATCTATCGTGTAATTGATATCGCTGATCTCCGGGTCTGCCAGCAGTTCGCCCGCAAGCGTCGTGCGGATGAGGATGTCGTTTGGCCGCTCAAGCCAGCCGGCGTCCTCCGTCACCTCGATGTCGTTGTCCACTTTCAGCACACCATCGGTTCCCCACGCGACGCGGGTGGCGTCGAGTCTTTGCTCCGGCTCCTTCACGCGGCCCGTGAGCAGCACGCGGCCCTCGACAACCGTCACGGACACATTGACGAAATTATTGGCGGAACGAGCAATCAGATCGGACTGGATTTCCGTCTTGATGCGGATGTCGTCGAGCGCGTCGCCGACGCTGCGCTCTTGACGCGCAGCATTGACGCCGACAACGGCGCCCCCCGCGACAACCCAGGCGCACCCGGCAAGAAGTGGAACAATCATGGCAACAGAAAGAATCAGGATGGGCAAACGCATGAGGCCGCTCCTTTCACTTAGTCCGGGCGCCAGACGTCCTTCATGTGCCTGGGCCATTTTCCAGGTGCAATCAGAATTGCATCGAATCGCACCCCATTGTGGCGCAGCCGGGGCCGCGCGCCCACATACAGCGCGGCTGCGCGCGCAATGCGTTCGCGCTGGCGGGGCGCGACGGCGAGCACCGCCGTGTCCCAATCAGGCCGGGCCTTCACCTCGACGAAGCAGAGGACGCCCGACGGCGCCCGCGCCACCAGATCGAGCTCGCCCGCATGGGTGCGAACGCGGCGGCCCAGCACGCGGTAGCCTTTGAGTGCGAGAACGATGGCGGCCCATATTTCGCCCTTGCGGCCGCGCAATTCCGCCTGAAGGCGTAACGGATCCGGAGCGCGCTTGCGCGTCATTCCCGCTCCTTCATTTTAAGTGCGAGCGCGTAGATCTCACGGCGCGAAAGCCCTGTCGCCTGCGAAACCAATTGTGCCGCTTCCTTCACCGGCATGAAGGGAAGGGCGAGCGCGAGAAGCTTTTCCACGTTGGCGCCCGAGGGGCGCATCTGCGCCGGCGGGCCAATCACAATCGTAATTTCGCCCTTGGGCGCCTCGTTCGCGTAGCGATGAGCCAGCTCGGCCAGGGTTCCCGTCTGCACTTCTTCGTGCAGTTTGGTCAGTTCGCGCGCGACCGCCGCTTCGCGTTCGCCCAAAATCTGGGTCATTTGGGAAAGCGTCGCCCCGAGGCGCTGCGCACTTTCGAAAAAGACGAGGGTTGCGGGAATGGCAGCAAGTTCTTCCAGCGCATTCCTGCGCCCACCCTCCCTGGCGGGAAGAAATCCCGCGAAGCAGAAATGATCCGTCGGCAGACCGGCGACACTCAGCGCGGCTAATAGTGCCGAGGCGCCGGGGACTGCAAAAACAGGAATGCCCGCCGCGCGCGCCTCGCGCACAAGTTTCAGCCCGGGATCCGATACAAGCGGGGTTCCCGCGTCGCTGACAAGTGCCAAGGTTTCTCCCGCCGTCAGGCGCGCCAGTATGGCAGGCCGTTCGCGCGGGGCATTGTGATCGTTATAGCTGCGAAGGGGTTGTTTAATGCCATGCAACGCCAGCAGCTTCGCCGTGACCCTTGTGTCCTCCGCCAGTATCGCGTCGACGCCCGCGAGCACGCTCAGCGCCCGGAGCGAGATGTCGGCGGCGTTTCCGATGGGTGTCGCCACGACATAAAGGCCGGGTGCAAGGGAACCTTGCATCGCCGATTTACCGCGCGCCCGCGCCGCTCTAGGCTTGGCCACAGCAAGGCGTGATGGAGCGTTTGCAGATGTCCGGTTCTTTCCTGTCACATGCCCCCGCAATGGTTCGCGACTCGGCCCGCGCAGTCTGCGCAATAGCGGCCGTACTTGCGATAGCGCTCCTTGCCGCCTGCTCAACGGCGCAGCGGACGGCGACCCGGCCCACGCTTCCGCCGCTGCCGCCGCGGAGTGACTTACCGACCTATTTCCGCCTGCCGAGCACGGCGCCCGACCACACGCCAGTGCGCATCGCGCTCATCCTTCCCTTCTCCAGCGGCACGCCGGAAACGCGCGCAGTGGCGCACGCCATCGAGCGGGCAGCCGAGATAGCCGTTTTCGATTCCGGCAATCCGGACATCATCTTGATGCCGCGCGACGACGGCGGCACCACCACGGGCGCCCAATCCGCAGCCGGCCGCGCCATCGCAGAAGGCGCGGAAATCATCCTTGGGCCCTTGTTCGCACAATCCGTAGCGGCAGTTGGCCCCATTGCGCGCACGCAAGGGGTGCCCGTCATCGCGTTCTCGACTGATCGTTCGGTGGGCGGCGACGGCGTGTACCTTCTCAGCTTCCAGCCGGAAGACGAGGTTAACCGCATAATTACCTTCGCCGCGCGACAGGGGCGGAGCAACTTCGCGGCACTTGTTCCGCAAACGGCGTACGGCGAAGTCGCGGCATCTGCGTTCCAGAGCGCGGTCGCACGCACGGGTGCGCGCGTAACGACAATACAGACTTTCGTCCCCAAGCCCGAGCACGTTGGGCCGGCGGTGGCGGCTGTTGCCGCGACGCGGCCCGACGCGGTGTTCATCGCGCAGGGCGGCGTCGTGTTGCGCAGCATCGCGCCCACGCTGGCGCTTGAAGGCGTAAGCAACCGCCAAGCGAGGTTCCTTGGCACAGGATTGTGGGACGATCCCTCGATCCTTCGCGAACCTATGCTGGCGGGTGCCTGGTTTGCCGCTCCTTCGCTGGAAGCCGAACGCGCTTTTGCGGAAAGATACCGCTCGGCCCATGGTGCGCTGCCGCCCCGGATAGCAAGCCTTGGCTACGACGCCGTTTCGCTGGTGGCACTTCTTTCCCGGGGACGGCCTTACCAGCGCTTTTCACCCACAGCCCTCACCGACCCGAATGGATTT
Source organism: Alphaproteobacteria bacterium (assembly GCA_052389895.1). Lineage (GTDB taxonomy): Bacteria > Pseudomonadota > Alphaproteobacteria > Micropepsales > Micropepsaceae > CAVVXX01. Next base: position 73,107 of record JBQTHM010000002.1, on the reverse strand, counting down.
CGCGGCGTGGACGGAATCTTCCGCTTTCACATTGACGGCTCGGCGGAACGCGGGCTTGCCGTAATGGAAATACACCCCGCGGGATTTGTGGTGGTGTCGCCGGCGCCCGGGACGTTCGTGGTGACGGGATCCTAAGGCGCCAGCTCCTCGATCAGGCGGTTGAGCACCAGGCGGCCGCGCGCGGTTGCACGCAGGCGCCCATCGCCGTTCCGGAGCAGACCTTGCGTTTCGAGGTCGCGCATCCGAGCGTCATCGGGCGCCATGCCCCAGCGCATACGATAGAAGGCAAGATCGATCCCTTCGCTTAGCCGAAGCGACATCAATAGGTGTTCGCGCGCGGCCTCCCGCGCTTGGATCGCTTCGCGCGCAAAACCCGCGCCTGTGTTTTCGGTTAGCGCAAACCAGCGCTCGGGCAGGCGTTCGGCCTGCGTGGCGACGCGAATGCCGTCTATCGAAAGCCTGCCATGGGCGCCGGGGCCTACGCCCGCATATTCGCCGTATCGCCAGTAAATGAGGTTGTGCCGGCACTCCTCCCCCGGCCGCGCATGATTGGAAATCTCGTACGCGGGAAGGCCGCGCGCTTCGCACAGTTCCTGCGTCGCCTCGTAGAAATCCGAAGCGAGGATTTCACCAGGGACGTCGAGTTTTCCTTGGCGGGCCAGCACGGCAAAGGGCGTGTTGGGCTCAATGGTGAGCTGATAGAGCGAGACGTGCCCCGTGCCCAGGGAAAGGGCCGCGTTCAATTCCTCGTTCCACTGCGCGAGCGCCTGTCCGGGACGCGCATAGATGAGATCGAGGGAGGCGCGAGGAAAAAGGCGCGTTGCGAGATCAACTGCGCGTCTCGCCTCGGCGGCATCGTGCAGCCGCCCCAGCGCCTTGAGAGACTCATCGTCAAGCGCCTGCACGCCCACGGAGAGCCGGTTCACCCCGGCCGCTCGATAATCGCGAAAGCGGCCCTGTTCCGCACTGTTGGGATTGGCCTCGAGCGTAATTTCCACATCCTTCGCTACGGGCCAGAGCGCCGCAATCGCATCCAGCACATGGGCAACAGCGCGCCCGCCCATCAGTGAGGGCGTGCCGCCGCCAAAAAAGATGCTGGCGACTTCCGGGCGCGATGCATGCTGCATTTCGGCGACCGATTTCAGCTCGCGCGCGATGGCCGCAGCCCAGCGCGTTTCTTCTCTTTCGGCGCGCACATGCGAATTGAAGTCGCAATAGGGGCATTTGGCCTGGCAATAGGGCCAATGCACGTAAATGCCGAAGTCATTCGTCATCATGAATTTCCCCGCAGCTTGAGTGCGGCAACGAACTTGGCGAACGCGCGGGCCCGGTGGCTGATGGAATGCTTCTTTTCCGGCTGCATTTCGCCGAAGGTCATTGTCTCGCCATCGGCCACGAAGATCGGATCATAACCGAAGCCGCGCGTTCCCCGCGGCGGAAATGTAAGCGTGCCGTCAACGCGTCCTTCGAAAATCTTTATTTCCCCGCCAGGGACGGCGAATGCCAGCGCGCAAACGAAGTGCGCGCGTGCATTTTTCGCGCCCTTGGCCGCCAGCTCGTCCTCGACGCGTTTCATGGCGACAGCAAAATCCTTCTTTGGCCCCGCCCAGCGTGCGGATAAAACGCCGGGAGCGCCGCCGAGCGAACCCACACACAGGCCGGAATCGTCGGCGAGCGCGGGCAGGCCGGCTTCGTTTGCCGCGGCTTTCGCCTTGAGCCGCGCGTTTGCGGCGAAGGTAGCGCCTGTCTCGCTCGGTTCCCCCAGCCCGAGTTCGCCCGCGCCGATGACGTTTACGCCGAATTCAGAAAAGAGATCGGCTATTTCGTGCACTTTGCCGGGATTGTGGCTGGCCACCACAAGGCGTGCGTCTTTGCCAAGCGAGATCATTTTCCCAGTGCGCGCTTTTGCGCGGCGACGAGCTCCTCCACGCCCTTGCGCGCGAGCCGCAGAAGCTCATTCAATTCCGCCTCGCTGAAGGGCGCCCCTTCCGCCGTGCCCTGCACTTCCACGAGCCCGCCCGCGCCCGTAATGACGAAATTTGCGTCCGTATTCGCCGACGAATCTTCTTCATAATCGAGGTCGAGCATGGCAACCCCACCGATGATCCCGCAGGAAACGGCAGCAACGTGATCCTTGACCGCGTGGCTTGCGATCATGCCGGCCTTCAGCATGAAGCTTACGCATTGATGCAGCGCGACGAAACCGCCGGTGACCGCTGCGGTGCGCGTGCCGCCGTCGGCCTGCAAAACGTCGCAATCCATGACGATCTGACGTTCGCCCAGCAATTCCAGTGCGGTCACCGCACGCAGGCTTCTGCCGATGAGACGCTGGATTTCCTGCGTGCGACCGCCCTGCCTGCCGACGACCGCTTCGCGGCGCGTGCGCTCCGACGTCGCTCGCGGCAGCATGCCGTACTCGGCGGTGATCCACCCCTTTCCCGTCGCTTTCAAAAAAGGCGGGACCTGGTTTTCCAGCGTCGCCGTGCAGAACACTTTGGTGTCGCCGAAACTTGCGAGGCAGGAGCCTTCTGCGTATTTGGCTGCTCCTGGCTCGAGCACCACACGGCGCATTTCATCGGGGCGGCGGCCGCTTGCGCGCATGGCACTCCCTTGAAGTTTCAGTATTCTGCGGCTACCTAGCGCCGTGCCCGGCCCATGTGCAATCGGCGGTCCGGGCACAAACATTCTCCAGTCGAAACAATGGGTTAACATGGGAGAAGAGCGTTTCGAGGCGAGGTTTTCTGCGGCCGCAGGCGTAGAGCTGGCCGAGCGGCCGCGCGAAATCTTCCGCCATCTGGTGGAAGCCTATCTTGCCTCGGGCGAGCCGGTGGGCTCGCGCACGCTATCGCAGCGCCTGCCGCTGACGCTATCGCCCGCTTCCATCCGCAACGTGATGGCCGATCTGGAAAAGATGGGCCTGCTTTACGCGCCGCATACCAGCGCTGGCCGCGTGCCGACGGAACGCGGGCTTCGCCTGTTCGTGGATGGCTTGCTCGAGGTCGGCGATCTCGCCGCGGAAGAGCGCGAAGCGATCGAAAAACGCATCGCCGGTTCCGGGCACGCGCTCGAAGACGTACTTAACGAAGCCGCGGCGCTGCTTTCCGGCCTCTCGCGCTGCGCGGGCGTTCTGGTTGCGCCCAAACATGAAGCGGCACTCAAGCACATCGAGTTTGTCAACGTCTCGCCCGACAAGGCGCTTGTCGTCATCGTCGGCGAGGACGGCAGCGTGGAGAACCGCTTCCTTCCCATGCCTACCGGGCTGCCGCCTTCGGTGCTGGTCGAGGCGTCCAACTATCTGAGCGCAAAGCTGCGCGGGCGCACGCTCGATACCGCAAGCGAGGAAATCCGCCGCGAACTGGAGGAGCAGCGCGCGGAGCTGGATGCATTGACCGCCAAGGTGGTGGCCGCCGGTCTGGCCACACTGAGCGAGCGGCCATCGGAAACGGGACGCACCAGCGACGACAAGATCCTGATCGTGCGCGGCGCCGCGCGGCTCCTGGAAGACGCCGAGGCGCAGAGCGACATCGAGCGCATCCGGGCGCTGTTCGACGATATCGAACGCAAAACGGATCTGATACGGCTTCTCGAACTCGCCAAGGACGCGGAAGGCGTGCGTATCTTCATAGGATCCGAGAACAAGCTGTTCAGCCTTTCCGGCTCCTCGATCGTGGCCGCGCCCTATGCCGATGCCAAGGGCAAGATTGTGGGCGTCATCGGCGTGCTGGGCCCCACGCGCCTCAATTACGCGCATATTATTCCGATGGTCGATTACACCGCCCGCGTCATCGGGCGATTGCTTGCGTGAGGGTCATGGTCCCAGACGACGAAAAAGAACGGCAGGAAAACAGCGCGGAGCTGCAAGGCGAAGCGGAAGACTCGCTTCAGGCGCTGCAGGCGGAAATGGCCGAGCTCAAGGACCGCATGCTGCGCGCGCTGGCCGAAGCCGAGAATACGCGCAAACGTGCCGAGCGCGAGCGCGCGGACGCGCTTTCCTACGGCACCACGAAATTCGCACGCGATATGCTGACGGTAGCTGACAACCTGAGGCGCGCGCTTGATCATCTCGCGCCAGAAACGCGCGCGAAGGCGAACGAAGCCGTCAAATCAGTGCTGGAAGGCGTGGAGGCCACGGAGCGCGAGCTCCAGGCTACGCTTGCCCGCCACGGCATTCGGCGCATCGACGCGGAAGGGGCGCGCTTCGATCCGCATCTGCATCAGGCGATCGCGGAAGTCCCCGCCGAGGGAAAAGAGGCGGGCACGGTGGTGAGCGTGATCCAAGAGGGTTACACCATCGCCGACCGCCTCCTTAGGCCCGCCATGGTCACCGTGGCGCGAGCCGAAACCGTCGCTAATTCCGCGGGCGAACCCGAAGAGGGCGCGCTATAAGCGCAAACATGACAGCCATGCGCATCGCGGTCGCCGGCGCCTCGGGGCGCATGGGCCGCACGCTTCTCGCGGTGCTTGGCGAGACAGCGGACACGCGGCTTGCAGGCGCGCTGGTGCGTACCGGCAACTCGGCGATCGGCAGGGATGCGGGCGAGCTCGTGGGCCTGGCGGTCACCGGCGTGGCGCTCACCGACAATGCAAATGCGGCGCTCGCCGATGCAGATGCGGTGCTCGATTTTTCCACGCCTGCGGCAAGTGTGACGCTGGCGGAGTCCGCGGCGGCCAAGGGCATGGTCCATGTGATCGGCACGACGGGACTGTCGCCCGCCGACATGACGCGCATCAAAGCGGCTGCGCGCAGGGCGGTCATAGTGCAATCGGGCAACATGAGCTTGGGAGTAAATCTGCTAGCCGCCCTGGTGCGCGAAGCGGCCAAGGCGCTTCCCAATTACGACATCGAAATCCTGGAAATGCATCATCGCATGAAAGTGGATGCGCCATCGGGCACTGCGATCCTTCTTGGCGAGGCGGCGGCCGAAGGGCGCGGCGTGAATCTGAACGAGCAAAAGGTTCGCGCGCGCGACGGAAACACGGGCAGGCGGCCGGACGGCGCCATCGGTTTTGCCTCGCTGCGCGGGGGAACGGTCGTAGGCGAGCATACCGTTGTACTGGCGGGCGCAGGCGAACGCATCGAGCTCATCCATCGCGCCGAGGACCGCATGATATTTGCCCAGGGTGCAATTGCCGCCGCGCGCTGGGCTATGGGCAAAAGCCCTGGGCTTTATTCCATGGCCGACGTGCTGGGCCTCGCCTGAGCGGCTTCGTAGGCGAGCATCGCGCGCTTGCGCGCGAGCCCCCAGTGATAGCCATGCAGCGCGCCGTCGCTGCCCAGAACGCGATGGCAGGGAATAAGCCATGAGATGGGATTGCGCCCAACGGCCGCGCCCGCCGCACGCGCGGCCTTTGGTCCGCGGACTTTTTCGGCGAGTGCGCGATAGGTCGTGACCTTGCCGGGCGGAATGGAAAGCAGCGCGCGCCACACCTTGATCTGCCAGGGCGTGCCGATGAGCACGATGGGCACTTCGCCCTTGGTGGCGAAAATCCGCTCGGCATAGCTTCCAGTCTCGCGCGCATCCTCGACGAATCTTGCCTGCGGCCAGCGCGAGGTCATGTCGCCGAGCATTCCGGCTTCCTCGCCGTCATCGCCGAAAGCGACTCCGCATACGCCCTGGTTTGTCGCCATGATGAGCGCGGTTCCGAACAGCGAAGGATGAAAACCATAACGGATGGTGAGCCCCTCGCCGCCCTTGGCCAACCTGCCCGGCGTCATCGCTTCAACCTTTAGGCAGAGATCGTGCAGTCGCGATGGGCCCGAAAGCCCCGCCTCGATCGCTGCATCGAACACGCTGGCGCCATTGACGAGCTCCGCCTTTGCGTGCTCGAGCGTGAGGTTGGCAACGAAAGCCTTGGGGCTTACCCCCACATAACGCGTAAACAACCGCTGGAAGTGATAGGGCGAAAGGGCCGCCGCATTTGCGGCGGCGGCGAGATCCGGCTGCTCCTGGTAGTGCTCGGATAGATAGCGAATCGCGCGCCCTATGCGGACGTAGCTCGCGTCCGCGTCGAACTCTTCGGTTGGGACTGCTGTTGCACTGCTGATCATGGCGCGAGGCTAACCCCTCTTCGCGGCACCAGCGACCCGAAAATTGCTGAAATTCAGGCGCTAGCCCGCGCGCGGCCGATGGCCTTGACCAGCGCTTCAGCCAACGACGCGCGTTCGTCCGCACCAAGAAACCGGCCAACGACCAGCCGCTTGCCGCGGCTGACCAAAGCAAGCTCCGCCCCCAGCCGTTCCGGATCTTCGTGTTCGACCCGCATCCAGTAGGGATTGGCCTCGATGACAGTTTCGCGCCCCCTGGAGTCAATTCGTTTGAGCAAAAGTCTGCCGGAGGTGAGTGTCAGCCTTTCGCGCCTGCGGCTTGCGCGCATGCTGGCGTGCAACGCACAGGCAAGGAGCGCGACATCGGCTCCAAGGAACGGCGTCACCGGCCAGGCGCCGCGCAGCGCAAAAAACAGCGCCAAAGCAAACCCGACGGCAGAGATGACGAAAAGTACGAGAAACAACGCGCCACGCGACAGCGGCGGATTGGGTGCCAGCACCGCATCGAAATAGACAGTTTCTGCGCGAGCCATCAACAAAGCTTAGGCCCCGTTCGGGGCCCACGGCAAATCACACCATCAGGAGAAGCAAAAGCGGGAAGGCTCACGCTTTCGCGGAGCCTTCCCTACGGCATTTGCGATTCATCTTATCGATGTCCGCAACGCCGATAGTATTCCTCCTCGCCGTGCCGGCGCCAATAAGGATCGCCCAGATTGAGCGTGCACGGATCGGTCAAAAGGCCGGCAGCCGCGCCGGCCACGCCGCCGATGATCGCGCCTTTGCCGGCGTCACCGGTTACCGAGCCGATAGCCGCACCGGCACCGGCGCCCAAGAGGCCGCCCGACACCGCGCGGTCTTCGGGACGCGTCCCGCAGCCCGCGACCAGCAGTGCGGTCACGCCCGCAAGAATCAGAGTTTTCAGGTACATCCGTAGTCTCCGTTTCGCGGTACCCAGCGACAACGGAAATGAAAAAATATCGTTCCCCGCGGCGGGCCGAGCGTGAACGCCGATGGCGCTGTATACATGAGCCTGCCACAATTTTGCCTTCTCATGCCGCGGCCGTTCACCCGAAAAGAAGTCGAGACGTTCTTTGCGCGCTTCGCCGCGCGCGATCCGAATCCGCGTTCGGAGCTCGATTACATCAATCCGTACACGCTGTTGATCGCCGTCGTGCTTTCCGCGCAGGCAACGGACAGAAGCGTGAACAAGGCGACCGGTCCCCTGTTCTCCCGTATCGACTCGCCGGAAAAAATGCTCGCCTTCGGAGAAGCGCGGCTGGCCCGCGCCATCAAGACGATCGGCCTTTACAAGGTCAAGGCGAAGAACGTCATCGCCCTTTCAAAGCTTCTCGTCGAAAAACACGGCGGAAAAGTGCCGAAGACCCGCGAGGCGCTGGAAGAACTTCCGGGCGTCGGACGCAAGACTGCAAATGTCGTGCTCAACGTCGCTTTTGACGAACCCACGATCGCAGTTGACACGCATATCTTCCGCCTGGCTAACCGCACAAACATCGCACCGGGAAAAGACCCGCGTGCCGTCGAAGAGCGGCTCAACGCAGTGGTGCCCGAGCGCTACAAACTGCATGCGCATCACTGGCTGATCCTGCACGGGCGCTATGTATGCGTTGCGCGCAAGCCCAAATGCCCGGAGTGCGTCGTGCGAGACCTGTGCCGTTACGCCCACAAGACGAAGGTGCCGGAATTAAAAAGCCCTAGGATGTCGCGGGCGCGCGCCTCTTGATGCCGGCAAGGCAGGCGGCGTCGGCAACCGCGCCTTTCTGCGGATAGGTTTCCACATGGCGCACGCGCAACGTTTCGGCGTCCTGATAGAGAATGAAAATGGCCGCGCAGTCCTGGCCGTCGTAGCGCCAGAGTTCGGACTTCTTTTCGCGGCGCACGAAGGCGGGCACGCCGTATAGACCGCGGATCTTGTCGGCCTCCCAGCCCACGAGGCCGCGGCCAACGGTCGGAGGCGAAAGCAGCGCCATGTGCCCTCCGCTGCCCGCGGCAGACGGCGTCGCAGTGGCGACCCCGTCCGTCTTGCAGCCGGCAAGCACGAGACACGCAGATGCCAGGAAAAAACTTGCTGCCCTTGCCAACATGCCAGCCGCCGCCTAAAGCCACTCGAGTTTATAGCGGCTCGCCCGGCCATGCGCCACTTACGCCCGCGGGAAAATTCATGAAACGCGATTTCGACGTGGCCGGCGTCGGCAATCCCATTGTGGACGTAATCTTTGCCGCGCCCGACCAATTTCTGCTCGAACACAAGATCGCCAAAGCGGTGATGACGCTGATCGACGAGTTTCGCGCGGAACACCTGTTGGGACTGATGCCGGGCGCGCTGCGGAGCTCGGGCGGCTCAACCGCCAACGCGCTGGCCGGTTTCGCCTCTTTCGGCGGCAAGGCCCTTTTTATAGGCAAGGCCAAGAACGATGCTTTGGGGCGAAGCTTCGCCGCGGACCTCAGGCGGATCGGCGTTCACTTCGACACACCCATGGGCGAAGACGGGCCATCGACTGCTTGCAGCCTTATCATTGTGACGCCCGACGGGCAGCGCAGCATGAGCACCTATCTCGGCGCCTGCCGCGAGCTCACGCCCGGAGACATCGATGCAAAGGCCATCGCGGCCTCGGGCACGCTCTATATCGAGGGCTATTTGTGGGACGCAGACGGCGCGAAAGCGGCCATTCGCAAGGCGATCACGGCAGCCAGGGGGGCCGGGCGCAAGGTGGCAATGACGCTTTCCGATCCCTTCTGCGTCGGCCGCTTCCGCCACGAATTTCTGCAGCTTCTGAGATCCGACGTGGACATTCTTTTCGCCAACGAAGAAGAGGCGAAGTCGCTCTACGAAGTGGAGACGTTCGACGAAGCCTTGCAACAGGCGCGAGCGTGGCCCGGGCTAGTCGCACTGACGCGTTCGGAGAAAGGCTGCGTCATTGTGGCCCCCGATGGCGAAGTTCACGTGATCGACGCGGTGCCGGTCAAAAAAGTCGTCGATACGACGGGTGCAGGCGATCAGTTCGCAGCGGGGTTCCTATACGGGCTCTCGCACGGCAAGGATCTGCGCCTTAGCGGCGAGCTGGGTGCGTTGGCGGCCGCCGAGGTTATTTCTCACTATGGCGCCAGGCCGGAACGCTCGCTGAAATCGCTGGCCGCAAGAGCCGGGCTTATCTGAAAGTCGCGCCTTCGCCCAACCGCGAGGCGATTTCCTTCGGCAGCAAAACCGTCAGGCTTCCGTGCGATTTCATTTGGCCCGCGATTTCAGCTGCGAGGTCACCAAAGCCCCAGAACACATCGCCGCGAACAGCGCCCTTAATCGCGCCGCCCGTGTCCTGGGCCACAAGAAGCCGATTGAACTGGCGTTCGCGATTTCCGGCAGCGGGGTCGGGCGCAACCGTTTCAACCCATACGGGCACGCCAAGCGGGTGGTATCTGCGGTCGACCGCAAGAGATGCCTCGGGCGTGAGCGCGACGCCTTCCGCGCCGGCAGGACCTAGCGCGGGATCGCCGATTTCGGTTTCCTCGAAGAAAACATACGAAGCGTTGGCGTCCAATACGTCCTGCATCGCTTGGGGATTGGATTTGAGCCAGGCGCGGATCGATTGCATGGAGACTTGATCGCGCGAAAGCGCGCCGCGCTCGATCAGGACCTTGCCAATCGCCGTATAGGTATGGCCGTTCTGGCCGGCATAGGCCGCGCGCAGGACCTTCCCATCGTCCAGCACAACGCGCCCCGAGCCCTGTATATGCAGGAAGAACGCGTCGACCGGATCGTCGACATAGACAATGGGCTCCGCTTGCGCGAGGCCGAAACGGCTGATCTCGGCACGCGTAAGATAGGGGACAAACTTTCCGTTCTGGATGCGGCCCGTGATGCGCTGGCCCGCCCAGTTCTCACGGAAGAGCCCGAGGTCCGCGATGACGAGATCCTTGGGCGGGGCGTAAAGCGCCGTGCGGTAGCGGCCGTGTAGCCTGCGGCTTCCCCGCAAAAGCGGCTCGTAATAGCCGGTGAAAAGCCCTTCCGCATTGCGGCCTACGGCAATGCGATAGGGCACGAAACGCGCCTCAAAAAAAGTGCGCGCTAGCCCCGCATCGCGTGGGTTTTCGGGGATGCCCGCGCAGGCGACGCGCCAATCGGCGCCCGTTCCCGCATAGCCCGCCCCGGCCAATTTTTGCTCGCCAGCGCGCGTTGCCCGCAACCGGCAGGAGCGCGCAAAGGCCTCGAGCGCAGCCCTCGGATCGGTTTGTGCCCAGCCGTCGAGTTCACCAAAGGTCAGGCGCGTGAGGCGCAAGGGCTCGGCGCGCTCGCGCGCAAACCATTCGGCGCAGGCACCGATGCCGAGAAGAAGAACGAGAAAAACCGGAAAGATATAACGGGCCTGCCGCAACCCTAGCCGCCGCTGGCTGTGGCAATCAGCGTCCAGTTGGGGTCTTTCGAACGCGTATCGCGCGCAAATGTCCAGATGTCGGTAACCGTATGCGGAATTCCGGGACTGCCATCGACTAGCGCGCCCCCCTCGTCATAGGTCGCCATAACGAATTCGCTGTCGAAGGTGACGGTGACTTCGGCAATACGCCCGGTCAGCGCTGCCCCAGTAATGCGTGCGCCATGAATCCCCGAGAACTTAAACTCCACGCGATGCTTTTTTTCCTCGCGCGCCCGGATGGCGGGTTCGAAGGTGGCGAAGACGTCATCCGAGAGCAGCGGGCGGAGTGCCGCGCTGTCCCCTTGGGCAAACGCCGTCACCACAATTTCGTAAGCCCCACGCGCACCGGCAAGAAACACCGCCGCATCGAAGCTGCGGTCCACCAGTTTGATCTCAAGCAGGGCCCGCGCCACCGGCCCCGAAGCCGGCTGCTCCGCGCCGGAAACCCGCGCCGCGGCACGCATGGATTCGGCTTCCTTCGGTGGAGCGCGATCGGGCACGCGCGAAAGATCGTCTGTCCTGCGCTCGTGCCCCGTGCGCCGGCCGAGCACGTTGTACAAACGGAAAAGTACGAAGCCCGCAATCATTGCGAGGAACAGAATGTCGAGGAAAGGGATGTTTGCCATCGCAACCTTTTCCGCCCCAAAGGCAAAAGAGCCTAGACCGTGACAATCACAGGGTCCAGCACAGACGCAAGATTTAATGAATATGTGTAGGGCGCGCGGCATTTCCATGGTCGAGTGCCCTTGTTCTTGTCACCTTTGCATGATCCGTGCTAGGCGCCCGCGTCGAGAGCGAGGCCGGAAATGGCAGAAAACACGAGCACGAGCGGCAATGGCGGCCCGCAACCGGAAGAGGGCGCACAGCCTTCGCTGCAAATCGTCGCCCAATATGTGAAAGATCTATCGTTCGAGAACCCCGGCATCGGCACGCATATTCAGCGTCCGCAAATCGACATGGGCGTTGACCTGCAGGCGCGCCGCGCGGCAAACCCGCCGGATCACTATGAGGTCACTCTGAAGCTCCGCGTCAGCGCGATGCAGGACGACAAGCCGATCTTTCTGCTGGAACTTGCCTATTGCGGGCTCTTTCTCATCACCGGCGTCAGCGAAGAGGACGTGCAGCCGTTGCTTCTGATCGAGGCGCCCAGGCTGATCTTCCCCTTTGCGCGGCGAATTATCGCCGACGCGGTGCGCGACGGGGGCCTGCCGCCGCTTCTCATCGAGCCCATAGACTTCGCGGCGCTTTATCGCGCCAAGATGGCCGAACAAGCAAAGATACGCACCGCCACGGCCTAGGCATCTTTTCGCCAGATCACGTCACCCGATAGTTCCGCCGCAATAAAGCGCGCATGCGCCTCGCGCTCGGCCGCCGTAAGCCGCTCCGGCAAGAGACGCTCGCGCCGACGAATGGTGCGCGCCGTGTCCGGCGAAGCCGCCGCATCGGCCGGCGAAAGCTGCATCTTCACCTGCCGTCCGCCCAACAGTTCCAGATAGACCTGGGCGAGCAGTTCCGCGTCCAGCAGGGCGCCGTGCCTGGTGCGCGCCGAGAGGTCGATGCCGAAGCGGCGGCACAGTTCATCCAGCGAGCAGCGCTGGCCGGGAAAGCGGCGCCGCGCCATCGTAATCGTGTCGATGGCACGTGTGGGCGGGATTGGCGCCCGTGCAAGGCGCGCAAGCTCCGCGTTGAGGAATTTCAGATCGAATTCCGCATTGTGGATCACCAGCGTGTCGTCGCGCAGGAAGCCCATGAGCTCGTCTACCACCGCTGCAAAGCGGGGCGCGTTCGCCAGCGTCTCGTTGGTAAGCCCGTGAATGCGCATGGCTTCTTCCGGCACGTCGCGCTCGGGATGCAAGTAAGTGCGCCAAGACTTACCCGTGGGCACATGCCCCATGAGTTCCAGGCAGCCGATTTCGATGATGCGGTGGCCTTCCGCCGGGTCGAGTCCAGTGGTTTCAGTGTCGAGAACGATTTCTCGCATGCGACCTCGCCCTGGGACGCGCCTTCATAGCTTGCGGGCGGATATTCATGCGGTTCGCGCGCGCACGCAATTCGGCGACGATTTCCTTCACAGCTTCGGCGGCATGCGCATGGCCTTTGCCCGTATCCACGACAAAATCCGCCTTGGCGCGTTTTTCCGAGTCGGGAACCTGGCGCGCATGAATCGCTTCGAGCTTTTCCAGCGTCATGCCCGGGCGGGCCAGCACGCGTTCGCGCTGTACGTCGGCGGGCGCCGTCACCACGACGACAGCGTCCATGTGTTTTTCGCCGCCGGTTTCAAAGAGGAGCGGGATATCGAGCACGACGATTTCGGCGCCCTTGCGCTGCGCCTCCGCCAGAAAGCGCTCGCGCGCCTGCGCCACCAGGGGATGCACGATGTTCTCTAGCCGGCGGAAGGCGGCGTCATCGCTGGCGACGCGGCGCGAAAGGATGGTGCGGTCGATGCGCCCATCGCGCAAGGATCCGGGAAAAGCTTTGGCTACGGGACCGACGGCGGCGCCGCCTCGCTCATAAAGGGCGTGCACCGCCGTGTCGGCGTCGTAAACGGGGATGCCTTCTTGCGCAAAGAGCTTTGCGGTTTCCGTCTTGCCCATGCCGATAGAGCCGGTAAGGCCGACCACCAGCATGCGCTTTGTCTGATTTGGCAGACGCGAACTAGCCACCAAGCGCCTTTTCCAGCGCAACGCGCACGGCGGGCGTGACCCCGGGTTCCACGCCGAACCAGGCGGCAAAACTTTTTGCCCCCTGGTGCATCAGCATTCCCAGACCATCCAAGGTCCTGTGGCCGCGCATGGCTGCGCTTTTCAGAAGATTCGTCGGAAGCGGATTGTAAACGATGTCGGCCACGACTGCCTCGCGCGGCAGTTTTTCCAAGGAAATTTCCAGCGCTTCCGCCCCTTCCATGCCCAGACTGGTGGCATTAACAAGCAGGCCGGCGCCGGAAAGTGCTGATTCGCGGGCATCCCACGGCAGTATAGTCACCGGGCCCGAAAGTGCCCGGGCCAGGTTCTCAGCCCTCGCTCGGGTGCGGTTGACAACACGGATCTCGGGAGCCCCCGCCTGCTCAAGCGCCAGCACGACCGCGCACGCGGCCCCGCCGGCACCCAACACGACGGACGGCGCCGATTTGACAAACTCTTGCCGCACGGTTTCCGCAAGGCTCGCAGCGAACCCATACACGTCCGTATTTAGGCCGCGGACTTTTCCGGCAGCGAAGACAAGCGTGTTCACTGCGTGGGTAGCGAGCGCGTCGCTATCATGTTCGCTGCAAAGTGCGAATGCTGTTTCCTTGTGCGGCACGGTGACATTCGCGCCGGCGAATTCCATACGCAATAGCGCGTCGATGCAGCCAGCGAAATCCTCGGGGCGCACGCTCAGTGGCATATAGACACCGAGAATGCCGTACTTCCTAAACCAATAATCATGCAGTACGGGGGAAACAGAATGGCCTGCAGGCCAGCCGATGACGGCGGCAAGCCGCAGACGTTCTTCGCTCACGCCGACACCATGCCCCGCTCGCGCAGCGCGGAGAGAAGCGGAAGCAGCGGCAGCCCTTGTATGGCGAAGTGATCGCCGTCGACGCGCACGAACAACTGTGCCCCTGGGCCCTCAATGCGATAGCAGCCAACAAAGCTGAGAACCGACGTCCCTTCTTGCGCAAGGTAATGTTCGAGGAAGCTGTCCGAAAAGACGCGCATGACAAGGCGGGGCGATTCCACATGCTCCCACACAATACGTCCTTCTTTCGCCAGCACTACGGCCGTCACCAGCGCATGTTCGCGACCGCGCAGCGCTCTTAGCGTATCTCTTGCTTCGTCCATGCTGTGCGCCTTTTCGTAGAGACGGCCTTCGCAGACAAGCAGCTGGTCGGCACCGATAACCGGAGGGCCGGCGCCAATGCTCAAGGCTTTCGCGCGGGCAAGCGCCATGGCGATTTCACTGGGCGACTTGCTCCGCTCTTTCTTCCTAAGTTTGTCCTCGTCGACCATAGGCGCCGTTGACTCGCAATCGATGCCGACATCCCGCAGGAGTCGCGCGCGCGTTTCGCTGCCCGAGGCAAGGATAAGCCGCGTCATGTTCCGCGCTTTTCGGCCAGAAGGTTCATGATCGCTGCGGCCGTTTCTTCCACGGAACGCCGGGTAACGTCGATCGCGGGCCAGCCATAACGTTCGAAGACGTGTCGCGTGTCGGCCACCTCACGACGAACGGCTTCTTCGTCCACATAGGCCGAGCCCCGGGTCTCGCCCATGGCACTGAGACGCTGCCTGCGTATTTGCACGAGCCTTTCCGGGGCAGCCCATAATCCCACGGTTAGAGCCGCCCTCAGCGCCACCAACTCTGACGGCAGCTCGACGCCGGGAATGATGGGTACATTGGCCGCGCGAACGCCGCGAATGGCAAGGTAGACGCAGGTCGGTGTTTTGGATGTCCGGCTAGCGCCTACCAGCACGACATCGGCCTGCCCCAGCTCGGGCAAGCCTTGGCCATCGTCGTGCTGGATAATGAAGTCTAGCGCCTCGACACGGCGCTGGTAGCGGCTGTCCATCTCATGCTGGCCGCCGGGTCTGTGGCTCTCCTTTGCGCCCAGGTATCTGCCCAACTCCTCCA
This sequence comes from Alphaproteobacteria bacterium, assembly GCA_052389895.1. GTDB lineage: Bacteria > Pseudomonadota > Alphaproteobacteria > Micropepsales > Micropepsaceae > CAVVXX01. The sequence goes on along the minus strand of JBQTHM010000002.1, from coordinate 58,026 downwards.
CCGCGCGGTCAAGAATCGACACACAAGGTACGCTGAGGCGAGAACACTCAAGTTCCAGTCTGTGGCGTAGCTCGGGGTTAACAAGCGTGAAGAAGACAATACCTGGGTGCTGGACGATGTGTTTTATCACCTGCTCAAGATGACGTTCACTACGAACAAGAGCGTAGATATGTTCTTTCGGCTCAATACCCTCGAACTGTGCACTGGCGGCTTTAGCTACCGTATTGAGTGTCTCACCGGTCGCATCAGAAACGAGATGAAAGTGAAAGCTATGTATCATGAAGAACATCTATCAATTCTCAAAACAACACACAAAAGGCCAACGAAGCTTAGTGCAGAACAATAAAAACCCTGCTTACCAGCACAACCAGCGCACTTATGCCTTCTCTCGAAACCTAACCAAGACCTGCTATCCTCTACCAACACCAACAGATTCCCAAACAACCCCCAAACCAAGCATAATTCACAGCCCAGCAACTATCACCAACAACCAGAGTCGATTCTTCTATTGAAATGCGTATGCAACCTGAATCTAGCCATTCCTCCTTCTTACAAGCACTTCAAGGCGAAGCAGTTGCACCGCCGCCTGTGTGGTTAATGCGTCAGGCTGGTCGGTACTTGCCAGAATACAGACAGTTACGTGAAAAAGCGGGCTCGTTTTGGAAACTCTGTATGACGCCAGAGCTTGCAGCAGAGGTTACACTTCATCCGATCCGCCGTTTCGGGTTTGACGCGGCAATTATCTTCTCGGATATCTTGGTTATACCGTATGCCTTAGGGCAAACCGTAGCGTTCCCAGAGAGTAGTGGGCCAGTAGTAGAGGAACCACATAGAACGCTTGAACTGAGTCCAACCATTTGGCATGAGCGGTTGAGACTGGTCTATGAGGCAGTTCATCTTGTGCGGGACAGTTTAGACCTGAGCACCCCGTTAATAGGCTTTGCGGGGGCACCTTGGACACTAGCACTTTACATGCTTACCGGGCGCTCACTTGATGCTTATTCTGCAACTACCGCAAGACGGCACGAGCTTGAGAATCTTATTCCAGCACTTACCGATGCGATTACCTTCCATCTTGACACTCAACTCCAGTCGGGCGCCGATGCCATCCAACTTTTCGACTCACATGCTGGGCTGCTTGGTGAAAAGGATTTCGAGGCCTTGGTTATTGAACCAACACAACGCGTTGTAGAAAAGCTGCGCCACAATCATCCAAAGGCCCTCGTCATCGGATTTCCTCGGGGAGCGAGCAAGAATGGATACTTGCGCTACGCGCAAGTAACCGGGGTCAATGCAGTGAGCCTAGACCAGAACGTATCGCTCCTATGGGCAACAGACGCGCTTGCAGGCGTGACCCTACAAGGCAATCTAGACCCAGCGGTTCTAGTTGCGGGGGGCGAAAGGCTCGACCGAGGTGTCGATGAGATTATCTGCGCAGGCAAGGGCCGGCCTTTTATTTTCAACTTGGGTCACGGCGTGCTGCCCGAAACGCCGTTACAAAACGTCGAGCGTATGCTGAAGCGCGTGCGGAGTGCTGCGTGAAGCTTGCGGTTGTGCTCCTGAATCTGGGCGCGCCCGACAGTATGGATGCCGTCGAGCCCTTTCTGCGCAACCTCTTTTCCGATCCTGCGATTATCCGGCTTCCCGGATTTTTACGCCGACCCCTTGCGGATGTAATCGCCCGGCGCCGCGCACCTGTTACCCGTGGCATGTATGAACGGATTGGGGGACGCTCGCCTCTGCTGGCGGAGACTGAGGCGCAGGCCCAGGCACTGGAAGAGGCGCTCTCCCGGTTAGGCGCCAAGGCCCGCTGTTTTATTGCCATGCGCCATTGGCGGCCCTTCACGGAGGACGCGGTGGAAGCAGTCCAGCAATGGAGGCCGGAATATATTGTTCTCCTTCCGCTTTATCCCCAGTACTCGACCACGACCACGCAGTCGGCCTTTGAGGAATGGTCGCGTGCGGCGCGCGAAGCCGGGCTCGCCGTGCCGGCGGCGCGTGTCTGCTGCTATCCCTGGGCAGAAGGCTTTGTCCGGGCCGAGGCGGAGCTTGTCTGGAGCCTGCTTGCCAAGAGGAAGCCAGGGCTCGAATACCGCGCGCTCTTTTCGGCCCATGGCCTTCCCGAGCGCATCGTGCAGCAAGGGGATCCCTATCGCTGGCAGGTGGAGAAGACGGTGGCCGCCATAGTTGCGCGGCTCCCGGAGGCGCCGGAATACGTCATCTGCTACCAGAGCCGCGTAGGACCGATGAAATGGATCGGCCCTACGACGGAAGAGGAAGTGCGCCGCGCGGGCTACGAGGGAAAAGGCGCGGTTGTCATCCCAATCTCGTTTGTCTCGGAACATTCGGAAACCCTCGTCGAGCTCGACCTCGATTACGGGGAGCGCGTGGCGCGCGCGGCAGGCGTACCCGATTACATCCGAGTGCCGACCGTGCGCACGCACGGCGCATTCATCGGTGCGCTGGCCGAACTCGTGCTGCGCGCGCAGCGCCAAGGGGCAACAATCACCTGCGAGCGCAAGCGGATCTGCCCGGCTTCTTTGTCTTGCGCCATTGCGGGGGGATGAAATGGCGGAAACGCTAAACAGTTTTTATCCGTGGCTGAAGGCCCTTCACATTATTGCGGTGATAGCCTGGATGGCGGGCATGCTCTATCTGCCCCGGCTTTTCTTCTATCACTGCGAGGTTCAGCCGGGCACGCTCGAGTCCGAGCGTTTCAAGCTCATGGAGCGCAGGCTGCTTCGCGTCATCATCAATCCCTCCATGATCGCGGTATGGGTGCTGGGGATAACACTTGCTTTCACGCCAGCCAGCGGCGGATGGGGCCAGGGCTGGCTGCACGCCAAGCTTTTGCTGGTCGTTCTCCTGAGCGCTCTGCACGGCTTTTTTGCCAGATGGCGCAAGGACTTCGCGCGGGATCGAAACCGCCACACCCAGCGTTTCTATCGCCTGTGGAATGAGGCGCCAGCCGCGCTCATGATAGGCATTGTCATCTTGGCGGTGGTGAAACCGTTCTGAAAGACTTTGCTGCTTGGATTGGGCAAAGGAGTTGCAAGTCCATAGAATTCCGATAAGATTTCCCGGTTCCTGACAGCGCCGAAGCTTTGGCCATGGGCGTTTGCCCGGCTGAAAAGCGCGGTGCCCCAGCTCTCATCCAGAACAGGCGGGCCGGAACGGGATCCGTCCGCCACAGCCCCCAAAAGGGCCCGCCCCGCGCGGAATCCGACAGCCAAATCCCCCTACGCTCAGGTGTGCAGTCCATGACCGTCCAGACCCTAGAACCCAATCTAAAGGCAATGAAGTTGCAGGACTTGAAGACCAAGTCCCCGACCGACCTGCTCAATTTCGCCGAGGAACTCGGGATCGAGAACGCCTCCTCTATGCGCAAGCAGGACATGATGTTCGCGATCCTGAAGGAATTAGCCGAGCGCAATGTGGAAATCACCGGCGACGGCGTGATCGAAATCCTCCAGGACGGCTTCGGCTTCCTGCGCTCTCCCGAATCGAATTACCTCGCGGGCCCCGACGACATTTACGTAAGCCCATCGCAAATCCGCCGATTTGGCTTACGCACCGGCGACACAGTGGAAGGCCCCATCCGCTCGCCCAAAGACGGCGAACGCTATTTTGCGCTGCTCAAAGTCTCGTCAATCAATTTCGAAGATCCCGACGCCGGCAAGCACAAGGTTCATTTCGACAATCTGACGCCGCTCTATCCCACCAAGTGGCTCAGGATGGAAATCGACGATCCGACGCTAAAAGACAAAACGGGCCGCGTCATCGACATTGTTTCGCCGCAGGGCAGGGGCCAACGCGCGCTGATCACGGCGCAGCCGCGCACGGGCAAGACGGTTATTCTTCAAAATATTGCCAGGGCGATCACGGCTAATCATCCCGAGTGCTACCTGATCGTGCTCCTGATCGACGAACGTCCGGAAGAAGTCACCGACATGCAGCGCTCGGTGAAGGGCGAGGTGATTTCTTCTACCTTCGACGAGCCCGCATCGCGCCATGTGCAGGTTGCCGAGATGGTGATCGAAAAAGCCAAGCGCCTGGTCGAGCACAAGCGCGACGTGGTGATCCTGCTCGACTCCATTACGCGTCTGGGCCGGGCTTACAACACGGTCGTGCCGTCTTCCGGCAAGGTGCTGACGGGCGGCGTGGACGCGAATGCGTTGCAGCGCCCCAAACGATTCTTCGGCGCGGCGCGCAATATCGAGGAAGGCGGCTCGCTCACCATCATCGCGACCGCGCTGATCGACACCGGCTCGCGCATGGACGAAGTGATTTTCGAAGAGTTCAAAGGCACCGGCAATTCGGAAATCATTCTGGACCGCAAAGTGGCCGACAAGCGCGTCTTCCCGGCCATTGACATTCTGCGGTCGGGCACGCGCAAGGACGAACTTCTGGTGGAAAAGGGCACTCTCGCAAAAATGTACGTGCTACGCCGCATTCTGGCGCCCATGGGCACCATCGATGCGATCGAATTCCTGCTCGAGAAACTTCGCCAGTCGAAGACGAATGCGGACTTCTTCGAGAGCATGAACACCTGACGCAGCACAGCCTACGGTGCGCTTGAGCAAATCCGCGGAAACTGAAAATGTGCGCGGGGCCGCATCGGGCCCGCGGGAGATAGCGATGGAGTCGAGCGAGTCCGAAGTCAACAAAGCCATCATTGCGGAAATCCTGAAGGCCTATGGCCAGGGCGATCTGCGGCCGCTGCTCGACGCCATCGATGATTCCGTGCGAAGCGAGGTACACGCGCCACAGGCCCTGTTCCGCTTCGCGGGCTCCCGCCGTGGGCGCGAAGGCGTGCTCGAATTGGTCGGCAGCCTGTTCAGCGAGTATTCCATTCAGCGCTACGACGTGAAGGAGCTTGTTGCAGAAGGCAATACCGTGTGGGCGCTTGCCGAGCCGACCTATCTTCGCAAGGGCCAAGTTCTCAAATTCCGCTCGGCCACGCGCTGGGTTTTCCGCAATCGCAGAATCGTTGAAATCCAAGCGTTCTTCGATTCCGCTGGCGTTCTGGCTCAGGAAAACCGGCTTTCCATGCCTAGGGAAGCAGGATCGTAGAGCCCGTTGTCGCGCGTGCCTGCAGCGCTTCGTGCGCCTGGCGCGCCTGCGCAAGAGAAAAGCGCTGGCGGATTTCCACCTTCACCGCCCCACTTGCCATCACGGCAAAGAGATCGGCGGCAGCCGCCAGCAGCTCTTCTGCGGTGTGTGTGTAATGCGCGAGCGTTGGCCGCGTCAGATAGAGCGATCCTTTCTGCGAAAGCATGAGCGGATCGACGGGCGGTATTGGCCCCGAGGCGTTCCCGAAGGCGACCATCATCCCGCGCACGGCAAGGCTGTCGAGCGAGGCCATGTACGTGTCCCTGCCGACGCCGTCATAGACCACTGGCACCCCTGCCCCGTCGGTCAATTCGCGCACGCGGGATGCGATCTCGCCCGCGCTCGAATTCAGTACATGTGCGCAGCCGTGCCGGCGGGCGATTTCCAGCTTGTTTTCCGAGCCGGCCGTGCCGATGACGGTCGCGCCAAGATAATTCGCCCATTGGCAAAGAATGAGCCCGACACCGCCCGCCGCCGCGTGCACCAGTATCGTTTCGCCGCGCTTCACCGGATAGGTGCGCCGAAGCAGATATTGTGCCGTAAGGCCCTTGAGCAGTGCGGCGGCGGCGATTTCGTCGGATATGCTGTCGGGAATTTTCACCAGGCGCGCCGCGGGCACGTTGTTCGCCTCGGCATACGCGCCGAGCGCGCCTGAGCAATAGCCAACGCGGTCGCCGATGCGGAAGCCATGCACGTGCGCCCCCACAGCTTCGATATGGCCCGCCGCCTCGTTTCCGATGCCTGAGGGAAGTTCGGCAAGCGGATAGAGCCCGCTTCTTTGATAGGTATCGATGAAATTCACGCCGATGGCCGTGTGCCGCACGCGCACTTGCCCCCCCGCGGGCGGCGGCAGCTCTACCTCCTTCAGCTCGAGAACCTCGGGTCCGCCGGTCTTCTCGATGCGGATCGCCTTCATGCGTCAGCCGAGATGCTGGCGAAAAAAGGTTGCGGTACGCCCGTTGGCGAGTTCGGCGTTGGCCCTGTCGTAGTGCTTGCCGCCCGGGCGCGCGAAGGCGTGGCCCATTTCGGGATAGGTGTAGATGGTGACGTGCTTGTGGCCCTCGAGCGCATCCATGATTTTCCTCTGCGCCTGCGGCGGGACAAATTCGTCGCGCACCGCGATATGCAGCAGCAGGGGATTGCGGATGTTTTTCGCCTCGCCAAGCTTCTCGTGAATGCTGACACCGTAGTAACCGACGCTTGCGTTCGCGTCCGTGCGCGCGGCGGTGAGGAAGGCGAGCAGCCCGCCAAGACAATAGCCAACCGCGCCGATCTTGCCCGAGCACCCGGGAACGCCGCGAAGGTGGGAGATCGCCGCCTGAATGTCGTTCACGCCTTTATCCACGTCAAAACGGTTCATCAGCTCGACGGCGCGTCGCCATTCGGCGTCGGTTCTGTCGGTAAGTTGCACGCCCGGCTCAAGCCGCCAGAACAGATCAGGCGCCAGCGCAAAGCGCCCTTGTGCCGCATGCGCGTTGCAAACGTTGCGCACGACCTCGTTCACGCCGAAGATTTCCTGAATGACAACAATACCCGGCCCGCGGTTCGTTTGTGGCGCCGCAAGGTATGCGGCGAAGGCGCCGTCGGGCCCCGTAATCGTGATCTCTTTTCCCGCCATTGCGTCCCCCTTTCGGGCGTCCTGCGAAACAAATAAGGCGCGGCCCCGCTTTCAGCGCGTGGGGCGCGGCACGCGAACCGCCGGCCGGCGCGGCTGCGCGGGTGGCGTTTGCGGCTGCTGTGCCGGCGCAGGCGGCGGCAAGCTGGGCAACACCGCCTGCGAAAGCGCCACCGGGCTGGTTATGGGCGCGGAACATTCGCTGCGCGTACATATGTAGGCCGTGGGCACGCCCCCTTCCATCTTCTTCCCGTGAGCGGGATGGGACGCGGGCAGTTCCTCTTCCGCGCCGACGACGACGAGCATGCGGTTTGGCAGAGGCCGGCCGAGTACGGCTTGGATCAGTGTGTGCGTGCGAGCGTCGGTGACGGCGCCCACGATTACGATTTGCATCGCGCCCGCAACGAATTCGAAATTGTTAATGTAGGTCGCCATCTGCGCATATTGGGCATTCACGTCGCCCGCGAACGCCTGCAACAGAAGATTGGCGCGATCGCGATAGTCTTGACTTCCGGTAATCAGATGCAGGCGTGCCAGGACGCCGATCATTGTGCCGTTTGCGGACGGCGTCTGTGAATCGAAGGCGGTGCGGATGCGTGCGTGTGCGGGCTCCGCGAAATCGGCCGTCAGGCAGTAACCGCCGAACGTATTTTCCCAAAAATGTTCGTTCAAAACGCGCGTCCAGGCCTGCGCGCGCTTGAGCGCCACCGTATCGCCCGTGAGCTCCCACAAGGCAAGCGCGGCGCGTGCCATATGTGCATAGTCGTCGGCAAAACCCTCCACTTGACGCTTGCCGGCGCGATAGCTGTGGAACAGGCGGTCCTCATCGGAAAGCTTATCGCAAACAAACTGGAATGCGCGTATCGCCTGTGTCGTCCAGTCGGAGCGGCGAAAGACCGCGCCGGCATTGGCAAGCGCAGCGATCGAAAGTCCGTTCCAGTCGGCCAGCAGCTTGTCGTCGCGGTGCGGGCGCACGCGTTGCTCGCGAATCTGAAAAAGCTTCTCGCGCTGTTTGGCAAGGAGTGTTTCATCGGCTTCGGGAAGTAATTTGATCGCGTTCAGGCGATTTAGGATGTTTTTTCCGTTGTAATTACCCTCGCGCGTGACGCCATAGGTATCCTTGAAGCGCTTGAGAAACGTTCCGGCAAGCGCCGCGTCGATTTCGGCTTCGGTCCAGAGATAGAATTTTCCCTCTTCGCCCTCCGAATCTGCGTCAATGCTGGACGCAAATCCGCCGCCTTCAATGGCCATTTCCCGCAGTATCCAGCCGACGGTCTCCTCCACTCTCTGACGATGAAGCGGCCGCCGGCCCAATTGCCACGCCAGGGTAAGCACGTCGATGAGCTGCGCGTTGTCGTAAAGCATTTTCTCGAAATGAGGGACCAGCCAGCGTTCGTCCACCGCATAGCGCGTAAAGCCCCCGCCGATGTGATCGTAGATTCCTCCCTGACACATGAAATCCAGCGTGACGGCCGCGAGTTGATCGAACTGCGGGAGTTTGGTGCGGATGAAGGCGCGCAGGAGAAGTTCGAGCGAGGCGGAATAGGGAAATTTCGGCGCGCCCGTTATCCCGCCAAAAAAGATGTCGTAGTTTTGCGCGACACGGACGGCGATCTGGTTGAGCTGGCTTGCGGTTAGCCCGCCCGCGCGGCTCTGATTCCAGTTGCGCTCGAAGATTTCCCGGATTTGCGCAGAATTCTTGAGCACTGCGGGATTGTTTTCGCGCACAAGCTTGGCGATGTCGTTGAGGACTCTCCTGAAGGAAGGCCGCCCGGCCGTGTCTTCCTTTGGGAAATAAGTGCCGCCCCAGAACGGCTCGCCGCGAGGCGTGAGAAAGATCGTCAGCGGCCAGCCGCCAGTCTCGCCGAGCGAGGCCAGCGCAAGCTGAAACATCTGATCTATGTCGGGGCGCTCTTCGCGGTCGATTTTCACGTTCACGAAAAGCTCGTTCATGAGCTTCGCGGTCTCCGCGTCCTCGAACGACTCGTGCGCCATGACGTGACACCAGTGGCAGGCCGAATAACCCACGGAAACCAGGATCGGCTTGCCCGTGCGTTCGGCCTCTTCCAGCGCCCCCTTGCCCCAGGGCCGCCAATGGACGGGATTGTTCTTGTGCTGCAGCAGGTAAGGGCTCGTTTCGTCGGCGAGCAGATTTGCACTCATGGGAAACTTTCCGGGTCGCGGGTGCACACAACGCGAAGGCCGCGTTTGCGGGCGAAAGTTGTTGGCTTTAGCTTCCTTTAGCGCGTATCGCCGCGCACTCACAAGCGAGGGCGCCGATGACAGTTACAGGCGAAAATAAGACCGCGGCTTCGCTACGGACCCGCGGAACCGCGGTGGCGGACGACCGCCAGGCGGCCGTGCCCACGCCCGCACGGGACACCGTTTTCGCCCTGTCGAGTGCCGCCGGGCGCGCTGGCATCGCGGTCTTTCGAATCTCCGGACCGGCAGCTGACCGCACGCTTGAAGCGCTTACGCGCCGTCCAGTCCCACAGGAGCGGCGTGTAGTTGTACGAACGCTGTTCGGAAATAGGAACGCCGGTGGGATTGACGACGTCCTGGTGCTGCGGTTCGTCCCTCCCCGCTCTTACACGGGTGAGAATGTCGTGGAACTTCATACACATGGGGGCCGGGCGACAATTGCAGCCGTGCTCGGCCTCTTGGCTTCCCAGCCAGGCTTGCGCCATGCCGAGCCGGGCGAGTTTACCCGCCGAGCCGTGGAAAACGGCCGCCTGGATCTCACCCAGGCGGAGGCGATCGCGGACCTGGTCAATGCCGAAACGGAGGCGCAGAGGCGCCAGGCGCTGCGCCAATTCGAAGGCGCGCTCGGCCGCCTCTACGAAAACTGGCGCGGGCGTCTCATCCGCGCGGCCGCCTGGATCGAGGCCAGCATCGATTTTCCTGACGAAGACGTTCCGCCTACGGCGCTTTCCGAAAGCAGGCTGCAGATTTCAGAGCTGCTGAATGAGATCGAAACCCATCTTGCGGACGCGCGGCGCGGAGAGATTCTGCGCGATGGGTTGCACGTCGCAGTGATAGGCCCGCCAAACGCCGGCAAGAGTTCGCTCGTTAACGCGCTCGCGCAACGCGACGTCGCCATTGTTTCTGAAACTGCAGGTACCACGCGCGACGTAATCGAAGTGAAGCTGGACCTCGATGGCTATCCCGTCATCCTTGCGGACACGGCCGGGTTGCGCGAGGCCAAAGACGCCATCGAGGCCGAAGGCGTGCGTCGCGCGGAAGCGCGTGCGAAATCCGCTGACGTGACTTTGCTCGTGCTTGACTCCGCCGTTGGTTCTTCCAGCGAAGTCGAATCGGAAGCGGAAAGAACGGCGGAGATCGTCGTCTGGAACAAGTCCGACATCGCATCGGAAAAGCGCGACGGATTGGTGATATCGGCAAAAACCGGTGAGGGCCTGCGCGAGCTCATCTCGCGCCTGACTTGCAAGGCGAAAGAACTCGCCGGCGTGCGTGAGGCGCCGGTGCTGACGCGCACGCGACACCGCCGCGAATTGGAATCTGCCGTGAAGTCGCTTCACTCCGCGCTCGCGAATTTTTCGCAGACCGAACTGGCTGCGGAAGAGATGCGCCGCGCTTTGCAAGCGATCGGGCGTGTAACGGGCCGCGTGGATCTGGAAGAGCTGCTCGACTCGGTATTCCGCGACTTCTGTATCGGCAAGTAAGCTTGCCTGCCCTGCCCTCCGGGTTTAAGCACGCCCGCCATGAGCGCGCCCTTCGATGTGATTGTCGTTGGCGGCGGGCATGCCGGCTGCGAAGCGGCGGCAGCGTCCGCGCGCATGGGCGCGCGCACGCTGCTGCTCACACACAGCCTTGCGACAATCGGTGAGATGTCGTGCAACCCGGCAATCGGCGGCCTGGGCAAGGGCCATTTGGTGCGCGAGGTGGACGCGCTGGACGGGTTGATGGGCCGGGTAGCCGACGCGGCCGGGATCCAGTTCCGCCTGCTCAACCGCCGCAAGGGGCCGGCCGTTCGGGGCCCGCGCGCTCAGGCGGACCGCAAGCTCTACCGGGCCTCGATGCAGACCGCGTTGGCGGAAACGGCGAACCTCACGATTCGAACGGCATCCGCAGAAGATCTCATAATCCGGGATAGCCGCGCCGAAGGCGTCGTCAGCGCGATTGGCGAACAGTATTCGGCTGCTTCTGTTGTGCTCACAACAGGCACCTTCCTCGATGGCCTAATCCATATCGGCGAAAGAAAAATTCCGGCGGGACGCGCAGGCGAGGCGCCGGCAGTCGGACTTTCACGAACACTGTACGGAATCGGTTTCCGTATGGGGCGTCTCAAGACGGGTACGCCTCCCCGTCTGGACGGTCGAACTATCGATTGGGACCGGCTTGAGATTCAGCACGGCGATGATCCGCCGGTACCGTTTTCATTCCTGACCGGCAAGATCACTACGTCCCAAGTTGCCTGCCATATCACAGAAACAACGGAAGAATCCCACGGAATCATCCGTGCGAATTTGCACCGTGCGCCGATGTATTCCGGCCAGATCGAAAGCCGCGGGCCCCGCTATTGCCCTTCGATCGAAGACAAGATCGTCCGCTTTTCTGGCAAGACCCGGCACCGTATCTTCCTCGAGCCTGAAGGGCTTGACGACGACACTATCTACCCCAACGGAATTTCCACCTCGCTTCCCGAGGAGATCCAGCGCCAACTGCTTGCGACGATCCCCGGCCTCGAACGCGCCGTCATGCGCAGGCCGGGCTATGCCATCGAGTACGACTACGTGGACCCGCGCGAGCTGCTTCCGAGTCTTGAGACAAAGCAGATTTCAGGCCTCTTTTTTGCGGGCCAGATCAACGGCACAACGGGATATGAAGAGGCGGCGGCGCAGGGCCTGGTTGCGGGCGCCAATGCCGCTAGGCGGGCAGGCGGCGGCGCGCCGTTCATGCTCGACCGGTCGCAGGCCTACATCGGCGTGCTCATTGATGATCTCGTGACAAAGGGGGTCACCGAGCCCTACCGGATGTTCACCAGCCGTGCCGAGTACCGGCTGACGCTTCGGGCCGACAATGCGGACCAGCGGCTGACGCCGCTTGGTATCGGCGCAGGGCTGGCCGGTAAAGCGAGGGCGCGGGCGTTCGGCGAAAAGCTTGATCGGCTAAAGGCGGGCAGGGCGCTGGCGAACCAGTTGACGCTCACGCCTGCCGAAGCCGGACGTCAAGGAATCGCCGTACGCCAGGACGGCCGGCCGCGTTCCGCCTTAGCCCTCCTTGCCTTGCCGGAGGTGACCTTCGGCCTGCTGGCGGGCATTTGGCCCGCGCTAAACGAGCTTGCGCCCGATGTTGTCGAGCAGCTCGAAATCGACGCCCATTACGGCGGCTATCTGGGGCGGCAGGAGGCGGACATCATCGCCTTCCGGCGCGATGAAGCCATTGTTATTCCTGATGAATTTGATTACGCGCAGGTTACCGGCCTCTCGACGGAATGTCGGATGCGTCTTTCGGGGACACGCCCCGCGACGTTGGGGCAGGCAGCGCGGATCGAGGGGATTACCCCTGCCGCGCTAACCTTGGTTCTCGCTCGTCTTAGGGCAGCGCGGGGCCCGATTAGAGAGGCGGGGTGACCGTATTTGGCCCGGACGAGTTCGCCGCCGCGGCAAATGTTTCACGTGAAACATTGGCCCGGCTGCGGACCTACGCGGCAATGCTTGAGGATTGGAATTCCAGGCATAATCTTGTTTCCAAGGGCTCGCTGCGGGATGTCTGGCTCCGGCATTTTTGGGATTCCGCCCAGCTCGTGGATTTCATCCCTTCTCGTGCCCGGTCCTTGGTTGATCTTGGCTCAGGGGCAGGGTTTCCTGGTCTTGTGCTGGCCGAGCTACTAAGAGAGCGGCGGTTACGCGTCGTTCTGTTCGAGGCAACACGAAAAAAGGCGGATTTTCTGAAGGCCGTCGCTGACGAGCTCGGCCTCAAAGTCGAGATCCGGCGTGCCCGTATCGAAGATGCCAAGGCAGAACCCTTTGATGTCGTTACGGCTAGGGCTTGCGCACCGCTCGACCGGCTGTTTGCTTTAACGCGGCGGTACTGGGGCGGGGGCACTATCGGGCTGTTCCTTAAGGGGCAAAATGTAGAGGCTGAATTGACGCGTGCCCGTAAATCTTGGAAAGTCAAACTTGGACGTCATCCGAGCCGGTCTGATTCGACCGGCGTGATATTGGTAGTGGGGGAGATCACGCGTGCAAGGAAGTGAAGCCCGGCGTTCACGCGTGCTCGTCGTCGCCAACCAAAAGGGTGGCGTTGGCAAGACCACAACGGCAATAAACCTTGGGACGGCGCTTGCCGCCGTTGGGCAGCCGACATTGATCATCGACCTCGATCCGCAGGGAAATGCTTCAACTGGCCTTGGAATTCCCCGCGCGGAGCGGAAGCTGACCTCCTATGATGTCCTCATGGACGCGGTCCCTTTGGCCGCGGCGGTTCACGGAACCAAGATTCCGGGCCTCTCGATTATCCCTTCGACGGTCGATCTTTCTGGCGCCGAGCTCGAGCTGGTGGGCGAGGCGAGGCGCAATTTCCGGCTCAAGGATGCGCTCGAAGCGTTTGTCGCCCCGGATGGGGGCGGCTTCTCCTATGTGCTGATCGATTGCCCGCCATCGCTCAGTATACTGACGATCAACGCGATGGTGGCCGCCGATGCCGCCGTCGTGCCTCTGCAATGCGAGTTCTTTGCGCTTGAGGGATTGACGCAGCTTCTCAAGACGCTCGATCTCGTGCGCAGCGGATTAAATCCGAAACTGGAAATCCAAGGCATAATTCTCACCATGTACGACCGGCGGAACAATTTGTCCGACCAGGTAGCCGCCGATGTGCGCAAGCATCTGGGCGAAAAAGTCTATCAGACGATCATTCCGCGCAATGTGCGCATCTCGGAGGCGCCTAGCCATGGATTGCCGGTGCTCGTCTATGATCTGCGCTGCCCCGGAAGCCAGGCCTATATCAAGCTTGCAGGGGAAATGATCCAGCGCGAACGCAGCATTTTGGCGGCTTAGAATGGCGGAAGAAGCGCGACACAGAGGATTGGGCCGCGGGCTTTCGGCGCTCCTGGGGGAGGGCGAAGTGGATGTGCGCGGCGAACCGCCGCGCGGCGTGCGAACGGTGCCGGTCGCGTTCCTGAAGCCGAATCCATTTCAACCGCGTAAAAATTTTCGCGATGAAGAATTGCGCGAGCTTGCAGACTCGATTCGCGAAAAGGGAATCCTGCAGCCCATTCTCGTGCGTCCCGTCGAAAGGGATTCGTTCGAGATCGTCGCCGGCGAACGGCGCTGGCGTGCGGCGCAGATGGCCCAGCTCCATGACGTACCGGTGGTCGTGCGCGAGGTCACCGACAGCGAGGCCCTCGAACTGGCGCTGGTCGAGAACCTTCAGCGTACGGACCTGAACGCGATGGAAGAGGCGGCCGCATACCAGGAATTGATGGACCGCTTCGGCCACACGCAGGAGCAGCTTTCGGATCTTCTGGGCAAGAGCCGCAGCCACGTCGCCAACACGCTCAGGTTGTTGCGTCTGCCCGAGTCCGTCCAAGCTCTAATCCGCGAAGGAAGGCTCTCGGCGGGGCACGCGCGGACCCTGATTGGCGCCTCCGATCCCGAAGCGATGGCGCGTGAAATCGTCGCCGGCGCGCTCAGCGTGCGCGCTGCGGAGCGAAAAGCGCGTTCGCCCAAGCGGCCCGGCAAACCGGCGCAAAAAGATGCGGACATAAGGGACATAGAACATAAACTTTCCATGCTCTTAGGGATGAATGTTCAGATAGCCGATAAAGGAAAGCAGGGCGGTAGCATCAAGATCGCCTACCGGACGTTGGAGCAGCTGGATGATATCATCCGCAGGTTGAGCCTATCCACAGAAGTGGATTGATTCTGTTGGTATTAACTCTGAAGGCATAACAAAGTTAACGACATGGAGTCGTTTTCAACAGCTGTTAACTAAACGCGCTCCGGCCAGGGCCATATGCGGCAGCCGAACGCGCTCACTTCCCATTTGCCAGAAGTCGTCTTGCGGCGGATCTTCGACCCCAGTTGTAATACCCTGTACCTGAATGGGTCACGCAGCCCAACCTACGGCAGCACAGCTTTTGGTTGAAACCCGTCGCGGCATAGCGCTGCTCGGTTCAGCGGGGGCGAAACTCTAGTCCGCGTCCATTTTGAGGGCGGCGATGAACGCCTCCTGGGGAATGTCGACCTTGCCGAACTGGCGCATCTTCTTTTTGCCGGCCTTCTGTTTTTCCAGCAGCTTGCGTTTGCGGGTGATGTCGCCGCCATAGCACTTCGCCGTGACGTCTTTTCTGAGCGCGCTGATGGTTTCGCGCGCAATGATCTTGCCCCCGATGGCCGCCTGGATCGGGATTTGGAACAGGTGGCGGGGGATCAGCTCCTTCAGCTTCTCGCACATAGCGCGCCCGCGCGTCTCGGCCCGCCCCCGATTAACGATCACGGACAGCGCGTCCACCGGTTCGCCATTCACCAGAATGGACATTTTCACCAAGTCGCCCTCCTCGTAGCCGTCGAGGTGATAGTCGAAGCTCGCATAGCCCCGGCTAACGGATTTCAGCCGGTCGTAAAAATCGAAAACCACCTCGTTCAAGGGCAGGCGATAAATCACCATGGCGCGGCTTCCGGCATAGGTGAGTTCGATCTGCCGTCCGCGGCGGTCCTCGCAAAGCTTCAGCACGGCGCCCAGGTGCTCGTCGGGCACCAGAATGGTGGCCTTGATCCACGGCTCTTCGATTTTCTCGATGCGCGTGACATCGGGCATGTCGGCCGGATTGTGCAGCTCTTTCACGCTGCTGTCCGTCAGGTGCACGCGATAGATGACTGAGGGCGCGGTCGCAATGAGCTCCAGATTGAACTCGCGGCTCAGCCGCTCGCGCACGATCTCAAGATGCAGCAGTCCGAGAAAGCCGCAGCGAAAACCGAAGCCAAGCGCGGCCGAGGTTTCCGGTTCGAACGTGAAGCTCGCGTCGTTTAAGTGCAGTTTTGCCAAGGCATCGCGCAAGGCGCCGAATTCGGCGGCATCGACGGGAAAGAGCCCGCAGAACACAACCTGCTGAACCGGCTTGAAGCCGGGCAAGGGCGAGGCCGCGCCCTTGCGTTCATCCGTGATCGTGTCGCCGACGCGGCAATCGGCGACCTCTTTGATTGCCGCGGTGATAAAACCGACATCGCCGGGGCCGAGCCGCTCCACCATTTCCTGTTTCGGCGTGAACACGCCGACACGCTCAACCGTGTAGGTAGCGCCTGTCGCCATCATGCGGACGCGCTGGCCTATGCGGACGTCTCCATCGACAACGCGCACCAGCACAATCACGCCAAGATAGGAATCGTACCAGGAGTCGACGAGCAACGCTTTCAGCGGGCCTTCGCCGGTACCCTTTGGCGGCGGCAGCCGGTGAACGATGGTTTCCAGCACCTGATCGATATTGAGGCCGGTCTTGGCCGAAATCGGGATGGCGCCCGAGGCGTCCAACCCAATGACGTCTTCGATCTGACGGCGCACGCGTTCGGGCTCGGCCGCAGGCAGGTCCACCTTGTTGAGAATAGGCACTATCTCCAGACCCATTTCGGTTGCCAGATAAACATTGGCCAGCGTCTGCGCTTCGACGCCCTGGCTTGCGTCCACCACCAGCAGCGCGCCTTCGCAGGCGGCGAGACAGCGCGAGACCTCATACGCGAAGTCCACATGCCCCGGCGTGTCCATGAGATTGAGAACGTAATCTTCGCCGTTTTTAGCGCGGTAGTGCAGCCGCACGGTCTGCGCCTTGATGGTGATGCCGCGCTCGCGCTCGATATCCATGGTATCGAGCACTTGTTCTTTCATCTCACGCTGCGTGAGGCCGCCACAGGCCATGATGAGGCGGTCGGCCAAGGTGGATTTGCCGTGGTCGATATGCGCGATAATGGAAAAATTGCGGATATGGGCGAGATCGGCCATGGGCCGGTAGATAGCGGCGGGGGCGGGGAAGGTCCAGCCGGGAAGGGTAGTATGGGCCATGGCGAAGCGGCGCGCACAACGGAATGCGGGCGAAGCCCTGTCTGAATTGTGGCCGGGCGAAAATCCCGCGCGTTCGGTGCCGCTATTGAAAGCGCTGCACATTCTCACCCGTGAGGGCGCGCTCAATCAGGATTCCCGTCGCAAGCTGAAACAGGTACTCCATCTCACGCAGCTATTGCGGCCCGCGATCGAGGACGTGGTGAAGGAAAAGGACGAGCCCGTGCTTGCCGATCTCGGCGCCGGAAAGTCCTATCTCGGCTTCGTGTTGTATGACCTGATTTTTGCGCCCACAGGAAAGGGCTCTGTCATCGGGGTCGAAGCGCGGGAAGAATTGGTCGCAACTTCACGCGCGCTTGCGCGCCAATGCGGGTTCGCACGCATGGAATTCATCTGCGCGCCTATTGCCAATGCCGACCTTCCCGACGGCCGTGCCGACATCGTTACCGCGCTGCATGCCTGCGATACGGCCACCGATGACGCCATCCGTTTTGCGCTTCGCCATGAGGCTAAGGCCGTGGCCTTGGTGCCCTGCTGCCAGGCGGAACTGTCGCGGCAATTGGAAGGACGGCGCGGCCCGCTTGCTCAGCTCTGGCGCCATCCCATTCAGCGACGCGAGTTTGGCGCGCATGTAACGAACGTCATGCGCTCGCTGTTTCTGGAAGCGCACGGCTACAAGGTGCGCGTGACCGAGCTCGTTGGCTGGGAACACTCGCTAAAGAACGAACTGATTCTGGCCGAGCGGCATCAACGCTCGAACGCGATGGCGAAGGCCGCGTTCGATCGGCTCGCCGCCGAGCTTGGCGTGCGCCCCGCGCAGCTTTCCTAGGGCTTGGCTTTCCCAGGAATCTTCGGCATGGTGATCTGGCGCACCGGGATCTTGCCGACCTCGAAGGCGGCATCCGGTCCGCCATATCCGCGTTTCACAGAGGTCGCAATCTGGTTCATCTTGATGGGCCCGCTTTCCGTATCTAGCGAAAGCGTCATTCCTTCCGCCGTCACGCACAGAACCTGATTGAAACTGGCCATCTTCCACACGGTGCAACGCTCGCGCGCAATGCTGCGCGTTTCACTGGTCTCTTTGCCGCCCATTGCTTTTATGAAGCTTTTACCGACCTCCGGCCCCGATTTGCCGCGCATCGCGTTAGCGAATTTCTCATATTGCGGGTTGGTGATGCGGGTTGCCGTGTTGGTCTGCAAGTCAATCGTGGTGACAATAGGCCCATTCACGATTACGCGCTGTTTTTGCGGCACCGTCATCCCGCCTGCGTGTATCGCCACGTCCTTGATCTCGACGTAACGCCTGCCGAAATCGCGTACGTGCAGCGTCACTGTGCCGGAATAGCTTCCCGTATGCTTGTAGACGATCGTAAATTTTTCCAGCGGATAGAACTGCACCTCGGCCGCCGCGGCCGGCGCGGCAAGAACGAGCAGCGCGGCGCCCGCGCAGACCAACCTGTGTTGCATGGCATCTTCCTCGAGAAAGTGGGGCGCCCCAGGTCTGGGGCGCCCATCGCAAGCGGTCCTATTTATGCGTGTCTTCGGGTGGAGGCGGGAATGGATCCTCTGGCACCTTTGTGTCGCGGATCGCGCAGACTTTTTTTGCTTCGTTCGGCTCGTCGCCGTCCCAGAAACCGTACTTCACGCTTAGGCATTTATCGCGCGTGTACATGCCATCCAGCCAGCGCCCGCTATACGCGACGGGATCGGGCCCCTTGTCGGACTGGCAGCAGCGCGCGGTGTCCGCACTGCTCAGCGTTTGCGCTGACGCGGCTGGCGCGGCAAGCAACACCGCCGCACCCAACAATACGAGAATGCCTTTCATGACTTCCCCCTTTTTGGAAATGCCGTGACAAACAACATATTCAGTTTACGCTTCCGGTCCTAAGGCAAGCAAGAAGGCAAGGTTCCTGCAGATCATTCAGCCACGCAACACGCCGCCGGTCGCCTTGGCGACGGCAGAGACAATCTTCTTCGCTACCTCTTCGATTTCCGCGTCGGTGAGCGTGCGCTTCACCGGTTGCAGGCGCACGGAAACGGCGATGGACTTTTTCTCTTCCGGAACGCCTTCGCCTTCGTAGGCGTCGAAGACAGATACGCTTTCGATCAGCTCGCGCTCGGCCGTGCGCGCCGCCTTCACAATCTGCTCGGCAGTAACTTGCGTATCCACAACGAAGGCGAAGTCGCGCTCGACCGCCGGCAAGTCGGAAGCTTCAAGCGGCGTGCGCGCGCGGCCTTCGCGCGGCTTGGGGTCGGGAATGGCGTCGAGAAAAATCTCGAATGCGGCAGCCGGGCCCTTGATCTCGAATGCCGAAACGATTTTCGGATGCAGCTCGCCGAACCAGGCAAGCATGGCGGGCCCGAGCGCCAGCGTCCCCGAGCGGCCCGGGTGATACCAAGGGGCGGCGCCCGCCTGCACGGGAGCGGCGAAGGCTTGACCCCACGCCGGTTCAAGCACCGCCATCGCATCCGCCTTGGCAGCGAACACATCCGTCGCGGTCTGGTTTTTCATCCAGTGGCGCGTCGGCGCACCCGCGCGCAATCCCGCGGCCATTGTCGCCTGATCGCCGGGCTTGCCCGAGGCGAACTGCGCGCCGATCTCGAACAACATGAGATGCGCGTGCCCGCGGGCCTGATTGCGTGCAGCGGCAGCAAGCAGTGAGGGCAGAACGCTTGGGCGAAGCGCATCGAGCTCGGCCGATATCGGATTTTCCAGCTGGCGCACTTCATCGCCGCCACCAAAGAATGCGGCATGCGCGCGGGGCACAAAGGAAAAGTTGATCGTCTCGTTGAAACCGCGGGCGGCAAGCGTCCGCCGCGCAATGGTTATGCGCTGCTGGCGATGCGTGAGAACGGGCTGAGCGACGGCAGAGACGCGCGGCATGGGCGCGTGCGGCACTTTCTCGATGCCGTAAATGCGCACGACCTCTTCCACCAAATCGGCTTCGCGCTGCACGTCGGCGCGCCACGAGGGCGGTGTGACCCGCATAGCGTCGCCCCCTTCGACCGCGAAGCCAAGCCGCTTCAGGATCGCCGCGACTTCATCCCGCGTGAGCGCGAGACCGGCCAGCTTTCTTACATGATCGAGTGAGAACGGAATGTGGCGTTGCCAGGCCGTCGGCCGCCCCGCCACGACGATTTCGGAAGGCTCGCCGCCGCAGCACTCGAGGATGAGCCTGGTAGCGAGCTCCATTCCAGGCAGCACGAATTCCGGGTCCACGCCGCGTTCGAAGCGGTAGCGCGCGTCGGAAACGATGCCCAACTTGCGTCCAGTTTCGGCGATGCGTACGGGATCGAACAGCGCACATTCGACGAAAACGTCGGTAGTGGATTCCGTGCAGCCCGTTTCCTCTCCGCCCATCACGCCGCCGATGCCGCGCGCCGCCCCTTCGTCGGCAATCACGCACATTTCGGGATCGAGCTCGTACACGCGGCCGTCAAGCGCATGCAGCATTTCGCCTTTGTGCGCGAGGCGCGCGTTGATGTTGCCCTTGAGCTTCTTCGCGTCGAACACATGCAGCGGCCGTCCGCGATCGTAGGAAAGGAAATTGGTGATATCGACGAGCGCAGATATGGGGCGAAGTCCGATCGCCTTCAGCCGTTGTTGCAGCCATTGGGGCGAAGGCCCGTTCTTGAGCCCGCGCACATAGCGGCCCGCGAACATGGGGCAGGCGGATTCCTTGCCTTTGGGGAAGTCGAGAGTGACGGAGATCGGAGACTTGAATTTGCCGGCGACCTTGGCAACCGCTTCGCTTTTCAGGTTGCCGATTCCCGCGGCCGCCAGATCGCGTGCGATGCCGTGGACGCCCGTGCAGTCGCCGCGATTGGGAGTAACCGCGACATCGATGACCGGATCGCAAAGCCCGAGCACTTCTGCCGCCGGCGTGCCGACCTGGGCGTCCTCAGGCAGCTCGATGATGCCCTCGTGTTCTTGGCTCAATTCAAGCTCGCGCTCGGAACACAACATGCCGCGCGATTCCACGCCGCGGATGGCGGCTACTTTCAGCATCATTCCGGTGCCCGGAATGTAGGTGCCCGGCGGCGCGAAGACGCCTTTCATCCCCGCATGGGCGTTTGGCGCACCACACACCAGTTGCACGGTTTCTTTTCCCGTATCCACCATGCAGAGCTTGAGCTTGTCGGCGTTGGGATGGCGCTCGGCCGAAACCACGCGCGCAACTGTGAAGGCGGACAACCGCTTGCTTTTGTCCTCGATGCTTTCGACCTCGAGCCCGATGCGCGTCAGTGCACCCACGATTTTTTCCGCGGTCGCCGCTGTGTCGAGATGATCCTTGAGCCAGCCGAGTGTGATTTTCATCGGCTCAGCCCGCCTGCAAGCGAGGGAATATCAAGCGCGGCAAATCCGTAATGGCGCAGCCAGCGCAGATCCGATTCGAAGAAGGGCCTGAGATCGGGAATGCCGTATTTCAGCATGGCAAGCCGGTCGAGCCCCATACCGAAGGCAAAGCCTTGATAGCGCGCGGGGTCGATCCCGCACAGCTCGAGGACGCGCGGATGCACCATGCCGGCGCCTGCGATTTCCAGCCAGTCCTCGCCCGCCCCGAATTTGATTCTGCCCCCGCTGCGGTCGCACTGGATGTCGAATTCGCATGACGGTTCAGTGAACGGGAAGTAGGAGGGCCGCACCCGCATTCCGGTCCGGGAAACTTCGAAGAACGCTTTGCAGAATTCCTCCATCACCCAGATGAGATGGCCGAGATGCGTTTCCTCGTCGATCACCAGGGCTTCCACCTGGTGGAACATCGGCGTGTGGGTCGCGTCCAGATCGCGGCGGTAGGCGCGGCCCGGCGCGATGATGCGGATGGGCGGCTTCTGCGCCAGCATGGTGCGCACCTGCACGGGGCTGGTGTGCGTGCGCAACAGGTAGCGGGCGCCGTCCGCCTGCGGACTTATATAAAAGGTATCGTGCATCTGGCGCGCCGGGTGCTCGGGCGGGATGTTGAGCTTGGTGAAATTGTAATCGTCCGATTCAGCATCCGGCCCTTCCGCGACCGCAAATCCGAGATCGGCAAAGATTGCCGTCATCTCGTCAAATACCTGGCTCACGGGATGGATGGTGCCGCGCGGCGCGTCTGGCGCGGGCAGCGTTACGTCCACGAGCTCCGTTTCCAGCCGCGCATTTACGATCTTTTCCTCAAGCTGGCGTTTGCGCAGTGCGATCGCCTTGGCAATCCGGTCGCGCAATCCGTTGAAAAGGGGACCCTTTTCTTTACGTTCTTCGGGCGTCATTGCCCCCAGGCTTTTCAGCAATTCCGTAATGGCGCCTTTCTTCCCCAGAGCCGCCACGCGCACCTCTTCCAAAGCGCGTTCGTCGGCTTCCGCGATGCGCGCGAGAAGGTGGCGTTCCAGCTGGTTCAGATCGGTCATGGGCGAATCGTTCTCAGGTCAAAATGGCGCAATCCCGCTGGCCCGTAAAATCGGGGCGGGCGTGTATTCCGACGAACGGAGAATCAGGCGCGCGCCGCCTCGACCAGGGCCTTGAAGGCCTCGGGCTCGCTCACGGCCAGCTCCGCCAGGACCTTGCGGTCGACGGCGATCCCGGCCTTGGCAAGCCCGCTCATAAATCGGCTGTAAGTAAGCCCGTGCTCACGCGCGGCCGCGTTGATCCGCTGGATCCAGAGGGCGCGAAAATTGCGTTTGCGCAGTTTGCGCCCGATGTACTGGTGCTGGAGCGAGCGGTCGACCGACTGGTTGGCTACTCGAATGGTGTTCTTGCGCCGGCCGTAGAAGCCCTTGGCTTGTTTGAGCACGCGTTTCCGGCGTGCGCGCGAAGGAACGGCGCGGGGTGCCCTTGACATCAGGTCCTCCTTAGGCGCCGTAGGGCAGCCAGCGCTTGATGCGCCGGGTTTCCGAGGGCGAAAGGATGGTGGTCCCGCGCAGCTCGCGGATCTGTTCGTTCGAGTGCTTGATCATGCCGTGCCGCTTGCCGGTCTGGCCGTGGCGCACCCGCCCCTTGGCAGTGAAGCGGTAGCGCTTTTTCGCGCCCGACTTCGATTTCAGCTTGGGCATTTTGCGTCTCCCTTGGGGGTTCCCGTTCGCGTTCTGGACCGCCACGGCATGCCCTTTCGCCGGGCGGCCCGGAAGGGGCGGACTTATACGGAAGGCGCTTCAATTTGCAAGGCGCGGCTGGTTTGATGCGCGCGGGCGCAAAATAAGGAGAAAGGGCCCTTCATGTTCCGGGAATTCAAGGCCTTCGCCATGCGGGGCAGCGTCGTGGATCTGGCAGTGGGCGTCATCATCGGCGCCACCTTCACATTGATCGTCAATTCGCTGGTCAATGACATTCTCACGCCTCCCCTGGGTCTGCTTCTCGGTGGAATCGATTTTTCCAATTTCTATATCGTGCTGAAGGGCGCAGGCGGCTACGCCACGGTGGACGCGGCAAAGGCGGCAGGCGCGGTGACGCTGAATTACGGCCTGTTTCTGAACGCACTCATCCAATTCCTGATTGTGGCGTTCGCGCTCTTTCTGGTCATCAAGCAGCTTAATAGGCTGGTGGGGCCAGCGCCGAAGACGCCCGCCGGCCCTTCGGAAGAAGCAAAACTGCTGCGCGAAATTCGCGACGCGTTGAAGGAGAAAAAATGAGCACGAGATTGTTGTTGGCGCCCGCTAGTTGTGCCTTCGCCGCAGGAAGTGGAACACGGAATGGCGGCGGCCAGTGACGGTCTGCAGCAACCCGATCCACACTAGGGGAATGCCCAGCAGTACGATCGCTGCCAAGGGCGATAGCGGGGACATTGCGGAGGCGCCGACGCCCGTCAGTAGCAGGCCGGCCAGCAGCTTGATCCAGCCGCTGAAGCGGTTGCGTTTTGATTCGGTGCTCGCGCGATACGCCGCCCAGAACCCTTGCTCGGGGTCCTTGGTGTCGGCAGGCAGCGATCTACCATCTTCGCGGCGCATGGCGGGCAAATGTAGTTCGTCCGGTCCGTTTGCAAAAGCAACACGCGGATTGCCTTCGAAATCGCTTATTGCGCAGGGGCCTGTGGAACCAGGCCCGCAAGAACGGGCCGGTTAAGCCATCCGGAGCCCCACATGGAACGTGCCCATGTAGCCGTGCACGTCCGGGGTGAGGTGTAGCAAAAGTTTCGCGCCGCTCTGGCCCCGCCGGAAGATGCCATCTTGGCCGTTGCGGGTATCCCGCGGCCCCTTCGCATTATACGGCCCCACGGCGAACACCTGGTCTGTGATGGCATCGTCGAAATAGAGCTGCGACGTCAACTCGTAGCCGCGCGCGTCGCCGCCGGAAACGTGGACCTTGAAGTGGATATGGACGGTCCGCCCGCTGTACCAACCCGGGTAGATCGTAAGAAATTCGGTTGCGCCGTTCCGGTCGCTCACCTGGTAGCCCCGCAGGAATTTTTCGCCGCGCGTATCAAACAGGCCCTGAAAATCCCGCACATCCGAGTACACGCCTGTGGCGTCACACTGCCAGACGTCCACCACAGCGCCTTCGAGCGGCGCGCAGGCGGCGCCGTCCACTCGGCTCACATTGATGCGCAGGCGAAGCGGCAAACCGTGCTTGACGACGTTGGTCACCGGATCAAGCCGGATATCAGCGCGTTTCAGGTGTTCGTCTATGAAGTAGGGGCCTTCGGTTTGCTGGGGCGTGGCGATGCAGTCCGGCATAGGCGTCGCCACATTCGGCGCGGCGTCGTCTTGCGCAGAGGCAAGCTTGCGCCCGGCCAGAACTTCCGCGCCGGCGGCACCCAAAATGCCCAGTGCCTGACGCCGGCGGATTTCCTTAGTGCTATTCATGTGTTGCTCCATCGCGTTTCGAAACCAATGCCCATTTGCTTCGGCGATGCAAAGCAATTCAAAAGTGGCGCGCCCGAGAGGATTCGAACCTCTGACCTCTGCCTTCGGAGGGCAGCACTCTATCCAACTGAGCTACGGGCGCGTTGAACCGATCCTATACTCCAACCTTATGCTCGCAAAAAGTCGAATAGCGAGTGGCAGTTAGCGAATAGGGAGTAGATGGGGATCTCTCCAAACTGCCAGACGCGGACCGTCTATTCACTATTCGCTACTCGGTCGCGCCCGTCAGCTCCTTCATTAGCCGGTAGGTGAACTCGACGCTTTCGTAGAACGAGGTTACGCCGCGCCGCTCGTCGCGCCCATGCGCGCGCCCGTCGTGTATGTCCTCCCAGGCGCCGGAAACGCCGTAGCTCGGCATGCCTGCATTGCGGGCGAAAATGGAATCGCTGGCGCCTGCCGACATGACCGGAATAACCGGAACGTTGCCCCACATGCTGCGCACGACCTTTTCCACGCGCGCGAGCAGCTCCGCATCAGGCGGGGATTCGGGGGCCTTCGTCACCAGGCTGGTCGGCGTCACCTTGATTGCGGGGTCGGCCACGGCCTTCTCGAGCGCGGCCTTGGTACCCTCCACCGTTTCGTCCGGCATGATGCGGCATTGCACGGTCGCGCGTGCGCGCTGTGGCAGCGCGTTTTCTTGGTGGCCCGCGGCCAGCATGGTGGCGACGCAGGTGGAATGCAGAATGGAATTGCGCGCGGGGTCGCGGGCCAGCCTTCGCGCGGCGGCGAGATCCAATTTCTCTTTCGAGACCGCGAGCATGTCGGCGCGCGTTTGCCCCGTTTCCAACCCCGCCGATCGCGCGAAATAGAGCCTCGTAGTGGCGTTCGTCTTGTACGGGAACGGGAATTTCTCGAGGCGTGCCAGTCCGCGGGCCAGCGAATAGATGGCATTGTCGGGCCGCGGCTCGGAGGAATGTCCGCCGCGATTGGTTACCTCCAGTGCAAAGGTGGCGTAAGTCTTTTCGCTCGTCTGGACGCCGAACTCCCTGCGTTTGCCGTTCACCAGGCTGCCCGAACTCCCGTCGGGATTGATCAGCATCTCGGCGTCGATGAGGCTCCGGTGCTCGCGCAGCAGGTACCAGAGCCCGTCCTGTTCTTCGCCTACTTCTTCGTCCGCCGTAAAGGCCACGATGATGTCGCGCTCGGGAACGAAGTTTTCCTTTTTCAGCCGGATGAGCGCGGCGGCGACGGCCGCTACCTGATCCTTCATGTCCGAGGTACCGCGGCCGTAGAAATAGCCGCCTTTTTCTGTGAGCTCGAAGGGCGGCAGCGACCAGTCTTCTGCTTTCGCCTCGACCACATCCATGTGGCCGTACCACAGAATGGGCTTCCCCTTGCCTTTCCCCCGCAGCCGCACAATCAGGTTCATCTGATGCGGAAACTTTGGATCGGCGATGACGTGAACGTCGTTACGCGCAAAGCCCGCGGCGCGGAAGTGTTTGGCCAGCGCGTTCGCCACTTCGCGCGTGCCGATGTCGTGCACCGAACGAATGGTCACGATCTCGGCAAAAATGTCGCGCGCGAGCTTCCGGTTGTCCGGGGGCGGCAGATTGGAACTGCCAGCCGAGGCCGAGAGAGCGGCGCCCGCAAATAACAATACAAGCCCGGCCAGCGATTTCCGTACGCCCATGACATCCTCGATCCGCCTGGTCCTATTCCGTTGATGCCGCTTGGCAGCCAATCGCACGGTAACGCGGGCTCGCTCACGCCAGCGGCGCGCGGAATGTGCCGTCCCAATCCGGCCCTGGCGGATTGGCCTCGAAGTAGGCGATGCGCTTCAGGTAGAGGTCGTACAATTCTTGGCTTGCGCCCGAAAGCGTGCGGCACTGTTCGATCAACGCTTTTGCTTTCGACCATTGCTGCGCGCGATAGGACTGGAAGATGTGGTCGTGGAAGGTCTGCAGCGCGCGGAATTTCGGGCCCGCGCGCACCAGCGGATTGCCCAGCAGCGCATAAAGCTTGATTGGCTCGGTGCTGCTCGCCAGCGCGTCCACTTCCAGAAAAGCGAAATTGCGCTCGGCGGCCTTTCGCGTGGCTTCGCCCACAATGATCGCTGGTCCGTAACGGTCCGAGAGCGCCTCGATCTCGGGGGCAAGCGCTGCAGCGCGTCCGGCCACCGTATATTCGGGCCGCGCGGCCGTCCCGAAATCGCCGACCGCGCCTAGCCCCGTGTTCACGCCGATGCCGATGCCTACGGGGCCAACGGGCGTGCCGTCCGGGCGGCGTTCCTGTTCCAGGCTGCGGTTTATTTTCTCGAGCGCGGCCACCATCTTCAGCGCGCATTCGCAGGCGTGCACCGCATGATCGGGATCATCCAGGGGCGCATTGAAGAAAGCCGACAGCGCTCCGGGTGCCACGCGGTCAAGCGCGCCGCGATGCGAGACAACTGCGTCGGAGAGGGGCGTCATCACGCGCTTCATCAGGCGCGAAAAGCCCTGCGGATCGTCGGCGAAGATTTCCGAAAGCTTGGAGAACCCGCGCACGCGGCAGGCGAGATAGCTCATTTCGCGCGTCTCGCCTGCGAGCCTTTGCGCGCTTCGCCCGGCGACGAAGCCAAGAGCCGGGGCCGGCAGCACCTGCGCGAAGGTGCGCTGCAGCCGGTCTCGCTCGATCGCGATTGAGTTCAGGTGGAACGCGAGTCCTGCGCCGTAAATAAGCGCCAGCACAAGCACGGGATAGGCGCTGTCGAAAAGTATCTGGCGCGTTTCGAACATGTGCCAGGAAAAGAACACGACGCCGCCCGCCAGCAGCACCGCGGCCGCGCCGGCCCACACCACGCCTTTGCGCCTGAGCAAAAGAATGACGACCGCACCCGCGACCAGCAAAAAGAGAATCTCTCCCTGCTCCGCCGCGGCGGGGCGGCGGAGAAACTGGCCGAGCAGAATCTGCTCCATTGCTTCGGCTCGGATGGCGGCCTGGGTGCGCCGGTCGCCTTGGGCTGTCGCAAGCGGCGCATCGTTTCCCGAGCCGACATAAACAATCGCGCCCGAAAGGTCGCCCGCTGCCACTTCGCCTTCCAGAACGCGCGCCGCCGATAGCCTGCGTTCTTCGCGCTGGCGGCCGAAATAGATCCAGACCCGTCCATCCGCCGTCGTCGGAATGATCGCCGTGCCGGACTCCACCCCCGCGATGCCATTCGGCGTTCCCACGAGCCCGTCCGATGCTTTATGCGTTCGCAGGCGAAGCTCTGCTTCGTTGTTGATGAGACGAAGCACTTCCGCATCAAGTGAGGCAACCAGCCGCCCGTTCCACGAGAAGACCATGGGCAGCCGGCGCAACCCGCCATCGGGATCCCGTACCAGGTTGAGCGCTCCCACGCCTTCGCTGGCATTCTCGACCGCGGCCATTGCGCCGTCCGCCGAAGTGAAATGCACAATCCGGTTTTCCAGCGCACCTGGGCCCGTCGCCGTCACGCGTGACTTCAGATTGGGCGAACGTGCAACCGCTGCCGAAGTCAGCACAAACCCCGTCACCGCATTTGCCTCGTTCAATGCGCGTGCAAGACTGAGATCGCCGTCGGGAAGCGCGGCCAGAGATTTCTTCGCCTCGTCGCCCTCGGGCCCGGAAGGAAGCGAGTCCAGAAGCCGCGCGCGCCCGACGGAATCCGGGTCGGAAAGCGGCATGGTCAGCACGACGAGAAACGCGCCCCCACGGTGCAGATGCTCGACGATGCGCGCCAGCAGGGCACGTGGCCAGGGCCATGCGCCGTAGCGCGCGAGGCTCGGCGCATCAATATCGACGTAACGCACTGCGTAACCGGTATTGCTGCGGGGATCCTGGTAGGGCCGGGGAACAAACCGCTGGTACGCATCGAAAAGTACGTTTGCCGCCCGCGGGGCAAAACCGGCGTCGCTCACGCGCAGCAAAACCGCGCCGGCCAGCACTACCAGCGGCAATACCCAAACCCCCGGGCGAGTCATCCCCGCACCCTCCACCCCGGCTATTTTGTTTTGCCTTTCAATAACATGCCCCAGAGGCCCGTCCAAGGCAAAGCGTCCGAAAGTCTAAGGTCTGATGCTGCAGTCGCGGCAGCGCCCGGCGATCTCCACCGTCTCTCGCTCAACCGCGAATTGGGCCGCCGCGGCGCACAGGGACAGCGCCTCATTTAGCCGCGGGTCTTCCAATTCGGCTGCGCGACCGCAGATTTCGCATAGAAAAAAATGCGCGCGATGCAGCTTGGCGGGCGTGAAACAGGTGACGTAGGCGTTGAGGGAGTCGATGCGGTGTACAAAGCCGTGCGCGCGCAGGAAATCGAGCGCGCGATACACGGTGGGCGGCGCCAGACGTGCACGCCGCGTTTTTTCGAGTGCCGCGAGCACCTCATAGGCGCCAAGCGGCCTGTGGCTTTGCGAAACGATTTCGAAAACGCGCCGCCGAAGGGGCGTGAAGCGCAGGCGGCGGGCGCTGGCGATCTCTTCGGCCGCGCCCATTGCGCCGGCAACGCAATTTTTATGGTCGTGCCGGGCGCGAGGGAATTGCGAGCGGGGAAGTTTTTGCGCGCGCATAGGCTAGGCCCGCAGCCGCGCGACCGCGGCGGTGGCAAGATAAAGCACGGAGGCGGCCAGCACGATTGCCGGCCCCGCCGGAAGGTCCCATTCGAACGCGCCCCACAGGCCGAGCGGCGCCGCAAGGGCCCCAAACAGTGCCGCCATCAGCGCCATGCCTTCGGGCGAGCGCGCGAAGGGCCGCGCGGCCGCCGGCGGAAAGACCAGCAGCGCGATAATCAGCAGCGCACCCACGATTTTCAGCCCGAAGGCGATAAGGCCCGCGACAAGCGCGAGAAAAATTACCCGCGCGTAAGCGCCCTGCGCGCTACCCGCTTCGGCAGCGGCGATGTCGGGATTGACTGTGTCGGAAAGAAGCGGACGCCATATCAGCATTAGCAAAAGCAACGCGAGAGCCCCCATGAGCGCAATCTCGATCAGGTCGGCGATGTCGATCGCCAGTACGTCGCCGAAGAGATAGCCCAGAAGATCCGCCCGCACGGTTTCCAACGTGGCAAGCAAAACGAAACCCAGTGCGAGCCCGGCATGGCCCACGAGGCCGATGAGCGTGTCGGCGGGAACAAGCGCCCCCATGGGATTACCGCCGGGCCCTGTCTGCGCGCCTGACGACGCATAGGCGGGCGCGCGCGCAAGAAGAAGCGCCGCCACGATGCTGGTGGCGAGGACGCCGAGCAGCGGGCTAATGCCGAAGATCAACCCAAGCGCAACGCCCAGAAGCGCCATATGCGCGATGGAGGCGCCGAGATAGGCCATGCGCCGCCACAGCACGAAACAGCCGATAGGCCCCGCGACCGCGCCAAGTACCGCGCCGCCGATCGCCGCGCGCCAGAAAAGATCATCCATGAAGGTGTTCGTCCTGTGCCTGTTCCTGCCCGATAACCTGGCCGGTGTGCACGTGATCATGCCGATGCGTGTAAAGCGCGAGCTGCTCGGCCACGCGCGGCCCGAAGAGCTGGACAAAGGCGGGATCGCGCAACACCGCGTTGGCATCGCCCTCGCAGCACACATGCCGGTTGAGGCACACGACGCGATCGGCCGACGCCATCACCACATGCAGATCGTGGCTGACCAGCAGCACCCCGCAGCCGGTTTCGTCGCGCATGCGTGCGATGAGCTCGTAGAGCGAGGCTTCGCCTGCCACGTCCACGCCGGAAAGAGGCTCATCCAGCACGAGCAGATCGGGCTTGCGCATAATGGCTCGCGCCAAGGCGACGCGGGCGAATTCGCCGCCCGAGAGCGACGAAAGCTGCCTTTCCGCCGCGCCCGCCACGCCTGCGCGCGCCAGCGCTTCCCTGGTCTCCCCATCGCCAGCGCCATCGAATCCCGCCACGAAGCGGGCCGCGGTCAAGGGCAGGCTGCGGTCGCGCATAAAGCTTTGCGGCACATAGCCAATGCGCGCCGCGTTGCGGATAACGAGGCCCTCGCTTGCGCGCGTAAGGCCCAAAAGCGTGCGCACCAGCGTGGTCTTGCCTGAGCCGTTGGGGCCGATAAGGGTGATAATCTCGCGCGGATGCACAGCCATGCTGACACGGTCGAGAAGCCTGGCGCCGCCAAAGGCGACGCTTACGTTCTCGGCGGCGATCAAGGGCCTGTCCGCGCGGGGCTGGAGCATTTTGTTATATTATAACATCGGGCGGCATCGCGCCATGAAAAAGGGGAAACCAGGCGTGCGAGGCCGCGTTACAGGGAGAGAAGCCATGAAACCGATTTTTCTTCCGTTTCTTTTTGCCTTTGCCGGTGCCGCGTTCGCTGCGGGCGAGCAAGACGTCGGCACGCGCTTCGATATTCGCCCCGACAGGCTTTCCCGGCCCTATGCCACGCCGTCCGTCTCCAATTCGCCCGAGACGATTTCGCGCCCTGCGAACTCCATGTTGAAAGTACCCGCAGGCTTTTCCGCCAATTTGTTCGCAGACGGGCTGGAGCATCCGCGCTGGCTTGCGGTCGCCGGGAACGGCGACGTGTTTCTCGCCGAATCCGACGCGGGCAAGATCACATTGCTGCGCGACGCGAACGGCGACGGCAGGGCGGAGTCGCGCACGACATATGCCGAAGGATTCGACCGCCCGCACGGCATGGCCATTCGCAACGGATATTTCTATGTAGCCGATACCGAAGCTGTGTGGCGCTTTCCCTACAAGGACAGCGACAGGAAGGCGGCCAAACGCACGCGCTTGACAACGCAGTCCTTCGGCAGCGGCTGGGGCCATTGGACGCGCAACATCGCCTTCGATTCAAAGGGGCGACTGTTCATCGCTATCGGCAGCCGCAGCAACAAGGCCGAGGAAGAGGCGCCGCGCGCAACGGTGCAGGTGTTCGATAACGGGCGCATGCGCACCTTTGCCTCGGGTCTGCGCAATCCGGTGGGCATCGCGTTCTATCCCGGAACCGACACGCTTTACGTCGCCGTGAACGAGCGCGACGGATTGGGCGACGGGCTCGTGCCCGATTATCTCACCCATGTGGTGGCTGGCGGTTTCTACGGCTGGCCCTTTTCGTATATCGGCAAACATCCCGATCCCGACTACGGCAAGAAGCGCCCCGATCTGGTCGCCAAATCGATTACGCCCGATCTGCTTTTCGAAGCGCATTCCGCGGCGTTGGGCCTTGTCTTTTACACAGCCGGCCAGTTTCCGGCGTCGTATAAGGGCGATGCATTCGTGGCGCTGCACGGCTCATGGAATTCCGCGAAGCCCATCGGCTACAAGGTGGTGCACGTGCCGTTCAAGAACGGAAAACCGGAAGGCGGCTATTACAATTTCGCCGTCGGCTTCTGGGCGAAGGGCAAGGAAACGGCGCAGGTGTGGGGCCGCCCGGTCGGGCTCGCGGTCGCGAAGGACGGAAGTCTGCTCGTTGCCGATGACGCAGGCAGGGCCGTCTGGCGCATTGCGTACACGCGAAAATAGCTGCCGTTGACAGCAATCGGCGGCGATCCCTAGATACCTTTTAGGTGGGCCTGGGGCTGTAGCTCAGTTGGGAGAGCGCCTCGTTCGCAATGAGGAGGTCAGCGGTTCGATCCCGCTCAGCTCCACCACCCTTCGCTGCGCAGCAGCGGTGCGGTGGCGTGCGGCGCGAAGGCAGGCTGATAATCGCATTGTGCGGCCTCGGCTTGGCATGCGGGCCTTCGTTTCACAGAAGAAATTTTTTCCAACCTTTCCCTTGCCGCCGCTGCCCGCTACAAGCGTTGAGGCAGCGCGCCGCCCCGAGGCTTTTGCATGGTCAATCCCTTCATCTGGCTCATTCTCACGGTCCTCGACATTTACACCTGGGTTATTGTCGCGGCCGTTATCGCGAGCTGGCTGGTCAGTTTCGGTGTCATCAACATCCACAATCAGTTCGTGCGCTGGCTGGTTTTCGCTTTGCAGGCTTTAACCGAACCCGTGCTGCGCCCGCTGCGGCGCATAATTCCGCCCATGGGCGGACTCGATCTTACGCCGCTCGTGGCGCTCCTGCTCATCCAGTTCGTGCGTTATCTCATTGTCTATTATCTGGCATGAGGGCGGCGCCCTTCCGCATCGCAAACGGAAGACTTTGCTTCGCCCTGCGGCTTACGCCCAAGGGCGGACGCAACGCGCTTGAAGGATGGGTAGAGGCTGCGGACGGCTCGCTTCAGCTGAAGGCGCGCGTATCGGCGCCGCCCCATGAAGGCGCCGCGAATGCCGCGCTCGTCGGATTGCTGGCGCGCCATTTCGGCGTCGCCAAATCGAAAGTGGCAATAGTTGCGGGCACATCCGCGCGCATCAAACGCGTGGAAGTCGAGGGTGACGCGGCGCTTGCCGCTCGCCTGCCGCAATGGGAAAAAGCGCCATGAGCGCCACCATCATAGACGGCAGGGCAGTTGCAGCCGATTTGCGCGCGCGCGTGGCAGGTGCAGCGGCAAAGCAGAAAAGCGAGCACGGCATCGTGCCCGGGTTCGCTGTGGTCCTGGTGGGCGAGGATCCCGCGAGCAGCATCTATGTCAAATCCAAGGGCGCGGCGGCGCAGCAGGCGGGCTTTCGTGCGTTCGACATTCGCCTTCCTGCGGCCCTCAGCGAAAAAGCGCTGCTCGACGAAATTGCCGAGCTGAATGCGGATGCCTCGGTGCACGGCATTCTGGTGCAGATGCCGCTTCCCAAACAGATCGATTCCCAACGCGTCATCGCCACCATCGATCCGCTCAAGGATGTGGACGGGCTGCATCCCATGAACGCGGGCAGGCTGATGAGCGGATTCTTCGGCGCCAACCGCGGCCTCGTCGCCTGCACGCCGCTGGGGGCGCTCATGCTCATCAAAACCGTCGCCAATGATGTTGCGGGGGCGGACGCGGTGGTCATCGGCCGCTCCAATCTGGTGGGCAAGCCGATGGCACAGCTTCTGCTGCAGGAAAACTGCACGGTGACGGTGGCCCATTCCTGCACGCGCGATTTGGCCGGGCTTTCC
Organism: Alphaproteobacteria bacterium; assembly: GCA_052389895.1. GTDB lineage: Bacteria > Pseudomonadota > Alphaproteobacteria > Micropepsales > Micropepsaceae > CAVVXX01. The sequence goes on along the minus strand of JBQTHM010000002.1, from coordinate 24,528 downwards.
GCGCGCGCCGACATCCTCGTGGCGGCAACGGGCCGGGCCGAAATGGTTAAGGGAAGCTGGATTAAACCGGGCGCCATCGTGATCGACGTCGGCATCAACCGCCTGTCGCTCCCGGACGGAAAGACGAAGCTGGTGGGTGATGTCGCGTTCGACGAAGCGATGGAAAAGGCGCGGGCCATAACGCCCGTTCCGGGGGGCGTCGGTCCCATGACGATCGCCTGCCTGATGCGCAACACGCTGATGGCAGCCTGCCTGCAGGCAGGGCTTCCCGCGCCCGCGGTTTAGACCTTCTTTCTTATATCTGCGGCAATCGCTTCGGGACCCAGCTCCAGCGCATAATTGGCAAGGAATTTGCCGTCGCGCCCCATCAGATAGATCACGCTCGAATGGTCGACGGCATAGCCGCCCTCGAAAGGGCGCTTTGCGTAATAGACGCGATAGGCGCGCGCGACGTTTGCGATCTCCTCCTGCGAACCCGTCAGGCCGACGAAGCGCGGTCCGAAGGATTCGAGATAGGATTTCATCGCTTCCGGTGTGTCGCGCTCGGGATCCACGGTTATGAAAATAGGGATAATGTTGCGTCCCGCCGCGCCCAGTCTGTCGAGCGCGTCGGAGATGACGGCGAGCGTTGTCGGGCACACATCCGGGCAATGCGTGAAGCCGAAAAACACAAGCATGTATTTGCCCCGGAAATCCGCCTCCGTGCGCCGCGCGCCGTTTTGATCGACGAGCGAGAAGGGCCCGCCCACTTGCGCTTCCCCTTCGCCGCGCACGGCTTGCGTCCGCTCCGCCGCACGCTCGTTCAGCACCCACAGCGAGGCGCCCGCGATCGCGCCCACCAGGAGCGTGGCCGCAATGACCCACAAGCGTAAGCGGGTTATTTCCTGCGCCATTACTCACCCACCTGCAGCAGCATGCCGCGCTCGCGCGCCAGCGCATAGAATCCGAGAAAGCTCATCACGCCAAACGCGATCCACACAATATTGAGCATCGCCGCACTGGCTATGAGGTCGAGCCGGACCTGGTGGTCGATCAGAACGGCGCGCATGCCTTCGAAAATATAGGAAGGCGGCAGCGCCGCCGCGATGTCCTGTACCCAATCGGGAAGAATGCTCAGCGGGTAATAGACACCGCAAACAGGCGCAATGGCGAATATTGCGGCCCAGGCGAAGCCTTCGGCGCCAAGGCCATAGCGCAGCACGAGACCGGAGACGAACAGCCCGATACTCCAGCCGAAAATGATCAGGCTGAAAAAGAATCCGATCAGCGCAAGCCCAAGCGAATAGACCGAAAAACCGAAGAACCAGATGGCGAGGATCGTGGCCGGGAAGAGGCCGGCCACCGTGCGCAGGAAGCTCGTGGTCATCAGCGCCGCGATGTATTCGCCGGGGCGAAGCGGCGTCGCCAGCAGGTGTCCCAGGTTGCGCGAATAGACTTCCTCGAAGAAAGAAAGCGACAACCCGAGCTGGCCCCGGAAAAGCACATCCCACAGCATGACGGCGCCAAGCAGAATTCCAAATGCCTGCGTCAGGAAGCTCGAGTGCTGCATCAGGAAGGTCTGGATGAATCCCCAGATGATCACCTGCACCGCCGGCCAATAGGCAAGGTCAAGCAGCCGCGGCCACGAGCCCACGATCAGAAACCAGTGGCGCAATACGATGGCGCCGATGCGCCTAAGGCTCGCGCTCATCCCGCCTCCTCGCGCCGCCGTGCGACGTCGAGGAAAACTTCTTCCAGCGTGCGCCGCCCGTAGCGCGCAATCAGTTCGCTGGGCGAGCCTTCGTCTACTATGCGCCCCTTTTTCATTATCAACACGCGGTCGCATAACCGTTCCACTTCCAGCATGTTGTGCGAGGCGATAAAAAACGTAGCGCGGTGCTCGCGGGCGTAACGCGCAAGATAGCTTCGCACCCAGTCAGCCGTGTCGGGGTCAAGCGAAGCGGTGGGCTCATCCAAAAGAACCAGCTCGGGCCAATTGATGAAGGCCTTCGCCAGGCCTGCGCGCGTGCGCTGGCCCGCCGAAAGAACGCCGAAGGGCCGGTCCAGCAGGTCGCCGAGATCGAGCGCGGCCGTCACTTCAGCGATGTGCTCGCGCACATTCACGCCATAGAGCCGTGCATAGAGCGCCAGGTTCTGTCTGACCGTGAGCCGGCGCGGGAGTTCCGCATAGGGGCTTTGGAAATTCATTCGCGCGAGGACGACTTTTCCGTGCCGCGCAAAATCCTGGCCGAGAATCGCGATACGGCCGCTGCTCGGCCGCACCAGGCCGAGCAGCATGGCGATCGTCGTCGTCTTGCCCGCGCCGTTGCCGCCTAACAGCGCGGTAAACGATCCGCGCGAAACTTCAAAACTCACGCGGTCCACGGCGAGTACCTCACCATAGCGCTTGGTGAGTTCCTCGACTTGAATTGCCGCTCCGTGCGCATTCACGCGCGGCGCGGCCAATTGTGTCTCTTTTGTGGCGCGGTTCACGAAATTGACCCTGGTGGAACAATCTTAGCGCGCGTGACAGCCGGGAACAAAAATGCGGGTTGCGGGTTGTTCCTCCCGAATTGCAAAAAGGAGCGATTCCATGCGCCGCGAAATTCTGCTTGCTTCGGCGGCAATCGCGACTGTCGCGCTGCTCGCCGCGTGCGAAGACAGAGACAAGAACCAGACACAGCCGGGAAGTCCATCCGCGCAGACCGAGGAGGGCACGACGCCTTCGGCTAAGCGCGGGTCCGGGCGATCCGCTTCTGCCGAAGAAACCGCAATGGCGCCGCAAGTGAGCGACATCGGCTTCGTGAAAACGGCAGCCATGGGCGATCTCTACGAAATCGCAGCCAGCCGGGTTGCCCTCGAACGATCCGACTCGAAAGCGGTCAAGGACTTCGCCGAGGAAATGATCGAAGCGCACATGAGCTCGTCCACCGCGCTGAAGGGTGCGCTGCCGCCGAGTGCCGTCGCGATGCTTCCCTCCGAGCTTGACGCCGAGCACCAGATTCTGCTCCGCCAATTGCGTGAGGCGGACGATGCGGAATTCGATCGCGTCTATCTCAACCAGCTGCGCGATGCGCACGAGCAGGCGTCCGGCCTGTTCACCTCATACGCGCAAGCCGGCAGCGACGCGCGCCTGAGGCAGTTCGTACAGGACACGCTTCCGGTCATCGAAACGCATGCCCACGAAGTGGCATCGCTGTCGTCGTCTTCGAAGCTCGCACAGAAATCGAATAAGTCTTCGCGGGACTGAGTGCATTGGGTTCCGCGCCGGCGCCCCGGGCCCTCCGGGGCGCCTCTTTTTTTGGCAAACTTCCGGCGGAACAAAGGCTAAGTTTTCGGGTTCTAACCGCACGGAAGAAGGAGCCTCCCATGTTCCGCAAGGTCCTCTTGGTTGGCGCGGCGCTCGTGTCCCTTTCCATGCTGAGCGCATGCGATCAGAACCCGAACAACCAGCCCGCGCCTCCTGCGACGCCGAGCCCCAGCCTCGTGCTGGTCCGCTAGGGCGCTTTCCCCGGCTGCGGTGACTTTCGGCGCCGGACGCGCACGCCTCTGGTGCCGGTTGTCGCGTGCGCAAGGGAACCTGATATGGTCCGCCACCGCATAGCGGACCATGAGGATGTTGTCGCAGGCCGCCACGGGAACGGGTTCCGAATCTTATTCTGGTGCTCAAGCGCAAGCGGCGGGCGCTCCGCTGGGTGCGACCTCCAAGGGGCGCGTGCGGCTTGGCACGCTCAACAATCTTCGCTGGCTTGCCGTGGCAGGCCAGACGGCGGCTCTGCTGATTGTCTATTTCGTGCTGGGTTACGAATTGCCGCTCCTGCCATGCATCGCGGCCATTGCCGCCAGCGGCGTGCTCAATGTTGCGCTGGCGGCGATATATCCTGCCGCCCGCAGGCTTTCCAGCCGCGAGGCCGCGGCCTATCTCGGATACGATATTCTCCAGCTCGCCGTCCTTCTTTATCTCACCGGCGGCATCGAAAATCCCTTCGCGCTCCTTTTTGTTGCCCCCGTGGTGATCTCGGCGGCGACGCTTGAGCTCACTTACACGCTGTTGCTGGCAGCGCTGAGTTTCATCGCCATTTCGTTTCTTGCCTATTTTCATATGCCGCTGCCCTGGTCGCCAGCCGGCACCTTCCGCCTGCCTGCTCTGTACCAGTTCGGCATTTGGATCTCGCTGGTGCTCGGTATCGGCTTCACCTCGATCTATGCCCGCAGGATCGCCGGCGAGGCGCAGCGAATGTCGGCGGCGCTCACCGCGACGCAATTGGCGCTCGCGCGCGAACACAGATTGTCGGCGCTGGGCGCATTGGCGGCGGCCGCCGCGCACAAGCTGGGCTCGCCGCTTGGCACCATCGCTGTCGTGTCGCGCGAGCTCGAGCGCGAGCTTCCGCAAGATTCCCCGCATCAAGACGATGTGCGCCTCCTTCGTGCCGAGGCCGAGCGCTGTCGCGGCATTCTCGCGCGGCTTTCCGAACCGGAGGAAGCCGTGCGCGGCGCCGCCCAGCGCATCCCGCTGGGCGCGCTGCTCGATGACATCGCCTCACCCCATCGCGGCGTCGATGTCGACATCACAGTCGAAATGCCGGATGGCAAGCCGCTGGAAGTCTGGCGCACGCCGGAACTGCTGCATGGATTGGGAAACCTGATCGAAAATGCCGCCGATTTCGCCAGGCGCGCGGTCAAGGTGCGCGCGCAGTGGGACGAAAGATCCTTGAGCGTGGACGTAATGGACGATGGGCCCGGCTTTGCGCCCGAGATATTCGACAAGATCGGCGAACCCTATGTTACTTCGCGTCCGCGCTGGCGCACCTTTGTCGGAAGCGGGCCCGGCAAACTGGAAGGAATGGGCCTGGGGTATTTCATCGCCAAGACGCTGATCGAACAGGCAGGGGGCACGTTGACGGCCTATAATCCCGAACAGGGCGGCGCCATCGTGCGGGCACGCTGGCCGAGAGGGGCAATAGATGGCGAAGCCCCGCCCGCTTTGGCCTTTGGCCTCTAGTGGAATGACGGGGCGGGCTCGCTATATATCTTGCGTGCAACAGCTTAAGCGGCGTCTATGACGTCTCATGAATCGCCCCTTCCGGAGGAGAAGACGCTTCTCATCCTGGACGACGACCGCCCATTTCGCGAGCGGCTGGCCCGCGCCATGCAATCGCGCGGCTTTGACGTAGTCATGGCGGAAACGGTGCGCGAGGGAATCCAGATCGCACGCGAACGCCCGCCCGCCTATGCCGTCGTGGATTTGAAACTGGAAGACGGCAACGGGCTCGACGTGGTGGAAATCCTGCATGGCACGCGCCCTGATGCGCGCGTAATCGTGTTGACCGGTTTCGGCAATATCGCCACCGCAGTGGCGGCGGTGAAATTCGGCGCCGTCGACTATCTACCCAAGCCCGCCGATGCGGACGACGTCCTGAGCGCGCTGCTGGCGCCGCCCGGGCGCAAGCCGATGCCGCCCGAAAATCCGATGTCGGCAGACCGCGTACGCTGGGAGCACATCCAGCGCGTCTACGAACTCTGCGGCCACAATGTTTCCGAGACGGCGCGCCGGCTCAACATGCACCGGCGCACGCTGCAGCGCATTCTTGCCAAGCGCAGCCCGCGCTAGATGAGATTTCTCCTTGGCTGTCCGTAAATTCAGCGCGCGCCATTGGCGCTACGTGCTGGGGCGCACCGCCACGCGGTTCGCCCCCTCGCTGCGCGACGCCGTGCCGTTCTACGACGATGTGCATGCGCTTGTGCGCGCGGGTGAAACCGAATCCTTGCGCGAAACGCAGGAAATCGCGCTTGATGCGGGCGCGGCGGAATTCGCCGCACGGCTGCGCACTTCCGACCGATTGCCCGAACGTGTCGATCGCGAGATTTCCCTCGTGCGTCTGCACAATGTCACGGTGCTCGGGAACACAGGCGCCATCATCGATGAACCGCGGGAGAAACTGTTGCAGTACCGCGATGGGCTTGGCTTTGCCAGCTATCACGATTTCCGCGCCGAACGCACCACGCCGGTAACGAAACTGAATTCAAACTATTTTCATATGGTGGGAGCGCATAGCGGGCACAGGCACCTCTTTCATTTCCTGCTCGAGCGATTGCCGCGGCTGCATTACCTTCTCGAGCGTTTCCCGCTGGGGCGCGAACCCCTCGTTGTTCTCACGAATGAATCGCTTCCGCGGTTTCAGCAGGACATTTATGGTTTTCTCGCCGCACGATTTCCCGGTCTTCGTTTCGAAGCCGTACCCCGGGGGGAACGCTGGCGGCTGCCCATGCTCCATGCGATCGACGTATTTCAGCCGGTCAAGCGCACGCTGGCCTCCACGCACGTGCTTGATTTCATCAGAGGACTTGTCTTCGACGGCTACGGGCTTTCGCCTTCCGGCGAAAAGCGGAGGCTTTATCTGACCCGCAGCGACACAAAAAAGAGGCGGATCGCCAACGAGAACGAATTGGCGCCGCTTTTGCGCGAACGCGGATTTGAAATCGTCGCCCCGGGGAAACTCTCTTTCCGCGATCAGGCCGCCTTGTTTCAATGGGCCGATGCCATCGCAGGCCCGCACGGCGCGGGCCTCACCAACGTGCTGTTCGCCCCCAAGGCGGCGCGCATCCTCGAAATCTTTCCCGCCGACAAGGTAAAGAACACCTACCTTCTTCTTGCCTATTCGCTGGGGCAAACCTATCGCGGACTGGTGGCGGGCAAAGGCGGCAGGCAGGAATGGTTCCGTGCCGAGGCCCGCGATGTCGTATCCGCGCTCGACGAACTGCTTCAGTGATCCCCGGAGTCGTGAACCCGTGCTAGCCGCTCGGCGGCCATGCGCGCGAAGGCCAGCATGATCGCGCGCCTGCGCGAAGGGTGCACGCCCGAACGGGGTGCGGGCGCGACGATGGCGCCGCCGTATCTGTCGGCGACCATCAGACCCGTATGATTAGGCAGATGCGCACGCGGGAATTCCGGCGGCACGGCGAAATAGAAATAATCGCAATAACCGAGATATTCGGGCCATTTTTCGTCGGCGCGAAAATCGGCGACGCTTGTCTTCACTTCCACACCGATAAAGTCGCCCGCTGCATCGAGGCCGGCCACGTCAAGCCGCCGCCCGTTGCCCAGCGTGAATTCGTTGACCGGGCTGAATCCCTCCGCAAGCAAAAGCCGCATCACACCGCGCACGACCTCTGAGGTGCGTGATGCCGCGTGCCCGTTGCCCATTTGTTCCACAAAGCGCTCCTGCCCAGACATGATTGCGCCGCCCGCGTTGTAGGAGATTGGGTTTAGCTCCGTGCCGATCTTGTCAGGCCGGGGCCATGAGAGAAAGTGAAGACTTCACCCTTGGAAATTGTGCCGCCGCACATCAGATTCGCCGCACGGCTTGGACCCCATGACCCAACCCATGTACGGCACCACAGTTCTTTCCGTCCGCAAGGGCGGCATTGTTGTCGTTGCCGGCGACGGCCAGGTCTCCATGGGCAATACGGTGATCAAGTCCAAGGCCCGCAAGGTGCGCAGGCTGGGCGGTGACAAAGTCATCGCGGGCTTTGCCGGCGCCACCGCCGATGCGTTCGCGCTTTTCGAGCGGCTGGAAGCAAAACTGGAAGCCCATCCCGGCAATCTGGCGCGCGCCTGTGTCGAGCTCGCCAAGGACTGGCGCACCGACCGTTATCTGCGCCGATTGGAGGCGATGATGGCGGTGGCCGATGCAAAAGCATCCCTTGTTCTTTCTGGCACGGGCGACGTGATGGAACCGGACGACGGGCTGATCGGCATCGGCTCGGGTGGGCCTTATGCGCTCGCAGCCGCGCGCGCGCTGGTGGATTCGACCATGAACGCGGAGCAGATCGTCGCGCGCGCGATGGAGATTGCGGCCGGAATCTGCGTTTACACCAATACGAACGTCACGATGGAAAGCCTAAAGACGGAATGAGTTCCTTTACCCCGCGCGAGATCGTTTCCGAACTCGATCGCTACATTGTCGGCCAGCACGAGGCCAAGCGTGCCGTCGCCATTGCCCTGCGCAACCGCTGGCGCCGCCAGCAACTCACTGGCGAAATGCGGGAAGAGGTTCTGCCCAAGAACATTCTCATGATCGGGCCAACAGGCGTGGGCAAGACCGAAATCTCCCGCAGGCTCGCCAAGCTCGCACAGGCGCCGTTCCTCAAAGTGGAAGCGACCAAATTCACCGAAGTGGGCTATGTCGGCCGCGATGTCGAGCAGATCGTGCGCGATCTTCTGGAAGTGGGCATCGCCCAGATACGCGCGGCAAAACGCAGGGAAGTGCAGGCGCCGGCCGAAGCGCGCGCCGAAGAGCGTGTTTTGGACGCGCTTGTCGGGCGCACGGGAACGGCGGGACGGGAAGACATGCGCCGGCGCCTGCGCGCAGGCGAAATGGACGACCGCGAAATCGAAATCGAGGTGCACGATTCCGGCGGGCTGCCAACGTTCGAGATCCCCGGCATGCCCGGCGCCCAGATGAGCATGCTCAACCTCGGCGACATCTTCGGCAAAGCTTTTGGCGGGCGCACGCGCACGCGGCGTATGACAGTGGCGGAATCGCACGAGATACTCGTTGCCGAAGAGGCCGATAAGCTGCTCGACAACGAAGTGATCCTGCACAATTCGATCGCCGCGGTGGAAAACAACGGCATCGTTTTTCTGGACGAAATCGACAAGATTTGCGCCCGCAGCGAGCACCGCATCGGCGCCGACGTGAGCCGCGAAGGCGTGCAGCGCGATTTGCTGCCGCTCCTGGAAGGCACGACCGTCGCCACCAAGCACGGCCCGGTCAGAACCGACCACATTCTTTTCATTGCCTCCGGCGCGTTTCACCAGGCCAAGCCCTCGGACCTGCTGCCCGAGCTTCAGGGTCGGCTTCCCATCCGCGTCGAGCTTAAGGCGCTTGGCCGCGAGGATTTCAAACGCATCCTCACCGAACCCGAGAACAGCCTGATCAAGCAATATGTGGCGCTGATGGCGACCGAAAATGTGGTGCTGGAATTCACGGCCGACGGCGTGGATGCGATCGCCGAACTTGCCGCGGAGGTAAATGCTTCGCTGGAAAACATCGGCGCGCGGCGCCTGCAGACCATCATGGAGCGCGTACTCGACGACATCAGCTTCACCGCCACGGACAGGGGCGGCGAAACCGTGCGCATCGACGGGGCATACGTGCGCAAGAACGTCGAAGGGCTCGCCCGCGACGCCGATCTTTCGCGTTTCATTCTCTGAGGCGTTGACCCCCCGGCTGTTTCTTGTCAGAACACGCCGCTTTTCAGCTTGGCCCGAAGGCCCCGCGCATGCAGCGTTCAGGTTTTCTCTTCACGAGCGAATCCGTTTCGGAAGGCCACCCGGACAAGGTGTGTGACCGCATCTCGGACGAAGTCGTTGACGCATTTTTCCGCCTCGGCCCCAAGCATGGCTACGACCCGCGCGATGTGCGCGTCGCCTGCGAGACGCTCGCCACCACGAACCGCGTGATCATCGCTGGCGAGATGCGCGGGCCCGCCGAAATTACGCCGGAAATCATCGCCGATACGGCGCGTTTTGCCATTCACGACATCGGTTACGAGCAGGAAGGCTTCCATTGGGAGCGCGCCAAGATCGAAGTGCTGTTGCACCCGCAATCGAAGGACATCGCCCAGGGCGTGGATGCGGCCGGCAACAAGGACGAAGGCGCCGGCGACCAGGGCATCATGTTCGGCTATGCCTGCCGCGAGACCGAAGCACTCATGCCCGCCCCCATCTATTACGCACACCGAATCCTTCGCCTCATGGCGGAAGCGCGCAAATCGGGCCGTGAAACCCGCCTTGGCCCCGATTCCAAGAGCCAGATCACGCTGCGCTACGAAGCTGGCAAACCCGTCGAAGTGACGCAGCTTGTGGTCTCGACCCAGCATATGGACGCCAACCTGCAATCCGAAGACGTGCGCGACATCGTCGAGCCCTATGTGAGAAAGGCCCTGCCCGAAGGGTGGATAACTCCCGCTACGCTTTGGCACGTAAATCCTACGGGCGCCTTCGTCGTCGGCGGCCCCGACGGCGACTGCGGGCTCACGGGCCGCAAGATTATCGTGGATACCTAGGGCGGCGCGGCGCCGCATGGTGGCGGCGCATTTTCCGGCAAGGATCCGACCAAGGTCGATCGCTCGGCCGCCTATGCCGCGCGCCATCTGGCAAAGAACGTCGTGGCGGCGGAGCTCGCGTCGCGCTGCACGATCCAGCTGTCTTACGCCATCGGCGTGCCGGACCCGCTCTCGGTCTACGTCAATCTGCACGACACGGGAAAAGTCGATCCCGCCAAGCTCGAATTGGTTCTCCCGCAACTGGTGAGCCTGAAGCCGCGCGGCATTCGCGAGCGGCTTGGCCTCAACCGGCCAATCTACGCGCGTACAGCCGCATATGGGCACTTTGGCCGCCCTGCCGATGCGGACGGCGGGTTCTCGTGGGAGAAGATCGATCTGGTGGACGAGCTCACGGGCGCGTTCTGATCAAAGCAGCTGCATCAGTCGCACGGCCTGATAGCCGCTCAGCAGCACGACAAGCAAACCTACGGTGATGCATAGCGGGCGCGCCTTAATTCGCGTAACCGCCCAGGCCGCCATGGGCGCGGCAAGAAGCCCGCCGAAAATCAATCCGCCAATCTGCATCGCATAATCGGTCAATCCGATTCCGTCGTACCAATGGCCGGAAAAGAGCGCGACGAGAAACGCAGCCGAAATCGCGGCGGCGACAAGAAATTCGGACGTATTGACTGTTCCTATGACTTTGCGCGGTTCGCCGCCCGAGGCCATCAGCGTCGAGGTCACGAGCGGTCCCCAGCCGCCTCCGCCCGCCGCATCGGTAAAGCCGGCGATCGCGCCCAGGGGCGGAATGAGTTTGAGGTTTGGGGCCCTGTTCGGCCTGTTCCGCAGCCCCCGCCATAGAATGGCGATGCCCATCGCACCCAAATAGGCCACGACGAAAGGCTTTATGGCCTCGCCAGGAAAACTGGTGAGCACATAGGCGCCAAGCGCCCCGCCCACTGCGCCCGCAGGCACAAGCAGCCCGAGCAGCTTCCAGTTCACGTTGCGCGCGATGATATGGGATGCGCCGGAGGCGGCAGTCGTCGCGAGCTCGGCCGCGTGCACGCTGGCCGAAGCGGTCGCGGGCGGCACGCCGAAGGAAAGCAGCACGGTGGTGGAAACCACCCCGAACGCCATGCCCAGCGCGCCATCTACCAGCTGCGCGGCGAAGCCCACCGCGGCAAAAAGAAGGAAAGATTCCATGTGGGTTCCTTGTGCGGGCCGCTTCCCCCGTCTCCCTTAAAAAATCCAGGGAATCCGCAATGTTCCTTTTCGTTCTTTGCCCGCGGCGCAAGAGGTTCGCATAAAAAACGCGCTTGCGCAGTCAAAGTTTTTGCCCCTTCGGATCCCCGCGCATTGACCTGCACGGGCGTGCGTTTCAAAGCTCGGGCAATGGATCTCGATCCGCGAGCAACACGCCGCCATTACGGCCGCCGCAAGGGGCGCAAATTGCGCGCGCGCCAGCAGCTGCTCATGCACGAGCTGTTGCCCGACCTGCGGCTTCAGTTGCAGCTCGGCGCGAATCCGCGCAGCTATTTTCCGTATCCGGAACAATTGAAAGAATTCTGGCTAGAAATCGGTTTCGGCGCAGGGGAACATCTTCTCTGGCAGGCAGAACACAATCCACAGGCCGGCATCATTGGCGCCGAGTCGTATATATCGGGCATCGCCAAATTGCTTTCCAAAATCGCGGGGGAGGCGGGAAATGGCGGACTGTTCAACATCCGCCTTTACGAAGGCGACGCGCGCGATGTGATCGCTGCGGTGCCGGACAAATCGCTTTCGCGCGTGTTTTTGCTGTTTCCCGATCCCTGGCCCAAGACGCGCCATCACAAGCGCCGGTTCATTCAGATAGAAATGCTCGATGAGCTTGCGCGCGTGATACGCGAGGGCGGGGAGTTGCGTATTGCCACGGACGACCGCGGCCATCTTGTCTGGGCGCTGGAACGCCTGATGGCGCACAAAGCCTTTCGCTGGGCGGCCGCCGCGCCCGGCGACTGGAGTTCTCGCAGCCGCGACTGGCCCGAAACGCGCTACGAGGCCAAGGCCAAAAAGGCAGGCGAAACCTGTACTTATCTGCGCTTTTTGCGCCTTCCAGCCCTTGTAAGCGGCCCTTGAAAGCCTTAAGTACAGCCCATTCCGGACAGATTGAGCTGTTTGGGTGGCAGTGGGGTTCTACTGCCGCGGGCCGAAAGTTTTAGCTGCACCGGAAGAGGAGTGGAAATTGAGCGCAGTCGCGCAACTGGAATCCCTGCTTGCCCCCGCGGTGGAAGCCGCGGGTTATCGCCTGGTGCGTTTTCGCGTGCTGGCGGGCCAGCGCAAGACGCTTCAGGTCATGGCTGAACGCAAGGACGGCCATATGGACGTCGAGGACTGCGCCGCCCTTTCGCGCGCGCTGAGCCAGGTGCTCGACGCCGCCGATCCGATCGAAGGCGAATACGTTCTGGAAGTGTCCTCACCCGGCATCGAACGCCCGCTGACTGCGCTGGAAGATTTCGCCCGCTTCGCCGGTCACGACGCCAGGATCGAACTGAAGATGCCGTTCGCGGGCCGCAGGCGCTATCGCGGCGTCCTTGCCGGCACCGAGGGTGAAGAGGTTTTGCTGATAGTCGAGGAAGGCAAGGAAAAGCAGACCGCGCGCTTTCCCCTGCACGTGATCGAGGAAGCGAAACTCGTGCTCACCGAGAAGCTGATTGCGGAGGATTTTAAGGCAAGAAAGGCGGCAACGCCCGTCCACTAGGAGAACGACATGGCCACCGGAGTAAGCGCCAACAGACTGGAACTGCTGCAAATTGCAGATGCGGTTGCGCGCGAGAAATCGATCGAGAAATCCGTCGTCATCCACGCGATGGAAGAAGCGATGCAGCGCGCAGCGAAATCGCGTTACGGCACCGAGAACGACATTCGCGTGGAAATCGACGAGAAGACGGGCGAAACACATATCTCGCGCTATCTGCACGTCGTGGAAACCGTCGAAAACGACAAGACGGAGATCAGCGTGGAAGATGCCCGCCGGCGCAACCCCGCGGCACAGGTGGGCGACATCATTGCCGAAGGGCTTCCGCCCATCGAATTCTCCCGCATTGCCACGCAAGCAGCCAAGCAGGTAATCGTGCAGAAGGTTCGCGACGCCGAGCGCGAGCGCCAATACGAAGAATACAAGGACCGCATCGGCGAGATCGTGCACGGCATCGTCAAGCGCGTCGAGTTCGGCTCGGTGGTCGTGGATTTGGGCCGCGCCGAAGGCGTGGTACGGCGCGACGAGATGATCCCGCGCGAATCCTTCCGCAATGGCGACCGCATCCGCGCCTACATCTACGATGTGCGGCGCGAAACGCGCGGGCCGCAAATTTTCCTGTCACGCACCCATCCCCAGTTCATGGTGCGGCTCTTTGCGCAGGAAGTGCCCGAGATCTACGATAGCATAATCGAAATCCGCGCGGTCGCGCGCGATCCCGGAAGCCGCGCAAAGATCGCCGTTATTTCCAAGGATTCCTCGATCGATCCCGTGGGCGCCTGTGTGGGTATGCGCGGCGTGCGCGTTCAGGCGGTCGTTCAGGAACTTCAGGGAGAACGCATAGACATCATTCCGTGGAATCCCGATCCCGCGACGTTCATCGTGAACGCATTGGCGCCCGCCGAAGTCACCAAGGTCGTGCTGGACGAAGACACACACCGCGTGGAAGTCGTGGTGCCCGACGATCAGCTGTCGCTCGCCATCGGCCGGCGCGGGCAAAACGTCCGCCTCGCTTCGCAGCTTACAGGCTGGCAGATCGACATTCTCACCGAAGCCGAGGAATCGGAACGCCGCCAGAAGGAATTCGCCGAGCGCACGCAGTTGTTCATGCAAAGCCTCGACGTGGATGAAACGGCGGCGCAGCTGCTCGCTTCCGAAGGCTTTTCCTCGATCGAGGATATCGCCTATGTGCCGCTGAACGAGCTTTCCGCAATCGAAGGCTTTGACGAAGAAACGGCGCAGGAGCTTCAGCAGCGCGCCATCGATTTTATCGAAAAACGCAACGCGGAAATGGACGACAAGCGGCGCGAACTCGGCGTTGCCGACGAAGTCGCCGAGGTCGAGGGCCTGGCGCCGGCCATGCTGGTGGCGCTGGGCGAGAATGGCATCAAGACGCTGGAGGATCTGGCCGGCTGCGCCACAGATGATCTGCTCGGCTATTACGAGATGAAGGACAAGGAGCGTGTGCGCGTTCCAGGGGCGCTCGACGGTTTCAATCTCACCAGCGCCGATGCCAACGACATCATCATGAAGGCGCGGCTCAAGGCCGGTTGGGTGACGGAAGCCGATCTTGCCCCGCCGGAAGAGGCGGCCGCGGAAGAACAGACGGAAGGTGCGGCCGAATAATGCAGGCTTTGACAGACAAGGAAGGTATGCGCACGCGGCGCTGCATCGTTTCGGGAGAGGTTCTCCCCGAAGCGGAGCTGATCCGTTTTGTGGCGGGGCCAGAGGCGCGCATTGTGCCCGACATCTTGGCCAGGCTGCCAGGCCGCGGGCTGTGGGTTCGCGCCTCGCGCGAGGCCATCGCAAAGGCCGCCGCCAAGAATCTCTTTGCGCGCGCTGCCGGCGCCGATGTGCAGGCAACCGCCGATTTGACCGATCGCACGGAAAAGCTTTTGGCGGCGCACATGCTGGAGACTTTGGGCATGGCAAGGCGCGCGGGCGCGCTCATAACCGGCTTCGAGAAGATTGAAGCGGCGCTCAGAAGCGCCAATCCGCCTGCCCTCATAATGGAAGCAAGCGATGCGGCCGGCGATGGCAGACGCAAACTTCAGGACGCCGCAAGAGCTTCGGGCCACCAGCCATTTGTAATCGGATGCTTTTCCCGCGAAGAGCTTGGCTTGGCCGCAGGCCTGGAGAATATGGTACATGCGGGGCTCAGGCCCGGCCGCTTTGTCGAACGCCTTCTCTTCGATGCCGGCCGGCTCAGGGGTTTCCGGCCCCTCGACACCTGGGATCTGGGCGTTCGATCTGGTTGCGATAGGCAGATTTCGGGGAGGAAAACCGCCCCGGTGAAGGACAGGAATGGCTGAGACGAAGGACAGCGGCGGAACACGCACGGGCGGCAAGACGCTGTCGCTCAAGCGCACAGAAACCTCCACCGTGAAGCAAAGCTTCAGCCACGGCCGCACCAAGGCGGTGGTGGTGGAGAAGAAGCGCACACGCGCAGCCCCGGGAACGGCTCAGCCCGGGAAAAAAGCTGCGCCGACGCCCGCTGAAACGCCCCGCAGCAAAGCGGAAGCCCGTCCCAGCGAACCGCCAAGAGCGCCGGCACGCGGCGGCGTGGTTCTTCGCGAACTGACGGAAGATGAAAAGGAAGCCAGAAGCCGTGCCCTGTCGGACGCGAAGGTCGCCGAGAGCGAAGCGCGCAAGCGCGCGGAGGAAGACGCGCGCCGCCGCGCCATAGAAGACGAGCGTCTCCGGCGCGAGCACGAAGCGGCAGAAAAACGTCACGCCGAAGAAGAGGCGCGCAAGGCCGCAGAACTGGAAGCGCGCCGCAAGTCGGAACTGGAAGCCGCAAGGCGGCTGGAAAAGAAGCCCGCGGAAGACAAGCCAAAGGCGTCGGCCGCTGTCGCCAAGCGAGGACGCGAACTCGACGAAGAAGAAGAGGCGGCGACGACGCGCAAAAAAGGCGCGACGCGCACCCCCGCAGTGCGCAAGGGCGAAAGCGGCAGGCGTTCGGGCAAGCTTACCGTTACGCGCGCCCTTTCGGGCGATGACGAGCGCGTGCGCTCGGTTGCGGCGTTCCGCCGCCAGATCAGCCGCGCGCACCGCCAGCAGGACCAGGCGCCCGCGCCCGGCCCACGCGAGGTTACGATTCCGGAAACGATCACGGTCGGTGAGCTTGCGAACCGCATGGCGCGGCGCACGGTGGACGTGATCAAGGTGCTGATGAAAAGCGGCATGATGGCGAAAGCCAGCGACGTTATCGATGCCGATACCGCGGAACTCGTCGCAGCCGAGCTAGGTCACGCGGTCAAGCGCGTAGCGGAATCAGACGTCCTCGAAGGCCTGCGCGGCCAGGAAGACAGTGCCGCAGACCTGATGCCGCGCCCGCCCGTGGTCACCGTCATGGGCCATGTCGATCACGGCAAGACCTCGCTGCTG
Organism: Alphaproteobacteria bacterium; assembly: GCA_052389895.1. GTDB lineage: Bacteria > Pseudomonadota > Alphaproteobacteria > Micropepsales > Micropepsaceae > CAVVXX01. Next base: position 8,375 of record JBQTHM010000002.1, on the reverse strand, counting down.
GACGCGCTGCGCAAGACCGACGTCGTCTCAGGCGAAGCCGGCGGCATCACGCAGCATATCGGCGCCTATCAGGTTACGCTGAAATCGGGCGCCAAGATCACCTTCTTGGATACGCCCGGTCATGCGGCCTTCACCGCAATGCGCGCGCGCGGCGCGAAAGTCACCGACTTGGTCGTCCTCGTGGTGGCGGCCGATGACGGCGTCAAACCGCAGACGGTGGAAGCGGTCAATCACGCCAAGGCCGCGAAGGTCCCCGTGATCGTGGCCATAAACAAGATCGACAAGCCCGACGCCAATGCGATGCGAGTCAAAACGGACCTGCTGCAGCACGAAGTGCAGGTGGAGGAAATGGGCGGCGAGACGCTCGCGGTCGAAGTCTCGGCGACCAAGGACATGAATCTCGACAAACTGGAGGAAGCCATTCTGCTTCAGGCGGAAGTGCTGGACCTCAAGGCCAACCCGCGCCGCGCCGCCGATGGCGCGGTTATCGAATCCAAGCTCGACAAGGGCCGCGGCCCGGTAGCGACCGTGCTGGTTCAGCGCGGCACGCTGCATCCGGGCGATATTCTGGTGGCGGGTGCGGAATGGGGCCGTGTGCGCGCCTTGGTGAACGAGCGCGGCGAACAGGTCAACGAGGCGGGGCCGAGCGTGCCCGTGGAAGTCCTCGGCCTGTCCTCCACGCCGGAGGCCGGCGACGAATTCGTAGTGGTCGATTCGGAGGCCCGCGCCCGCGAAGTTACGGAATATCTCTCGCGCAAGCGCCGCGAGGCTCGCCAGGCAACGATGACGCGCCAGTCCCTGGAACAACTGCTCAAGCAGCAGCAGGAAGGCGAGAAGCGCCTGCTGCCGCTGGTGGTGAAGGGTGACATGCAGGGTTCGGTGGAAGCCATACAGGGCGCGCTGGAAGCGCTCGGCAATGAGGAAGTGGGCGTTCAGGTGCTCCAAACAGGCGTGGGCGGCATCACAGAGTCGGATGTCATCCTGGCGCACGCGTCCGGGGCAGCCATTATCGGGTTCAATGTGCGCGCGAATGTGCAGGCGCGCGAACGCGCCAAGCGCGACGGTGTGGACATCCGCTACTACAACATCATTTACAACATCGTGGACGACGTTAAGGCGGCGCTCACCGGCCTGCTGGCGCCCGAAACGCGCGAGAAGTTCCTCGGCAACGCAGAAATCCTGGAAGTGTTTTCCATTTCCAAAGTGGGCAAGGTGGCGGGCTGCCGCGTTAGCGAAGGCGTTGTGCGCCGCGGGGCCAAAGTGCGCCTCATCCGCGACGACGTGGTGATCCACGAGGGAGACCTTTCCACTCTGAAGCGCTTCAAGGATGAAGTGCGCGAGGTACAGGCGGGTCAGGAATGCGGCATGTCGTTTGCCAATTACCAGGACCTGCAAAAAGGCGACGTCATCGAGTGCTACGAGGTCGAGACGATCAAGCGGTCTCTCTAGAACGGACGTTGGCCGGTTCGATCCCGGCAACGGCAAGCAGATGTCACGGCAGCGCAATCCTTCTTCGCATGGTCCTTCCCAGCGGCAATTGCGCGTGGGCGAAATGCTCCGTCACGCGCTGTCCGACATTTTGCGCGCGCGCGAAATCCGCGATCCTGATCTGGCGGGCGTTTCCGTCACGATTACGCAGGTAAAGCCCTCGGGCGACATGCGCCATGCCACCGTCTATTGCGAGCCGCTCGGCGGGCAAAACGCGAAAGCCACTGTCGACGCGCTCAACCGCCACAGGGGCTTCCTGCGCGGCGAACTGGGGCACACGATCTCCCTCAAATTCACGCCCGAGCTGCATTTTGTCGAAGACACCTCATTCGCCGAAGCGGAAAAAATCGAATCGCTCCTCAAGTCCCCGCGCGTGCGCCGCGATCTTGAAGGCCACAAGCGCGCGAGCGAAGACGATGGCGAAGAGACGTAAAGGCTCGCCCGTTCACGGTTGGGTCGTGGTGGACAAGCCGGAAGGCGTGACATCCACACAGGCGGTGTCGCGGGTGAAGCGCGCGTTCGGTGCGCAAAAGGCGGGGCACGCGGGAACGCTGGACCCGCTCGCCACCGGAGTGCTTGCGGTTGCGCTGGGCGAGGCCACCAAGACCGTTCCCTTCGCAATGGAGGCAGACAAGGTCTATCGCTTCGTCGCCCGCTTCGGCGAAGCGCGCGACAGCGACGACGCACAGGGCAAGGTGACCGGGAAAAGCGATCGACTGCCTGCGCGCGGCGAAATTCTTTCCGTTCTGCCCCGCTTTACCGGCGAAATCCTGCAAACGCCGCCCGATTATTCGGCTGTGCGGATAGGCGGCGAGCGCGCCTATGACATCGCGCGCGAAGGCGCTGCACCCGAACTTTCGCCGCGCCCGGTTCGCATTCATTTGGCCAAGCTCCTGTCTATGCCCGCCCTCGACCTGGCAGAATTCGAGCTTACCTGCGGAAAGGGCGCCTATGTGCGCGCCTGGGTGCGGGATCTGGCCCGGGCGCTCGGCACGCTCGGCCACGTCGTTTCGTTGCGCCGTCAGCGCCTTGGCCCGTTCGCGGCCGAGCAAGGAATTTCGCTGGAAAAGCTGGAGACCCTTGGGCATAGTCCGGCCGCCTTGGAGCATCTCTTGCCCATCGCGACCGTGCTGGACGGCATCCCGGCACTGGCTGTGAGCGGCACGGATGCGGTTCGCCTCCGCAGCGGCAACCCGGTGCTTCTCCGCGCTCCGCAACTCGAGCGGCTCGCGGGGGATGATACTATTGGGGCTGCGGGAGCGGATATCCAGGGCAGGACGGTTTTTCTTTCGACCGGACGGGGCGAGCCAGTGGCGCTCGCGCACGTCGTTCGGGGCGAACTGAGGCCGTATCGCGTATTCAACTTTGGAGCGGGACTATAAGGAACGCACGATGTCGGTAACACCGGAACGCAAAACGGAAGTCATTGCGAAATTTGCGAAGAAGCCGGGCGACACGGGCTCGGCGGAAGTGCAGGTGGCCGTGCTCTCGGAGCGCATCGCCAATCTCACCAAGCACTTCGAGACGCACGTCAACGACAATCACTCACGCCGCGGGCTGATCAAGCTGGTTTCCCAGCGCCGCGGCCTGCTGGACTATCTGAAGGCCAAGGATCCCGCGCGCTACGAAGCGCTGATCGACAGCCTTGGGCTGCGCCGCTGAGAGGTATGGCGCACAAAACGGAATTCGCGCGCGCCGCAAGCGGCGCTGCGCCCAACAGTCTCTTGAGAGAAATCGCAAAGAGGGCTCGCGGCAATCCGGCCGCGGCAAGGAAGGAAGACAATCATGTTCAATATTCATCGCGAGGAGATCGAGTGGGGCGGGCGCAAACTCGTCCTTGAAACGGGGCGCACGGCGCGCCAGGCAGACGGTGCAGTAATAGTCACGTATGGCGAAACGGTCGTGCTTGCGACCGCAGTCGCCGAAAGCGAGCCCAGGGCGGGCATCGATTTTTTCCCGCTGACCGTCAACTACCAGGAAAAATATTTTGCGGCCGGAAAAATTCCGGGCGGCTATTTCAAACGTGAAGGAAGGCCCACCGAGCGCGAAACGCTGACCTCGCGTCTGATCGACCGGCCGATCCGTCCGCTCTTTGTGCCGGGATTTCGCTGCGAGACGCAGGTCATCGTCACCGCGCTCAGCCATGATCTGGAAAACGATCCGGATGTCGCGGCGATCGTGGCGGCCTCCGCTGCGCTTACGCTCTCCGGCATTCCCTTCATGGGCCCGATCGGGGCTGCGCGCGTGGGCTACATCGCGGCCGAGTACAAACTCAATCCGCTAATCGACGAGATGATCAACTCCTCGCTCGATCTCGTGGTCGCGGGCACGGCGGACGCGGTCCTCATGGTGGAATCGGAAGCCAGGGAGCTTTCCGAAGACGCGATGCTGGGCGCGGTCATGTTTGGTCATCGCGAAATGCAGAAGGTCATCCAGGCCATCATCCGTCTGGCCGAAAAAGCGGCAAAGGAGCCCCGCGAAGTCGCCAAGGACGACACGGAAGAACAGGCTAAGGCGATCGCCGGCATGACAGAAAATGACCTAAAAGCCGCCTACCAGATCGCGTCGAAGCAGGACCGCCGCAACCGCATTGACGAAATCCGCCAACGGGCGGCCGCCCAGTTCTGCGGGGAAGGCGAGGGGAAAATCCACGAAAACACCTTCGCGAAACTTTTCAAGGATGTGGAAAGCCGCGTAATGCGTTCGGCCGTGCTGGAATCGGGGCGGCGTATCGACGGGCGCGACACCAAGACCGTGCGGCCCATCGTCTGCGAAGTGGGCGTGCTTCCCCGTACCCATGGAAGCGCCCTGTTCACGCGCGGCGAAACGCAGGCGCTCGTCGTCACCACGCTTGGCACTGGCGAAGACGAGCAGTTCGTGGACAGCCTGGAAGGCACGTACAAGCAGCATTTCATGCTCCACTACAATTTCCCGCCCTTCTCCGTAGGCGAAACGGGCCGTATGGTCGGGCCGGGTCGGCGCGAAATCGGCCACGGCAAGCTGGCTTGGCGCGCAATTCACCCGATGCTGCCAATGAAGGAATCGTTCCCCTACACGATCCGCGTCGTTTCCGAGATTCTGGAATCGAACGGCTCGTCCTCCATGGCGACCGTATGTGGCGCATCGCTGTCGCTGATGGATGCGGGCGTGCCGCTCAAGCGCGCGGTGGCGGGCATCGCCATGGGGCTAATTCTCGAGGGCAAGAATTTTGCGGTGCTGTCGGACATCCTGGGCGATGAAGATCACCTGGGCGACATGGACTTCAAGGTGGCGGGCTCGTCGGAAGGCGTCACCTCGCTGCAAATGGACATAAAGATCACGGGCATCACCGAGGAAATCATGCGCGCCTCGCTCGACCAGGCGAAGGAGGGCCGCCTGCACATTCTTGGCGAGATGGGCAAGGCCATTGCCGAGGCGCGCGCGGAGCTGGGCGAACACGCGCCGCGCATCGAAGTGATCCACATTCCCACCGACAAGATCCGCGAAGTGATCGGCTCGGGCGGCAAGGTAATCCGTGAAATCGTGGAAAAGACCGGTGCCAAGATCGACATCGACGACGACGGCACGGTGAAGGTGGCAAGTCCCGACGGCGAATCCATCAAAGCGGCGCTAAAATGGATCAAATCCATCGTGGCCGAGCCCGAGGTGGGCGAAATCTACGAAGGCAAGGTAGTCAAGATCATGGACTTCGGCGCCTTCGTGAATTTCTTCGGGCCCCGCGACGGGCTTGTGCACATTTCGGAACTCGCGCCGCGTCGGGTTGCAAAAGTGAGCGACGTGGTGAAGGAAGGCGATACCGTCAAGGTGAAGCTTCTCGGCTTCGACGACCGCGGCAAGGTGCGGCTTTCCATGAAAGTGGTAGACCAGCAGACCGGCGAAGACCTCACCAAGAAACAGCCGGAGGCGCAGCAACAGCCGGCGAGCTAAAGGGAACGCACAGTTTGCGACCCGCCCGCGGGGAATGCCTTCGCGGGCGGTTTTGTTTTAGGCTCATGCATTCAAGGAGCGGATCATGCCTAAGCTCGACATTTCCAAAGTCCCTGTCCGCAAAGGATCGGGATATCCGGCGCCATTCTTCGAAAAATCGCGCGAGCGCATCAAGCAGGCGCTGGGCGATGCCGGCGGCCTCACCGATTTCGGCGTGAATTACACGCGGCTTCCGCCCGGCGAATGGTCGAGCCAGCGCCATTGGCACAGGCACGAGGACGAATTCGTCTACGTCATTTCAGGTGAACTGACGCTCATTACGGATGCCGGTGAGGAGGCCGTGCGCGCCGGTGATTGCGTTGCCTTTCCCAAGGCTGTCGCCAACGGTCATCACTTCATCAACCGGGGAAAGGAAACGGCCGTCTATCTGGAGGTGGGAACGCGTTCGCCGGTCGATTTCTGTACCTATCCCGATGTGGACATGCAGTTCGATGCGCAGAAAGGGTGGTACGACCGCAAGGACGGCACGCCCTATCCGCGGCGCGAATGAGGGCCGGCGTTGCAGATTTGCATAGGCAAAGTGGCCACCGTCTGCGCTGCTTGCGGGACTTTTCCATTCGCGAAAAGATTAACCATAACAAGGCCCTGTCTTGCGAGCGAAACCAACTCGCGCATAGGCTGTTGTTAATCGTCGGGACGCGGCACGCGATCCCGCAGGGTAGGGCATTGGGTGGGGTGTCCGCATGGTCGTATTTCGCATTCTGGGGGCCGTTCTTATCGCCGTAGGGCTCATGCTCCTGGGCGCCGACGTGGTTACGACTCTGGAGCAGGGCGGCGATTTGTGGCGCGGCGATCTCGTCGTTCGCTCATTCGATCAGGTGATGGTCCTGGCCGGCTGCGACATGAGGCCCTGGATCGAAACCACTCTTCCCGAACCGGTGTCGGGCTGGCTGCTGGAGCTGCTTGCCTGGCCCGCATGGTTGGTCACCGGAGTTCCCGGCCTCTTCTTCACCTTTATCGGCGGCAGCGGGGAATAGGCAGGCGATCAGCGGTTTTCGCCGGGCATCCACAGCACGTCGCCCGCGCCCTTGCCGTTGATGTGGCGCGCCAGCACGAACAGGTGATCGGAAAGCCGGTTCGCGTATTTCAGCGCGCCTGCACCGATTTTTTCCGTTTCGCCCAGCTCTACCATGAGGCGTTCGGCCCGGCGCACAATTGTCCGCGCCATATGCAGATGGGCCGAGGCGGGCGTTCCTCCCGGCAAGACGAACGAGGCCAGCGGAGAAAGCTCGGCGTTCATCGCGTCGATTTCGCGTTCAAGCCTTTCCACTTGCGATTCGGAAATGCGCAGCGCGCCTTTGCTTGCCTCCCGCTTGCTCCCTTCGGGCAGGCAAAGATCCGCTCCCAGATCGAAGAGATCGTTCTGTATGCGCGCGAGCATGGCATCGGCATCGCCTTTTGTGTGCAGGCGCGCAAGGCCGACCGCGGCATTGGCTTCGTCGACCGCGCCTATGGCGGCGATGCGGGGGGAAGATTTCGCCACGCGCGTGCCGTCGCCGAGCGAGGTTTCGCCCTTGTCGCCGCCTTTGGTGTAGATGCGGGTCAAGACGACCATGGCCGGGACATTATCCGATCCGGCAGCGGCGTTCGACCGGCCTTGACGAAAGTAAGACGGAAAACCCATATGCAGTGCGGGCGTTTGCCGCCTCAAAGGCGCCCGCTATAGTCGCGCGCTTCGCGAGGAAATTTGTACATGGCACAGGTAAGCCCCAGAGATGCGGCGAAATTCGCCGCGCCCGAAACGATCGAAACGGATGACCCACGCGTGGCCTGCGACGGGAACGGCCCGCTCGGCCATCCCAAGGTCTTTCTCCAGATCGGCGAGGAGGGCTTCATTGACTGCCCCTATTGCGACCGGCGCTTCGTACTGAGGTCGGGAGCCAAATCGCATTGACAGCGGCAAAAAAGAAGATCGACGACAAGGCGGTCTGCGCGCCGGGCGTGACCCGTCCCCTCAAGAAAGGCGACCACGTCTATCTGGTAGACGGCTCCGGTTACCTTTTTCGCGCCTACCACGCCTTACCGCCGCTCAGCCGCAAATCCGACAGCCTGCCCACCGGTGCGGTCGCCGGCTTCTGCAACATGCTGTGGAAGCTGCTGGAAGACACCAAGCAGGGCGATAAACCCACGCATATCGCGGTGATCTTCGACGCCGGCCGCAAAACCTTTCGCAACGAAATCTATGCCGACTACAAGGTGCACCGTCCCGAGCCGCCGGACGACCTGATCCCTCAATTTCCCCTCACGCGCGAGGCGGTGCGGGCCTTCTGTGTTTCGTGTGTCGAGTTGCCCAATTACGAAGCCGATGATCTGATCGCGACCTATGCACGCCAGGCGCGCGAAAAGGGTGCCCGCGTGACCATCGTCTCCTCCGATAAGGATTTGATGCAGCTCGTCGCGGACGGCTCCATCGAGATGCTGGACACGATGAAGAACCGCCGCATAGCAACGGCGGAGGTCATTGAGAAATTCGGCGTCCCGCCCGCCAAGGTGATCGCCGTGCAGGCGCTCTGCGGGGATTCGACCGACAATATCCCCGGCGCGCCCGGCATCGGCGTGAAAACCGCGGCCGAGCTCATCAATCTGTACGGCGACATCGAAACGCTTCTGAAACGCGCTGCCGAGATCAAGCAGCCCAAAAGGCGCGAGTCGCTGATCAATAACGCCGAGCAGATCCGGCTTTCGAAAAAGCTGGTCACGCTGGATACCAGGGTCCCGGTGCGGGAGCCGCTCGAATCCTTTGCCGTGCGCGAACCCGACCCGGCGCAGCTGCTTCCTTTCCTCAAGAAGATGGAATTCGCCATGCTGCTCCGGCGTGCGGCGGCGGCGCTGGGCGTCGAAAACCCGGATGCCGTCGCGGCCGCGCCGGTTAGCCCTGCGGAAAAGCAGGCGGTCAAACC
>JBQTHM010000001.1:0-3612 GCA_052389895.1 Alphaproteobacteria bacterium | reverse complement strand
CTATCAGCACGGATACTTGTTGTCATCCCGCAAGAGACGCCGGGGAGGGCAGCACAACTCAGGCCTTTTTCATTCCGTTTTTGAGGCCGAAGCCGGCAGCCAAGAGCACGATTGCCAGCAGCACATGCAGCCAGCGATCGGCCTCGTTCATGGCGATCATGCCCAGCATCATATCGCCCGGCATGACGAAGCCGAGCACGGCGACGATCGCATAGGCTATGCCGATGATCTTGAGCGCAAGCGAGGCGCCCAATTGCGTATAGACGCCGGCCAGCAGCACGGCACCGCTTACGATGTGCACGAGATCATGGGACACGTTGGTGACGAAAAGGCCTTCCGGCCCCACCAACGGATTCGGAATGAAACCCAAAACGCCAACAAGGATGAACACCGCGCCGAAGACCAGCGCGGCAGTTCTTGCGTTCAAGCTCATCGCTTCCCCCGATGTGAACCCTGGCAACAGTCTGCCTTGGGCCCCGTTCGGGTTACAAGGAGAGAGACCGGTCAAAACAGTGCATTGAACGCCTTGACCGCGGCTTCGGGGCCCTTTTCGTGAGACCAGACGCCCGCCGATACGGCAAGGAAGTCTGCGCCGGCATCCACTAGCGGCTTTGCGTTCTTGGGCGTGATGCCGCCGATGGCGACGCAGGGCACCACCATCATTCCCGACCACCAGGAAAGAATCTCGATGGGGGCGTGCGCCTTCACGCGGTCTTTCGTCTGCGTGGGGAAAAATGCGCCAAAGGCGACGTAATCGGCGCCCGCTTCCGCCGCTTCGATCGCAAGGTGGCGCGAGTTGTGACAGGTGACGCCGACGATGCGGTTGGCGCCGAGCGTGGCGCGCGCCTCGCCAAAGGACGCGTCTTCCTGTCCCACATGAACGCCGTCGGCTCTCACATCCGCGGCGAGGTCGGGGCGGTCGTTGATAATGAAGGCGGCGCCCGCAGCCTGCGTGAGCGGCATGAGGATTTCGGCTGCGCGGCGGAAATCATCATCGCTGGCATCCTTCAGCCGCAACTGCACGCAGGCGACATCGCCCGCACCCAGCGCGCGCTTCAGCGATTCGGAAAAGCTGGCGGGCTCAAGCCGCGCAGGCGTGATCAGGTAAAGCCGGCAACGCGCGTCGGCCATGCACTCACGCCGCTTTCTTCTCCAGCTCGGGCTGCCACTGGCCCAGCGTGGCAAGCCCGTTCATGCGCGCGCGGTGCGCAAATGCACGCTGGGCGGGGGCCACGTTTTCCGCCTTGCCTTTCCACGTGGTTTGCGGCGCGTGTTGCAGCGCGCGGCCATAGGAGAAGGTGAGCGGCCAGGGCAGCGGGCCCAGGCGGTTTATGGCGTCGAGATGGGCGGTGGCCTGCTCGTCCGATTGCCCGCCGGAAAGGAAGGCGATGCCGGTGACCGCGGCGGGCACGCAGGCTTTCAAGCACCTCACGGTTTTCTCCGCCACTTCCTGTACGCCCGCCTGTTTGTCGGACTTTTTGCCCGCGATCACCATGTTGGGCTTGAGCACGGTGCCTTCGAGGGCCACGCGCGCCACGAAGAGATCGTAATAGAGCTCTTTCAGAACCCATTCGGTAGCCGCGTAGCAGGCGTTGATGTCGTGGTTGCCGTCCATCAGCACTTCCGGGTCCACGATGGGAACGATGTCCTGCTCCTGGCAGAGCGCGGCGTAACGCGCCAGCGCCTCTGTGTTCGCCTTGATGCAGGTGTAGCTCGGCTTCTTGGCGCCGATGTCGATCACCGCGCGCCATTTGGCGAAGCGCGCGCCGAGCCCGCGATACTCGATCAGGCGCTCGCGCAGGCCGTCCAAACCTTCCGTCACCACTTCGCCGTCGCAGAAAGCCAAGGGCTTGGCGCCCTTGTCCACCTTGATGCCGGGGACGGCGCCTGTCGATTCGATGATCTCGACCAGCGGCGTACCGTCCTTCGCCTTCTGGCGGATGGTTTCGTCGAAAAGGATCACGCCCGAGATGTGATTGCGCATGGCTTCGGTAGAGCGGAAGAGAAGCTCGCGGTAATCGCGGCGGATGGTTTCTGTCGATTCCACGCCGATGGCGTCAAAGCGCTTCTTGATGGTGCCCGAGCTTTCATCGGCTGCCAGAATGCCCTTGCCCTTGGTCACCATTTTCCCGGCGGTTGCAACAAGCGCATCCAAGTTCATGGCCTCACCTCCATTTTTCCAGCGCCGCGACACCCGGCAATGTCTTTCCTTCCAGCCACTCCAGAAACGCGCCGCCTGCGGTCGAGACGTAAGTGAAATCGTCTTCGACTCCGGCTTGCACGAGGGCAGCCACCGTATCCCCGCCCCCTGCAACGGAAAGAAGCTTTCCTTCCTTCGTACGCGCGGCGACGAGCCTGGCCGCCGCTACCGTGCCCGCCTCGAAGGGCGGCGTCTCGAAGGCGCCCAGCGGCCCGTTCCAGACAAGCGTCTTGGCATTCTGCAACTCGCGCCCGAATGCTTCAACCGAAACAGGGCCGACGTCCAGGATGAATTCCTCGGAACCCACCTGGCTTGCGGGAACCGTGCGGTGCGCGGCATTGGCCTTGAATTCTCTCGCAACTACGACATCCACCGGCAGCAGCATCCTGGCGCCCGACTTTTCCGCCGCTTTCATAATGCGGCGCGCGGTTTCGAGCTGCTCCGGCTCGTGCAGCGATTTGCCGACGGGGTTTCCCTGCGCAGCCAGAAACGTGTTCGCCATCGCCCCGCCGATCACGATCGCATCGACGCGGCCGGCAAGATTTTCGAGCAGCACAATCTTGGTGGACACCTTGGCGCCGCCCACCACCGCAATCAGCGGGCGCTCGGGCTTCGATAATGCCTTGTCGAGATGCTCGAGTTCGGCCTGCAGCGAGCGGCCGGCGGCGGAAGGAAGCAGATGGGCGAGCGCTTCCGTGCTCGCGTGTGCGCGGTGGGCAGCGGAGAAGGCGTCGTTGACGAAAATGTCGCCGAGCTTGGCGATCTCGCGCGCGAAGGCCGCGCCGTTCTTTTCCTCCTCCGCGTGAAAGCGCGTGTTCTCGAGCAGCAGCACGTCGCCGTCTTTCATCTTTGCCACCGCTGCCTGCGCTTTTTCGCCGATGCAGTCCTCGGCGAAGGCGACGGGACGGCCGACCGCTTCGGCGAGCGATTGGGCCACGGGGCGAAGCGACATCGAGGGAACGATTTTGCCTTTCGGGCGATCGAAGTGCGAAAGCACGATCACGCACGCGCCTTTTTCGGCGAGTTCGCGGAGCGTGGGCGCCTGGCGCTCGATACGGGTGGCGTCGGTCACGCGCCCATCCTTCATCGGTACATTGAGGTCCGCGCGCACCAGCACGCGTTTTCCTCTCACCTCAAGATCGTCCAGAGTGCGATAGGGCACGGGAAGCTCAGATGAGCTTCCCCATCGCCATGGCGACATCGGCCATGCGGTTGGAGAAGCCCCATTCGTTGTCGTACCAGCTCATCACGCGGACGAAATTGCCGTCCATGACCTTCGTGCCGTCGAGCACGAAGCTGGACGAAGCCGGATTGTGGTTGAAATCGGCGGAAACGAGCTTTTCCTCCACCACTTCCAGCACGCCCTTCATTTCCTGCTGCGCCGCGTTCTTCATAGCCGCGGTGACTTCGTC